>NZ_NFKI01000044.1 GCF_002160305.1 Pseudoflavonifractor sp. An184
GCGGCGTTGTCCTCCCCAGAAAGCTCCGCTTTCCGGGGACCCCGTCTTTTTTCAATGCTCGGGACGGCAGCGCCGTCCCTCCGCCAAGGTTTTCGCTGAGCGAAAACGCTTGTACGGCGCTTCCGCGCCGCCCCATCTGCGATGGGGCCCCGGCCACAACGCCGCTCACCCCAAGGCAATATCCCGGGTGGCGTAGGCGTTCAGCTCCAGGCCGGCTGTGCGGCCGGCCTGAAATTCATAAAATCCCTGACACCCGATCATAGCGGCGTTGTCGCCGCAGTATTTCAGCTCGGGCAGGAACAGGCGGTCGCCGCTCTCCTGGCAGGCGGCGGTGAGATCCGCCCGGATGCGGCTGTTGGCCGCCACGCCGCCGGCCACCGCCACCCGGCCGTACCCCCTCATACGGGCGGCGGCCATCACCCGGGGCACCAGGGACTCGCTCACCGCCCGGCCGAAGCTGGCGGCGAAGTCGGGCAGGTTCAGCTCCTCCCCCTTCTGCTGGGCGTTATGGATCAGGTTCAGGCTGGCGGTCTTCAGGCCGGAGAAGGACATGTCCAGGTCGTGGCCCGCCACGTGGGCCCGGGGCAGCTCATACCGGCCGTCATCCCCCCCATGTGCCAGGCGGTCCATGGGGCCGCCCCCGGGATAGCCGATGCCCAGCACCCGGGCCACCTTGTCAAAACACTCCCCAGCCGCGTCGTCCCGGGTCCCCCCCAGCACCTCCATGTCTGTGTAGGACTTCACGTCCACGATCAGGGTGGTGCCGCCGGAGACGCACAGGCACACAAAGGGGGGCTCCAGGTCCGGGTGGGTGATGTAGTTGGCGGCGATGTGTCCCCGCACGTGGTGCACTGGGATCAGGGGCAGGTCCAGGGCCATGGCCGCCCCCTTGGCGAAGTTTACTCCCACCAGCACCGCCCCGATGAGCCCCGGGGCGTAGGTCACCGCCACGGCGTCCAGGTCCTGTTTCGTCAGGCCCGCCTGGGCCACCGCCTGCTCCGCCAGGCCGGTGACCGCCTCCACATGCTTCCGGGAGGCGATCTCGGGCACCACGCCCCCGTAGATGGTGTGCATCTCGATCTGAGAGGCGATGCAGTTGGACAGCACGGTCCGCCCGTCCCGGACCACCGCGGCGGCGGTCTCGTCGCAGGAGGACTCAATGGCTAAGATATTCATAAAAAGGTTCCCCCTTTTCAGGCTGTCGAAAAAGCGGCAAGCCGCTTTTTCCAGTTTGCTTTCACAAAATTTTCACCGCAGAAGACCTTTCCCAATCGGCCGATTTACTCCGGCCGGCTCCACGGGATCTGCACGAACCGCCGGAACACAGCGACGGGAAAGTGCCCCTGATACAGGGTGCGGTAGGCCGCCAGCAGCTCCGGTTCCTCCCCGGGGCCGGCGGCCAGCAGGCGGTAGTGGACGCCGAACAGCCGGCTGTCAAAGCCCGCGTACCGGAACCCCGCCCGGCGGTAGAAGTCCAGGCGGCGCTCCTGGAGCGACCGCTCCCCCGGCTCCGCCGCCTCCGGGGCCTCCACCTCCGCCAGGATGGCCGCCCTCTCCCCGTAGATCCGGCGCAGCTGGGCCAGCATGCAGCTCCCCCAGCCCTGTCCCCGGCGGACCCGGGGCACCCCCAGGTAGTCCAGAAGGACCGCCCTTCCATCCACGGTCTGCCACAGCAGGGCGTAGGCCGTCAGCTCCTCCCCCTGATACAGGCCCCAGACCGGATAGCGGCCCGCCTGCATGTGCCGCTGGATGGTGCGCAGCGGCTTGAGCTCTGTGGGCGGGAAGGTCCTCTTCAGCTCCCGGCGGTAGAGGAGGCCCACCTCCTCCGGTCCTAGCGGCCTCAGCTCCAGCTCATGCATGCTCGGTTCCGATCCGCTGGAAATAGCGGGTCATGATGATGGCGTCCTCGGCGGGCTTGGTGTAATAATTCTTCCGCCGCCCCGCCTCCTCAAAGCCGTGCTTGCGGTACAGGGCGATGGCCGGGGCGTTGGAGGCGCGCACTTCCAGGGTGAGGAAGGCCAGATTGGCCTCCCCAAAGCGGCAGAACACGTCCAGCAGCTCGTCCGCCACCCCGTGGCGGCGGGCGTTGGGCTCCACCGCGATGTTGTCAATATACCCCTCGTCCAGCACCACCTGGAGCCCCGCGTAGCCAAGCACGCCTCCGTCCTCCGCCTCGGCCACGATAAAGCTGGCCTGAGAGTCAAAGAGGACCTCGGTGAGCATGGCCTCGCTCCAGGGGGTGGAGAAGCACTCCCGCTCCAAAGCGGCGATCTGTTCAATGTGGCTGCGGTCCATGGGCACGATGTTGTATTCCATGGAACAAACCCTCCCTTCCGGCCCGGGTACTCCGGTCCCGATATTTCATAAAATCTTCATGTTTATCCGCTTGTTATTTCTTATGTAATCCGGTAAAATGAAGGTAATGCCAGCTCCGGCCTTCCGCCGGCCCGTCTGTTGTTTTGTCTGCACCGATTTGTGCAGCCCAATTTTTTACAGAAAGGACTCCTGCTTACCATGAAAAAGGTCCTGACCCGACTTCTCTCCGCTGCCCTGCTGTTCGGTCTGCTCACCACGGGCGCGGCGGCGGCCACCCTTCAAAGCGGCCAGGCGGCTTATCAGCTCTCCCTGGACCCCTTGGGCACTGAGCCCTTCTCCTATTCGGATACGGAGACCTACTCCGCCACTCTGGTCCCCATCGGGACCCGGGTGAGCAGCGAGACCGGCGCCCTTCTGCTGGTGGAGATCTTCACCTACTCCGAGAGCAGCGGACACTGGGCCCTGGACTCCCTCCTGTCCGGTCAGAGTGATCTGGTGGTCCGGGATTCCGCCCATCTCTACCATGTGTCCACCCTCTCCGGCAGCGGCCAGAGCAGCGAGACCCTGGACCGGGGGATCTGGCTGAAGGCCCCAAGCCAGACCTCCGGGCAGCCCGTTTCCGTCACCGGCGAGCCGGTGGATGAGTGGGCCCTCAATCTGGTCAACCAGGCCATCGCCGGCGGGCTGATGCCCGACCATCTGAAGGGGCAGGACCTGCGGGAGCCCATCACCCGACTCCAGTTCGCCGCCCTCACCGTCCGGCTGTATGAGACGGCCAGCGGCCAGTCCATTGAAGCTCCCGGAGAGAATCCCTTCACGGACACCTCCGACCCGGAGGCGCTCAAGGCCTACTCCATGGGCTTTACCGCCGGCACCTCCGACTCCACCTTCGGCCCCGGGGAGCTTCTCACCCGGGAGCAGGCCGCCGTCATGCTCACCGCCGTTTACCGGGCCCTGGGCGGCTCCGTTCCCGACGGCACCCCCTCCTTCTCGGACGGAGGGGAGATCTCCTCCTGGGCCCAGAGCAGCGTGGCCTTTATGGCCCAGAGCGGCATCGTGGCGGGCTACGGCGACGGCAGCTTCGGCCCCCAGGACACCGCCCAGCGGCAGGCCTGCCTCATCATGGCCCTGCGCATCCTCCAGAACCAGACTCAGACCGCATAACAGAGCGGGGCTGTCCCCTCCCGTGCCGCCCCGGCACCGGAGACCAGCCCCGCTTTTTCGCTCTGCGCTTCCGTCCGGCCTCTCATCCAGGCCGGGCTTTTTTATAAGCTGGAGACCTTATAGACCACGCCGAACCCGGCCAGGAGAGTGAGCGCGCACACGATCCACTCCGCCCCCGCCGGGACGCCCG
This sequence comes from Pseudoflavonifractor sp. An184, assembly GCF_002160305.1. GTDB lineage: Bacteria > Bacillota > Clostridia > Oscillospirales > Oscillospiraceae > Lawsonibacter > Lawsonibacter pullicola. The sequence goes on from NZ_NFKI01000044.1 coordinate 3,671, forward strand.
GGAAGATGGTGGGAATGGATGCCACCACAAAGCCCAGAATAATCAGGTAGGTGGCCCGGGGGTAGACCTGCATCAGATGCTCCAGCGCCTTGGTGGTGGCCACCACCCCCAGAATTCCCCCCAGCCCCAGGGGGATGAGGTACTCAAAATCTAGATTCCCGATGGCCTGAATGGTGGTGCTGTACATCCCCAGCACCAGCAGCAGGTAGGACACGCTGATCCCCGGCAGCACCAGGGCCACCGCCGCCACCACACCGGACACCACCAGCATGGCATAGCGCTCCAGGCCGCCGCCGCTCATCTGGTCCATGGTGGGCAGCTTGGCCAGCGCCCACACAATGATCATTCCCACCACCACATAGACCGGGACCCGCCAGTGAAAGGAGGTCACCCTGGCCTTCTGGAAGGTCATGGGCACGCTTCCGGCCACCGCCCCCATGAAGAAGAAGCTGGCGGGCTTGGGGAAGAGCTCCATCAGCTGGAGCAGGGGCTTGGACAGGAGGAAAATCCCCGCTCCGGCCCCCAGGCAGAAACAGAACAGCAGCCAGAAATTAGCCCGCTTGCTCTGAAAAAAGGTGCTCACCGCGTGGATCAGCCGGTCATAGACGCCCAGAATGATGCACATGGTTCCGCCGCTTACCCCGGGAACCAGCATGGTCCCCCCTACCACGGCCCCCTTGGCCGCTACGATCAGATGCTGCTTGAAATCCAAAGTGACGCTCCTGTCTGTTCTTCAAGAAGATTCTCCCCTGTGTCAGGGGCGAATGTCCTGTTCAAAATGGTCAATTTTATCTACTTTCCCGATGACCGCAATGATGTCCTCCGCCGCAAAGCGGTACTGGGGGGAGAACTCCACGTTTGTCTGGTGGTCCCGCTCCACGGCGATGATGTTGATGCCGTAGACCCGGCGCACATCCAGCTCCTGGATGCTGGCCCCGATCAGCTTTCCGCCCACCTGGATGCGCCGCACCTCCACGTCGTCGTCCAGAGAGATGTAGTCCAGCATGCTGCGGGAGATCAGCCGCTTGCCGATGCGCACGGCCATATCCGCCTCGGGGTAGACCACCGTGGCCCCCAGCTGCTTGAGCACCTCCCCGTGCTCCTGGCTGTTGGCCTTGGAGATCACGTGGGGAATGCCCATCTTGATCACCTGCATGGTGGTGAGGATGCTCACATCCAGCTGCTCCCCGATGCAGATGGTGACCGTGTCGCAGTTCTGCACGCCGGTCTCCTGGAGGCTCTCCTCGTTGAGCGTCCCCACCACAAAGGCGTAGTCGGTGTATTTCCGCACCGCCTTCACCTTCTGCTCATCCTTGTCCACGGCAATGACTTCCTGGCCCGCCTCGGCCAGCGTCTTCACCAGGGCGGTGCCGAACCGCCCCAGACCGATGACCCCGAACGAGGTCTCTGACTGCTTTCTTCTCATAGCGCTCCTATCCTATTGTAATCATTTCTTCGGTGTACCGGATGCTGGGGTCGGGCCGGTCGATCCACAGGGAGAACAGGGTAAAGGCCCCCAGACGTCCGATGTACATGGTAAATATCAGCACCAGCTTGCTGGCCACGCTCAAATCGGGGGTAATCCCGGTGGACAGTCCCACCGTGCCGAAGGCGGAGACCTCCTCAAACAGCAGCCGCACAAAGTCCAGCTCCGGCTCCAGCACGCACAGCAGGAAGGTCCCCACGCACACCACCACCACGGACAGCAGGGCGATGACTCCCGCCTTGTCGATGGCCTCTCCGGGCAGCGTCCGGTGGAAGCCCCCGGGCTTCTTCTTGGTAAAGACGGCCCGCACCTGCTGCATCAGGGCGAAGAAGGTGGTGGTCTTGATGCCGCCGCCGGTGGACCCGGGGGAGGCGCCGATGAACATGAGCAGGATCAGGGTAAACAGCCCCGCGTTGGTCAGCTCCCCCATGGAGTAGGTGGAGAAGCCGGCGGTGCGGGCGGACACGCTGTGGAAAAAGGCCCCCAGCCAGGTCATGTCCTCGGTGGCCTTCAGCAGCAGGGTGCCCGCGATCAGCAGGGCCGCCGTAGTGGTGATGACCACCTTGGAGTGGAAGGTCAGCTTCCGAAAGCTCCCGGCCCTGCGGATGTCCAGCATCACCAGAAAGCCCAGACCGCCGAAGATGATCAGGGCGCAGGTGACCAGATTCAGCAGCACGTCGCTCTGATAGGGGATGAGGTTCTGCATCCCGCCCAGGATGTCAAAGCCCGAGTTGTTGAAGGCGGCCACCGAGTGAAACACGCTGGTCCACAGGGCCCGGGGCAGGGGATAGTCCTGGGAGAAGGTGAGAAAGCTCAGGACGGCGCCCGCCCCCTCAAAGCACAGGGTCACTTTCAGCACCCACTGGATCAGCCGCACCATTCCCTGAAAGCTGTCCACATTCAGGGCCTCCTTCACCAGGGAGCGTCCCTTGATGCTCACCCGGCGGCCGGCGGCCAGAATCAGTCCCACGCCCACCGACGTGACCCCCAGGCCGCCGATCTGGATCAGTCCGGCCAGCACCGCCTGTCCAAACACCGTAAAGTTGTCATAGGCGTCCACCGCGATGAGGCCTGTGACGCAGACTGCACTGGTGGAGGTGAACAGCGCGTCGATATACGCCACCTCCACCCCCGGCCGGATCGAGATGGGCAGCATCAAAAGGGCGCTGCCAATCAGAATCACCGCCGCAAAGCCCAGGGCAATGAGCCGCCCGGGGGGCTGCTTTTTTAAAAACCGTATCATAGTACGAACTGGGCCGCCCGGCCGGAAGGCGGGACGGCTTCGTCCTCCTTTTCCATATGAACTCTTCCAGGCCTCAGCCGGTCAGGAATTCTTCATGACCACGCTCTCCACCGTGTCGGCCACGTGCTCGCAGGCGTCCACGCACTTCTCCAGATAGAGGAAGATCTCCCTCCACACGATGATCTCGATGGGATCGGTGCAGGTGGTGTGGAGGGTGCGCATGCTGTTGATGAACTGCTGGTCGGCCTCCTCCTCCAGGGTGTTGATGCGGATGATGTGGTCCCGCAGACCCTTGGAGCGCTTGAAGTCGGCGAACTCCTGGGCCATGAGCTTGGCCTCCTCACAGCAGCGGATCACCAGCCGGGACAGCTCCAGGGCCTCCGGCCGGATCTTCTGCACGTTGTTGCAGTAGACCCGCAGCAGCACGTCCTCGATCTTGTCGGTGACCTCGTCGATGTTCTGGCTGAGGAGGATGATGTCCTCCCGCTCGATGGGGGTGATGAAGGCCTTGGCCAGCACGTTGAGCAGCTCGTGCTTCTTGTCGTCGGCGGCGTGCTCGATGTTGTGCATCTCGTCCAGCGTCTCTTTGATCTGGGCGGGGTCAAACTCCCGCATGGACCGGTCCAGCAGCTGGGCCGCCTTGCAGGCGTCGTCCAGACAGGCCGTAAAGGTTTCAAAATAATATGCGTCTTGCTTCTTTGCCATTTCCGTCTCACTCCTGAATCAAATCTTCAAATGGGGACCCAAACAGAACCGGAACGCTCCGGAATCACAGGATGGTCATAAACAGCTTGGCCATCACAAAGCTGATGAGGCCGCAGCCGGGGAAGGTAAACACCCAGGTGAGCATCATGTCCTTGACCACGCCGAAGTTGATGGCGGACAGCCGCTTCACCGCGCCCACGCCCATGATGGCGCTGGTTTTGGTGTGGGTGGTGGACACCGGAATGCCGAACACGCTGGACAGCAGCAGGCAGAAGGCGCCGGCCAGGTCGGCGGAAAAGCCCTGGTACTTCTCCAGGCGGACCATGTCCATGCCCACCGACTTGATGATCTTCTCTCCGCCCACGCTGGTGCCCACACCCATGACCGTGCTGCACACGATCATCAGCCAGACGGGGATGATCACGCCCTCCACGCTGCTCTGGCCGTTGCTGAAGGCCACGCCCAGGAAGAGCACGCCGATGAACTTCTGGCCGTCCTGGGCCCCGTGCATGAAACTCATGGCGGCGGCGCCGAAGATCTCGCCCGCCTGGAAGAAGCGGTTGGTCTTGTGCCGGTTCATCCCGGCGCAGATCATCGTAATCAGCTTGCAGATCACCCATCCGGACAGGAAGCCCAGGGCCAGGCTCAGGAACAGGCCGTAGATGACCTTGATCCACTCGTCCGGGTTGACCCCGTCCAGGCCGCCGTGGATGGCGATGGCCGCGCCGGTGAGGCCGGCGATCAGGCTGTGGCTCTCACTGGTGGGGATGCCGAAGTAGGAGGCCCCCACGCTGTACACCACGATGGAGAACAGAGCCGCGCACAGGGCGATCTGCGCCTCGTGGGTATTGCTTCCAAAGTCCACCATGTTGCTGATGGTGGAGGCCACCGCGCTGTTGATGTGGGTCATGATGAGCACGCCCAGGAAGTTGAAGACAGCGCTGGTGATAATGGCTTTCCGGGCCCCCAGGCAGCGGGTGGTGATGCAGGTGGCAATGGCGTTGGGCGCGTCGGTCCAGCCATTGACGAAGATGACCCCCAGGGTCAGGAGAACGGTCACCAGCATGACCGGGTTTGTGGAGATCGCCTGTAAGAAATAAGAGAGCGAAACATCCATATCCATAGTCCAGCAAAACCCCTTTTATTTTTCTATGCCTTGTTTGAAAAGTGGAAATGTGCCCAACGACGAGGGATTTTCCGCCAGGCAAGGCAATTTGACGCGGCAATCCTTGGCGGATTGCAGGGAAAATGAACGCGGCATGGTGGGAAAAGACCCGCCGTTTTGGCATGTTGACATTTTCAAACATGACCCAGGAGCAAAAAAAGAGCAGGACCTCTTTCCCTCAAAAGTCCTGTCCATCTCCGGGGGAAAGGCGCTGAAATTCTCTTTCCCAAATTCTCTTTCCCATTCCGACGCTGTGAATCAAAGGAGGCGCAGTTTCCTGCCCTCTGCGACAGACTCTGCCTCGATATTCCAGCACATATACGATAGCATCAAAGGGACCGTTCGTCAATAGTAAAATGTATGTTAAGATGGGCGCGCTTCCTGTTAAGACCGGGTTCATTCCGCCGGTTTGGACCGCAGCCCTCCGCCGGAAATTTTGGTTGACAACGTAGACCTTCTGTGATATATTTGGTCTACAAAGTAAACTTCAAAAAGGAGGTGTGCGAATATGGCGGAGACGCTGCTCACCAACAGCGAGTGGTACGTGCTGGACTGTCTGTGGGAGCGCGCCCCCCAGACGGTCACCCAGCTGGTCCCCATTTTAAAGGAGAAGGTGGGCTGGGCCAAGAGCACCACCATCACCACCCTGCGCCGGATGGAGGACAAGGGGCTGGTCCGGGTGGAGGTCCAGGGCCGGGCCAAGCACTACTTCCCGGCGGTGGAGCGGGAGAAGGCCGCCCGCCAGGAGACCCGCTCCTTTCTGGACCGGGTGTACCAGGGGAGCGTGGGCCTGATGGTGTCCTCCATGGCCCGGGAGAAGGCCCTGACCAAAGAAGAAATTGAGGAGCTGTACGCCATTTTAAAGGAGGCGGAAGGAACATGATGGAGCTGCTCATCTCCTGGTGCGTCACCTCGTCCATTCTGGTGGCGGTCTTTCTGCTTCTGCGTGGGACACTGTTCCGAAAGCTGTCCCCCCGGGTGCGGTACTCCCTGTGGGGGGTGGTCCTCCTGCGGCTGCTGGTGCCCTTCCAGATTCCCAGCCTCTCCCTCCCCGCCTCGGCGGCGGACCTGGCGCCGGAGTTGCCCGTCTTGTCAAACCGCCCCCTCTCCCCGGACACCGCCATGGGCCATGCGGTCATCCCCTCCGGCCTGCTGGAGGAAAACGGCCTCACCATCGCTGACGACGGTACGGTGCAGGCCAGCCAGTCGGGCCAGGACGCCGCACTCTGGGAGCTCCAGGAAAACGGGGAGGTCTACATGTATTTCGGCGGCCCCACGCTAGACGACGTGCTCCGTGCCGCCGTGGTGATGGTGTGGGCGGCGGGGGCCGGCGGGGTCCTGCTGGCGGTGCTGGCCGCCAACCTGCGGTTTGCCCAAAAACTCCGCAGAAGCCGACGGCCTCTCCCCACGGCGGGCTGTCCCCTGCCGGTGTATGAGGCGGAGGGGCTGTCCTCCCCCTGCCTGTGCGGGGTGCTCCGCCCCGCCGTCTACCTCACTCCGGAGGCGGCGGCGGACGGAACAGTCCGCACCCATGTGCTCGCCCACGAGCTCACCCACTTCCGGCACAGGGACCACATCTGGTCCCTCCTCCGGTGCCTGGCACTGGCCCTCCACTGGTATAACCCCCTGGTGTGGGCGGCGGTCGTGCTGTCCAAGCGGGACGGGGAGCTGTCCTGCGACGAGGGGACCATCCGGCGGCTGGGGGAGGGTGAGCGCATCTCCTACGGCCGCACGCTGATCGGGCTGGTGGCCCGGCGGTCCGGGGCGGGCGGGGCGCTGTCCTGCTCCACCACCATGACCGGAGGAAAGAAAACCGTCCAGAGGCGGATCACTCAGCTGGTGAAACAGCCGGAGACAAAGAAAACCGCCCTCTTTCTGGCGGCGGCCGCCCTGGCCCTGGCGGCGGTGTTTGTGTTTGCAGGGCAGTCGGACCAGCAAGCCGCTTGGCGCCGATTTCAAAATGCGGCGGCCTCCGCCGCGGCTATTTGCTATGGTCCCCCCACGTTCTCCAGCCAATTCTGGCCTGCCGACATTACCGATGCCGACCTGCTGGAGGAGGCCCGGAGCCTGCTCTTGGACGCCCAGCCTGCTTCCCGCTCCCCGGACGCCGACTGGAATCAAGCTGTCTTGCATGCTTCCTCCCTTATTCTGATGCCTGAATTGAATGAGGCCTATGACTATTTTCTGGTTCCCTTCCAGGGGGACACCTACATTCTAACCCCCGCCCAATGGGACGCGGAGGCGTACACCCCTGTGGCCGTGCTGGAGGACCAAAATGTGATTTCTGCCTTGGAAGATTTAACCCGAACCCAGTATGAGCGGAACCAGGAACAGACGGAATCGGAGTCCGGCTTCTCCCCGGAGGGACTGACTTTTTCTTCCTCCGGCGGCAGCTTTGACCAGGTGGCTCAGGATTTCGGCGCGGCCCTGGCCCAGGCCTATCTGGACCTCTCCACTGACGACCCCAAAGCCGTCGTCTTTGCGCAGACCGGCTCCTGGGAAATTACCCAAACGCTCCCCGAAGACGGGGACCGCTTCTGCGTGCGCCTGTCCCTGGTGGTGCAGCCCCTGGCCCCCAACACCGTCTACTGGATGGCGGGCGCCGGCCTGGATCTAACGGAGGACGGCCGCTGGCTGGATACCCACGAGTACCGTCTGGAGCGGGTGGAGGGGGATACCTGGATCTGCGCCGAATACGGCGGCTCCATCAATCTGCCCGGGGAAGATACTACTGTCCAAAACGCTGGGGCGCAGACTTCTGACTCAGAAACATGGACCGACGGACTCTCCTTTTCCGGCCTCGCTCCCGGAGGGGAAGCGGTTCGCTCTGAGGCGGTCCAAATCCCAGAGGGCGGAGCTGATTTTATCTATACCATTACCTATGCCCGGCCAAGTTTAACCCTTGAGGCCGGTCTGCGGGGAATCGATGGAACGGAGTACCATCAAAGGGTCGAGGACGGGGATGCCCATGGCACACTGGAGGACATACCCGCCGGAATCTACACACTGTTTGTCCGGAATGTGGGGGACTACACCCATTTCCCCTCCTATCAGGACGGTTCCGGCGATTATGCCGCCACAGGTGCTATCAATTTCTATTTTGGAACTGACACCAATTCGCCAGCCGAGTAGGCCCTTCGGCAAAATAGGGTACCGCATGTGTCGATCGGTCAATCAATTAAGGCAAGTCCGGCCCAGGTTGTGAGGACACAGACCGGGCCGGGCTTATCTTTGCTTTTCGCACTCAAATAGAACACCGCGCCATTCGCCTGTAGGGCGCGACGACCTCGGCGCGCCCAGTGGTCGCGCCCTACTGTTTCCCCCGCTCTGCCGGGCACCTTCTTTTTACAGGCTCGGTATTTTAAGGTTGATGCCGTCTCTCCCACCGCCGCGCCAGGGCCAGGGCGGCCAGGGCGGCCAGGGAGCCGATCAGCGCCCCCGCCAGCACGTCGCTGGGGTAGTGGACCCCCACGTACAGCCGGGACAGGCCCATGCACACGGCGCTGACCACCGCGGCGACCCGGGCCCACCGGGCCGAACAGGTCCCCGCCCAGGCCAGGCCGGCGGCAAAGGCGGCGCAGGTGTGCCCCGAGGGGAAGGAGTTGGGGTCCCCGGAGGTGAGCAGGGGGACGAGTCCCTCCACCACCGTGTAGGGCCGTGGCCGCTGGATCAGGGGCTTCACCGCCACATTGGTGCACAGGAACCCAATGGCCAGCGCCAGCAGAGACGCCGCCCCCACCCTCCGGGTGGGCCTCCAGCACAGCAGGGCCAGAGACAGCACGATCCACAGCAGCCCCCCGTTGCCCAGGGTGGTGTAAAACTCCACCAGGGGGTTGAGCCACCCCTGGCGGACCGTCTCCTGAATCCACAGCAGAATGGTCTCGTCCACAGTTTGTATGATTTCCAGCATGGATTTTTGGGACCTCCTCCCTTGACCCCGCATACCGGGGCCGATATAATAAGTAAGGAATATCAGTATCTTTTTTTACACGGTTTTAACCGTGTCTGCGTATTATACCTGCTTTTTCCGCTCCGCGCAAGGGCGTTTTGGAGCGTGTTTTCCTAGGAGGTCCCCATTGAAACAGATCGTCTGTCTCTCCAACGAGCCCTGGAGTCCCTCCCCCGGGCGCACCCAGCAGCTGGTGGCCCGGCTGAAGGACGTGCAGGTGCTCTACTTCTCCCCCGCTGAAAGCTGGCGGGACCAGCGCTTCCGGGGCAAGGGCCGGGCGGTGAAGCCCAACATCACCACCTACACTCTGCCCCCGCTCCTCCTCCCGGTGGACGAGCGGTACGGGGAGCTCTTTCAGCTGGGCCAGCGGAAGCTGGCCCGGTACATCGCCGGGAAAATGGCCAAGCACCGGTTCCGCTCCCCCCTGCTGTGGACCACCTGCCCGGAGCAGGTCCACCTGCTGGACCGGCTGGACTACGACGCTCTGGTGTACGACTGCGACCGGGAGTGGGACGACCTGCCCCCCGCCTGGGAGGGAGTGCTCTCCTCCACCGCCGACGTAGTGTTCGCCGCCTCCCAGGGGCTGGCCGACCGGCTCTCCCCGTGCAGCAGCAACATCGCTCTGCTGCCCAACGGGACCGCCTACCCTCTGTTCGCCAAGGCGGCCCGGCCGCCGGAGGACCGCCCGCCCCGGCGGGCCGCCCCCACCTTCGGGTGGGCGGGGACCATCCACTCCGACCTGGACCTGTCCCCCGTCCTGCACGCCGCCCACGCCCATCCGGAGTGGAATTTTCTGCTCCTGGGCCGCCGGGAGCCCAACCCCCTGGTGAAAAAGCTCAAGCGGCTGCCCAACGTGTCCTTTCTGCCCCCCTGTCCCCAGATGGAGGTGCCCGCCTACCTGGCCCGGTGCCAGGTGCTGATGGACTTTCTCCGGGAGGAACAGCCGGACAGCGACGTGATCCCCACCCGGATGTACGAGTACCTGTCCACCGGGCGGCCCATCGTGGCCATGCTGTGGCCCGACCAGATCGAGCCCTTCCCCGACGTGGTGTACGGGGCACACACCGGCCAGGAGTTCGTCACCCTGTGCGAGCACGCCCTGGAGGAGCTCCCCTCCCTGGTCACCCAGCGCCGTCTGGACCACGGGGCCCAGGCCGCCTGGTCGGTGCGGGCCGGGCGGGTCTCCCGCATTCTGGCCACCGCGGGACTGCTTTGACCGCTCTTGTGCAGGAGGCCGCCAACTTTTTTGTCTGAATCGGCGTTCCCCATTGTTCAAGCCTACGAATTTCCGCCGTCCTCTTGCAAACCCCATGTTTTTTCGATAAAATAGGTTCCTAAAACGATGCGTGTTGGGGGGTAATTCCATGGTCCTGGAGGGACTGTGCGGCTTTTCCCGGGCAGGATGGTCTGCCCTGCGCCCCGGCGCGCCCAAATTTGAGAAGTAACCTACCCTCAGGCTGTCTGTACCCGCAGGCAGCCTTGGATTTTTTCCGCCTGGAGCTATATTTGCGCAGGACGGCTTTAAACCGCCTCCGAATATGCCCCGCCGCGGGAAAACAAGAAAGGAGCGTCTTTTTATGAAAAAGGTAGCTGTCATTATGGGCTCCGACTCCGACTGGCCGGTGGTCAAAGGGGCCTGCGCCCAACTTCAGGAGTTCGGCATCCCCTATGAGGCCCACATCCTGAGCGCACACCGCACCCCCGCCGCCGCCGCGGAGTTTGCCCGGGGGGCCCGTCAGAACGGCTTCGGCGTGCTCATCTGCGCCGCCGGCATGGCCGCCCATCTGGCCGGAGCCTTCGCCGGAAACTCCACCCTGCCCGTCATCGGCATCCCCATGAAGGGGGGCGCCATGGACGGCCTGGACGCCCTGCTGGCCACCGTCCAGATGCCCAGCGGCATCCCCGTGGCCACCGTGGCCATCAACGGGGCCAAGAACGCCGCCGTGCTGGCCGCCCAGATTCTGGCGGTCTCCGACGACGAACTGGCCGCCAAGCTGGACGAGGCCCGGGAGAAGATGGCCCAGCAGATCGCCGAGAAGGAAGCCAAGCTCCAGGCGGAGCTGTAAGCCCCATTTCGCCTTCGGCGAAATCATAGATATCCGTCCGGCGCAGCCGGACACCATAATTCTTCATTCTTAATTCTTCATTCTTAATTGTTGGAAAGGAAGGTCTACTATGAACAAGATCGAGCAGCTGTATGAGGGCAAGGCCAAGAAGGTCTACTCCACCGAGGACCCCAACGTGGTCATCGTGTCCTACAAGGACGACGCCACCGCTTTTGACGGCCTGAAGAAGGGCACCATCACCGGCAAGGGGGCCATCAACAACCAGATGACCAACTACCTGATGCAGCAGCTGGAGAAGGCCGGCGTGCCCACCCACTTTGTGGAGGAGCTCAGCGAGCGGGAGACCGCCGTGAAGAAGGTGTCCATCGTGCCCCTGGAGGTCATCATCCGCAACATCTCCGCCGGCTCCTTCGCCAAGCGCTACGGCGTGGAGGAGGGCATCGTGTTCGACGAGCCCACCATCGAGTTCTCCTATAAGAACGACGATCTCCACGACCCCCTCATCAACAGCTATCACGCCGTGGCCCTGAAGCTGGCCACCTGGGACGAGATCGACACCATCAAGAAGTACGCCTTCCAGGTCAACGACTTCCTGAAGAAGACCCTGGCCGAGTGCGGCGTCACCCTGGTGGACTTCAAGCTGGAGTTCGGCAAGACCGCCGACGGCGCCATCGTGCTGGCCGACGAGATCAGCCCCGACACCTGCCGGTTCTGGGACTCCAAGACCGGGGAGAAGCTGGACAAGGACCGCTTCCGCCGGGACCTGGGCAATGTGGAGGGCGCCTATCAGGAGATGGCCCGCCGGCTTTTGGGGAAATAAGCTGCTGCGCAGCTTATTTCCCAGATAGGAGATGGGAGTGATGAGATAGGAGTTATGGGGCTCGCTGCGCGCGCAGTTTCAAACGTCCGGCTCCGCCGGACACCTCAACTCCTATCTTCTATCTCCTAACTCCTATCTTTCCAACGCACCAACGCACACGGACCAATGAGGGTCCTGAGGAATACAAACAAGTTCAAGGAGGAACTTCATGGGCGGCTTTTTTGGCGCAGTAGCACACCAGGACGTGACCCTGGACATTTTCTTCGGAGTGGACTACCACTCCCACCTGGGGACCCGCCGGGGCGGCATGCTCATCCACGATGAGCAGGACGGCTTCCAGCGGCAGATCCACTCCATTGAGAACACTCCGTTCCGGACCAAATTTGAAAAGGACCTGACCGAGTTTCACGGCCAGAGCGGCATCGGCTGCATCAGCGATACCGACCCTCAGCCTCTGCTGGTGCGGTCCCACCTGGGGCTTTACGCCATCACCACGGTGGGCATCATCAACAACGCGGAGGAACTGATCCAGAATTACTTCGACCACCACGGCAATCAGTTCATGGCCATGAGCTCCGGCAAGGTCAACTCCACCGAGCTGGCCGCCGCCCTCATCAACCAGAAGGACAACCTGGTGGACGGCATTCTCCACGCTCAGGAGATGATCCAGGGCTCTCTCACCCTGCTCATCCTCACCGAGAAGGGGGAGATCATCGCCGCCCGGGACCGGGTGGGCCGCCTGCCGGTCCTGATCGGGCAGAAGGAGGGGGCCCACTGCGTCTCCTTTGAGTCCTTCGCCTACCACAAGCTGGGCTACACCGACGCCTATGAGCTGGGGCCCCAGGAGATCGTGCGCATCACCGCCGACGGGTTCGAGACCCTCTCCCCCGCCGGGAAGGAGATGAAGATCTGCGCCTTCCTGTGGACCTACTACGGCTACCCCAACTCCAACTACCAGGGCATCAACGTGGAGGTCATGCGCTACCGCAACGGTGAGATCATGGCCCGGGACGAGATCAGCCGGGGCGCCCTGCCCAAGGTGGACTATGTGGCCGGCGTGCCCGACTCCGGCCTGCCCCACGCCATCGGCTTCGCCAACCGCAGCGGCAAGCCCTTCGCCCGGCCCTTCGTGAAGTACACCCCCACCTGGCCCCGCTCCTTCATGCCGGCCAACCAGGAGGTGCGCAACCAGGTGGCCAAGATGAAGCAGATCCCCGTCCCCGAGCTCATCGAGGGCAAGAAGCTGCTGTTCGTGGACGACTCCATCGTCCGGGGCACCCAGCTGCGGGAGACGGTGGAATTCCTCTATGAGTCCGGGGCGGAGGAGGTCCACATGCGCTCCGCCTGCCCCCCCATCATGTACAGCTGCAAATACCTGAACTTCTCCCGGGGCAACTCGGACATGGACCTGCTGGCCCGCCGCACCGTCCAGGAGCTGGAGGGGGACGAGGGACAGCAGCACCTGGAGGAGTACGCCGACGGCACCAGCGAGCGCGGCCAGTGCATGCTCAAGACCATCTGCGAAAAATTCGGCTTCACCTCCCTGGGGTACCAGTCCCTGGACGGCCTGCTGGAGGCCATCGGCCTGGACCGGGACAAGGTGTGCACCTACTGCTGGAACGGCAAGGAATAAACGCGAAGCGTTTATTCCAGATAGGAATTAGGAGATATGAGATAGGAGATATTCTCTCCTGGATACGAAAACTCCTATCTCCTATCTTCTATCTCCTATCTAATTTTGGAGGGTTTAAGTATGAAAAATTCTCACTCTGAGTCTTACGCCGCCGCCGGTGTGGACGTGACCGCCGGCTATGAGGCGGTGGAGCGCATCAAGCCCATGGTGGAGTCCACCTACATCCCCGGGGTGATGGGCACCCTGGGCGGCTTCGGCGGCATGTTCGCCCCCGATCTCACCGGCATGAAGAAGCCGGTGCTGGTGTCCGGCACCGACGGCGTTGGCACCAAGCTGAAGATCGCCTTTCTGATGGACAAGCACGACACCGTGGGCATCGACTGCGTGGCCATGTGCGTCAACGACATCGTGTGCGGGGGCGCCGCTCCCATGTTCTTCCTGGACTACATCGCCTGCGGCAAGAACCACCCCGCCCGCATCGCGGACATCGTCTCCGGCATCACCGAGGGCTGCCGTCAGGCCGAGTGCGCCCTGGTGGGCGGCGAGACCGCCGAGATGCCCGGCTTCTACCCCGAGGAGGAGTACGACCTGGCCGGCTTCTCTGTCGGGCTGGTGGACGAGGAGAAGATCATCGACGGCAAGAAGCTGGCCCAGGGGGACGTGCTCATCGGCCTGGCCTCCTCCGGCGTCCACTCCAACGGCTTCTCCCTGGTGCGGAAGATCTTCGACGTGGAGCACGCCGACCTGAAGACCCCCCGGGACGACCTGGGCGGCAAGAGCCTGGGCGAGGCCCTGCTGGCCCCCACCCGCATCTACGTGAAGGCGGTGAAGGCTCTGCTCAAGGGCGGCGTCGACGTCCACGCGGTGAGTCACATCACCGGCGGCGGCTTCTATGAGAACGTGCCCCGCATGATGACCGGCGGCCTCACCGCCCAGATCCACCTGGACTCCTTCCCCCGCCTGCCCATCTTCGACCTGATCCAGAAGACCGGGAACATCCCCGAGCGGGACATGTACAACACCTTCAACATGGGCATCGGCATGGTGCTGGCCCTGCCCGCCGCCCAGGCCGCTCTGGCCCTGGAGATCCTGTCCGCCGCCGGCGAGACCGCCTATCAGATCGGCGAGGTGATCTCCGGCGAGGACGGCGTGAAGCTGGTCCCCTGAATTTAGATAGGAGTGAGGAGATATGAGATGGAAGATATTTCCTTCTATCTGCCGCAACTCCTATCTTCTATCTCCTATCTCCTATCTTCTATCTCCTATCTCAATTTTGTCTCCTATCTTGATTTACAGGAGGTTTGTCTATGCCTAAGCGCATTGCCGTACTGGTCTCCGGCGGGGGGACCAACTTACAGGCCCTCATTGACGCCCAGGCCCGGGGGGAGATCGTCAATGGCGAGATCGTCCTGGTGATCTCCTCCACCCCCAGCGCCTACGCCCTGGAGCGGGCGGCCAAGGCGGGCATCCCCAGCTGTGTGGTGGCCCGGAAGGAGTACCCCTCCAACCAGGCCATGACCGTGGCCCTGGTGGACAAGCTGAAGGAGGCCCGGATCGACCTGGTGGTGCTGGCCGGATTCATGGTCATCCTCACCGGGGAGATGGTGCAGGCCTATCCCAACGCCATTTTGAACGTCCACCCCGCTCTCATCCCCTCCTTCGCCGGGCCCGGGTGCTACGGCCTCCACGTCCACGAGAAGGCCCTGGAGTACGGGGTGAAGCTCACCGGCGCCACCGTCCACTTTGTCAGCGAGGAGTGCGACGGGGGCCCCATCGTCTCCCAGAAGGCGGTGGAGGTTCTGCCCGACGACACCCCGGAGGTGCTCCAGCGCCGGGTCATGGAGCAGTGCGAGTGGCAGCTCCTGCCCCAGGCGGTGTCCCTGTTCTGCCAGGATCGCCTGAAGGTGGAGGGCCGCACCGTCCGGGTGTTGGAAAATGCAGAATGCGGAATGCAGAATGCAGAATGATATTTCGTTCTGCGGAACCTTTATTTCCAAGTTCCAGCTCATTTGTGGGTTCCCGCCCCGCAGGGGCGGGAACCCCAAGGAAAAATCGGGAATTTTACAAACGAAGCACGCGGTGTAACTGACGGAAGTGGAATCGACCACGGGGAGCATCGCCTCTGAATTGCCGACCGTCTGGGCGCACCGTTTTCAAAAACGCGGTGCGCCCTTTTTGCCGGGATCACCGCAGGAAAGGAGGCGCCTATGTCCATTCAGACCATTCTGGCGGCGGGCTTCTGCCTGCTGGGCGGCGTCATGCTGCTGATTGCCGGCCAGCTGTTCCACAGCGACCTGCCCCTCATTTTCGGATTGCTGCTGACCCTGATGGGGGCCAGCCCTCTGGTGATCCAGCTGGTCAGAAGCTATCTGTCCTGGTATCACAAATTTCCCATCACACCCACAGACGATCCCAAAAAGGAGGACTAATCAAATGAAAACCCTGGATCTCAACGAAATTCTCAACAGCCACCCCTACCCCGGCCGTGGCATCGTCCTGGGCCGCTCCGCCGACGACAAGAAGGCGGTCATCGTCTACTTCATCATGGGCCGCAGCGAGAACAGCCGCAACCGCATCTTCGAGGCCACCGAGGACGGCATCCGCACCAAGGCCTTTGACGAGAGCAAGATGACCGACCCCTCTCTTATCATCTACCACCCGGTGCGCGCCCTGGAGGACGGCACGGTCATCGTCACCAACGGGGACCAGACTGACACCATCCGGGACCACATCCTGGACGGCCACTGCTACCGCCACGCCCTGAACACCCGGGAGTTTGAGCCCGACGGCCCCAACTACACCCCCCGCATCTCCGGCGTGCTCAAGCCCGACTACACCTACAACCTGTCCATCCTCAAGAGCCTGGACGGGGACCCCTCCTGCTGCTGCCGGTACTACTACGAGTATGACAACCCCAAGGCCGGGGTGGGCCACTTCATCCACACCTACCAGGAGAACGCCGAGCCCCTGCCCTCCTTTGAGGGGGAGCCCCGCCGGGTGGCCATCACCGCCCCCAGCGCCCAGGCCCTGGCCCAGGAGGTGTGGGCCAATCTGAATGAGGACAACAAGGTCTCCCTGTTTGTCCAGTACATCGACCTGGCCTCCGGCGGGAAGGATACCGTGATCCTCAACAAGCATCAGTAACCGGCACCTGCCGCCCGCAGGCGGCAAAATTCCTCTCAGACAAAAAGGAGGCCCTTCATGTCTCTCACCGATCCCATTTTGCAATTTCAGCAGACCCGCGCCCGGGTCCCCTTTCAGCCCCCCACGGTGTGCACGGCCGAGACCTTCCCCATCCTCCTGGCGGGGGTGCCCGCCCTGCGGAAGGTCCCCGGCCTGGCCACGCTGGAGGACGCCGGGGAGGATTACTTCACCTCCATCCCCTACTGCCTGAGCGGGGAGGACCGGCAGAAGACCCGGGAACACCTGGAACAGGTCTACGGCATCACCGGCCGGGACAGCATGATCGCCTTCTGCCAAAATGAGCTGTGGGTCCACCCGGAGTACCTGGACTTTGAGTCCTTCTGGGAGGGGCGGCCCGCCTTCCCCCTGGACGAGCTGAATCCCGGCGCCCGGGCGGCCTTCCAGCGGCTGTCCGGCTTCGCCCGCCAGTTCCAGCCCTTTGTGGGCCGCCGGGGCTTCCTGGCCTGGGACATCAGCGAAACCCTGGGACACCTGCGCATAGCCTGCGCCTGCGACCTGATCTCCCCTGAGGAATATAGAGAGCTCTCCCAGCACTGGGTGGAGCAGGCCGCCGCCTTCCACAGCTGGGACGAGTACGCCGTGGGTCTGGTGTGCGGAGCCGCCTACTGGGCCTTCCGCATGGGCGGGGACCAGGGGGCGGAGGACGCCGCCGCCTACCTGGACCTGAACCTGCGGCTGGTGGAGCAGCTGCTGGGCAGCAAGCAGGCCTGGGCGGGCCGCATGTGGCGCCGCCCCCAGGGAAAGGCCTACAAGCTCTCCCCGCCTGAGATGCGGGCGCTGCTCCAGAACTGGGAGGGGCCGGACGGCTGTCTGGCCACCGACCACATCACCGTCCTGGGGAAGAAAGTGGGCTACTGCTACCGGGAGAAGCCGGACCAGGACTACCCGGACAGCGGCTGGCGGTTCTTCTCCGGGGAGGAGACCGACGAGTACGCCAACGATGTCAACAATGTGGGGGTCTACTCCCTGAACACCATCTGCAACTATGACCCGGACATCCTCCCCCTCCTCACCGCCCCCTACGGCACCGCCTACGCCCGGGGGGAGGACGGGAAGTTCCACGCTGAGTCCTTTGAGGCGCCGGAGCCCTGATCCTGTAGGGGCGGCGATCAGCCGCCCGCCCCCCGTTTTCTTTCATACACCACGGGCGGATGGTATCCGCCCCTGCACACGCACATGATCTTCCGCCACAACCACAATCTCAGATACAGAAAGGATGACCTGCCATGACCGAACTGGAACTGAAATACGGCTGCAACCCCAACCAGAAGCCCGCCCGCATCTTCATGGAGAACGGGGAGCTGCCCCTGAAGGTGCTCAACGGCAAGCCTGGGTACATCAACTTCATGGACGCCCTCAACTCCTGGCAGCTGGTGAAGGCCCTGAAGAAGGCCACCGGCCTGCCCGCCGCCGCCTCCTTCAAGCACGTCTCCCCCGCCGGGGCCGCTCTGGGCCTGCCCCTCACCGACGTGGAGCGGCACATCTACTTCGCCCCCGAGGGGGAGCTCTCCCCCATCGCCTGCGCCTACATCCGGGCCCGTGGTGCCGACCGGCTGTGCTCCTTCGGGGACTGGGCCGCCCTCAGCGACGTGTGCGACGCGGACACCGCCCGCTTCCTGGCCCTGGAGGTGTCCGACGGCGTCATCGCCCCCGGCTACACCGACGAGGCCCTGGAGATTTTAAAGACCAAGCGCAAGGGCGGCTACAACGTGGTGGAGATCGACCCCAGCTACGAGCCCGCCCCCATCGAGCGCCGGAACATCTACGGCATCACCTTCGAGCAGGGCTACAACAGCCTGGACATCAACGAGGAGATGCTCCAGAACATCGTCACCGAGAACAAGGAGCTGCCCCAGCAGGCCAAGCACGACATGCTCCTGTCCCTCATCACCCTGAAATACACCCAGTCCAACTCTGTGTGCTACGTGAAGAACGGCATGACCATCGGCGTGGGGGCCGGCCAGCAGAGCCGCATCCACTGCACCCGTCTGGCGGGCAACAAGGCGGACATCTGGTGGCTGCGCCAGCATCCGAAGGTCCTGGGCCTCCAGTTCGTGGACAACATCCGCCGCCCCGACCGGGACAACGCCATCGACCTGTACATCTCCGACGAGTACGAGGACGTGCTGGCGGAGGGGGTGTGGCAGAACACCTTCAAGGTGAAGCCCGAGGTGCTCACCGCCGAGGAGAAGGCCGCCTGGATCGCCCAGATGTCCGGAGTCACCGTGGGCTCCGACGCCTTCTTCCCCTTTGGGGACAACGTGGAGCGGGCCCGGAAGTCCGGCGTGCAGTACATCGCCCAGCCCGGCGGCTCCATCCGGGACCAGCAGGTCATCGACACCGCCAATAAGTACGACATGGTGATGGCGTTTACCGGGATCAGACTGTTCCACCACTAAACGCCTCTAGGGGGGACGTTGTCCCCCCTAGAGGCGGCGGCGGTTCCCAAGGAAACCGCCGCCGATACCCCCCTCGCCTTTTCACAGAAAAGGCGGTCCTGGCCGCCGCGGCCAGGGGTCGTGGTGTCCTACGGCGAAGTGAATTCGCCTTCGGACTTTTTTAAATTTTTTCCGCCTGCGGCGGAAACTCTGCGAGGCTGGGCGGCCTGCGGCCGCCTTTGCCCCATATTTTGTAGGGGCGGTCTCTGGCCGCCCGCTCGAGAGGAGCGTATTATGAAAGTTTTAGTGGTTGGAGGCGGCGGGCGTGAGCACGCCATCTGCTGGAAGCTCGCCCAGAGCCCCAAGGTGACCGAGTTATACTGCGCCCCCGGCAACGGGGGCATCGCCCAGGTGGCCCAGTGCGTGCCCATCAAGGCCACCGATGTGGAGGGCATGGTGCAGTGGGCCAAGGACAACGCCATGGACTTCGTCATGGTGGCCCCCGACGACCCCCTGGCCCTGGGCATGGTGGACGCCCTGGAGGCGGCTGGCATCCCCGCCTTCGGCCCCCGGGCCAACGCGGCCATCATTGAGGCCAGCAAGGCCTTCTCCAAGGAACTGATGAAAAAGTACCACATCCCCACCGCCAAGTACGAGACCTTCACCGATATGGACGCCGCCCTGGCCTATGTGCGCGCCGAGGGGGCCCCCATCGTGGTGAAGGCGGACGGCCTGGCCCTGGGCAAGGGCGTGGTGGTGGCCTCCACCGTGGAGGAGGCCGAGACCGCCGTGCGGGAGATGATGGAGGGCCACAAGTTCGGCGACTCCGGCAGCACCGTGGTCATCGAGGAGTGCATGGTGGGCCCCGAGGTCACCGTGCTGGCCTTCTGCGACGGGGAGCACCTGGTCCCCATGCTGTCCTCCCAGGACCACAAGCGGGCCTACGACGGCAACCAGGGCCCCAACACCGGCGGCATGGGCGCCTTCTGCCCCTCCCCCAAGTACACCCCGGAGATCGCCCAGCGGTGCATGGAGGAGATCTTCCTGCCCACCGTGGCCGCCATGAAGGCGGAGGGCCGGCCCTTCAAGGGTGTCATCTACTTCGGCCTGATGCTCACCCAGGACGGCCCCAAGGTGGTGGAGTACAACGCCCGCTTCGGCGACCCGGAGACCCAGCCCCTCCTGTCCATGCTGGACACCGACCTGATGGACATTTTCCAGGCCTGCGTGGACGGCACCCTGGACCAGCTGGAAATCAAGTGGAAGGACGGCGCGGCCTGCTGCATCGTGCTGGCCTCCGGCGGCTACCCGGTGAAGTACCAGAGCGGCTACCCCATCTCCGGTCTGGAGGAGGCGGGCAGGCTGGCCACCGTGTTCCACGCGGGCACCAAGATTGGGGAGGACGGCGCGGTCCTCACCGCCGGCGGCCGTGTCCTGGGGGTCACCGCCACCGGAAAGGACCTGGAGGACGCCATCGCCAAGGCCTACGCCGCCTGCAAGCCCATCTCCTTCCAGGATATGCACTTCCGCACCGACATCGGAAAGGTATGACGCCGTTGGAGATTCAAGGCATCGTATTTGACGTGGACGGGGTGCTGTTCGACACCGAGCGGCTCACCCATCAGACCTGGAAGACCGTCAGCCGGGAGATGGGCTGGCCCCAGGTGGGGGAGGCCTATCTGGAGTTCGTGGGCCAGAACCGGACGGACATCTTCCGCAAAATGGTGGAGCTGTTCGGGGTCGAGTTCCCCAAGGAGACCTTTATGAAGGTGTGCTCCGCCTACTCCCAGGCCCGCATGGAGCGGGAGGGCGTACCCATGAAGCCGGGCGTCCGGGAGATCCTGGCCTTTCTCAAGGAGCGGGGCATCCCCACCGCCCTGGCCACCTCCACCGGCCGGCCCCGGACGGAGCGGCGCATGGAGATGACCGGCCTCGGTCCCTATTTCTCTGCCATCATCACCGGGGACCAGGTGGTGCACAGCAAGCCGGACCCGGAGATCTACCTCCTGGCCTGCCAGGCGCTGGGCACCGAGCCGGGGCACACCATCGCCGTGGAGGACTCCCGCAACGGCATCCTCTCCGCCTCCCGGGCGGGGATGCAGGTCATCATGGTCCCCGACATGATCCCCCCCACCCCAGAGCTGGAGGACCTTCTGTTTCGCCGCTGCACCGACCTGCTGGAGGTACGGGAGCTGCTGTCCCAGATTTTGTCCCAGTGAGAGACAGCGCCAAAGCCACGGCTTTGGCGCTGTCTCAGCTTGTCAAAAAACCCCTGTATAGGTGAATCCGCTCAAGTTAGGGCGGGGGAGCTCGAGGGGGCGGCAGCCCGCCTCGAGTGGGATCGAATGCCCTGAATGCCTTGTATGACAAGGCGTTCAGCG
>NZ_NFKI01000045.1 GCF_002160305.1 Pseudoflavonifractor sp. An184
CCTACGGCGGCGACCAGAGCGTCACCACCGCTCAGGCCGCTCTGATGCTGATGAAGGCTCTGGGCTACTTCCAGTATAACAGCGACTTCAACGGCGACTGGCAGCTGGCCACCGTCACCCAGGGCAACCGCATCAGCCTGTTCAAGAATGTTGAGTCCAATGTGCGGGACGCTATGACCCGTAACGACGTGGCCCAGCTGGTTCTGAACACCCTGGAGTCCGGCATGGTCGAGCCCAACAAGACCGGCCAGGACATCACCATCGGCGACATCACCATCACCAACGGTGTGGAGTATCAGTACGTCACCAGCACCGAGTCCTATGCTAAGGCCATTGATGATGCTAAGCCCCAGAACACCGCCACCAGCATCTCCACCGATGGCTGCATCGTGGAGCTGGGCGAGAAGCTGTATGACGGCGACCTGCGCCGCACCGAGGACACCACCGACGCCTACGGCCGTCCCGGCACCCGCTGGGTCTACAACCTGAACGAGGTTGGAACTTATTCTGATGCTCCTCTGGCCACTTACACCAACAAGGTGACCAAGGGCGATCTGTACTCCCTGGTGAGCAAGGCCCGTCTGGATGACATTGCCAGCAACCCCGCGGGTGAGAACGGCTCTTCCGATGAGTACACCTTCATGGTCTATGCTGACGGCGAGCCCGTCCATGGCGAAAACCGCCTCCGTGGCAAGGCCTTTAACGACGTTCGCAACACCTATTTCCTGAGCAACAGCTCCGCTGCCGCTGGCGAGAAGGACACCAACGCTGTGTCCGGCAAGGGCGTGGTCACTGAGGTCTATCTGGACGACGACGGCAACCTGACCCTGGTGTACATCAACACCTATCTGATGCAGGCTACCGCCGACTACAACGAGAACAAGGATACTCTGAGTGTTGATGTGCTCACCGCTCCCGCTGACTATGAGAAGGGTGCCGCCAACATCACCGTGAGCCAGCTCAACGGCGACGATTTCGACATCGACAGCTACTCCGAGGATGAGTATATTCTGTACACCGTGGCCGACGGCCAGGTGGAGGATATCTACCCCGCTCAGGTTGTGACCGGTGAGGTTACTGCCTACTCCCTGGAGGACTCCGTGACTCTGGACAGCACCAAGTACGACTACGCCGCCAAGGTCGAGGGCACCAAGGCTGACGGCAATGTGGCCGGCACTGGCTCTGTTGCTACCGAGTACCGCGTGGGCGACAACGCCGCCGTGGTTCTGGATCAGGCTGGCTATGTCCTGTACGTGGACAGCGCTGAGATCTCTCTGGGCAACTACCTGTATGTGTACAACACCGTGGCCGGTTCCGGTCTGGCCAGCAACTACATCTCCAAGGTGTACTTCACCGACGGCACCACCGCCGAGGTCACCCTGAACAAGGTTGACGGCATGTCCGGTAGCGAGATCGGCGACAAGATCGACAATGCCACCACTATCGGCGGCAAGTCCGGCGCGCTGAACGGCTGGTACTCTTACAGCGTCAACAGCAGCGATAAGTACACCCTGACCTCCGCTAAGACCGACGACGTGGTTAAGAACGTCACCAAGCTGGAAGGCGAGAAGGTTGAGTTCGTCAACGGCCTGTACGGCAACAGCAGCACTGTGCTGATCGTGGATGACGGCGACGACGTGACCGTGTACACCGGCATCAACAACTTCCCCGACATCACCGCTAAGGATGGCGCCTCTTTCGACGTCTGCTACTTCCTGGAGAAGGATTCCTCCAGCAAGACCTATGTCTCCGTGGCCTTCGTGGATGCGGACAATGACGACATCACTGTGGACGACAACACCACCGACAGCCTGCTGTACATCCTGAAGCGCGACAGCCGCTATGTGGATGATGCCGACAACGAGACCATCGAGGTTTGGAACGCCATTCTGGACGGTCAGGAGACCCAGATCAAGGCTAAGGCCGGCGAGTTCACCGCCTACAACCTGTACTCCAAGTACAGCATCGACTCCGATGGCTACTATGAGTCTCAGGAGCTGGCTGAGGACAGCACCAAGAACACCTATGAGACCGACGATCTGAGCATCTACTCCGGCGCTGCTAAGGATGCCGAGGCGACTATCTCCGTCAGCGGTGGTTCTCTGTCCATCAGCAAGAACGGCGAGAAGGTTGACCGCAACTTCATCATCACCGATGATACTAAGATCTTCGTGGTTCTGTACCCCACTGGCTCCAACACCAGCGCGGTGCGCAATGACATGATGACTGATCCCGACGCCGACTATGAGGTCATGAGCGTGACCGGCCGCCGTCTGAACAGCCTGCTGGGCGACTACTCCATCCGTGGTTCTTACACCCTGGTTCTGGAGGATGACGACAGCTCCGTTGTTGAGAGCATCTACGTCACCGTGAAGGGTGCGGTTGAGATTCCTGACTGATTTTAAGTTTGGATTCTCCGTCTGTTTAGTAAAGTGAGAACACCCCCTCGCACTTAGTGCGAGGGGGTGTTCTTACAGTTTAAAACAGCACCTCCACACGAAAGTGCGGAGGTGCTGTTGCTTTTTAGGCGTACCGAAGTTCCGGAAACTCTAATTAGTTCTTGACCTCGGTGGCGCTGGTCACGACCACGTACAGAACGGTGGCCAGGTCGGTATCGGTCACATCATCCGCATAGGTGACATAAGCCTTACCTTCCAGCTCATAGTTCTTGAACAGGTTGGCCAGAGCGCTGCCGCTGGGAGTGCGGACCTCGTAGTCAGCGTCGGCATCCTTCATGATGTCGGTGACCAGGTCGCTGTTGCCGTCGGGAGCCATGACCAGAACGATCTGAGTGTCAGACAGAGTGACATAGGTGCTGCCGTTGATGGTCAGGGTGCCGCTGCTGTAAGACAGGCTGCTCAGCTTCTCCACGACAGCCTTATCAGTGTCAGCCTCAAACTCGTCGCCGATCTCGTAGTAACCATCGGAGTCAATGCTGTAATTCTCAAAGAAGTGAACCTTCTCCTCGACCCGGTCGTTCCAATTCTCCTTAGTCTCGATAGTGGTCACCTTGCCGTCCAGGATGACAGTCCAAACCTGGACCGGATCACCGTCAACGGAGTCATGCTTAGTCTCCTCCAGCTTCAGCAGGTACAGCAGGCTGTCCTTGGTGGAGTCCTTGATGGTGGCCTTGGTGGCGTCCACATAGACCAGGGAAGCGGCTTTCTCGCCGTTGTCCTTGCTCTTCATGTAACCGATAGTAATCTTGCTGTCTTCGTTAGGAGTGATCTCAGGAACGTTAGCAATGCCAGTGTAGACGGTAATCTCGTCGTTTTTATCCTTCACCAGGAAGATAGTATCGCTGTTACCGGAAATCTTAACACCTTCGGCGAAAGTACTCTTACCATTCAGGATCTTGGTGGCCTCGGTAACCTTAGAAGTCTCAGCACCCTTCAGGCTGTACTTGTCCTTGCTGTCGATAGTGTAGGAGTACCAACCAGCTTCAAACTCGCCGGTATTCTTATCGGGGTCGACGTCAAAGTTATACTCACTGACAGCCTTATTGTTGATCTTCTTGATGGTGATCTCCTCGTTGGTGCCGTCGGAGAAGTAAGCCTTACCGTTCACGTTGCTGCTCAGGCCAGTGGTCTTGGCAACAGCGGAGACATACACGTAGTTGCCCACGGAGATGGAGGCGTCGTCCACATAGATCACGTAGCCGTAGGGGTCCAGCACGATGGAGGCGTTGTCGCCCACAACATAGGTCATATCATAGGAGCCGCTCTCTTCTTCCTTACCCTCGATGCCCGCAGCGTACTCATACTTGGTGCCGTCCAGAGTGACATAGTTGGTCTTAGAGTAGGAGGTAACCTCGCCGCTCACAACCTTGGCGGGCTCGATGGTCTGCACATCATCCTTAGCATAAGTGTAGATGATGTAATCGTTCTCAGCATAATCGGCCACATCAAACTCGTCATCCTCCAGGGAGTTAACGGTGATGGCGGGGCCAGTCAACGCAGTAACGTTCAGGTCGCCCTTGTCCTCATCATAGTCAGCGGTGGCCTGCATCACGTAGGTGTTGATGAACACCAGGGTTACAACATCGTCATCGTCGTCCACATAGACCTCGGTGACCACGCCCTTGCCGGAGATGCCGGCGGCAGCGGAGTTGTTGCGGTCAAAGTAGTCGTCAGCATTGGGAGCGTAAACAACAGTCTCGTTCTTTTCGCCTTCATTGATGACCTCTTTGCCCTGGCGCTCGCCATTATAAAACACATCCAGTTCGAAGTCGCCGTCCTTCAGGTCGTTGACCATGGAGCTGCCCAGCAGGGTGTACAGATCACCCTTGGAGGCTTTGGCAGTGTAGACCTCGACGGTATTGTCCGCGAAGGTGCCGATGTCAGTGGTCTTGTATCTCCACTGAGTGCCGGGACGGCCGAAGTCGTCCTGAGCGTTGTCGTACTTCTTCAGATCGCCGTCGTACAGCTTCTCGCCCAGCTCCACGATAGCGCCCTTGGTGCTGCTGGTGCTGGAGGCGGGGATTTCATCGGAGATCGCAGTAGCAAACTTTTCGCTGCTGGTGACGTAGTTGTACTCCACATTGTTGTTGATGACAATGTCGCCAACTGTGATGCTGCTGCCGGAAGAGGCCTCAACCATGCCGGACTCCAGAGTGTTCAGAACCATCTGGGCCACATCGTTACGGGTCATAGCCTCAGAGACAGCGGCCTCCACGTCATCGAACAGGCCGATCTTGCTGCCCTGGCTCACGGTGGACAGCTGCCAATCAGAGCCGAAGTCATTGCTGTACTGGAAGTAACCCAGAGCCTTCATCAGCATCAGAGCAGCCTGGGCGGTGGTGACGGAAGCGTCGCCGCCGTAGGTGGTGGCGCTGGTGCCGGCGGTGATGCCGTTGGTCCAGCAGGCAGCCACATAGGGCTCGGCCCAGGAGGGCACGTCGGTGAAGGGGCTGGTGCCAGCGTAGGTGGCCACGCGGTAGTCCATCAGGTTGGACATCACAACAGCCATCTCATTACGGGTGACCAGCTGGTCAGGATTGAAGTCTCCGTTCTCATCGCCCACCATGATGCCGACTTCTTCCAGAACGGAAATGGCTTCCACGTTATCCTCGGTGGAAACATCCGCATAGGAAGCAGCGCTGGTGCCCACGACCATCAGACCGGTGATCATGGCGGCAGTCATGCCCAGGCTGAGAACCCGCTTCAGGTTTCTCATTGGAATTCCTCCTTAAACTAGTTTGGCTCCCACGCCTTATTCAGCTGGGGGAACCATATCTTTATTTGGGATAACCCCCAGAACCAGAAATCTGAGCAAGGGAATTTCTGCAAGGGGAGTTCTACCAAACTGTCTCGGGAGATATACTTGAATTTTTACTCGAGAAAATTCAAAAATGATGAATTTATATTCATGGAGAAAAAATTTTTTTGGCTGCTGTCAAGAAAAAATTAAGTTTTATACTTGTGCAGTGAGATAAAACGTGCTATGATGAATCAAAAGAAATTGTGAAGTTGGATGAAAATTGTGCTGAATAGACCGGAAGGATGAATCTGCAAAGGGGACAAAAGATTGGGGCTGAATTGTCCTTGCTGCATTTTCATAAGCAATGTCCAAAAAACTGACTAGAAAAGGGGAGTGTAAAACCAATGAAGAAACGGTTCCTTGCATCCGCAACAGCATTCGCATTGATTCTATCGTTGCTGCCTGTGGCATCGCTGGGTGCGGAGGCTCCGCCTGCGGAGAATTCCAGTGTTGCGACGACAGTGGAAGATGCGATTCTGTATCCATCGGAAGAATCTGGAAGCCTAGACTACAATGTAGTCTACACCTCCAAATATGATTCGGAGGTGAAAATCCTTGACAGCTCCAATTCCGGATTTGACATTGACACAGTGGAAGATCTGAAAACAGTGATGGGAGTGGCCGACGCACCCAAAGTCCAGTTGGGGACGTCGACTGGTCTTCGCACCCTCGAGTATGCGGTAACAGCAAACCTGGGGTTTGACGAGGACGGGGACATTGCGCAGATCGAGATTACCGATGTGAACGAGCGCCCCATCGTGGGTATTTCCTGGAAAAAAGATAATATTGGTAGCGATTACCAGGGGTTTGCCGAGGCTTTCGAGCGCAATGGCGCCTACGCCGTGTATCTGCCCCAGGTACACAATGCCGATGAGGCTCGGGAAGTTCTGAGTCAGATCGATGGTATCTTTATGACCGGCGGCGAGGACTGGAATCCTGACCTCTATGATCAGGAGCAGACCCCTCATGGCTCCAGCGGTTGGAACGACGCCCGGGACACCTCGGACATTCACCTGATGCAGCAGGCCATCGAGATGGATGTACCTCTGCTGGCTGTCTGCCGGGGTGAGCAGGGCTTCAACGTGGCCATGGGCGGCGGTCTGATTCAGGATGTGCCCTACTACCTGGGTCAGAAAGTCCTGAGCGGTGAGATCACTGCTGACCGCGTGACGGGTATTCTCTCTGGTTCTGTCCCCAGTGATCTGACCGGCTATGAGGCCATGGATGATGCGCTGAAGGTCCCTGTGGAGGACACCGGCTATCAGAAGTGGAACAGTGAAACTAAGGAATTTGAAGCCTACGAATGTGGGGAAGATGCGCATCTGCGTGTTTACATTGATGGCTTGATTCACAGCCGCGGTACCGGTTACCATGAACTGGCTGGCGGTGCTGGCAACGAAGGAATCGCCATCAGCAAGGAATCCAAGTGGTTGTACGATATTCTTGGCACAGATACCCTGGAGTGGGTTGCTACTGCTCACCACCAGGCGGTGGACCCGAAAAATTTGGGTGGCGGCCTGACCATCGTGGCCACGTCCTCCGACGGCATCGTGGAGGCCATTGAGCACCAGAGCAGCCTGTTTGCGTTGGCTCTCCAGTGGCACCCGGAGCGGGATGCTCTGGAGGATACCCGCGGTACAGACGTAGACCAGAACCAGTGCAATGCTTTGCTGGGCGCTCTGGTAGAGTACGCGGGAATTTACGACGATCAGACGAAAACAGAACTCACCTTTACCTATCCGGATGGGATTGTCCAAAATGAGGTAACGGTGGAGTTGTACAGCGGCTTCCCCACCTCTGCCAGCAGCACGCTGGATACAATGATCAGCCGCGGTTATTTACAGGAGATTCTGCCCAATGAGGACGGCAGCTACACTATCAACAAGGCCGGTACTTACAGCTACCACATCTCCGGCGACGGCTACTATAATATCCTGAAGATCTTCAACGTGACCGACGAAGATATTGCGGCGGGCACAATGACCGTGGAGGTCACCGGCGGCAAGCTGGGCACCAACGAAGATGCGTTCGGCGACGGCTATCAGCCTACCGTGAAGCCCAGCCATGCTCCCGATACCTATGTGATGGATGCCCGGGACAACATGCTGTGCATCTGGCCCGACGAGATCTTGGACCAGCGCTTCTCCGTTGAGGGTACCACTCATGAAGCGAACAGCTACACCACCCCCGCCTTCGACGGCACCGACGCCGCCCATGAGTTTACCACGCAGGACGAGATGGTAGCGTACATGAAGGAAATGGATGCCCAGAGTGACGACATGTACCTGTATTCGGCCGGAACCACCCCCAACTACAAATTCGACATCCCTCTGGCCATCTTCACCGAGACGGCGATCCCCGAGGACGCCACCCT
Source organism: Pseudoflavonifractor sp. An184 (assembly GCF_002160305.1). GTDB lineage: Bacteria > Bacillota > Clostridia > Oscillospirales > Oscillospiraceae > Lawsonibacter > Lawsonibacter pullicola. The sequence goes on from NZ_NFKI01000045.1 coordinate 7,634, forward strand.
GGAGGAAGCTGCCGATCTGGTCAACGCCAACGGCAAGACCACTGTGTGGTATCAGTCGCAGATCCATCCCAACGAGCCCGCCGCTGGTGAGGGCGCTCTGGTGGTAGTGACCGATCTGGTCACCGATCCGGAGACCGCAGCTCTGTTGGACGATATCAACATTGTTGTGGTGCCTCGAATCAATCCGGACGGTTCCTATCTGTTCAGCCGTGCGACTTATGACGGTTTCGACATGAACCGGGACCATATGTCCCTGAAGGCTGCTGAGCTGGCCCAGCTCCACACCGCCTACCGTCTGTTCATGGCGGAAGTGGTGGTGGATACCCACGAGTTCACCTTCTACGGGGCCAACACTGCGGGCTACATGAACAACGCGGACGACATCCAGACCACCCCCGCCACCAGCCTGAACAACAATGCGGCCGTAACCGAATTTGCTCTGGATATGTGCGGCTACACCTTTGAGCAGTTGGATGAAGCCGGGCTGCGCGTGTACCACTACGGCCAGACGGCGAACAACCCCATTGGCCGGGCTTACTTCGGCCTGTATGACTGCCTGTCCTTCCTGGTAGAGACCCGCGGCATCGGCGCAGGCAAGACCAATTTCGAGCGCCGCGTATTCTCTCAGGAGACTGCCGTTCTCTCTTATCTGACCTATGCGGCGGAGCACTCTGAGGAGATCAAGGAACTGGTGGCCGACGCCCGCGAGGAGACCATCGCCAACGGCGCGGTCTATGGTGAGGAAGACGACATCCTGGCTCTGTATCAGACCGCTTCCGGTGCTGTTCAGACCGAATATGCTGGTACTCGTGTGCAGTACAACATGGACGGTACGGAGTACAGCTCTTCCACCAACACTCTGGCGCTGTATGACACCATCGTTCGCGGACGTACTCGTCCCACCGCTTATGTGATCCCCGCCGATCTGGAGAATATCGACAAGATCCTGTACATTCTGGACAATCAGGGTGCGGAGTACTACCGTCTCTCTGACGGCTCCAGAGCCACTTTGGAGCAGTACTACTATGTCGGTCCTTATGAGGAGCGCGGTATTGAGGCCGGCCTGCGGGACGCCGAGCGGGTACGTTTCTCCAACGGCGCCTATGTGATCCCCATGGACCAGGTAGCCGGCAACGTGATTGCCATGCTGATGGAGCCCGACGTCACCGACTCCAACGGCTATGACGGAAGCCTCTACCAGTACGGCGTCATCGACTATGACGAGGAGACCATGAACTTCCCCATCTACCGCTATACCGGCGACAATCCGCGGGAGACTCTGGTCAGCAATTCCAGCTCCGGCGGTGGTTCCAGCGGTGGCGGTTCCAGTTCCGGCAACAACGGCAGCCAGACCGAGGAGCCCGATGAGCCCAGCGGCACGCAGGACGAGACCGTCTTCTCCGACGTGTCTTCCAGCGCCTGGTACGCCGAGGCGGTGAACTATGTGTATGAGAACGGCCTGATGACCGGTATCTCCTCCACCCAGTTTGCGCCTAACAACACGCTGACCCGTGCTATGGTGGTACAGACTCTGTACGCGATGGCGAACAAGCCCGCGGTGAGCGGCTCCGAGAACTTTACGGATGTGTCCTCTGGTGATTGGTTTGCCGACGCGGTGACTTGGGCTTCCGCCAACGGGATCGTGAGCGGCTACAACGCCACCCAGTTTGCTCCCAACGATCCGCTGACTCGGGAGCAGCTGGCGCTGATCCTGTACGGTTATGCCCAGATGAGGGGCTATAACACCACTCAGAGCGGCACGTCGATTCAGGAGTTCACGGACTATGGTTCCATTTCCGCTTGGGCCCTGGAGGCTATGGACTGGGCGGTGAACGCCGGTCTGCTTTCCGGGAAGGGCAATGGCGTGCTGGATCCCACCGGCACGGCCACCCGTGCGGAGGTTGCGCAGATTCTGATGAACTTTTCTGAAACTGTGGTAGGATAACAAAAATTCCCCTGAACAATAAAATAAAGCCCCAATAAAGAAGCCGCGGTTCAACTTGAACCGCGGCTTCTGTTTTTCGAAAAACCTGCGCAGAATGAAAACCGGCTGAGTTAGGGCGGGGGAGCCCGAGGGGGAGCCGCCCGCCTCGAATTGGATCAAATGCCCCGGAAGCATTGCTGTGCAAGGATTCCGGCGAGCGAAGCGTGGACTTTTGCGCCGCTGCGCGGCGCAAGGTAACGGCATTTTTGCATGGAATACAGCACGCCGGTCACCGGATTGCCAGATAGCGGTACTTCCTTCCGGCCTCATTGGTAGCGATGTACCGGTAAGAGGAGGAACTCATCTGAACTCTCTGAACGTATACGGTGAAGCCGGAGTTGGTGAGTGTAATAACATTGGCGTTGATATCGCCGTAGTTGGTATCCAGGAAAACGACCAGATTGCTGCCGGCCCAGGCCATGCCGCCGTAATACCGGCCGCTACCGGAGTCCATGCCGCCAGTCTCGCTCATAACCAGGACTGCCTTGGGTTTAAATCCCAAATTGATGGTCTGGGAGACGCTTGTGTAGGAGCTGTCTGAGTCGTACTCTCCGTTTCCGGTGTAAGTGCCAAATACGAGCTGGGGAATTTGAGCAGAGACAGCGCTCAGGGCGGAGGCCTCCGCCTTTCCGGCTACCTCGCCGGACAGCGCTGACACAGTGGCGGAAAGTTCCGCCAAATCGGACGCGCTCCCCTTCAGAAGAAGGTTCTGGTCCAAGGTGTGCAGCGCGGTGTCGATGGCGGTAAAGTTCTGGTTGAATTCCACACGCTGCACCGCGTCGGTGGAAATCCATTGGTTCAGGTGATAGTGGGGCGTCTGTGTGCTGGCCATAAAATACAACCTCCTTTAAAACGCGCATAACAGCGCTCTACTTTCGGTGAAAATGGAAGAAATGTTGCTGAAATATATACATCCAAGGGGAAACAGGGGAGGCAGAAATTTGACAAGGGTTTCTTTCGTTGGTATAATAAGGCGCTAAGAGAGGAATTTTGTACATAACATGCTCCGGCAGAGACCGGCCGGAATTTAAGGTGGGATGACCGGACATGATTCAGGAAAATCAGCGGCTCTTGAACCGGCTGAATGTGGCTATTGACGGCTTGCTTGTATTTCTGTCGTTTTTAGCGGGCTATTGGCTGCGTTTTTATGTGCTGCCTGGCGGGGTGTCTGTGATGCCCTTTCAGGCATATGCTGTGGTGGCGGCGGCGCTGATTCCTCTGCATTTATTGACCTTCAGTATCATGGGGCTGTATGAGTCTCACCGCAGTGTTCGCCTCTACCAGGAGCTGGGGCGGATGTTTTGGGCCAACACCCTGGATTTCGTACTGTTGCAGATGGGCTTCTTCCTGATGAAGGATATCCATTTCTCGCGTCTGGCCCTGGGGCTGTTTTTCGTTCTGGTGAACGGAAGCTTGGGAGTGAAGCGGATCGTTCTGCGGAAATCACTCCATCGTGTCCGTGTTTTGGGATATAACGCGAAAAAAGTGTTGATTGTTGGGAGCGGCACGGCGGCCCGGGACTATCTGCGGGAGGTGCGAGGAAGCCCGGAGCTTGGTTTTCAGATTCTAGGCTATGTGGCTGACGAGAAAAATTGGCGGGAAGTACCCCGCCTGGGCGGTTTTTCCAGGCTGCGGGAACTGCTGGAGGAATACAGGCCGGACGAGGTTGTGGCTGGTTTGGACATAGAGGAGTATACGTCCATGCCCCGGGTGATTCAGGCTTGTGAGGCCAGTGGAGTTAAACTCTCCATGATCCCGTTTTACGCCCAGTATATGCCGGCTCATCCCCAATTTGATTCCATCAATGGCCTGCCGATTATCAACTTACGGCGGATTCCCCTGGACAATCTGGGGAATGCTTTTTTAAAGCGAACCATGGACGTGGTGGGGGCTCTGGTTCTGATCGTGCTCACCTCTCCGGTGATGCTGTTTGCGGCGATAGGCGTTAAACTCAGTTCACCGGGGCCAGTGATTTTCAAGCAGAAGCGGGTAGGGCTGAATAAGCGGGAATTTTATATGTACAAATTCCGTTCCATGCGGGTAAACAGCCGGTCGGACAGCGCATGGAGCACAAACTCCGACGACCGAAAGACTGCATTCGGAGCGTTCATCCGAAAGTTCTCCATTGACGAGCTGCCGCAGTTTTTCAACGTACTCAAGGGAGATATGAGCCTGGTGGGACCAAGGCCGGAGATTCCGCACTTTGTGGAACAGTTCAAAGATGAGGTCCCCCTTTATATGGTCAAGCACCAGGTGCGGCCCGGGATCACGGGCTGGGCTCAGGTAAACGGTTTGAGGGGAGACACTTCCATCAAGGCGCGTATCCAGCACGACATTTTCTATATTGAGAATTGGACTCTGCTGCTGGACGTGAAGATCCTGCTGATGACCCTTTGGAAGGGAATCGTAAATAAAGAAAAACTGCACTGATCCGGAGGAAGGTTAACATGTCGAAGAAAACTCGTAAGCCGGTGCCGGCCGCTGCTGTGCGTCCGCGAAAAGAATTGGTCTGGTTGACGGTAGGCGCTCTGGCGGCGTTCTTGCTGCTGTGTCTGACGAATTCGAACAATATTAAGGTGGTGGCCGCGCTGACTGCTCTGGCCACCATTGCGGCGCTGCTGGCTGGGGGGGACCGTCTGAGGGGGCGCCTGACCTGGGTTGCGGGGGCCGTTGCCCTGTGGGTGCTGATGGATGGGATATCCACGTTATACGCTGTGTCGGGCAAGTTTGCTCTGTATGAATTTTTAAAAGTACTGATTTCATTTGGCGTATTTGTGCTGATCCTGGCCCTCTCCAAAGAGAATGGGCAGGAGACGGGGCGCCGGGCGGCCATGCTCCTGGAGGGCTGTACCGCGTTTGCCGGGCTGTTCAGTATCGACCTGATCTCCACCAGGATACTCAGCGGAGCGGTCCAGGCGTTTTTGGAGATGTTTACCACCGCCTACTCCCAGTTGACCGGCGTGGAGGCTGGGGTGCGTATGACCTCCTTTTTTGACAACCCCAATATCTTTGCCGGCTGTGTGGGAATCGGTGTGCTGATTTCTCTGGGAATGGCTGTGTCCGCGCAGAGAGAGGGGGAGCGCCGGTTCCATCTGGTGTGTCTGGCGCTGAACGCGCTCTCCTTTGTCTTGGCGTTCAGTATGGGCGCCACGGGCATGATCGCTCTGGCGTTTGTGATCTACCTGATTTTAGAGCGCTCCTCCCGCCGCGCCTCTCTGCTGATCCTGATGCTGGAGACGCTGATTTTAACGGTGGCGGCGGTATTTCCGGTGTATATGACCGCTTTTGATGCGTGGGACGGTATCCAGCCGGTTCCCCTGATCTGCGCGGCGGCGGAGGCCGCCCTGCTGATTGTGGCGGACCGCTTTATTGGACAAAAGCTGTCGCAACGCCTGGCCGCCCATGGCCGCGCGGTGTTTGGACTGATTGCGGCGGTGCTGGCTCTGGCGGCGCTGTATGTGGCGCTGGCAATGAACGTGACCGGCGGGGTGACCTTGGAGGCCGGGGAGGGGCTGCGGCGCTCCGCCTATCCGGACCCCGGGACCTATACCCTTCAGGTGGAGTCTACCGGCGGTCTGTCCGTGACCATCGAGAGCCAGAACCGCCAGGATACCATGATGCACACCAGCACGGTACTTTACCGGGGAGACGCGCAGGGAGCTCAGTTCACGGTGCCGGAGGACAGCTTGGTCCTCTACTTCAATTTCTCCTCCTCGGAGGGAACGGAATTCGACTCCGCGACCTACCAGGGGGATGCCGGGAGCGGTTCCATCAAACTGGGGTATAAGCTCCTGCCCGGCTTTATGGCCAACCGTCTCCAAGGTCTGTTCGCCAACCAGAACGCCATTCAGCGTGTGGTGTTCTTTGAGGACGGCATGAAGCTCTTTCAGCGCTCGCCAATCGTGGGCCTTGGCATGGGAGCCTTTGAGAACGGCTACGCCAGCGTCCAGTCCTTCTACTACACCACCCGGTATGTCCACAACCACTATATCCAGTCTCTGATTGAGACAGGCGTGGTGGGACTGATTCTGTTTTTGGGTGTGCTGCTCGTTTCGGCGGCGGCTGTTTGGAAGAGCCTGCGCCGGGAGGAGTCTCACCCGCTGACCCCCGCCTTAGGGGCCTGCCTTGTGTTCATGGCGGGCCACGCGGCTGTGGAGGTCGTGTTTTCCAGCAACTTCTACCTGCCGCTGGCTTTTGCGGCCTTTGCGCTGATCAGCGTGTGCTGCGGCGGGACGCTGCCCCTGCTGCCCGGCCGGGTGAGAATCCAGACCTGGGCGCCGCGGGTTTGCGCCATCCTGGTGGCGGTCTATACCTGCCTGCTGGGAGGAAACATGATCGCCCAGAATCTCTTCCAGACCCCCACCTACGGCAATATGGCTTTTGCGGCTCAGCTGGACCGGTTTGAGTGGAGCGACTATCTCGTCTCTTATGTGTACAACGCGGCCAGCGATGACAGCGCCTCGGATGAGATCAAGGCGAATATGGAGCGGTACGCTCAGCGTCTGGAACAGGTGGACTCCAACATCATCCCCTATTACCTGGCGGAGTCCTACTTTAATTTGGGGCGGACCGAGGACGCCTTCCGGATGCTGGAGAAGTATGTGACCTATGTGTCCTCCGATCCCCAGACCTGGGAGGACGCGTTCCTGCTGATTATGTCCAATGTGGAGGAGAGCGACACGTTCCGGACCGGGGTTGCCCGAATTTACCAGCTTCTGGAGGAGTGGAACGAGGAAAATATGGGGACCATCGAGCTCAATTCCACCATTATGACATTTATTGACGTCATGACCCGGTAAGCCGCGCTTGCCGCCCGGCTTACGGGGGCAGATGAGAGCAGCTTGTCAAAAAACCGCTGTTGAGTAGAACTCGCCTCGGTTTTGGCGGGGGAGCGCGAGGGGGCGGCAGCCCGCCTCGAGTGGGATCGAATGCCCTGAATACCTTGCACAGCAAGGCGTTCAGCGAGCGCGGCGAGGACTTTTGCGCCGCTGCGGGGCGCAAAAGTAACGGCATTTTTGCAGGCTGTCGGAAAAGTCCTTGGACTTTTTTGACAGCCTGAGAACCGGACCTTCTTTTTAGAAGGTCCGGTTTTTTTATAAGGCGGTGCAGACGCGCGGATATGCTGCCGGGCGGACTATTGCGCCTGGAAAATGCTCCGTTTGCTCATGCAGATTGCGGCTCTGCAAAATTTTGGCGTATCTGGAATTTCGAATTACCATTCGAAAATATAAATATGTCTTGAACTTTTTTGGGGCGGTTGGAGGGGAACGGAGGAAAAGCCTTGATCCACAGAGGAAAGCAGTGCGGAAAACATGAAAAACCGGAGGATTTTTCCTCAAAAGGGAGGCGTTTCTTTTCCGTGTTAAAATTCCATAAGTCCCTTGCGCATCTGGGGGAAGCGTGCTAAAATACAGATGTCGTATTCTATGCGCTGGAGTTTTGCGGCATAAAAAACGACAAATTATCAATTTTGCCGAATTTACATGTGAGGCAAGACGGCGGAAAGGAGGGATAGTCCATGCGGGAGGATCAGGCGCTCCGACCGGACATGCCGGAGTTGCGGAATGCCGCGGCGGACCGCGCGTGTGTGAAGATTACGCGCGGGCTGATCGAGGAGTACATCAACGGGCTGCGCAGGAAGCAGCATCCTTTTGACTCGAGAAAAACCTACCGGCGGGCATTGCAGCTGTTCTGCGACAGCCTTCCGGAGAGTATGGAGGTCGATGGGAGCACGCTGCTCCGGTGGCGGAAGGAGCTTTTGGAGAAGGGCTACGCGGCCCGCACCATCAACGTGAGCGTATCAGTGGTAAACAGTTTCCTCAACTGGCTGGGCCATCGGGAATTTCAGCTGACGGACCGGCTGGAGCTGGAGGAAAGCGAACCATCTGACATCACGCGGGCAGAGTACCTTCGGCTGCTGCGCGCGGCGCGGGAGGAGAAGCGGTCCCTTGTTTCTGACAAGGAACGGCGATCCCGTCGGCCGGACCGCCGTCACCGGTGCGATTCGAAAGCTGTGTCCGGAGGCCGGAGTGCCGGAGGAGCGGGGCAACCCCCGCAGCCTGCGGCGGCTCTATCAAAACACCAGCCGCGAGATATACTGCAATCTGGAGCGGCTGGCGGAGCAGGCGATCAACACACTGTTGGAGACGGAACAGCTTTCCATCGGCTGGAGGGTGGAAGGAGTGAATGCCCCATCTGAAATGTCTTAGCATGAAACCATAGAATTTAAGGTAAAGGAGGAAAGAACATGAGGCGAAAATGGAAACGTGCGCTGAGTCTCTTATGCACGTTGGCCATGATTGCGGGGATGCTGCCCGTCAGCTCGCTGGCCGCGGCTGGACCTGAAACAGCTGTATCCGGCGGCATCAACGGGTATGCGGCTGCCATGCAGGCGGACGAGGTTACCAGCGACGGCTGGCGAACTGCGTTCAAGGCAGATGCTATTGATGGCGCTCAGCAGATTGACGGTACCAGCCGCAGCTCCCGCCCTCAACGGCAAGATCTGGACGGATAAGTCGGTGTCCATTGGGGACAACAACGACTTTGACGTGACCTTCTCCGCGTTGGGGCAGACGTACGCATCTCGGGAGATGATCATCAATAACGTTGCCTTCGATGTTATGTTTGTACTGGACATGTCTGCATCCATGACAAACTATGATAGTTCTAAAGGAAGAGATGCTGTAAGTGCTATCAATACGGCAATGAAAGCGTTTCTAGAAGGGGAAGGAAACGAGAAGAACCGTGTTGGAATTACCACATTTTCGGAGTCTGCAAGCCTGACGCTTCCCTTGGGTCACTATACTTCATCTGCATCAGATGGTGACTACTTGCAGTACGATGAGGGAGGATGGGGTGATAACCCAGGATTTTCACTGACGATTCAAGGCCGTAATGGGACTGTCAGTTTTACTGGAGGGACTTATACTCAGAGCGGTATTGCCACCGGCGCAAATGCGTTAATCAGTGGAATGAATTCTGTGATGGATGATACGGAGCATATTCCGGTGCTGATTCTTATTACAGACGGTGTTCCCACATTTTACTCTGATACCTATTGGAACCCCACTGGGGAGAATCAAAAGGGAAACGGCATGACGAGTTCCGATAGTGGTGATACTCATGGTTACTATACGGTAAAATCTGCTGTTTATTTCAAGGAGCAGATTGCAAGTAACTTCAGAACTCACTATCCATCTTCTGATCAGAACCCCAAATTTTACACCATTGGACAAGATTTGAGCGGTATCTATGAGGAAACCCTTCTGAATCCTACGAGCAATAATGTTCAGAGTGCATGGAATAGTAATCGTTATTCAAAAGCATATGACTTGGCCCATGAGTTATTTGCTAATAACTGGGAGATCGATGATAGTTTCAGCTATGCAGATGGCTCCTATACCGGTGAGATGGACGAACAACGTTTGCAAGAGATCATGGACGAGATCCGCAACGACCTCGGTGACCTCGGCGTAAACACCGACGTGGGCGAATCCACCGGTGAGCGCAACCGCATCACCTACTTTGAGACCCTGGGCGAAGGGGTGCAGTTTACCGGCAAGATGACCCTCACCGTTCCGAAGTACAAGATCGTTGAAAACGAGATTCAGTCTCTGCCTTCTGCTCAGTATACTTTAACGGCATACAAGGAGGATGGAACTGAGCTGAACCCCGCAGACGGCCCCGCATATCTGGCCAGCGGCGGTGTGGTGACCTTCCGCGATGACAATCACCAGGAGGAACTGGCCAATCTGAGCATCACCGTCCGCCAGCTTTCGGACGGCATGCGGCAGATGCAGGTGGACATTCCCCCTGAGCTGATGGCCTACAATGTGTTCATCACCAAGTCGGAGAGCGGCGGGACCGTGTACGACTATTATGAGGCCACCCAGCCTCTCCAGCTCACCTACGGCGTGAAGATGCGCGCGGATGTGGAGACGGCCGGAAGCTACCTGGTCAGCGCTCCCACCCGGTCCTATGTGCATTTCATCCCCTCCTCCGCCCAGACGGTGGAAGGTACCTATGACATGCCGTACTACTGGCCCGGCGGGCAGTTTGCGAACGACCAGGCTCAGGTCGATAAGAACGAGACCGGCGTGGCCGGCGCGTCCGACTACGTCACCGCCGCCACCAAGGGCAACAATAACGACGTGTACATCTACCTGGGCAACAACGGCCTGTACCAGCTGACCGGCAAGACCATGACCCTGACCGTTAACTGGAGCGATACCAACAACCAGGACGGCCTGCGGCCCAGCGACTTGAAGGTCCAGCTGTATGCGGACCCCACTGGTGGTACTGGCGTTGATAGCTTACGGAAGATTGGCAGCGCCGTGACCCTGCCCGCCGCCAACAGCGAGAACGGCAATTCCCTGACCTATACCTTTGAAAATTTGAAGGTCTATCTGGAGGAAACGACCGTCGCCAAGTACTATGTGGCGTTCCTGGGCGCGGACGGTCAGCCGCTCACCTTCACGGCGACAGATCATACTGCTCCCTTTACGGACTACACCTATGCCATCGGAAACGAGGGTGCAGACCAGAAGGAGAACTACTTCCTCTTTGACGGGTATGCAGATGACGAAACTGCCGCAACCGGTAGTTTGGTGCTGAACCTCACGCATAAGCTCGCTACTGTGGATTACACGGTAACGAAGGTGTGGAAAGAAGGGACCGGCGCCTCCGCAACCATGCAGCTGCTGGCGGACGGCGTTGCGGCGACAGAGGACCAGCTGGGAGAGCAGGATGGTACCGTTACCCTGACGGGGAGTGAAACCGAACCGTGGACCCACACTTGGGAAGATTTGCCCAAGTACAGCAACGGCCACGAGATCGTCTACCGTGCGGCGGAAACGAACTATGTGGGCGGCGGCGGTATCTATTACCAGACCTCCTACCAGTTTGGTACTAATTCTGCGACTGTCACCAATACCGCTCAGAACGCGGAAGCGGCCCGGATGAATTTCACGGCCCGCGTGGTCTGGAATGACGCCAACAACCAGGACGGCGTCCGGCCCGAGAGCGTCACCCTGAAGCTGGTGGCGAAGGTGGACGGTGCGGATGTGTCCGAGGATACCGTGTTTACCGATTTCAGTGAGTGGACCAAGACGGTTGCATCCAGTGATAGCAACTGGACCACTGTCTGGGAAAACCTGCCCCGGTTCACCACTGGTAATGAGCAGATCACCTACTCTATCGTAGAGGTAAATGCTGAAGGCGGTGAAATCACTCAGGGTAATTCGTTGGACGACAACTACACCGTCGATGCGTACAATGCGTTTGGCGACGGCTACATGACCGTCACCAACACCCACACCCCGGTCACTGTGAATATTACCATCGACAAGGACTGGGAGGACAACAACGACCAGGACGGCATCCGGCCCGACAGCGTCACCGGCAGCCTGTACCAGGCGGAAGGCGACAGCTATGTCAAGGTGCAGGACTTCGTGATTAACGGAGAAAGCTGGTCTGCCACCATCAACGGTCTGCCTCAGAAGGCGGGTGGACAGGAGATTGCCTACTACGTCTCTGAAAACGCGGTCGCTGAATATGAGTTGACCGCTTCTGGCAGCAGCGTGACGGTCGATGACAGTAAAGCCGCCTATCCTGTTATCAATGAGTCTGTCACCCTGACCAACACCCACACCCCCGGCACGGTGGAGTACACGGTTACCCTGACCTGGGATGACAACGATAACGCCGCCGGTAAGCGGCCCGGCACTGTGACCGTGAACTTGGGTAATGAGGAAATCGTTCTCACCGTTTCTGGCGGACAGATTGTTCCTCCTGAAGAAGGGCGGTATGAGTTTGTCACAGATGGAAACGGTGGCGGGACCTTGACAATTAAGGACCTGCCCGAGTTTGAGGACGGCAAACAGCAGACCTATCAGGGCTCTGTGGACGACATTACCAACTACGACGAAACCATTACCGCGTTCGGGCCGAACAGCGTCAGCTACAAGCTGTCCTACACCGGTTCCACCTCCTACAACAGCCTCGGATTCACCAAGTATTGGAAGGGTGACTTCGAGGGGGGTTCTGACTACTATGGCTACGACATGCGGCCCAGCACCAGCGAGTATGCCCAGTATCTGACGTTGAGCGTTGTCAACGGTGAGCCTGTGACTGCTACCCCCACGATTACGGAGGACCAGTACGGTAACTACATCGTCACCTATTCCGGCCTGCCCATGTACAGCGGCGGTCAGGCCATTCAGTACCAGGTTATTGAGCGCAACGTGCCGAACTTCACGACAGAGAATTTCACGGTTGCGTTGACTGAAAATAACGCTGAACGACTGACCAACACCTTCACGCTGGTCGATCCAGACGAGCCCGGTGGCGGCAACACCTACGGCCAAATCACCGTTACCAAGGTGTGGAACGACGCGGACGCCCCGGAAGACAGCCGCCCGACTGATACATCTGTCGAAAAGAATGTTCTGGGCATTATGCTCTACCGGGAAGGCACCACGGTCAATGGCATTAAGCCTACTAGCATTTCTGTGAATGGCGACACCTGGACCTACACCTGGGACGCCGGAACCGTCCTCAAGACCGACAAGGATGGAAGAAGCACCATTGACTATGTCGCCTATGAGAATACGGCTCCCAGCAACTACACCGCCACCACCCAGTCCGCCAATGTGACGAAGGATGGCAGTGTGGTAAGCGACGCCCGGATCGTCAACGCCTACTCCGGTACAGCCGCCACAGGCACGCTGACCATTGCCAAGACCTGGGCGGGCGACGAGCAGTACACCGACAAGCGTCCCGACAGCCTGACCTTCATCGTCACGGGTACCTTTGAGGGCTCTGGTGATGCCACTCAGATCACCCGCACCGCCACGATGAGCAAGGACAAGAATTGGGCGAGCGCTACGGTTGAGGGCCTGCCTCTGACCGTCAACGGCCAGCCGGTCACCTACACCGTGGAAGAGAGCAACATCCCGGCCGGGTATGCGGCAACGTATAGTGGCGAAGTGGATCTCAGCAGCGGAAGCAACACCATTACCGTCACCAACACCTACTCTCCCGATACCTGGACGCTGACCTACCACGCCAACGGCGGCGCCAATGCCCCTGTGGATAACACAGCATACAGCAAGACCAACGCTGAGGCTATCGTGCTTGGCCAGAGCGGCATGACCTACAAAGGCTATACCTTCCTGGGCTGGGCCGAGGACATTTACGGCGTGGTCACCAATGCGGAGGATGCGCCGGCGACGATGTATCAAGAGGACAGTACCTACACTTTGAGCGGGAACGCCACCCTGTACGCGGTCTGGGCAGTGGACGCCAATGACGACGGCACGCCCGACTACGATCAGAAGCAGATTACCGTCAATGTGGTCTGGGATGACGACAGCAACCGCTGCGGCATCCGTCCCAACAGCATCGACTTTACCCTCAAGGGTCAGGAGTACGCGATCGACTTGGCGGATGCCTCCGGCGTTCTGATCACCACCAGCAACGGCAACACCCAGTGGATCTATACGGTTCCTGTGCTGTTTGACCAGGACGAGGAATTCACTGATAGCGACCTGACGGACGTCACTGTGAATCACAAGGCGCACGCCGACGTGAACGACACCGAGGGTTATACCCACAGCGTGTCTTTCGCGGACAAGGCTTACACCATCACTCTGACCCATGATCCTGAGGAGATCAGTCACAGTGTGACTAAAAATTGGGACTTCGGCGCTGCTGGATTCACTGTCGGCGAAGCTACCATTCACCTGTTGGGCAACGGTAAGGATGTTGCCGGAGCGGAAGATATTACGTTTGTTCCCAACGGTAACAAGAATCTGAGCTGGGAAAATCTGCCCAAGTACGAGGGCGGCAAGCTGATCACCTACCACGCGGTGGAAACCAAGGTGGTGGATGACAACGGCAATGACGTAACCGGTCATTTCCAGGTCACTTATGACTGGGATGATGAGAATGGTACGACCACCATCACCAACACCTACTCTGAGCTGCGGAACATCACCCTCCTGTATACCTGGGACGATGACAACAACGCCACCGGCGAGCGGCCTGACAGCGTGAAGGTGGAGCTGTACTACACCACCCGCCAGGATACCCGCGCTCCTGTGGAAGCGGTCCCCACCGGAATCACTGCAACAATCAGTGAGGCTGGGAATTGGAGTACCACCTGGTATGACCTGCCTGTGTACGATCCTGAAACCGGGCTGCTGCGGGAGTATGAGGCCCATGTGATTGCCTACACCGTGGACGGACAGGAACACCCGGTCAACCTGGACGAGAGCGATTCCGCTCTGGGTTACGCCGGCTACACCTTCGATGTGGCGTCCTTCGGACAGGACAGCGTGTTTGTGATGAACAGCGCGCTGGATAACAACACCGCCTCCTTCACGATGAACAAGGTATGGCAGGACGCGGACAACGCCTACAACACCCGTCCCGACGCGATTTTGGTGAATCTGCTCCAGAATGGAAGCGTCTATTCCACTGCGAGACTGGATACCACGCTTGCGATTTGGACCTATACTTGGGAGAAGCTGCCCGAGCTGGATAACAACGGCGTGAAGTACGTCTACACGGTGGCGGAGATCCCGGTTCCCGGCTACACGGCCAGCGTGGAAGGCGGTACGATCACCAACCAGCTGGACGCCCTTGATCCCGGCGATCCCACTCAGTTGACCGTGACCTATGTGTACAACAACGGCCAGGCCAACGCCAGCGAGACCGTGAACTTCGGCAATACCGCCAACGGCGTTGCAGATCCCACTTGGGAGGGCCACGCCTTCAAGGGCTGGTATACCGACAACGGCTCCTTCGCAAATGCCTATGACTTTACCATCCCGGTCACCGAAAATATCACTCTGTATGCCAAGTGGGTGTCCACCCACGACGGTGTGGAGGATCTGGATGACCACCACTTCATCACCTTCGTTTATGAGCACGCCAGCGCCACCGACGCCAACGGCACTGCCATCGACACCAGCGAGACCAAGATTCAGGTGGAATGCGGCAGCGACTATGTCTTTAACGCGGCGGCGGACAGCGGGTACATCCTGAACGTCCCCACGTATAACGGCTCGGCCACTCTGGCTGCCAACGGAGGCAACAAATTTACCCTGAGCAACATCACCAGCGACATCACCGTGACCATCACGGCCACTCGCCAGAGCACTGGCGGCGGCGGAGGCGGCGGCGGAGGCGGCGGAGGCGGAAACTCCTCCTCTGAGCCCGAGCTGAACAAGGAAGACCACATCGCCTATGTCTCTGGCTACCCCGACGGAACCGTGAAGCCCAACAATCTCATCACCCGTGAGGAAGTGGCTACCATCTTCTTCCGTCTGCTCACCGATGAGTCCCGCGCGGACTACATCACCGAGTACAATCCCTACCCCGACGTGGCGTCGGACCGCTGGTCCTTCTACGCCATCACCACGCTGACCAACGGCGGTATCATGACCGGCCGGAATGACGGCACCTTTGACCCGGGTGCTTACATCACCCGCGGCGAGTTTGCCGTCGTGGCGGCTCAGTTCTCTGACGCCCAGTACTCCGGTCCCGATCAGTTCAGCGACATCTCCAGCCATTGGGCCCGTTCCTACATCAACCGCGCCGCCTATGAGGGCTGGACCACCGGTTATCCGGACGGGACCTATGGACCCGACCAGTACATCACCCGTGCCGAGGTTATGGCTCTGCTGAACGAAGTTCTGGAGCGCAGCCCCAACGCTGAGTATATGCTGGACGACATGAAGGTGTGGCCGGACAACCCGGAGACCGCCTGGTTCTACGCGGACGTGCAGGAAGCCACCAACAGCCACTCCTACGAGGAGCGGACGGAGGCCGATCTGGACGAGCACTGGACCGACATCACCACCATGCGTACCTATGACGAGATGGTGCGCGATGCGTTCAACGCCGCGAACTGAGGGTACAGACCCAGGCCGTTCTGGAGGCAGGTTTGTTTCTGGAAGGCCGAACAGAGGGGCCCGTCTTTTCAAAAGACGGGCCCCTTTTGTGATGGAAAGAATTAAAAAGGCCGCTGGACTTTTCCCACAGCCTTTGGACGGCTTTCTTTGGAAGCCGTCCGTTTTTTATGCGATTTAGAAGATTGCGCATGTATCATCTGGCGGTTTGCGTGGCATATCATATAATGGACCTACCTACTATTTGAGCGAATCGAGGAATGTACGATATGGAACAGCACATCATCAAAAAAGGCCACCTTGAGAAGTTTATGCGTGCGCTGCGGGTCCAGGAGCGCAGCCCGGGGACAATTGAAAAATACCGGCGGGACGTCGGAAATTTTGCTGGGTGGCTGAACGGAGCGGAAGTCACCCGTGAGCGGACTGCGGCTTGGCGGGACGACCTGCTGAAGCAGGGCTATGCTCCGGCGACAGTCAACTCCATGGTGGCGGCGGTCAATCAATTCCTTTCGCATCTCGGCTGGGAGGCGCACCGGGTCAGGGCGTTGAAGGTCCAGCGCCGCCTGTTCCGGGATGACCGGCGGGAGCTCACCCGGGAGGAATATGGGCGGCTGGTTACCGCTGCCCACGGCCTGGGCCGGGAACGGCTGGCCCTGCTGCTGGAGACCATCTGCGCCACCGGGATCCGGGTGAGCGAGGTGAAGTATATTACTGTGGAGGCGGTACAGGCTGGGCGGGCGGAAATCGCGTTAAAGGGTAAGCTGCGGACGATTCTCCTGCCGGGAAAATTGTGCCGGAAGCTGAAAAAGTACGCCAAAGCGCAAAAAACCGCCTCCGGCGAGATTTTTCTCACCAGAAGCGGAAAGAGTCTGTCCAGGAAACAGATCTGGGCGGAGATGAAGCGGCTGTGCAGAAAGGCGGGGGTAGCGCCCAGCAAGGTGTTTCCCCACAACCTGCGGCACCTGTTCGCCCGGACCTTTTACCGGGTCTGCCGGGATATCGTCAAGCTGGCGGATGTGTTGGGCCATTCCAGCGTTGAAACCACCCGTATCTATCTCATTTCCACCGGCGCGGAGC
>NZ_NFKI01000046.1 GCF_002160305.1 Pseudoflavonifractor sp. An184
GGGGTGGGCCGGTCCGGGGTGAGGGTGGTCTGCTGATAGGGCGGAATGAAAACGCCCAGAGTCCCGACGCACCACAGGGTGATGGGGACGGCGAAGAAGGCCACCGTGCGGGCCAGGGAGCGGGGGCGCCGCTGTCCCTCCTCCAGGGGGACCCCCATGGCCAGCTTGTCCCGCAGCTTCCAGAGCTTCCAGAACCGGAAATAGACCACGGGGGTGATGACCAGCAGGGACCACAGGTCGGCCAGCAGGAAAGGGACCACATACTGGGTATCCAGCACCAGCTGCTCCAGGAAATTGGGCAGCGTCAGGGTGAGAGAATCCCGGTCAAACCCGATGGTGTAGGCCAGTTGGCCCAGTGCCAGGACCAGAAATGCGAAGAAAGCCCGGAGGTGCCGCTTGAGATACCGGTCGAACACGTAGCTCTGGGTCATGGGGTCGGTGTGGAGGTCCTCCGTCTCCGGGTCCTCCGCCCGATAGATGTAATAGTAGTGGCCGATAAAGTCCACGTACTCCCAGCCCATCTCCGCGTAGGCCTTGTTCTTGTCGTAGTCCAGGGACTGATCCCAGTAGGTCTGGGGCTCCAGGCGGTAGCGCACCCCGGGGGCGGGCTCCCCAACCCGGAAGATGCCGGTGCGGATGCCGAAGCTGTCCAGCAGGAACCCCTTGGCGGACATCTCCTCGAACCACTGCTGAAGGCCCGCCATGTCGTAGAGCTGATAGGGGATAGCTTTGCGGACCAGTTTATTTCCGTATTGATCGTACATAAACCAGCGCTTCCTTTCTCGTTTCTTTTTCATAAGTGCTGTCAGACGGCCTCCGCCGCCAGCCGATCCGCCAGCAGGTTCAGGGGTGTTTCCAGGTCGGGGCCCCGGACGGACAGTACGAATACCTGGTTTTCCAGCCGCCCGACGTAGCAGGCCCGGGGGTAGTTCTCGTCGCTGAACTGGTAGGAGAAGCGGGTGAGTTGGTCCAAACTGGAGTGGGTGACATCCTCCTCCCGGAAGAAGGCAAAAGCTTGGGCGTTGTTGTGAATATAGGGAGTATTTTTCTCCCAGTTTTCCCGGTACTCCTCCATCTCCTGTTTCCATTCCTGCACTTTTCCGGTGTACACCCACTCCGCCAGCTCCGGGGAGCGGGTTTTTATGTAGTTCAGGGACAACTGCGCCTCCCGGCTTACCCCGTTGGGGAGGCGGGCCAGGCCGGCTTGTTTGGTGTCGTACTGTTCCGGGGCCAGCCAGGAGTGGGCAAAGGTGCTGGGGTTGAGATAGAGATAGAGCTCCTCCTCCTGACGGATCTTCAGCTCTGTCCCCTCCGGCAAAATCTCCGAGAGGGTGACATGGGGGAAGTCCCACTCCGATTCATCGGACAGCCCGCGGATGTTTTCTCCGCCGAGCTGGTATCGGAAGGTCAGGATCAGGGCGACCACGATCAGCGCTGCCCCTGCCAGAAGGGACAGGGGTTCCCGCAGCTGAGAACAGACGAGCCGGCGAGAGGGAGGGACCTCCCCCTGGACCAGCCCCCGGCGCAGGCGGGCAAACTGCACCGTCCGGCGAAACACCGGGAGCACACAGGAGACCACGGCGGTGATCAGCAGAAGGTAGAGCAGGGCCAGCTCATTTTGCAGGATGAGGCGCATGGGCAGCACGGCGGGGGCGGTGATCAACAGACCCAGCAGATCCCGCAGCAGCCAGCAGGCCCAGAGCAGGATCACCATAACCCCCAGCCACTGCCGCCGGATGAGCTTTTTCATAGCCCAGCCAAAGCTCTCTGGGTCGGTGTACAGCTCCGGGGCCTCCGGGTCGTCACAGCGGTAGACGGCGTACAAATTGCCGATCTGCTCCACAAAGCGCCAGCCCAGCTCCCGGTAGTTGGCCGCCCGTTCCCGCAGCTCCCTCTCGTCCTTTCCGATGGGGTCCAGGCGGTAGCGGCAGTGTTTGGCCTCCTCCGAGGGCTGAAACTCCGCCCGGCCGTACCAAAACTTGGAGAACTTTTTCAGTTCATAGCCCTTTGCGGCCAGCTCGTTGAGCCACAGCTCGATCCCCTGGATGTCCCACAGGGAGTAGGGAAGCCAAAACTTTTTCATAGCGGCACCTCCAAAATCAGAAGCGGGAGAACTGCAATGATCAGGGCCAGGGTGAGAATCAGAAAGAGGAGACCGGCCAGTGTCACCGCCCCTTTCAGCAAGCCCAGCCTGCGGGCAGGAGGCAGGGGAGCGGTTTCGCCCTCCTCCAGCCGGCGGCAGGTGCGCCTCATCCCCCGCCACTCCGCCACGTCCAGGAGCAGCTCCAGCGCCAGAGAGGCCAGATAGAAGCACAGCAGAGGGGCGGAGAGGGAAGCGGATACTCCAGAGGAGAGCTTGGGGAACAAGACAAAGAGGTACAGCCCCGAGAGAAGGTTGAGGACCAGATTTTTCCACAGACTGCCCCAGAAGTGCCGCCGCAGCCCCTCCAGAGCCAGGGCCTTGGTCTCCGGGTCGGTGTAGGGCTCCGGGGCCTCCGGGTCGTCGGTGTAAAACAGCTCGCCCAGCTCGTTGGGGAGGCGGCGCAGATAGGTCCAGCCGGCCTCCTGGTACAGGTCGGTGAGCGCCCGGGCGGGCGGATCGGAGGCGCTGGCCCAGGTGCGGGCGGGCTCGATGCGGAAGCGGCGGCCCGGGCGGGGCTCGCCCCGGTCACACAGGGCCAGCGGCCCAAACCGGCACCGGACCGAGAGCCCCTCCCGGGAGAGCTCCTCCAGCCACCCCTCCTGGGCGGAGAGCTCGCAGTCTAAGTACGGGTTCCATTTGAGGACGGTTTTCATAGAAACACCCCCTGAAAATTAGGAGTTAGGAATTAGAAAATAGGAGTTGTTTGGGGCGGGGTTACCGAACCATGGCGGCCAGCTCCTCTATGTGGTCCGCCAGATTTGCGCTTCCGGTATACCGGGTCCGGGCGGCTTGCCCATTGGCACACACCGCCGCAGCCTGGAGACCGCTCTCCTCGTGGACTGCTATGGCACACCAGTCCACGCTGTCCAGTTTATACTCTGTGACGGTCCAGCCGTCCCTGTCCGCAATGGGGGCAGTCCACCAGGAGCTGCCCAGGCCATCCAGCCATATGCTGGTGCGCAGCAGGTCTCGGGCCAGGGGCTCCGCCAGAGCGGGAATTAGGGGGCGGTACCAGTCAACATCCATCCGAACCCAGTTTGTCCGGCCCCCCTCGATGCCGAAGGTTTGGATCTGGATCACCTCCCACTGGCTGTAACACAGGGAGAGGGGATGGGGACAGTTGATGACAGCGACAGAGTCAGAGCGGCCCTCCAGTTCGGACAGGAGGATGGGGGAGAAGTCCTCCTGGGTGTTTTGGGCAGGGGTGTTGTTAAAGTGATAGTGGAGCAAGAGAGAGGCCAGGAATAGGAGAAGCAGGACAAATTGGGCCAGATTGCTCCTGACGCGGTTGGGATAGGAAATCTTGTGGTCCATGGGAACGCCGTCCTGCAGGGACCGGACAACTGCCCGGACCCGCAGCCAGCTGCGGCAGCGTGTGAAGGTCTGGACCGACCCATATGCGATAACGGCCAGGAGGACCGGGTAGGAGATCACAGAGAGCACTAGGCCGGCGGCCAGCATCAGGCCGAACACAGCCAGGAGAAGAATAGCGTCGTGAAGAAACGCCCGTTTCAGCCGCTTTTCCACCTTCTCCAGCAGCATCCCCTGGAGAGACGGGTCAGTGTGGGGCTCCTCCGCCTGGGGGTCCTGGGTGCGGAAGATGGGCAGGTCAATGTTCCCAGCCCAGCACACGAACTCCCAGCCAAAGTCCCGGTACAGGTCCAGCAGGTCTTGGGGAGGCTCGTCGGTGTAGTAGGGCTTGCAGTATTCCATCCGGTACCGGGTGCGCTTTGGGCCCCCTTGGGCAAAGATGGAAAAGGTAGTGCCAAATTTCACCAGGAACAGCCCACGCAGGGACTGGTCCTCCAGCCAGCTCTCCAGCCCCTGGATGTCATAGGGGGACACCGGGGTGAATTTTCGGATGCACTTCATAAAATCCCCTCCTCCTCCGCGTCCATGAGGCAGGACCGCAGGCGGTCCACCTCCTCCTGGTACACCGCCCGCCCCTTGGGGGTGATGCGGTAGGTGCGCTTGCGGCCGTCCACCTCGGTCTCCTGGATGAGCTTCTCATCCTGAAACTTGCCCAGCAGGGTGTACAGGGTGCCGGGGCCCAGCTTGACCCGGCCGCGGGTCTTTCGTTCAACAAATTCGGTGATCTCTGTGCCGCACATGTCCCGGCGCAGGAAAGACATCAGGACATAAAACATAGGTTCGGTCAGAGGACCGCGGCTGTTTCCGCCCATCTGAACACCTCCTTGGGATGCAATATCGCGAGTCGATATCGTCTAATGATATTGTAATATCGCTTGGCGATATTGTCAATCCTGTGGGGAATATCTTGAAATATTCGGAGAATGATACAACTTTTTGAGGGGCTTTTTGTGGAGGCTGACCGGCCGGAAGGGCAGAAAAAAAGCAGCCCCAGGAGGGGCTGCTTGGATATGGAGGGAGAGGGGGCCGTCACGACCCGGCCGGCATGGCCAGCCCGTGGAGAAAACCGTCCATCTGGGGGGAGAGGACCTCGCCGCCAATGACCGTGTTCCGGTAGAGCATCAGATTGGCCTGGACCCCCGCCTCGCCGGTGGGGTAGTTGGTGATCTCATAGGTGTACCGCTTCACCCGCTTGCCGGCGTACTGCTCCAAATCGAAGCCCTGGCTGGTTTGGAGGGCCAGGTAGTCGTCGTAGCTCTCGTCCATCTCCTCCGGGATGAGCAGCTCCTCGGTGGCCAGGGGCTCCTCCAGCACCTGCCAGCCGTAGCCCTCCAGATAGGCCACCCGGTCCTCGTTGGACTTCACGCCCTTGGGGCTGGGGAGGCCGGAGGCGGAGGCCGAGGCGGCTTGGAACGCGCCGCCCCCCAAATTCAGCGCCAGAGCCGCGCAGCACACCAGCGCGGCGGCGGCCACGCTGAAGGCCAGCTTTCTTCTGGGCAGCTTTGCGGTCATAATCAACACAGCGCATATCTCCTTCCCGTTCCTGGTCTTTGCTTCATTCTTATGCGCCCCGGGACAGGGGTATGCCGGAGAGAGAACAAAAAAGTGTTGAATTTCCTGGAGCCTTTTGGTACAATAGACCGACGTGTGAAAAAACAGTCCAAATTTTCAAGAAACGGGGGCGGCGGTATGGCGCTGGAGCGGCTGGACAAGCTGCTGGCCTCCACCGGGCACTGGTCCCGGCGGGAGGTGAAGGATCTGGTCCGGCAGGGCCGGGTGCTGGCGGACGGCCGCCCTGCGGCCCGCCCGGAGGACAAGTTCGACCCGGAGCGGGTCCGGCTGTCCGTGGACGGCCGGGAGGTGGACTGCGCCCCCTTTGTGTATCTGATGCTCCACAAGCCGGCGGGGCTGTTGTCCGCCACCGAGGACCGGAACCAGAAGACGGTGCTGGATCTTTTGCCGGAGCACCTGCGCCGCCGGGGGCTGTTTCCAGTGGGGCGGCTGGACAAGGACACCGAGGGCCTGCTCCTCCTCACCGACGACGGGCCCCTGGGCCACGACCTGCTCTCCCCGAACAAGCATGTGGACAAGGTGTACTACGCCCAGGTGGACGGGACGGTGGACGCGGCCGACGCGGAGGCCCTGGCCCGGGGGATGGTGCTGGGGGACGGCCTTGCCTGCCTGCCCGCCGGTCTGGAGCCCCTGGGGGACGGCTCGGAGTGCCTGGTCACCCTCCGGGAGGGGAAGTACCACCAGGTGAAGCGGATGCTGGCCGCCCGGGGGAAGCCGGTGCGGTACTTGAAGCGCCTGTCTATGGGACCCATCCGGCTGGACCCGGCCCTGGGACCGGGGGAGTGGCGGCCCCTCACCCGGGAGGAGGTAGCAGCTCTGCGAAGGGGACAGTGAGTTTCTTGCAAGGTTTTGGTTGTTTTTCACAAAAAAATTGGGAAACCCTCTTGCCAAACCGGGGGGTCAACCGTTATAATGTCAATAGTTGTTTCAAGAGTTTTACTTGGGAGGGATCCATGTGTCCAGCAGGATGTTTCAGGGAGTGGTACTCCAGATGAAAGACAGCGTCGACCGCACTGTGGGTGTGATCGATGCAGACGGGATCGTGGTGGCGTGCAGTGAACTGACCTGCATTGGCGAGCATTGGTCCGGCGCGGTGACCGCCGTCAATGCCGCGGACCACGCCGCCGCCCATTTTGAGGGAAAGACCTTCAAGCCCCTGGCGGGCTGGGGGGCTCAGTTCGACTATGCCGCCTTTGTGCAGGGGGAGGACGAGATGGCCGGCTCCCTGTGCGCCATGGCGGTGGTGGCCTTCAACGGGGCCAAGGCCTACTATGAGGAGAAGCACGACAAGGCCACCTTTGTGAAAAATATCATCTCGGACAATATTCTTCTGGGTGATATTTATACCCAGGCCAAGGAGCTGCACTTCGTCTCCGAGGCCCCCCGGGCCGCCTTCCTGGTGCGCCAGCTGGGCCCCGCCGATGTGAGCACCATCGACGTCATCCAGAACCTGTTCCCGGACAAGCAGACCGACTTCGTCATCTCCATCAACGAGACCGACGTGGCTCTGATCAAGCAGCTGCCCGAGGGGGCGGACGCCCGGGAGCTCCAGCGCATCGCCAAGCAGATCGCCACCGCCGTCACCCAGGAGCTGGGCATCAAGGTGGTCATCGGAATCGGCACTGTGGTCAACCACATCCGGGATCTGGCCCGGGCCTACAAGGAGGCCGGCGTGGCCATCGACGTGGGCAAGGTGTTCGACACCGAAAAGACGGTCATCAACTACGAGAACCTGGGCATCGGCCGGCTGATCTATCAGCTGCCCACCATCCTGTGCCAGATGTTCCTTCAGGAGGTTTTCAAGAAAAACCCCATCGACGCCCTGGACCAGGAGACCCTGCTCACCATCAACAAGTTCTTCGAGAACAACCTGAACGTGTCCGAGACCGCCCGGAAGCTCTTCGTCCACCGGAACACCCTGGTGTACCGCCTGGAGAAGATCAAGAAGCTCACCGGCCTGGACCTGCGGGAGTTCGACGACGCCATCACCTTCAAGGTGGCTCTGATGGTCAAGAAGTACCTCATTTCCCGGGGAATCGAGTCCTGACAACTGTACAGAGTGCAAAAGGGGGCCTCTGTCTGCCGCGAGGCGGACAGAGGTCCTTTTTGTTAGGGGGGCTCCTCCGTAGGGCGGGGGCTTGCCCCCGCCGGGAAAAGAAATGCAGATACGGGACGGCGGCGGGGGCAAGCCCCCGCCATACAGTGCTGTGTTAGAGCAGTTGCGGCGGATGAGATTGCCCTAAAAAAGGTGACATAAAACCGAAAATTGCCATTGACAAAGAAAGGTTACGGGTGTAACCTAATAGGGCGCAGGATTTCCCGGGAAAACATTTCCACTTATTGCTTTGGGGAACTGTGAGAAGCGCATTTTCGTTTTGAGGACAGAGAGGCCGGCGCGCCCCGCCTCAGGACTGACTTTATTTGGGCGCATGGCGCGCCCCGACATAACTATATCGTGAGGACTATCTTACATGATACGCTTTATTGACGTTTATAAGGAGTACGACAACGGCACCAAGGCCCTGAAGGGCATCAACCTGCGCATTGACGACGGGGAGTTCGTCTTTCTGGTGGGGCCCTCCGGGTCCGGCAAGTCCACCATCATCAAACTCATCACCGGGGAGATCGGCCTCACCGAGGGCAAGCTCATGGTCAACGGGTACAGCCTGAACAACATCAGCCCCCGGCAGGTGCCCCTCATGCGGCGGACCCTGGGCATCATCTTCCAGGATTTCCGCCTTATCGACAAAAAGACGGTATATGAGAACCTGTCCTTCGCCATGCGGGCCATCGGGGCCTCCCCCCGGGACGTGAAGCGGCGCATTCCCTATGTGCTGCAGCTGGTGGGGCTGGAGCACAAGGCGGACCGGTATCCCGGCCAGCTCTCCGGCGGTGAGCAGCAGCGGGTGGCCATCGCCCGGGCTCTGGTGAACAATCCCAACATGATCATCGCCGACGAGCCCACCGGCAACCTGGACCCCCACCGGTCCCTGGAGATCATGATGCTGCTGGAGCGCATCAACGATCTGGGCACCACCGTGCTGGTGGTCACCCATGAGAAGAGCCTGGTGAACCGGTTCACCAAGCGGGTGGTGGCCATCGAGGACGGCCGCATCATCAACGACGAGACAGGCGGGTATTACAATGGCGAGAAGGTTTGATTTTCAGTATTACTGCAGCGAGGGCTTCCACTCCATCTTCACCCACGGCTTTATGTCCTTTGCCGCCGTGTGCATGATTGTGGCCTGCCTTCTGATCATGGGCTCCTTTTCCCTGGTGGCGGTGAACTTAAACCACATGCTGGGGGATCTGGAGGACGACAATCTGTTTTTGGCCTATGTGGACGAGAGCTATACAGAGGAGGAGGCACGGGCCCTCCAGAGTCAGATTGAGGCGGTGCCCAATGTGGGCCAGGTGGCCTTCGTCACCCGGGCGGAGGCCTTGGACGACTTCCGGGCGGGCCGGGAGGACAACCCTCTGCTGGCCGACCTGCCCGACGAGGTGCTGCGGGACCGCTTTGAGATCCATGTGGACGACATCGAGCAGCTCCAGGCCACCTCGGAGCAGGTGGACGAGATCACCGGCATCGCCGATGTGAACGCGGCCTACGATATCGCCCAGGGATTCGTCATGGTGCGGAACATCGCCGCCGGCGTGGCCATTGTGCTGGTGACCATGTTGGCCGTGGTGTCCCTGTTCATCATCGCCAACACCATCAAGCTGGCCTTCTTCTACCGCCGGGAGGAGATCGCCATTATGAAGATGTGCGGCGCCACCAACGCCTTTATCCGGTGGCCCTTCGTGGTGGAGGGCATGATTTTGGGCATGACCGGCGCCCTGGTGGCCTTCTTTGCCCAGTGGGGCATCTATGAGCTGGTGAGCAAGGCCATTATCCAGAACAACGGTCTGTCCCTCATCACCGTTCTGCCCTTTACCTCTCTGGCGTGGCAGTTTTTGCTGGTATTTATCGTGGCCGGGCTGCTCATTGGCGTGGTGGGCTCGGTGCTGGCCATTCGGAAGTTTTTGCAGGTATAAGGTTTCGTGGGAAAGGAGCGCAAGGCATGAGACCAAAGAAGCAGCGGATTGTGATGGGCATTTTGGCCGTGGTAATGGTGATTGCTCTGATCCTGCCCATGGTGAGCACCTTCTGGATGCGGTGAGGTGGCCGGCATGAGACAGTGGTGGAAAGAACACGGAAGAAAGTGGGCGTTTCGCCTGTGCGGCCTGGCCCTGACAGTGGCGGTGGCGGTCTCTCTGCTGCCCGAGGCGGTGGTGGTTCCCGCCTCCGCCGTGACCCAGGCGGAGATCGACGCAATGAAGGAGGAGGCCAACAGCCTCAAGCAGCAGCAGGAGGAGATCCAGGATCAATTGGACTCCTTGGCGGCGGATCGAGAGAACGCCATGGCACGCAAAACACTGCTGGAACAACAGATCAACGCCACCCGGGCGGAGATCAATACCATTGCCGCCCAGATCGCCAAATACGATGAGCTCATCGCCCAGAAGCAGGAGGAGCTCAGTCAGGCGGAGGCGGAGGAGCAGGCCCAGTATGAGCTGTTCTGCGAGCGGGTGCGGTACATGGAGGAGCAGGGGGAGGTCTCCTACTGGTCCATTCTGTTCTCCTCCAAGGACTTTGCGGACCTGCTGGACAACGCCATGATGGTGGAGGAGATCATGGACTATGACAACCAGGTCATGGACCAGCTCATCGCCCTGCGGGAGCAGATCGAGCAGGACAAGGCGGAACTGGAGACCGCCCGTCAGGAGCAGCAAGACGCCAAAGCAGAGCAGGAGGCCGCTCAGGCGAACCTCCAGGCTCAGGAGTCTGAAGTGGATGCCCTGCTCAGCCAGATCAGCAACCAGGAGGACGAACTGGAGGCCCGAGAGGCCCAGCTGCGGGCTGCCTCAGATGCGGCCACTGCGGAGATCGCCGCCGCCGAGCGGGAGCTAGCCGCACAGATTGCCAACGTGCCCAGCGAGTCCGGTTTCCTGTGGCCACTGCCTGGCCGGTATAATTTGTCCTCTTTGTTTGGCAGCCGGAAGCACCCCATCACCGGAAAGGCCAACAACCATACGGGAATCGACATCCCGGCCTCCAGCGGCACCAGTATTTTGGCCGCTAAGAGCGGCGTGGTGACCACCTCCACCTATAACAACTCCTACGGCAACTATGTGGTGGTAAGCCACAGCGACGGCACCTCCACTTTGTATGCCCATATGGTCCGCCGGAACTGCTCCAAGGGAGACACTGTCTCCCAGGGACAGGTGATCGGTTACGTGGGCACCACCGGCTCCTCCACCGGTAACCATCTCCACTTTGAAGTCCGGGTGAACGGCAGTCGTGTGGACCCCATAAACTACTTTACCGACCTGCCTCTGACCATCTCCGGGGTGTCCCTGTTCTGAGGTGTCTGACGGCCTTCAGGGAAAAGCGAAAGCCGGGCAGAGCGGCCCCAAAAGGGCCGCTCTGCCCGGCTTTTTTCATTGAGCTCACTATGCGGAGGAAAAGAGCGTGCGCGCAGCCGGTATGAGCGGTGCGGGCAGCGGGCCGTGAAAAGAGGAGCGGCTGGATTGACAAATCGCCCGGAGCGCCTTATAGTGGTAGAATAACCAGTCAGACCGGGCGGGAGGATTCTGAACCCGCATGAAAGAGAGGGGAGCGCATTCATGTACGAACTGATCCAGGTCACAGACAGAAGCTGTTATATCCAGTGTCCGGCCAAAATCGGCTTGGTTCGCCTGGAGGGAGACCGTGTCTGCCTGATTGACAGCGGGAGCGACAAGGACGCCGGGCGCAAGGTGCGGCAGATTCTGGACGCCAACGGCTGGCGTCTCACCGCGATCTACAACACCCACTCCAATGCCGACCACATCGGGGGGAATCAGTATCTCCAGAAGCAGACGGGATGCAGGATTTTCGCCCCCGGAGTGGAGCGCGACTTTACGCAGCACACAGTCCTGGAGCCGTCCTTTTTATACGGGGGCTATCCCTTCCGGGAGCTTCGGCACAAGTTTCTGATGGCCCAGGGGAGCGATGCCGAGGAGCTGACGCCCGGCTGTCTTCCGGAGGGGTTTGCGGCCATTGACCTCCCCGGACACTTCTTTGATATGGTGGGGTACCGGACGCCGGACGATGTGGTGTATCTCGCGGATTGCCTCTCCAGCCGGGAGACGCTGGACAAATATCAGATCGGGTTTATCTATGATGTGGCCCGGTATCTGGAGACCCTGGAGAAGGTCAAGGGGATGCGGGCGGCGTGCTTTGTCCCGGCCCATGCGGAGGCCGCGGAGGACATCGCGCCGCTGGCGGACTACAACATTGCCAAAGTCCACCAGGTGGCGGAGCAGATCCTCCATGTCTGCGCGCAGCCGCTGTGCTTTGAGCAGATCCTCCAGAGGCTCTTTACGATATACAATCTGACCATGACCTATGAGCAGTATGTGCTGGTGGGCAGCACAGTGCGCTCCTACCTGTCCTGGCTGAAGGATACCGGCCGGGCAGACGCCTTCTTTGAGGATAACCTGCTGCTGTGGAAACGAACATGAGATTTTTTCCACCACTGCGTCGTAACCGCCATTCCACCGTGAACTATAATGCAGGTAGGCCGCGAACAGGTCTGCTCGGGCAGATAAAAGCTGTAATGGATACGACCCTCAGAACTTTCGAGCACCTGGTCTACCGTGAATCCTTCCAACTCAGGCCAGAACACATTTTGCTCCAGCAACTCCGGTAGAGTACCCGCCGGGCGGATTACCTGCCCCTGTGTGTTTACCGCATCAAAGTTCTGTTCCAATCTGATTTTGGAATAGTTCAACCGTCTGTTTGTTGCTGATCCACCCTATTCAATCGCCATTCCCGCCGTTGTCTCCGGATACCATGCCCCAGGCCGTTCCGGAGTAGGATTATCGATCCGCTCTAACTGGAGGACTACATGCCGGCCGGGGACAGGCTGCTGATCTTCCCGTATCTGCATGGTGTCATTCGTATAAACCGCTGTGATCTTACAGCTTGGATGCTCAACTGCCTCATCAGAGAAACTGTAAAGTGTTTCAGCGTTGGCTTCCGGCAAAACAACAGGTTCCGGGTATTCAAGAAATACGGCGTCCAGCATGGGATTGGGGATTAAAGCATTTCCAGCTGCTCCGCGATCTTCTCGCGGGTTTTGGCGATCTCCTGGTCGATGCGCTCGATTTTGTTCCTGGACATAGTGAATCCCTCCAGTTACAATAGATTTACGGTTAAAGGCACGGCAGCCAGCCGTGTCTTTTATCGTCTTGTTGCCCAAGCTGTTAGAATGAGAGAGCAAGCGGCCTGACGGATCCCCTCCAAGGACTTTGCGTCCGCAGGAATGTCAGTCAGCCGTCCTCTCATTCGCAGCGTTCGATTTAACGTGCCTTTCCGTGATTTAGGCGCTGACTATTACGATTCCTTTAACCGAGACAGGAAGATACATGGATACCTAAAACGTCTGAAAGCGCTGGGCTGGGAACCTGATGCTCTGCCTGGCTCCGCCTGAATTAACAATTTATACTGTCAATTAGCCTACCCTCCGGGCAGGCCGGCTCGTTGTGCCTTTCTGGGGACGGGTTTTCATAACAAAGCCGCCACTTCTTTCGTAAAAAAAGAGTAACGGCTTTTTCTGATCCCGGAACATCAGTTCCCGGACATGCAAAAAGCGCCCAGCTGGAACACTGAGCGCTTTCGCAATAAACTCGTATTCATTTGTTCAGATTTGGTCAAACTCTGCCAAACCGATTTTGCATAAAAATTCGGAGGGGCAAAAATGCAAAAATGACCTCATGGGAGGGTGCAGGGGCAAAAAAGTTGTCCTATAATTTAACCCATTAGCCCTCATTTTAGGGGTGGTTGTCCTTTATTTAACCCATAAAAATTGGTTCAAAACAGGTCAGACCATGCCAAAACAGGCCAAACAATCTGAAAAGGAAAAACCCCGAAAACCGCATGGTTTCGGGGTTTTTGAGCTGTTTTGAATTGAAATCAGCGCTTGCTGAACTTCAAGGACTTGGTGCTGACCATGCCAAGCATCCGGTGATTTCTTCGCTTTCTACCTGATTTTTGGCTTAATACTGCGGTTTTTCTGTACATCAGATTCTAATTTTTATCCTCGTGCATGACGCACGAAAAACAAGTTTTGCTCCTTATATGCGCCTTGCGTATCGCTGCCCAGGGCGACGCAGGACAACAGTAGGGAAAGAAACCTGGTTGCTGTTCTTGTTATCACCTCAAAATTAAATTCACACACGGAGGACAGCATAATGGAAAAATACATTTTCGATCAAAGCAACGGCCTTTGGTATGAACTCCAGGGCGACTACTATATCCCCTGCTTAGTGTTGGATGAAGCGGGGACATCTCCTATTGGTATGTGGGGCAGAAAGCACCAGCAATATCTGAAAGAACATCGTCCTATGATCTATTCCGACCTTATTCTCAGCGGAAAGTTGTACAGCCATCTGGCTGACATTGACACTCAGGCACGAAACAAACTCCGCCTGCTTGTAACACGGCTGGCAGAGAAAGAGGGCATTAACGAGCAGTTGAAATCGCAGGACCAGATGGCATGGGTCG
Source organism: Pseudoflavonifractor sp. An184 (assembly GCF_002160305.1). GTDB lineage: Bacteria > Bacillota > Clostridia > Oscillospirales > Oscillospiraceae > Lawsonibacter > Lawsonibacter pullicola. The sequence continues at coordinate 13,677 of NZ_NFKI01000046.1, forward strand.
CTGCCATGAACAATATCCAAAATCGGGCGGAGGAAATCATCCTCCAAGAGCTGATCTATGGGGAGGATGCCGTATGAGACTTCTTGAAGAATTTTGGTATGGCAACATTGAACCGACCGAATACGACACAAACGCCTGCAAGGAATACAAGGAAGTGCTTCGCTTGATTACCCGGAATGAGGAAAAGCTTCTGGCTACTATGACGGATGAGCAGAAAGAACTGTTCTCTCGATATACGGACGCCGTTCGTGAGTATCAGACCATGGCAGAGCGCCTACTGTTCCAGAATAGCTTTAAGCTGGGTGCCAGGATGATGTTAGAGGTTATGGAAGAATAACGAAATATAGGGTATACGGTCAGCCGGGCAGTTGTTAATTGCTCGGCTGATTTTCTGCCAAAGCAATACTATCTTCTTTACTTAGAAAGTCATAGAATTTCTCCAACTCATCAATTACCAATTGGCCAATTGAATGTCCTAAGAAATTGCTCTCATTAATATTATGTTCGGTTAGAGTGCTGATCAGCTTTTCATTAAAGTTATACATCCGGTTCTTTTTTAAAAACTCTTCTAAGCAAACCTCTGCAAGCCTATCCTTATCACAAAGATGATGAACAACAAAAGCCACGCTCATTTTGAATCGAAGTAATGTTATTTGCTCTATATCTGACATACTTTCTGACAACAAAGAAATATAATGAAGCGAAACAGGATATCTAATATATGGAATACACCCATATTCTACGCATGACACAATAACATCTATCGCTTGTTGTATACATCCAAATACAAGTATAAAGAAATTATACGAGTCTGATTTATTCGCATCAATCATGTATTGTGTCTGTGATGATGCTATTCTAAATCGCTCTTTCAACGGAAGTGTGGAATCATCATCTTCCGAAAACATTACCAATCTTCCGATGTCTTCACGAGCAAAACGAACAATATCTTCGATACTGTTACACTTTATAAAATAGTCATTTAAGCTATTGATTCCATTAAAAAGACTTATAAATGCTTGTTCACCAGCTTTATAGAGTGAATTATGGTCATTTGACTGGTTAAGAAGCCTCAATGGTAATATGAGAATTTCTTCACGAACATTTTCTAACAACTTCAGATTATCTTCCGCCGTCACTCCAATTTGCTTATACAGAAATTCTGCATCTTTTCCTTTTGGCATTTTGGTTTGTATTGTTGAATATCTGATCAATGGATCATCAAGAACGTGCTTTTCTCCAATTATCAAAAAGGGTAAATGCTCATTATCATCAAAATCCATATAGGTTGCAGCCGTAAATACATAACTGTTTTCACCCGGAAACCAAGACTTTAGATATAGTTGTACTTCCTCAATATGACGAAGCCAAAACAGATTGATTTCATCTAACGCTTCTGGAGCATGGTGGCTTTTTAATTTCGGCAGCAAAGCTGCGAGTAGTGTCTTATATTCAGATTGGATCAATTGGATTTTATTCAATAATAGGTTCGATTCCAAAATTTATTACCTCATTTAACAACTGTTCTGGGATACCATAAAGCTCGTTCAAAAAAGATATGGTTTTGTTCATAACCATAACACAATCTGGTAAAACTGTTTTCAACCTTGTTTGATCATCAATATCCGGGACACAATGATATTTGTGCGCCGGATTGTTACATTTCAACAGAGAAGATTCACGAATGGCTCCCCACAATCCATGTTCAAAAGAAGAATCGTAGTCATAATATAGGCCATAAAGATTTTTCTCATCAACACTTTCTGCCTTGTTCCTTATGTTTTGCTTATCGAAGTATTTGGTGTCCATATCAATGAATTCTTCACCTTTGAATTCATTAACTAACGCTTCGATAAATTTTTCATCAAAGTGCGATTCGTCTGAAACGCCACTTTCTCTATGCCTTGCTAAAACCAACTTATACAAGCCCATGCCGTACAGCTGGTAATCACGCCATATATTATCGTGAGACATTTCGTTTTTAACGAGATATTTCATCATAATATAGTCTTCTATCAGGACACGTACACAACTTCTACCCGAGATAGAATTAAACAATTGATGCTCATAAATCTCTTTTAGCCGTTTATATGAATATGTAGCAATGCCAAGTAAAACACTCATTTTTTCGTCAAGCGGATTAGTTGTTATAAATAATTCTGAGAGATACGCAAAAACTTCATACAGTTTTTCCATATATGCAGTAATATTTCTTTTTTCCTCTGGAAATTCAATAGCAAATATACTGCAATCCGTCATTTCGCTTACACACCTCCAAAATTCCTTTAAATATGTAGAGTCAACTTTCTCAAAAGTCAAAATCATCATCTCAAGAGAACGTACCGAGGGACGAGCCATTCGCATTATTTCATCAGTGTGTTGAGATGTTGGATAAACAGCCAACAAATCCACCTGCTCTTTTAGAAGATGCACTTTTCCCGAAAGCAAATTGAAATAGAGGGCCACAAACCTAATATCAGTTGATTCATCAGATTGATGATCCATTATGTCACGCATTGTTTGAATTAGTGATTCGCACCTATCCTCAACGCTCTGATCGGAACAGTAAAAACACTCAGCAAAAATCGGCGCCTTGCTTGCCGTAAGGAAAATAGTTAATGGTACAAGTGCTTCTTTAGCCCCGATGTCAATGATGTAATCAAAAAAACTCTTTTGAATATCAATATTTAGTTTTAGTATCTGAGACAATCGTGCGGTATATAGATCGGGAGCCAATTTATGTAATGTAGAAATAATTCCATAAGACTTCTTTAGCCCTTCATCTCGTCCGTAATATTTCAAAATCAAGCCAATCCAAAGATACTCTGGCATACGACCATAAGTCCATGACTTCTCGTCTTCAAGTTCATGCATCAATGGCAATGTATTTATTGGAGCTATAAATTTCCCCTTTTTAAAGGTATGCTCAGATAATTTGCTATGTCTCATTGTTTATATTTCTTACCTTTCTATGACTTATGACGAGAGCTTAAAAGTTAGAAAAAGCACCACAATAAACAGTTTTGATTAAATAATTCTCACGGCATCCTATTTTGGGAAACTATCAACAAAGGCGACCGCTGCAATTCAGTCGGCCGCCTTCGCATATTCTTATTTCTGGTGCAAATAAATTTGACCGACAATAGTATTTATTTTGCTATGTAGTCTATCTGCATTTTCATAGTCAGCATTGAGTTCAAAAGAAATCACTTTTTCAACCATTCTGGTTATCTCTTCGAGAATAGCAGCAGAAGGCTCTATATATGGCAATTGCTTTATGTAATTTGATGAGTTGTTGGCAGTCGGGTTTATTGCATGAATCAGGTCATTTATTGTATCTGAATTCATTAACGCTAATAAATAGTAAAGTTTAGAATTATCTTTTGGAAAAATCCCTACGATTGATTGATCAAAGACATGATCAGCCATTAAAAAGGCTCGTACTGTTCTTGATTTCACCATAGGAATTCCTATACCAGTTTTAAAATAAAAAGATGAATTCTGAAATCTAGACTTTTTATTTTTGTTATAAAAGTCAATCGTTGGCTTATCCCAGCGGACAAACCACTCATCGCTTTGTCTCACATATCTTCTCTTAGATGCGCTTTTAATATAAGGTACATAACCTTCTTCAACATCTGGTATTCCATAAATTGAAGTACAATGAATTACTGTTGCCGGATCTATGACTTCGTAATTCTTGGCACCTTTAACATCTTTGCTGGATGCTCTAATAAATCTTAAATTGTCACCCGTGTAAAATCCCGTTACAACATCGGCTACATCTCCGAGTTTATGCGAAGTCTTAGACAAAAGTGTTGACATCTTAGATTCCGCCAAAATCAACCTACACTGCTCATTTTCAAGAATATCTCTTTGCCTAAATTTGAAAATCTGTAAATTATTGGGATAATTTTTTTCCTCTCCTAATAATGCGGCAAATTCGCTGGATGAATTGAATCCCTGAATAACTTTGAAGGTGTTTTCCAATGCGCTCTTTTTATCAGACCTTGCAAGAGTAATAATCGAAAGGTTGGAATACCCAAAACTGACACCAGGGAAAAATTTAGACGGAAAAATCAAAATTTCATCTATCTTAGTATTTGTAAATATTAATTCCCTCAACCGAGAATGCATATTTAAGAACAAGTAGGTATCTGGAATAATGAAAGAGAGCCTGCCATTCATTCTTAAAACAGAAATACATCTCAACAAAAATAATGAATATGTTTCTTTTACATAGTGTCCAGAAAACTTCTTTTTGAGCATTTCTCTCTTTTCATAGTCTTGCCATGCTCCATATGGGGGATTTCCTATAACCTTTGTATAATGACCGCCCAAGGAACCAAACACATCTAATTGTTTGTCAAATAATGTATCTGTTTGCTTTAACCACAACTGAGAAACACTGTAAAAATCTAATTGCTCGTCTAGGAGGGTATCCGTTTCTCTGACAACAACAGCACTGTTGTGCTCATACTTCTTTTTTAAAATAGAAATAGCATCACTATTTATGTCTAATGCATCTATTTGTACCGATTTATTTGTTTCTAATATTTCATCAATAAAGATTCCTTCGCCTGCAGATGGTTCAAGTATAATATCATTATCCGCAACAGCCAGCTTAGAAACCATATACTCAGTAATATCTTTTGAATTGGTGTAATACGAACACAATCTATCTTTCATAGCTTATCCCCCTGGAGGAATCAACTTAAGATTTATCTTAAGTTATATCTTAAGAAGATTGTATCATTAGTTACTCACCATGTCAAGTACTTCAAAAGGTCGTTACGCTCCAAATGCTGCTTTAACTCTATGCTTATGTCATTCTTCCAATCCGCATTTTCGTCAAGCCATTTGCGCATATCAAACCCAGTAAATTCTTTCATTGCAGCATAACTATCATTAGCACAATAAACTTCCCAGTATGGAGAATTTTTAAGTGTTTGTAAGTAATGGTTATTTTCGTCTTCAGACTGCCTTACAAATAAAATCGTTTTTTCAATTTCTCCCAGAGAATTATATATGCTTGCAACCAGTAGAAGCCGATTTGTGTTTCCTTTTTCATTTGAACTAAATCCACTTTTAAAATCACAATTATAGTGGATTCCATTCTGTTCAAAATGCAAGTCTAACCCCAGTTTAATTCCACCGCTATCAACCATGGTCCAAGGAATATCATATTGCCGCTTCAGCTCAGCTTTAATTTCTTCAGATAAATCCAGACTGTTGATATATTCTGCTGCGTTGCTTTTAATCCGTGTTTGCACTTCATCAAAATCCGGTGGATCAATTAGTGTAAGCTCATTAATTGGAAAATCGAACGCAAGCTTGCAAAACGGTTCCCACAGCTCACCGATTCGACGTGCAAATGCCATGTATTCATATTCCCAAACTTTGTTGCGGTATTCGAGCATAACAATATAAGACGCATAGGTTAAGAGGAGAATTTCATTCAACAACGCTTGGTTGTCCCAGTTTTCTTTTTTTGCTACATCATTGATACGATTAATTTCTTGCTCTCGATATTCCTTGATACGTTTATTGATTTCGCCTGCCTTATCCTTATGAGATTTCTTTGATTTAGAAAGTTCAACCAGTATTGAATCTCCTACATGCCTAAATGTCGATAACCACTCCGCCTTCGTTCTTATCACAATGCGTTCCTCCTCAGAATATAATTATTTAATTATACACCATATCGAGAAAACGCTCAATAAACAGCAATAGAAATAGGCCCCCTAAAAGGAGGCCTACCATACTTGTATTCTTTATCATTTGTGTATTTAGCGAACATTTTCTTGAGAGGACGCTTTTTCCCTATGCCTAGCAAAATACGACCACAAATTATTCCGAGAAATTACAGTTTCATAGCTGCGGAGCTTATTACGGAGATTATCATTTTCCTTCTCTAAATCCAATGTGCGAAGCTGACCACGAACAGACTTGTACTCTGCCAGCTCTGCGGTCAGTGCGGCGACCTTTGCTTTCAACTCACTTATCATTTTCATCGCTGCATCCAGAGCCTTTTGCAGCTTGGATTCCTTGCGCTCCTGGACATAGAACTTCTTTGCCGCAGCTGCCAGGTTTTCATATTCGGAACGATCCAGCATGACTTTTGAGGAAAAAGGAACTGTATGGGGTTCTATTTGCTCCACTTCCTGAACGGCAATCTGCTGTTTTTGAATCTTCTCAATCTTCTTTTCCAGAGAAGCTGCCTGCTGCTCTTTCTGCTGCGTTTGTGCGGTGAGTTGTTCCAATCGCTCCTGTTCTCGTTCCACCTTGAACTGTGTCACGGTCAAATGTTCCTCGGAACTGCCTCGTTCTCCACGCTCCACATCCGTATATCCGACGTTTCTCATGGCCTGGAAGAAATCATCCTGGAGGACGCTGTAAGACTTCCGCAGCACCGGCTTACCATTCTTCTGGAGAATGGGCGCGCCCAGTTCGTCCAATGCCGGTTTGGATAACCATTTTTTGCTGCTGCTCACCTGCATAATCGTTTCCTTGACGGTTCCCACAAGTGATTTGTCTTTGCACCTCTTGGACCAGAGGATCTGCTTCTCCACAACTGGAACATAAACCACATGGAGATGATAATGGAATACATCCTGCCCAAGCGCTTCGGACATAGCCCGGTTACGTTCATCGGCGTGCATAACAGCGGAGAGAATATACTGTTCGCCGCCAACGATCTCTATGGCAGCTTTGTAAGCGTCCTCATAAAATCGCTTGGCAAACTCATACCCACCATGGTTATAGAAGTAGGCGGAGTTTACATCAAAAATCAATTCCCCGTAAAGGTTGGCGTCTGATTTCAGACCACGGGTGGAGATTACACCGTCTTTTTCCATCTGAGCAAACATCTCTGCATATCCGGCGGTAGGTTTCTTAAAATGGATGTTCTGAGGGGTGCGTTCTGGTATAATATCTGGGTTAGTATAGGATTCTTTTTCTCGTTCATTGTGCCGCTGGGCATTTCCGATTTTGGCGGCAGTCAAGTTTACGTTTCTTGCACTGGTGCGGTCAATCCCGTCGTTTCTTGCCATAGAGCTCCTTTCACGTTTGTACGGCCTGCGGGCCGGGGTGCACTTCCTGCGGAAGTGTAATAACCCACTATGATACTTTCATCCTGCGGCTGCAAAGTATCGTGGGCTCTCCGAGGGGGGGATGCGGCTCCTGCGGGAGCCTCCCTGACTTGCGTGTGCTATCCACACAGCAAGCCAGGTGTGTCCGGCCTCCTTGCTCCGGTAAGCAATCCTGCCGGCCAGGGTTCGGGAAAATCCACCGGATTCTCCCGAACCCTCCATCTCCAAATCTGAGGATTTTTCGATGGGGACGGTGGTGCGATACCAGAGTGCAACTCTGTGCAGGAAATGCAATAAATGCAGATAATTCCGGTTTCATGCGGCGGGGTTCACGATGATTTTCACATCGGCTGGTCTGCCCACCGACTGGCGTTCCGGTTCTTCCAGCCGAATGTATCCATGTCCCTCCAGCAGTTCCAGCGTCGGAAAAATCTCCTCCGTTTTCTTGAAGAACTTTCCCCGGCACATCTGAAAAAGCTCTGAACGCTTGATCATCGATATGTTCTTCTTTTTCAGCTTTGCCAGGACAAATTTAGCTTTCTGAATGCTCAAGTCAGTACCCATCATGGAATAGGCGTAGGTGGAATGAGCCAGAAAGTATTTGCCGATCTGAATCGCCTTGCTCATCGTAGAAGCTGTTACTTCTGCTTTGTCATCTTCCATATCAGCACAGTGCAACAGTCCCGCAATCCGGAGTACGGCACCGATATATTTGCTTGCCCAATCGGAAATTGCCTGTCCCTCGCCAACCAGAAACTTCTCATGTTCCTGAAAGTAATCGGCCATCAGGTCAAAGGCTTTTTCGGAAAGGTGTACCGTCTGGGCATCTCCAGCAATCGGCAGAGCCATCAGGCGAAAAATCAAGCTGCGATAAGCGGCGGTTATTTCGAGCGGAATCGGCTGGGTACGAAAGACCCGGCTGCCAATTCTGGATGGTGGGGACGCATACAGGAAGCGGGCAATCAAGCCCCGCCCGGTCATGGTGGTATTGGACATGATTTCGTCCAGCACACTGGGCTGAATTGAGAGGATAGCCGACAGTGCCGGGTGCATGATGCACTCTGCTTCACGGGTCATTCGATCCACATAAATGGCATCTCCACAATGACCTTTCAGCCAGACATCAATGTTGGATTTGTTGGAATACCGTCCAGCCATGATGTCAAAGATGCCGCCTTCGGTGGAGATCACGGAGAACACTCCGTTGTTGGCTGCCATCAAGCTGGTTAGAGCTTCACTGGAACAATCGTCCGCAAAAAAGCGAACTGGCTTTAGTTCTGGAGTTTCTTCCAGCTGTTCCTGAAGCTGCCGCAGTTCCAGCTCCATTTCCCGGCTTTCCTTACGCTCCAACTTCTTTTGCAGACCGGAGATCTGGCGCTCCAGAGATTCCCGCTGCAAATGGTTTTCCCGTATTTCCATGCTGTGCGCTTTGTTATATTCCTGCTCATACTCATAGAGGAATGTGGTCATATCCCGCATGACGCTGGACTTTCGCTCCCCCGGTGCGGCGATCACCACTGTGTACAAGCTCAAAGGCTCACAGTATCCCGGCGTTCCCTCTATCTTGTATTTCCCTTGTAAGCAGGTAGCCAGCACACCCAGACTGATCACCGCTGCCATGTCCGGGGCAGTCTGACTGTGTTCGGCCACCGCACTCACATAATTTCGAATCACATCCGGGAGAGCGTCTACCGGAAATGCAGGCAGATCACTCCACTGTGGCGTCAGCGGAACAATAGGTTGAAAAACCGGTGACGGCTCCGCTTTTGGAGTGTAAATCTCCCGGCAATGCTCGATTGCCTTCTGAATGGTGATTGCACCATACGTTGTGCCGGATTGCTGCCGGTCCCATTTATCCCGCATCAATTCCGACTGCCGGAACATAGTGTCCATCTTGGCAGCATCCCGTCCTGTCCAAAAGGCGAGATGACTGCACAGTGCCAGATCCGCCTCTGATGGGGACGAATATCCCTCCAACGAACCGTTCCAAAGGGCTGTGAACGCTGCCCCATTCTTACTGCTTTTTGCCAGTTGCAGAAGCTGCTCCATGCTTAAATCAGAGTTTTTTGCATTTATTGCATTTTCTGTACTTACTTCCGGCCTGCGCATGAACTTGTCCAGCAGTGTTTGCAGTTCCTGTGTTCGGTCCCCGTATTCATAATCCTCACAGCGGTTGCCGGTCACCGTGACATATTTGTTGGTTGCTCCCGCCACATAAACCTCGATTCCGGCCTGATGGTTCATAATGTAGAATCGCTTGGTATCATATTGAAAGCCTTTTGCCGAAAAGAGGATGTGCAGACCGTTGCCGCTGGGACTGTACTCGGTATAGCTGTGCATTAAGGCCACAATTTCTGCGGCGGTCTGGGTGTAATAGCCGCTGTCCGAAACGCAGTTGTCCAGGTCAATCGCACAGATACCGTTGAAAATGCCAATTCCGATGCCATCATATCCACTGGCCTGCACTGCTGTTTTATAAGGTACGAAGCTGGAAGGATCATTGCTTTTCGCTCCCAGGCCGGTTTCCGGCTGGTATGGCACCTTCGTTTTCCTCCCATTCCGTTCCTCGTACTTCCAGCAGCAGAACAGACCATTTTGTATGATGCTGTCTGGTAAAGCTGTCAAATTCTGTTCCTCCTTAAACAATTGTTGAATTTGGCAGCTGTCGTGTTATAATATCCTTGCTGAGTGATAGTCACACGGCAGCTGCCGTTTGTACTGTCCGCCAAGAGTTCTCATCTGCCAGGATGAGGGCTCTTTTTTTATGCGGTTTCCGGCTGGAAGTATCCAATTTCCTCCCACACCTTTCTGTCGGGGCAGTAGTAGTTGTACTCGTTGGAGTTTTCCAGCTTGATCGCATAGCCGAATTTCAGGATTCCCTGCTGCAAACCAATGCGCACATACTGGGCATCCTTGTGCATGGCGGCTGCAATCTCGGTGATGGGGACATTGCGTCCAGTGAAGGGCGGCAGTTCGACATAAACTTTCTTCTCCATGTGAATGACCTCCTCGTATAATAAGTTTGAAAGTTAATAATTCAGATATCAGCAGGCTTAGAGATGCCCGTGATACAATAGCTGTAGGACAGCAGGGTCAAGTTCTCTACCTCC
>NZ_NFKI01000047.1 GCF_002160305.1 Pseudoflavonifractor sp. An184
CCCATCTGCGATGGGGCCCCCTGCGAAAGCGCCCGGTTACTACTCCGGTAAAAATCCTTGATAAATTTTCTTCATCTCCAGCGCATCCTCCGCCTGGGTCCCCGCGCTTTCGCAGATGAACGTAGGCGACCAGTTCCGCCGGGCGATCTCTTGGGCCAGGGGCGTCCAGTCGGGCCCGAAGCCCCCGTCGTCGGCGAAGGTGCGGTGGCACTTCTCGCCCCCCTTGGGGGTGAACTCGATGTGGGAGAAGTGGCTGTGGAAGCGGCCGGCCCGGTCCGGGCCCAGCACCTCCTCCACCCGGTCCAGCATCCGTTCAAAAACCTCCGGGCCGTCGTCCGCCCCCAGGGAGCGGGCGTACAGGTGGCCGAAGTCGATGCAGGGGAGCAGCCGCTCGTCCAGGGTGCACAGCTCCAGCACCTCGTCCAGGTCCCCCAGCTGATTGATCTTGCCCATGGTCTCCGGGCACAGGGCGATGTGGGCAAACCCCTGGCCGTCACAGGCCCGGATCACCTGGGGCAGGGTTTTGAGGGCGATCTCCTGGGCCTCCCGCCGGGACCGCTTCATCAGGGCCCCGGAGTGGATCACCACCCGCTCCGCCCCCATCCAGGCGGCCGCCTGACAGGCGGCGGTGACATACCCGATGGTCTTTTGGACGGCCTCCGGGTCAGGGTTGGCCAGGTTGATGAAGTAGGGGGCGTGGAGGGACAGGGAGATCCCCGCCGCCCTGGCGTTCTCCCCCAGCTTCCGGCAGGTCTCCTCCCCCACGTGGACCCCCTTGCCGCACTGGTACTCATAGCAGTCCAGGCCAAACTCCGCGATCCACTTGGGGGCGGCCAGGGAGGATTTGTGGATGTTGGAAAAGCTCTCCGAGTTGCCCGCCGGGCCGAACTTTGCGCTCATAAGAACCTCCTTCCCCGCCCCAGGAGGCGGAAGGGGGTTTCCACGGCATAGCGGAGATACCGGCCCGGGTTGCCCGCCAGGCGGATGGGCTCCACCAGCAGGGGGACCACCCCGGCGTTGTTGGCCCCTAAAATATCGGTAAAGATCTGATCCCCCACCATGACAGTCTCCCGGGGTCCCCGGCCCATGCGCTCCATGGCCCGGAGGTAGCCCGCCTTCTTCGGCTTGCCTGAGTGCCCCTGGAAGGGGACCCCCAGGGCCTCGGCGTACTTCTGGGCCCGGCCGGGCTTGCGGCTGTTGGACAGGATAAAGAGCTGGATGCCCTCCCGCTCCAGGGCCTCCTTCCAGGCCACCACCTCCGGGTCGGGCTCCAGCACCTTGTAGGGGGCCAGGGTGTTGTCCAGATCGGCCAGCACCAGGGTGATCCCCTTGGCCCGGAGGGCCTTGGGGTCCAGGGCGGTAACCGAGGGGTACACGCCCTGGGGAATGGGTGAAATGGGCACAGATGTGTCCTCCTTAGTCTGTTCTAACGGGCCGCCCTCCCGCATACAGTGGGAGAGACAAGCCCGGGAGCGGGCTGCTGCCGCTCCCTGTCTCTTGCAAGTATAGCACGGGAGAAAAATTTGGACAAGGGGGAAGCTGTCATGTCAATGGAATCCATCCTCGTAACCGTCTCGCCCGACCGCCTCCGGGAAATGCAGGACCTCCCGGTGACGCCGGTCCACATGGCCTACCGCATGGGCAAGGGCCCCCACCTGTTCCGGGTCAGCGGAAGCGCCGCCCCCCGGGGCGGATTCATGTTTCTGGACTGCCGGAGCTTTGACGGCCTGGGCCCCACCCCGCCCTTCTGCCAGGAGGTTTTACGGGAGTGCATGGCCCGGGGGTTCACCGGAGTGGTGTGCGACTTTGAATCCGGCCGTATCCCACCCCTGGAGCAGGTGGTCCAGGAGCTGGGAAACCAGTGCTTCCGCCGCAGCTGGACCCTCCTGGTCCCGGAGCAGTACGGGCACTGCTCCCCCCACGCCCAGGTGTGCATCTCCTCCGCCCTGTCCGGGGGCACTCTGGTCCAGCGGCTGCGGGAGGCCCAGGAGCGCTTCGGCCGGGACCGGGTGGTACTGGCCCTCCAGCGGGTGGCGGAGGACTTTTTCCTCCCCTCCCCCACCGGAAGCGGCACCCCTCTCACCCAGGAGGAGCTGCGGGAGCGCATCCAGCAGCGGCAGCCCTCCATCTTCTTCTCCCATGAGCTGTGCGCCCGGTACTTCACCTATATGAGCCGGGAGAGCGGGGCCCACTTCGTCCTCTACGACGACGCCTCCACCCTGGCCAAAAAGCTCCAGGTGGCCCGCAGCCTGGACATCCGCACCGTCCTGGCCGCCTGGCCGGAGATCGCCGACGCGGCGGAGGAGCTGGGGCTGCGCCGCACCGCCTCCAACCGGGTCCTCCGTTGACGGGAGGCGGAAAAGCGGATACAATAGGGGCACCCAGTTTTATTTTTAAGGAGGAATCCCCTATGGTCCGTCACATTGTCTCTTGGAATTTCAAGCCCGAGCTCACCCCGGAGGAGCGCCGGGAGGCCGGAGCCCTTCTGGCCGCCCGGGTCAACGCCCTGAAGGAACTTATCCCCTTCGCCCTGGAGGTGAAGGCTTTCTGTCCCCCTCTGGACAGCAGCAGCTGCGATTTCGTCCTCTACTCCGAGGTGCCCCAGGCCTCCGATCTGCCCCTCTATCAGAACCACCCCGAGCACCAGGCGGTGCTCCCCCTGATCCAGAAGTACCTGTGCGACCGCCGGTGCTGCGACATCGAGGGGTAACCTCTATATACATGAAAACCCTCCGTGCCGGCGGCGCGGAGGGTTTTCGTTTACGGTCGTGCGTCACATGCGCTCCGGGTACAGCCCGGCCTGCACCAGGCGGCGGCGGATCATGGGGCCAACCCACATGGCAAGGAGCATCTTCACCAGATCCCCCGGAATAAAGGGAATCACACACAGGCTCAAGGCGGCCATGGGGGTGCTGTCCATCACGAAGCAGAACCAGGCGGTGCCGAAGGCGTAGCACACGGCGGTGCCCACGATCATCCCCGCCAGCTGAAGCCCCCGGTTCCGGTACTGGTCGATCACCAGCCCCGCAATCACCGCCATGGGGATAAAGCCCACGATGTAGCCCCCGGTGGCTCCGGCCAGCTTGCCCAGGCCCCCGGTAAAACCGGAAAACACCGGGACGCCCACCGCGCCGATGAGCACATAGACCAGATAGCTCACCGTCCCCCGCTTCCACCCCAGCAGGTAGAGGGACAGGTAGATGGCCAGATTGGTAAAGGAGATGGGCACCGGCCCGATGGGAATGGCCATGGGGGCCAGCACGCAGGTCACCGCCGCCATCAGGGCGGTCATGGCCATGCGGTAGGTCTTGCCCCGGCGGGCGGCGTGGGTCACTTCTTGATTCATGGGAGCGCTCCTTTCTTGGGTCGCGGCGTCTGTTTTCATATCTCATAGCCCAGCTGGGCAAACATGGCCCGGTCCCCGGCAATGCCGGTCCCGGTGGTGGTGAGCATGTCCCCGGTGATGGCCGCGTTGGCCCCGCACCGGAACAGCTTCCTTCCTCCGCCGGCGAAGCGCCGCCGCCCCGCCGCCATACGAATCCAGGCGGTGGGATTCAGCAGGCGGAAGATGGCCACCGACCGGAACACCTCCCCCTCCGTCAGGGGCTCGGCCTCCTCCAGCGGGGTTCCGGGGATGGGGGTGAGCAGGTTCAGAGGGATGGAGACCGCCCCCAGCTCCGACAGGTCCAGAGCCATGTCGATGCGGTCCTCCCAGGTCTCCCCCATGCCCAGGATGCCGCCGGAGCACACCTCCAGCCCGGCGCTTTTGGCCCGGCGGATGTTCTCCAGCTTGTCCTCATAGGTGTGGGTGGTGCAGATGTTGGGAAAATTCCGGCGTGAGGTCTCCAGGTTAGCGTGGTACCGGGTCACCCCGGCCTCTCGCATGGCCTGGAACTCCTCGACGCTCTGGAGCCCGTGGGAGGCGCACAGGGCAAGGCCGGTCTCCTCCCCCAGACGGCGGTAGGCCTCCAGGGCGTGATCCAGCTCCCGGCCGTGAAGGCCCCGGCCCGCGGTGACGATGGAGTAGCGGTGGACCCCCGCGGCCTCGTTCCGCTTCCCCTCCTCCACGATCTCCTGGACGGGGAGAAAGGGGTACTCCTCCGCCCCGGTGTGGTAGTGGCAGGACTGGGCGCAGAACCGGCAGTCCTCGCTGCACCGGCCGCTGCGGCCGTTGACGATGGTGCACAGCTCTCCCCGGTCCCCGCACAGGGCCCGGCGCACCTGATCCGCCGCCCGGCACAGCTCCTCCAGGTCTGTCTCCAACAGCGCGCCCAGGTCGTCCCGCCGCCCCAGGCGCGCCCCGCTGATGATCTGTTCCGCCAATGAGTCCATGGCCGCCCCTCCGTTCGTAAACCTTTCTTCCTCGTCAGTATACATTTTGCCATCTCGATTGTCAACTGTTTTTTTCTATTGTTTACAATCCTCCAGTAAGTTCCCGCCCAAAAGTTCGAGCTGTATTTCTTGCATTTCGCCGTTTTCTTCGGTATAATAAAGTACATTCCAAAATCTGTGATAGGATTTTTTCGTGCGGCAGCGCCCGCACGCCCCGCCGCTGCCTTTTCGTTGGGCTCCAGGCGAAATTTTACCCTCGGGAGGAGCAACGATATGCTGCTGAACCAATGGAACCGCGGTCTTTCCGCCGCCGCGGCCCTGGCGCTGGCCCTGACTTTGGCACTGCCTGCCTCCGCCGCCGATTCCCTCGCCTCCGGCGGCTTTGCGGAGGTGCTGATCTCCGCCCAGGAGACGGACATTCCGGAGGAGTCCCTCCAACTGGCCCTCTATCAGCGGGACAGCACAGGGGCATTTCAATATACAGAGACTCTGGATTTTACGACACCGGTGAACCGGGTCACCCAGGACGTTGAGCTCCATGTGACCCCCAACGCACAGCAGGTGACTTTGACGGTGGACTACCTCACCGACCTGAACGGGGACGGGGCCTATGAGCTGCTCACCGGCCAGGACACCCCGGTGTGGGACGTACTCACCGCCTCCGGCTCCCTCGCCGCCGCCAGCAGCGGCGTCTCCACCGACCTGACCCCCGGACGGACCTATACCATCTCCGCCGATGACCTGCTGCGCCGGGGAACCGCCGCCATTCAGGACCGCACCACCAGCGGCAGCACCAGCTACCTGCCCGGGCTCAGCGCCTCCAGCACAGAGCCCGAGTCGGTCATCTATATGGTGACGGTGACTTACTACTCCTCCGCCGACGATGCGGAGTATGAGCTGTGCTACTACCTGCGTCTCTATGAGGAGCTGCCCGCCCCCTCCGCCGCCGACTATCAGGACGTGCCGGCGGACGCCTGGTATTACGGCGCGGTGGATTATGCCGTCTCCCACAACTATCTGTCCGGCACCACCCGGAGCCAATTTTCCCCCGACGGCACCCTGACCCGGGCCATGCTGGCCCAGATCCTCTATCAGGTGGCCGGACAGCCGGGCAGCGGCGTCAGCCATTACAGCGACGTGCCCGACGACTCCTGGTGCTATGCCGCCGTCTCCTGGGCCTCTGAGACGGGCATCATGGACGGCAGCAACGGGAGCTTCAACCCCGACCGCACCACCGCCCGCCAGGAGCTGGCGGAGGCCCTGTACCGCTTCGCCCAGAACGCCGGACTGGACACCCAGAACCGGGCCGATCTTTCCATCTATGATGACGCCAGTCAGGTAGCCTCCTGGGCCCGGGCCGGCGTGGAGTGGGCCGTCTCGGCGGGACTGCTGGCCGGCCGCACCGCAGAGGACGGCTCTCTCCTCCTCTCCCCCGGCGATCCGGTCACCCGGGCGGAATTCGCCGCGGTCCTCCAGACCCTGTGCGAGTCGGTCCTCCCTTAATTCAAATCTAACCGCGGCCCCGTACCTGTAATTTAGGTACGGGGCCCTTTTCTTTGCTTCGGCTTCCGGCCTTGCAATTCCGGCGCGGCGGGAGTATGATAGAGAAAACGAGTTTCACCTGTAAGGAGCAGCAACACTTATGAATGTATTCGATACCCACGCCCACTACGACTCCGGCGCCTTTAACGGCGACCGGCTGGAACTGCTGGCCTCCATGCCGTCCCGGGGTGTGGAACTGATCGTCAACCCGGGCTGTGACCTGGAGTCCTCCCGCACCGCCGTGGAGCTGTCTGAACGCTTTCCCTTCGTCTACGCCGCCGTGGGGGTCCACCCCTCCGACTGCGGGGACTGGGAGGACAGCTGGCTGGACGAACTGCGGTCCCTGGCCGCCCGCCCCAAGGTAAAGGCCATTGGGGAGATCGGCCTGGACTACTACTGGAAGGAAAACCCGCCCCGGGAACACCAGCAGCAGGTGTTCCACAAGCAGCTGGAGCTGGCGGAGGAGCTGGACCTGCCCGTCATCGTCCACGACCGGGAGGCCCACCACGACTGTCTGGAGGTAGTCCGGGCTCACCCCAAGGCCCGGGGGGTGTACCACTGTTACTCCGGCAGTCTGGAGGACGCCAAGGTGCTGGTCAGCCTGGGGTGGATGATCTCCTTCACCGGGACCATCACCTATAAAAACGCCCGTAAGGCCCTGGAGGTCATTGAGTGGCTGCCCATGGACCGGATCATGATCGAGACCGACTCCCCCTATCTGACCCCGGAGCCCTTTCGTGGCAAGCGCAACGACTCCGGCCACGTCCACCTGGTGGCGGAGAAGATCGCTCAGATCAAGGGGCTGGAGCCCGATGAGGCGGCCCGCATCACCCTGGAAAATGGGAAGCGCTTTTTCCGCATCCCCTGAACGCTGTCCCAGGCGGCAAAACAGCAGGCCGCTTACAATACAACAGAACCATCAACACTTGAAGGAGGCGTGACGGCTATGACCATCACCTATGAATATGAGGGCGCGCTGTATGTGAACCTCACCAACCGCTGCAACTGCAACTGCGAGTTCTGCCTGCGCCACGGGAAGAAGGAGGGCTCCATCTACACGGAGGACTCCCTGTGGCTGGAGCGGGAGCCCACCCGCCAGGAGGCCCTGGACAGCTTCCTGAGCCGGGACGTGTGCTCCTACCGGGAGATCGTCTTCTGCGGCTACGGCGAGCCCACCTACCGCATCGACGACATTGTGTGGCTGGTGGACCAGCTGAAGGAGCGCTTTGGGGACAAGCTGCCCCCGGTGCGTATCAACACCAACGGCCACGCCAATCTGATCCAGGGCCGGGACGTGGTCCCCGACCTAAAGGGGCGCATCGACACCCTGTCCATCTCCCTCAACGCCAACACCGCCGCCGAGTATGTGGCCCTGTGCCACCCGGTCCAGGGGGAGGCCGCCTATCAGGCCATGCTGGACTTCGCCAAGGAGGCCAAGGACTACGTCCCCCACGTGGTGTTCACCGTGGTGGACAAGGGCACCGCCCCCGAGGAGATCGAG
The DNA here is from genome assembly GCF_002160305.1 of Pseudoflavonifractor sp. An184. Taxonomy (GTDB): domain Bacteria; phylum Bacillota; class Clostridia; order Oscillospirales; family Oscillospiraceae; genus Lawsonibacter; species Lawsonibacter pullicola. The sequence continues at coordinate 7,376 of NZ_NFKI01000047.1, forward strand.
GAGAGCCGCCGCATCGCGGACAGCCTGGGGGTCAAACTGCGGGTGCGCAGCTACATCGACTCCTGAGCGCGTTTCAAAACTGCAAAAACCACCCGTCTCCAGCCTCTGGCCTGGGAACGGGTGGTTTTCTTGTTTGGTCAGCGGGGCTTCTCCGCCGAAACCAGCAGCATCATGGGCCGGCGCATCTCGTCCCGCATGCCAGGCAGGTCCAGCATATCCTCCGGGGGCTGGGGCTCCACCACACTCTTGAGACAGAAGCCGCAGTTCAGCAGGGTGTTCAAATAGGTGGTGAGGGTGCGGTGGTACTTCACCACGTGCTCCCCCAAAAAGACCGCGTCCCGCTCCCCCTCATAGTAGTAGTTGTCCACCGGGAAGTGAAGAATCTCCCCGCCGGGGCCGTAGTACCAGTCCTGGGAGCCGTAGGCGGTGAACACCGGGTGCTCCGCCGAAAAGACAAAGGCCCCGCCGGGGGTCAACCACCGGAAAATGTTCTCCACCAGAGGCCCGAAATCCCGGACATAGTGGAGGGCCAGGGAGCTGAGCACCACGTCAAAGCTGCCCTCCGGGAAGGCCAGGTCCTCCATGGCGGAGCGGCGGTACTGGATGGCCGGGGCGCTGTTTTTGATCCGGGCCGTCTCCAGCATTCTCTCCGACAGGTCAGTCCCCAGGACATAGGCCGCCCCGTGCCCGGCAGCGTAGCCGCAGTGCCAGCCGTAGCCGCAGCCCAGGTCCAGCACCCGCTTCCCGGAAAAATCCGGCAGGAGCTTTTGCAGCTCCCGCCACTCCCCCGCTCCCTCCAGACCCTGGGTGGAGCGAAGCATCTGGCTGTATTTTTGGAAAAAGATCGGATTGTTATAGGGGTTCTCTTTCATGGTATCCCTCTTTTCTGGTTCTCCCGGGCCGGTGGAGGTTCCCGGCAGATCGACAAGGCTTTTCCCTTTACAGCGTTTTCTTGAAGAAAACGGAACGCGGGCGGCCCGGTGTGCCGCCCCTACGGTTTTACAAGGGCATATTGGAATCCCTGACGGGCGGGTCTTGGACCCGCCCCTACGGCAAATCCGGAAGCGGTCCCTTCTTTTTCGTAGGGGCCGGTCCCAGACCGGCCCGACCATCGCCCCCTCGTCCGTCTGACCTAACGGCCAGCCACCTTCCCCCCAGGGGGAAGGCTGTAGAAGGATGGGCGGCGAAACTCCCTTTAGGAAATCTTCGTCATATGCGCCGCCGCCGACTTCATCATCAGCCGCTTGGTACCCACGTTGTCAAAGGCGATCTCCACCAGGGCGTCTCCCCCCATCTTCTGGATGGACAGAATCATCCCCTTGCCGAAGGCCTTGTGCTGGACCATGTCCCCTTTGTGGAAGTCCGCGGGAGCAGCGCTGGGCGCCGCGGAGGCACCGGAGGCCTTGGGCCTGGCCTTTCCACCGCCGGACATGGCCCGGGCAAAGCCGCCGTAGTCTCCGCCGGAAGGGCGGCTCTCATACTGGGGCCGCTGGTCAAAGGGGCTCCGGCCGCCCCCGTAGCTCCCCCGCTGCCCGTAGCCCCCGTATCCGGAGGTGCGGCTGGGGACGCCCCCCCAGTCGGTGGTCTGGTCCAGGAAATTCCGGCCGGACCGCTCCAGGTGCTCCGGGGGGATCTCCTCCAAAAAGCGGGAGGGCCGGTTGGAACTGGTGCGGCCGAAGAGCATGCGCTGGTTGGCGCAGGTGAGGTAGAGCTTCTCCTTGGCCCGAGTCATGGCCACATAGCAGAGCCGCCGCTCCTCCTCCATCTCGTCCTGCTCCCCGATGGCCCGGATGCCCGGGAAGATGCCCTCCTCGGCTCCCACCACAAAGACTACCGGGAACTCCAGGCCCTTGGCCGAGTGCATGGTCATCATCACCACGCAGTCCTGGTCCGGGTCGTGGCTGTCCAGGTCGGTGTACAGGGCGATCTCATCCAGGAAGCCGGCCAGGGAGGGCTCGTCCCCGGCGTTCTCCAGATAGCCCCGGATGGAGGTCAGCAGCTCCCGCACGTTCTCCAGGCGGGTGCGGTCCTCCACGGTGTTCTTGGTCTCCAGCATGGTGCCGTAGCCGGTTCGGACAATCAGCTCCTCATAGAACTGGTCCAGGGGCAGTTTCCCCAGCAGCTCCCGCAGCTCGCCTATCAGGCTGGTGAACACCGCCAGCTTTCCCGCCGAACGCTCCAGCTCCGGGTACTGCCGGGCGTGGTCGATGACGGCGTACAAGGAGGTATTTTCCCGCCGGGCTAACTCCTGGGCGGTCTCCACCGTCTTCAGGCCGATGCCCCGGGGCGGATTGTTGATGATCCGGGTGAGGCGCAGGTCGTCCCCCGGGTTGTTGAGAACGGCCAGATAGGCGATCATGTCCTTGACCTCCGCCCGGTCGAAGAAGCGGGTGCCCCCGATGATCCGGTAGGGGACCCCGTTGCGCTTGAATGCCTGCTCCATCTGGTTGGACTGGGCGTTCATCCGGTAGAGGACGGCGTGGTCCTTCCAGGGGATGCCCTGGCTGTAATCCTCCAAAATGCGGGCGGCCACATACTGGGCCTCGTCGCTCTCGTTCATGGCGGTGTACAGGTGGAGCTTCTCCCCCTCCCCCGCTTTCGTCCACAGCTCCTTGCCCTTGCGGCCCTGGTTGTTGCGGATGACCGCGTTGGATGCCTCCAGGATGTGCTTGGTGGAGCGGTAGTTCTCCTCCAGGCGGATGGTGCGGCAGGCGGGGTACTGCTTCTCAAAGGAGAGGATGTTCTCAATGGTGGCCCCCCGGAAGCGGTAGATGGATTGGTCGTCGTCGCCCACCACGCAGAAGTTCTCATAGCCCCCGGCCAGGGTGGAGGCCAGCAGGTACTGGAGGTTGTTGGTGTCCTGGTACTCGTCGATGAGCACATACCGGAACTTCCGCTGGTAAAAGCTCCGAACCTCCTCGAACTGCTGGAGGAGCCGCACGGTGTGGAGGATGATGTCGTCAAAGTCCAGGGCGCTGGCCTCCCACAGGCGGCGCTGGTACTCCACGTAAATTTTGGCGATCTTGGCCAGGCGGTAGTCCCCGGACTTCTCGCACTCGGCCAGATATTCCTCCGCCAGCTTCATGGCGTCCTTGGCCCGGGAGATGTACCCCAGCACGGTCCGGGGCGGGAACTGCTTGTCGTCCAGGTTCAGGTCCTTCAGGCAGTCCTTGATGACCCGGATGGAGTCGTCGGTGTCGTAGATGGTGAAGGAGGAGGCGAAGCCCAGCCGGTCGATGTCCCGGCGCAGGATGCGCACGCAGGCGGAGTGGAAGGTGGAGGCCCACACGTCCTCCGCCTCCGGCCCCAGCATTTTGGCCAGGCGGTCCTTCAGCTCCCCGGCGGCCTTGTTGGTGAAGGTGATGGCCAGAATGGTCCAGGGGGCGGCGGGCTCCAGGCGGCACAGCCGCTCCTGGCGCGCCTTGTCCTCCGGAGCGGGGGCGATCTTCCCGGCGGCGTAGTCCTCCAGAAAGGCCAGGTCGTCGGAGGTCACCCACTCGGGCACCTCCTCGCTGTCCGATCCCCGGCCGTACTTCATCAGATTGGCGATTCGGTTGATGAGCACGGTGGTCTTGCCGCTCCCCGCCCCGGCCAGAAGGAGGAGGGGGCCCTCGGTGGCCAGCACCGCCTTCTGCTGTTCCGGGTTTAATTGGGAAAACTCCCGGGCGATGGCCCCCCGGCGGGCCTTGCAAAAGCGAAGTTCTTCTTGATGGTTGAGCATAGTCTCTCGTTCCTGTTCTCTCTAAAATCTCCCCGCCCGCCCTGGCGGGGCGGACGGCTCATATCCAAACGTGCCTTTTATTGTATCGCAAAGGGCCCGCCCGGTCAACCGAAGTTTCGCCCCCTTGCAGCCGGCGGGGCCGCCCTGTATAATAAAAGGCCAGTATGTCCTATCTCTGATTCATAGAAAGGAGGGCCTTCCCCATGAAATTTCTCACCAAGGAGAGGGCGCCGTCTGGCTGTATGAGGAGATCCACCCCGCTCAGGGCGGAAACGAGTACCACGCCCTGCTGTGGCGGGAAGATGACCAGCCGCTCTATTTTACGGTATTTGCAAAAGATCTTCGCATGTACGAGGACTAAAGAAAATTCATCCCCCCGAAGCCGCAGAGAAAGACATCCCCCGCCCGCTGACTGCGGGCGGGGGTGCTTGTTACTCTTGTTTTCCCTGGGCCTTTTCCTGGATTCCCTTGGGAGCCACCATGATGCGCAGGTGGGAGCCCTCGCCGCACTTGCCCTTCTCGTCGTGCACCTCGATGTCGAACCACATCTTTCTCCGCTCGATGCTCCGCAGGCGGGCGGTGGCGGTCACCTTCATGCCCACGGGGGTGGGGGCCAGGTGGCGGCAGTGGATCTCCGCCCCCACGGTGGTCATCCCCTCGTCCAGATAGGCCTTGGCCAGCTCCAGGGCGGCCGCCTCCATGAGGGCCACCATGTTGGGGGTGGACAGGATCTTGGACCCGGCGCTGCCGATGCGCTTGGCGGTCATCTCGTCGGTGACCTCCCAGGTCAGACTGTACTCGGTGGGCTTTTCCATGTTCCGTTCCTCCTTATGATTTCATCCCATATTATGGTTTTGCTTCCAGGTCTTCTTCCCTCGATGCCTCCTGTCCCCCGCGGTCGCGCAGCTGCTTCAGTGAATCCCACTGGGACAGGGCCAGCCCCACCAGGGTCAGCAGGGTGCCTCCGGCGGACATGGGGGTGACCACCTCGTGGAGGATCAGGACGGAGCAGACCACCGTGATCACCGGCACCAGATAGATGTACACCATGGTCTTGATGGGCCCCAGGGTCTTGATGGCAAAATTCCAGGTGACAAAGCAGGCGGCGCAGGCCCCCAGCCCCAGGTAGAGGAACATCCCCACATAGCTGGGCTCGCTCAGGCGCTCCAGCCCCAGGCGGAAGTCCATAACCGCGGCGGCGGGGATCATAAAGAGGATGCCCCAGCCGAAGATCCGCCGGGTGGTCTGGATCACGTTCCAGCCGTAGCCGCCGATCCGCTTGGTGAGCAGGGAGTAGACCGCCCACACCACGGCGGCCAGCACCGCCAGAAGGTCCCCCCGGGGGTCCAGGGAGAGCTGGCTGCCATTGAAGCTGATGAGGCAGATCCCCGCCATGGACACCACAAAGCCCAGAAGGAAGCTCCAGCGGGGCCGCTCCTTCCCCCGGCTGAGAAGCAGGGTGAAGAGGGCGACAAACAGGGGCGAGGCGGACACGATCACCCCCACATTGGAGGCCGTGCTGAAGGTGAGGGCGATGTTTTCCAGCAGATAGTAGAGGCACACCCCCGTCAGACCGGCGGCGGCAAAGACCGCCTCCCTGTGCCAGTCCCCCACCTTCAGCCGCCGGGGGCACACCAGCCACAGGACCAAAAAGCCCAGCACAAACCGAAACAACAGGATTTCAATGGGGGTAAATGCCTCCAGCAGCAGCTTGGTGGCGATAAAAGTGGTCCCCCAGTTCACCACGGTGAACAGCGCCGCCAGGTGTCCCAGGGACAGTTTCTCTTCCATGTCCGCCCTCCTCATCTCAGAGCTTTCAGTTCAGTGTACCACGAAAGGGCGGGCGCTGTAAAGGAAGAAACGCCGCTGCCCGGCTCCCTCCCTGTCCGGGGGTCGACGGATGGGGAAAACTCTGGTATACTGAAAAAAACATTCCCTTCCCCAGAGGATGGTCAGGAGGCGCAGTATGGCCCATATTTTTGAGATCACAGACATCCGCGCACCGGAGCTGCGGCCCTATACCCAGCTCACCCACGCCCAGCTGCGCAGCCGCCGGGACCCGGAGCAGGGCATCCTCATCGCCGAGAGCGCCAAGGTCATCGCCTGCGCTCTGAACGCCGGCTGCCGGCCTGTCTCCTTCCTCATGGAGCGGAGGCAGCTCCCCACCTTTGCCGAGCAGTTCCAGGACCGGTGCGGGGACGTGCCCGTCTATACCGCTGACCGGGAGGTGCTCGCCCAGCTCACCGGCTATGCCCTCACCCGGGGGATGCTGTGCGCCATGCGCCGCCCGGCCCTCCCCGCCATGGAGGACCTGTGCCGAAACGCCCGGCGGATCGCGGTGCTGGAGCACATCACCGACTCCAGCAACGTGGGGGCCATCTTCCGCTGCGCCGCCGCCCTGGGGATGGATGCCGTGCTGGCGGCCCCCTCCTGCTGCGACCCGTTTTACCGGCGCTCCATCCGGGTGAGCATGGGGACGGTGTTCCAGATCCCCTGGACCTGGATCGACGGGGCGTGGCCCACCCCCGGCCTCTCCCGGCTGAAGGAACTGGGGTTTCAGACGGCGGCTCTGGCCCTGGATCACCGCTCCGTCTCCATCGAGGAACCCGCGCTGGCCCGTGCGGACAAGCTGGCCCTCCTGCTGGGCTCCGAGGGGGACGGCCTCTCCCAGGAGACCATCGCCGGGTGCGACTACACGGTGCGTATCCCCATGTTCCACCAGGTGGACTCCCTGAATGTGGCCGCCGCCGCGGCGGTGGCCTTCTGGCAGCTCCGGCCCCGGACCTCCGGGGAGGGTTAATCTGCCCATAAAATGTCATTACGTTTGCGCCGCTGTGCGGCGCAAACGTTCTCGCTTCGCTCTCCGGACGTCTTGCACAGCAAGACTTCCGGGGCATTTGATTTCATTCGAGGCGGGCGGCCGCCCCCTTGAGTTCCCCCGCCAAAACTTACACGCACTCTGTTTCACAGAAGTCTTCGCCAAGCTGAAATCCGGCGCGGAGTTCATCTCCGCGCCGGATTTTTGCGCTCATGGCGGAAACACTCGTCGCACAGCCGCCCCCGGTGGTGGAGGGGCAGGGCCTTCCCGCAGCGGGCGCAGAAGCGGATGTTGTTTCTCAGCCGGTGGAGCAGGATCTCGTTGATCTCGTCTGCCACCCGCTCCCGGCTGTCGTAGAGCTTGTCCTCGTCCACAGGGCAGTCGAAGGCCTTGGCAAAGGAGAAGTAGAGGTCCAGCTTCCGGTAGTACAGCTCCAGCTCCGGCAGGGTGACCTCCCCCTCCGGCTGGCCCGGCTGCTCAATGGGCTCCCCCCGCTGCCAGCGGTTCAGGAACTGGAAGAACAGCTCCCGCAGGGCCTCCTCCGTCTCGTCAAAGGGGATGTTGGCCGCCCGCAGCTCCTGCTCCTTGGAGAGCAGGAACCCCATCTCCCGCATCTTGGAGATGATGGCGATGTACCGGGCGATGTCCAGCTTGCGGTAGGGCTCCACCGTGGGCATCTGGTTCCACTGGGTCAGGACCTCCAGCAGGTCGAAGTCCACCTGAAGCACCAGGTCGGAGAAGCCCACCACCGCGTACTGGAGGGGCGGCACCACCGCCTCCAGCCCGGCCCGGATCAGCTCCAGGTTCTGGGTGGCTCCCACATACCCCTTGGAATACATGCCGTACCGGCCCGCCCTGCCTGCGATCTGCCGGATCTCCTCCGGCTTCAGGGGGCGGCGCTCCACCCCGTCGAACTTTTCCGTATCCATGAAGATGACCCGCCGGATGGGCAGGTTCAGCCCCATGCCGATGGCGTCGGTGGACACGATATACTTCATCCTTCCCTCCAGGAAGCCCTCCATCTGCCTGCGGCGGGTGGCGTAGGGCAGGGCCCCGTAGATGATGGCGGGCTCCTTGCCGCTCTGGCGCAGGTCCTCCGCCACACTGAGCACCCCCACCTTGGAGAAGGTGATGAGGGCGTCCCCGGGCTGCACCCGCTGGTAGTCGATGGGGTGGGTCATGCATATCAGAGGGGTGCTCCGCTGGTGCTCCTGCACCTCATAGGTATCCCCGCAGCTCTCAATGAGGCGGATGAGCAGGTGTTTGGCCTCCGGGGCGGCGCACAGGTGGACCTCCGGGGCCAGCACGCCCAGGATGGCCCGGGTCCAGGCGTACCCCCGCTGGGGGTCGGCGATCATCTGGCACTCGTCGATGACCGCCACGTCATAGCGCCGCTCCAGGGACAGCTTCTCCGCCGTGGCGGCCATATGGGTGTCCCCCTCCCGGAGGTCCTCCTCCTCCCCGGTGGACAGGCTGCAGTCCACCCCGGCGTCCAGCAGGGTCTCCTGGGCCTCCAGGGCCAGCAGCCGCAGGGGGGCCAGATAGATCCCCGTCCCGGCCCGGATAAGCCGCTGGAATCCGGCGTAGGTCTTGCCCGTGTTGGTGCCCCCCAGGTGGAGGACAAAGCGGCGGCGCATGGCCCGGGCCTCCGGGTACTCGTCCTTGGGGTTCAGGGCGATGAGCAGGGACAGGCTGGTGCGGATGGCCTTTGGCACATACCACACCGACCAGACGGCCCCCAGCCCCTCCAGCAGCAGCTGCCCGGCCGGGAAGCCCTCCGCCTGGAGAAACCGCTCCACATCGGCCTCGGGCTGCTGATCCGTGAAGTCTGCCAGCGCCTGCCCGGAGGCAGCCCGCAGCACATTGGGATAGCGGGCGTAGACCTGCCCGGCAAGCGGGTGGTCCGGGTGCTCCCCCAGCCAGCTCCCCGCCTGGAGGAAGTGCTTCAAAATCTCTGGCAGGCGCCTGCTGTCGCACCGCTGCTCCAGGGCCAGAAACTCCCCCAGCCAGGCCGCCGCCTGGGAGGTGCGCACTCCCCGCCCCTTCGTCCCGGCGGGGAGCCGGTCCAGGATTCCCCGGTGGTAGTGCTCCGCCAGCCGCCAGGCTGTCCCGCCGTCCGGCTCCGCCGCCTCCCAGGCCCGCCGCAGCGCCCCGCATACCGCCTCCACATCCCGGGGCTGGCGCTCCCCACCGGAGCGCCGGCGGTTTCTTCCCTGGGCAAACTGGGGGGTGCTCTCCGCCCGGCTTACGTCCTCCTTGCTCCAGGCCCGGACGAAGCGCCCGTCAAAGGGCAGATAGCGGGGCTCCGGCAGCAGCTCCCGGATCAGCCCATTGGTCCACCCCCGCCGCTTCAGCAGGGAGGCGGTCCAGTATTTTCCTCGGCTGCGTCCCGACACGGTGCATTCTCCTCTCTCTCCTGTGCAGTCGCTCTCCTGTCCAGTATAGCCGAAGCGGGCAAAATCTTCAACCGCGGATCGCGCCTCCCCTCCGGCCGCTCTATGAATTGGGCGGCAGCCGCAGGTCCAGCCCCCGGATGCGCCGGCGCAGGGGCAGGATGGCGGAGGGGGACACGGACAGCTCGTCCACCCCCATCCGGAGAAAGAGCTCGGTGAGGGCCAGGTCGGCCCCCAACTCTCCGCAGACCCCCACCCAGCAGCCGTGGCGGTGGCCCGCCTCCGCCGCCATGCGCACCATCCGCAGCACCGCCGGGTGGTGGGGATCGTAGAAGGGGTCAAGCCTGGGGTTCTGCCGGTCGATGGCCAGGGTGTACTGGGCCAGATCGTTGGTGCCCAGGGAGAAGAAGTCCACCTCCCGGGCCAGCTCGTCGGCGATCATTACGGCGGCGGGGGTCTCCACCATGATCCCCACCTCCACACGGCCCATAGGACAGCCCTGGCCGGTCAGCTCTCTGCGGCAGTCCTCCAGCAGCTCCTTGGCGTCCCGCACCTCCCGCACGGAGATGATCATGGGAAACATGACGGCCACCGTCCCGTAGGCGCTGGCCCGGAGGATGGCCCTCAGCTGCGTTTTGAACAGGTCTTTCCGGGTCAGGCAGATGCGGATGGCCCGGTAGCCCAGGGCGGGGTTCTCCTCCCTCTCCAGACCGAAGTAATCCGCCTTCTTGTCCGCCCCGATGTCCAGGGTGCGGATGACCACCTTTTTCCCCGCCATGGTCTCCACCACCCGGCGGTAGATGGCAAGCTGCTCCTCCTCCGTGGGGGAGTGGCCGCTGTTCAGATAGAGGAACTCGCTGCGGAACAGCCCGATGCCCTGAGCGTCGTTCTGGAGGGCCAGGCCCACGTCGGCGTCGCTGCCGATGTTGGCGAACACCTGGATCTCGGTGCCGTCCAGGGTTACATTGGGCTTCTTTTTCAGGCCCTGAAGGAGGGATGCCTGCTCGGCGTCGGCCCGCCTTCTGACCTCCATGGCGGTCAGGAGACTGGGCGCCGGGTCCACATACAGGCACTGGTTATAGCCGTCCAGCACCGCCATTCGGCCGTCCCAGGCCGGGTCCGCCTCCACCCCCACCAGGGCGGGAATGCCCATGGTTCGGGCCAGAATGGCGGTGTGGCTGTTGGTGGAGCCGCCCCGGGTGACAAACCCCCGCAGCTTCCGCTTGTCCAGCTGCACCGTCTCGCTGGGGGACAGGTCGTCCGCCATCAGGATGAAGGGCTCATCCCAGTCCGGCTTCTCCTCCGCTCCCGCCAGAATAGCCTGGAGCCGGTGGGCCACGTCCCGCACATCCGCCGCCCGGGCCTGCATGTAGGTGTCCTCCATGGCCGCAAAGGCGGCGGCAAAGTTCTCCCCCGTCACCTGCACCGCATGCTCGGCGGTGCCCCTCTGGGTGCGGATGACGCTTCTCACCGCGTCCAGAAAGTCCTCGTCCTCCAGCATCATCTGGTGGATCTCAAAGATGGCGGCGTTGTCCTCCCCCACCTCCCCTACGGCGCTCTCATAGAGAGACCTCAGCTGAACCTGGGCCCTGGCGCGGGCCTGCTCAAACCGCTCCAGCTCCTCCTCCGGGGCAAGACCGGAGGTGGACCGGGCTTGGACCTCCCGTTTCTGAAACCAGCGGAGCCGGCCGATGGCAATTCCATCCCATATGGATTTCCCTGCGGCAGCCTTCACATCCGTCCACATCCTTTCCTGGGCGGCAAAAGCGCCCTGCGGATTTTAGTCTCCGCAGGGCGCTCTCTTTTATGTGGGCCTCTCTCACAGATTCTCCTGGAAAAACTTCTCCATGGCGGCGGCGGCCTCCTTCTCATCGGCCCCCTCCACGGTGACGGTCACCGTATTTCCCTGCTTGATTCCCATGCCCATCAGGGCCATGAGCTTGGTGGCGGCGGCGGTCTTGCCGTCTTTCTCCACGGTGATGGAGCTCTGGAAGGCTTTGGCCGCCTTCACCAGCAGGCCGGCGGGGCGGGCGTGGATACCCACGGGATCGGTAATGGTGTACTGGAACTGTTTCATGATTGTATGCACTCCTTTTCTTTGTATCCGTTTCCGGGATGACCCGCCTTTAGTTACGGCGGAGTAATAACATGGATTCGTAGGGCCGCAGCTCCATCTCCGGCTCAGGCTTGGAGTCGGGGTAGTTGGCCAGCAGAACCTGGTATCCCTCCAGGTCCACCGGGCATTTCCAGGTACAGGGCTTTCGGTAGAAGTTGCTGACGCACAGCAGCTCCGTCCCCTCCCAGCTGCGCCGGTAGGCCAGCACCGATGGGTTCTCCGGGTCCAGGGGGGCGAAGTCCCCCTGGGAGATCACGTCGTACTCCTTGCGCAGCTGGACCAGGGTCTTGTAGTAGGAGAAGATGGAGTCCGGGTCGTCCACCTGGGCGGCGGCGTTGATTGCCTTGTAGTTGGGGTTGACGCTGATCCAGGGCGTGCCGCTGGTAAAGCCGGCGTTCTCGCTGCCGTCCCACTGCATGGGGGTGCGGGCGTTGTCCCGGGAGTGGACCTTCAGAATGTTATAGGCGCTCTCCTGGCTCATGCCCTTGTCCCTCAAAATCCGGAAGTGATTCAAACTTTCCACGTCCCGGTATTGGGACAGATCGGTAAATCCGGCGTTGGTCATGCCGATCTCCTCCCCCTGGTAGAGATAGGGGGTGCCCCGCAGGCAGTGGATGACCCCCGCCAGCATCTTGGCCGACTGCTCCCAGTACTCCCCCTCGTCCCCGAAGCGGGAGACCACCCGGGGCTGATCGTGATTGCACCAGAACACCGCGTTCCAGGCGTTGTGCTCCGCCATCCCCTGCTGCCAGGAGAAGAGGATGTCCTTGAGCTTCTGGAAATCCGTGGGCACCAGCACCCACTTCTCGTTGCCCATGAAGTCCACCTTCAGGTGGTGGAAGGAGAACACCATGGAGAGCTCGTGGCTGTCCGCCCCGGCGTACCGGAAGCAGTTCTCCATGGAGGTGGAGGACATCTCTCCCACCGTGATGATCCCCGGGTCCCGGCCGAAGGTGGCCTGGTTGAGCTCTTTCAGGTACTGGTGGATCTTGGGCCCGTCGGTGTAGAACCGGCGGCCGTCCCCCTGGCGGTCGTCCTCAAAGGAACCCTTGCTGATCAGGTTGATGACGTCGAAGCGGAACCCCCTGACCCCCTTGCCCATCCAGAAGCGGACCACATCCTGGACCTCTCTCCGGACCTCCGGGTTGTCCCAGTTCAGGTCAGCCTGGGTCTTGTCAAAGAGATGGAGATAGTATTCATCAAACTGGGGGACGTATTCCCAGGCACTGCCGCCGAATTTGCTCTCCCAGTTGGTGGGCGGGGCGCCATCGGGCCTGCCCTTCTTCCAGATATAGTAGTCCTTGTATTTGGGGTCCCCGGCCAGGGCTTTTTGGAACCACTCGTGCTGGGTGGAGGTGTGGTTGAACACCATGTCCAGCATCAGGCCGATGCCCCGCTTCTCCGCTTCCCGGGAGAGCTCCTCAAAGTCGGCCATGGTGCCGTACCGGGGATCGATGTTCCGGTAGTCAGCCACATCATAGCCGTTGTCGTTCTGGGGGGACACAAAGAAGGGGGTCAGCCAGAGATAGTCCACCCCCAGCTTCTTCAGATAGTCCAGCTTGGCGGTGACGCCCTTCAATTCTCCCAGACCGTCCCCGTTGGTGTCCAGGAAGGACTTGGGGTAGATCTGATAGACGGCGCTCTTCTTAAAATCCTGCATGGGAACAGCCTCCTCTTAGAAGCGGATGACCACGGTCCGGCCCGCCTGGGCATCCACATTGGTCTCAAAGGTGGGGGTGAGGTCGCCGGGGTCGGTGACCAGGAAAGCGGTGGTGGTGGGGTGGCCGGCGGCTTTGATCTTCTCCGGATCGAAGGTGATCAGCTTGTCGCCCAAGTGTACCCGGTCCCCCTCCTTCACGTGGAGCTGAAAGCCGTCGCCGTTCATAGACACCGTGTCGATGCCCACGTGGATGAGCAGCTCCGCCCCGTTGTCCAGGGTGAGCCCCACCGCGTGGCGGCTGTCCTCCATGACAGAGCACACGGTGGCGTCGGCGGGGGCCACTACCACATTGCCGGTGGGCTCAATGCCCACCCCCTCCCCCAGGATACCCTGGGAGAACACCTGATCGGGGATCTCCTCCATGGGAATGACCCGGCCGGACAGAGGGGCGGTGACGCCCTCCGCCCCAGCGGCGGGGGGCTCCGCCTGGGGCTGTTCCTCTGCGTCGGGGGCGACGGAGGGGGCCGCGGGCTCCACGGCGGCCGCACTCAGTCCCCGGTCGGCGGCGGACAGCTTCCGGCTGCCCACCAGGATGGTCAGGACAAAGGGCGCCGCGACGGCTGCCAGCATGGCGATGAGGAAGTTCAGCCAGAACTGGGGCTTGATGGACAGAATCCCGGGCAAGCCGCCCACACCGATGGAGTAGGCCTCCACGCCGGTGCCGATGGAGATGACCGCCCCGCAGGCGGAGCCGATCATGCCGCACACCAGGGGGAACCCGTATTTCAGGTTGACGCCGAAGAGGGCGGGCTCGGTGACCCCCAGGTAACAGGAGATGCAGGCGGGGATGTTCACCTGCTGGGCCCGCTCATTCTTCTTTTGGAGCACGCTCATAGCCAGCACGGCGGAGCCCTGGGCGATGTTGGACAGGGCGATCATGGGCCACAGGTTGGTGCCGCCGTACAGGTTCACCAGCTGGGAGTCGATGGCGTTGGTCATGTGGTGCAGGCCGGTCATGACAATGGGGGCGTACAGCAGTCCGAAGAGGGCCGCAAACAGCCAGCGCACATTGGAGGTGAGACCGGCATACACCACCGAGGCGATGGCGTCGCCGATCTGCCATCCGATGGGACCCACGATGGTGTGGGCCACCAGGACCGCCGGCACCAGGGAACAGAAGGGCACCACGATCATGCTCACCACTTCGGGGCAGATCTTTTTAAAGAACTTCTCCAGGTACACCAGCACAAAGCCGGCCAGCATGGCGGCGATGACCTGGCCCTGATAGCCGATCATCTGGATCTGGACAAAGCCGAAGTCCCACACGGGGATGTCCTCCACGGCGGTGGTAGCCACCGAGAAGCCGTTGAGCAGCTGGGGGGACACCAGGGTCAGGCCCAGGATGATGCCCAGGATCTGGGTGGTGCCCATCTTCTTGGTGATGGACCACACGATGCCCACGGGCAGCATGTGGAACACCGCCTCGCCGATGAGCCACAGGAAGCTGTACATACCGGCCCAGAACTGGGACACATCCGCCAGGCTCTGGGTGCCGCCGCCCAGGAAATTGATCTCACCGATGATGTTGCGGAAGCCCAGGATCAGGCCGCCGCAGATGAGGGCGGGGATGATAGGGGCAAAGATCTCGCCCAGGGTACCCATGATCCGCTGAAGCAGAGACTGGTTCGTCTGGGCGGCCGCCTTCACCGCATCCTTGCTGACCCCCTCGATACCCGCGCAGGCGGTAAACTCATTGTAGAAGATGGCCACATCGTTGCCGATGATGACCTGAAACTGTCCGGCCTGGGTAAAGGTCCCCTTTACCGCCGGGATGGCCTCGATGGCCGCCGGGTCCGCCTTGGCCGGGTCCGCCAGCACAAACCGCATCCGGGTCATGCAGTGGGACACCGCCTGGATATTTTCCCTGCCTCCAATGGCCCGCAGAAGCGTCTGTACATCTGCCTGATACTTTGCCATGGGCGCCTTCCCTCCTGTTGCTCCAATGTTTATCTTAGGTTTCCCCCGTTTTTTAGAGAAATCCCGTCTCTGTGCACCACAAATCATAGTATGCTCGTTTAAACAAGTCAATGCGCCATTTTCAAACTGGAATTTGTTTTTATTCAAATTCACTCAGCCGCTTGTCTTTACCGGTGACGGCCGCGCGTAACGTGGGCAGGAGTCCCAACTCTGGAACGCCTTATGGCACAAAAAAACTGGTGCAGAACGGTTCTGCACCAGTTTTCCGGTTTTATTGAGCCGGAAATTTTGCTTGGACGCGCCGTTCGGCGCGGCTCGCTTCCCCTCGCAAGAGGCCGAACTGGACGGCTTTCAGCCGCCCAGCTTCGCGATGGCGGCCTTGGCCG
>NZ_NFKI01000048.1 GCF_002160305.1 Pseudoflavonifractor sp. An184
CTTCATTTACTGATAAGCTAAATCGTCGCCCCCGCAAATGCCTAGGCTGGAAATCTCCTCTTGAACTCTTTTTTCACAAACCGTTGCACTTCACTTGACAATCCGCCCGATGGGAAAGTCACCAAAGGATCGCCGGGGGACGGCTCAGAATGAACGCTTCGCGTTCATATTCGCCTTACCCCCGGCCCCCATTTTACGGGGGCCGCCAATTAGGCGGCCTTGGCTGTCATCGCAAAGGCGCGGGTGGCTCAGCTGACCGGTTGACCTTCTATGACCGCTGCCGCTGAGGGTCCGGTAACCTTTGGGTATTTCTTCTATCGGTGGAAAGCGCGCCTTTGTGGCTGGCGGGGCTCAAGTTCGGCTCAAGGCATCGGCAGGCGGGTCTGGGACCCGCCCCTACGAAACACAGGGAACTCTCCGGTCTTTCCGTAGGGGCCGGCCCGCAGGCGGCCTTTGGCCGCGCACCTCATCCGTCACGCTCCGCGTGACACCTTCCCCTAAAGGGGAAGGCTTCCGGGCGACCGCAAGGGTCGCCCTTACGCCCGGAAACGGACCGGGAGCGTTGGTTCGGCAAAGCCAGGCGCGGTTGTGGAACCGCATTCGTCCTAAATTTTTGCACACCCAGGGCCCAGTGGCCCGGCGGGAATTTAGACCAGCCACTCAGATTTTGCGCGCCGGAAATGTTCTGCCCACCTCAAGGGGTAACCCCCGTAAATGGGGTCCGGGGAAAGCGGTCCTATGGACCTAGGCGGAGCGTAAGCGGAGCCGTAGTCCATTGGCCGCGTCCCCGGCGATCCTTTGGTTTCTTTCCCATCGCTGGGAAAGAAACTCGCCGCCCGCAGGCGGCGAAATATCCCCCTGCGAGGAACGAAACCGCTCTATCATCGCCCCCTCATCCGCCCCCTTCGGGGGCACCTTCCCCCCCAGGGGGAAGGCTTTTGGGGGAGATCGCCCCCTCATCCGTCACGGCTTCGCCGTGCCACCTTCCCCCCAGGGGGAAGGCTTATATGAGGGAATTATGAAAAAAGGAGGTCCCCCATGGACCACAAGGACTACATGCGCCGGGCCCTGGAGCTGGCCGCTCAGGCGGCGGCGGAGGGCGACGTGCCGGTGGGCTGCGTCATCGTCCGGGACGGCCAGATCATCGGCGAGGGCCGCAACCGCCGGGAGGAGAACGGGGACGCCACCGCCCACGCAGAGCTGGAGGCCATCCGGGACGCCTGCCGCCGCGTTGGCAGCTGGCGGCTCCACCGGTGCACCCTGTATGTGACCCTGGAGCCCTGCCCCATGTGCGCGGGGGGCATCATCAACTCCCGCATCGAGACGGTGCGCTACGGCGTGCGGGACGAGAAGGCGGGGGCCTGCGGCTCGGTGCTCAACCTGTTTGAGGAGCGCTTCAACCACCACCCCCGCCTGTACCGGGGCCCGCTGGAGGAGGAGTGCCGGGACCAGCTTCAGGAATTTTTCCTGGATCTGCGGGAAAAAGAAAGCTTTTCCAAAAATGTTTAATGCTTTTGTAACAACTTCTGCTGGTTTTGTTCACAAAAACCCGGTATCATGATACTTGCAGGGCAAGAGCGCAATCTTTTTCATTTGAATCCTCCACAGGAGCGGAGCCGGATCAACACCGGCTCCGCTCCTCGCGTCTGCCCCCTCTCTCTTGTTTTCAAACGGTCCACAAAGATTTAAAACTTATGTAATACTTTGGGGGAGGTTTTTTAACAAGTCTTTGTTAGTATCATACTCGCAAGAGACAGTTCGTTTCATTTTAATCCTCTTTTTCAACGGTAAGGCCCGGACGCTTTGGAGCAGCGTCCGGGTTTTGCTGTTATTCCGGCTTTTGGAGCAGGGTGAAGCGGCTGCGGGAGAAGTCCAGCACCCCCTCCCGCCGGAGCTGCCCCAGCTGGGCGGACAGGGCGCTGCGGTCCACCGACAGGTAGTCGGCCAGCTCCTGCCGGTCCAGAGGGATGGTGAAGGAGGAGCTCCCCGCCGCCTCCGCCTGGTGGGAGAGGTAGGAGAGGACCTTGGCCCGGGTGGTCCGCTGGGACAGGTGGCCGATCTTCCGGTTGAGCATCAGATTTTTCCGGGCCATGAGCCCCAGCAGCCGGCCGGGCAGCGCTCCGCCCCCGGGCGGCGGGTCCATGAGATGCTCCGGGGGAAAGAATACCCCCTCGCCGTCCTGAGCGCCCTCCACCCGCACGGTGAGGGGGACCCCGGCGCAGGCGAAGGCCTCGGCAAACAGGTCCCCCGGCTCCACGGCGGCCAGAAGGGACCGGTTCCCCCAAAAGTCCTCCCGCACGATCCGCACCCCGCCGGACAGCACCACCCCCACCCCGGGGGCCGGCTCCCCCGGGTGGAGCAGGGTCTCTCCCCGGGCCCACCGCCGCCGGACGGGCCGGAGCCGGGGCAGAAGCGCCTCCAGCGCGTCCGCATCCAGGCCGGAAAACAGGGGACAGCGGGCGAGTACCGCAAAAATTTCCTCCATTGCGCGCCTCCTTCGTTGGAAATCCAACATACACTTCCCCTCTATCCTAGTAAAATAGGGCCGTACCGTCAAGGGAAACCCGGCGAAAGCCGGAGGAAACGCGCAAGGAGGAAATTTTTATGATCCGCAAGATCATTCGCATTGACGAGAGCAAGTGCAGCGGTTGCGGGGCCTGTGCCGCCGCCTGCCACGAGGGGGCCATCCAGATGGTGGACGGGGTGGCCAGGCTCACCCGGGAGGACTACTGCGACGGCTTGGGGGACTGTCTGCCCGCCTGCCCCACCGGGGCCATCTCCTTTGAGGAGCGGGAGGCGCCCGCCTACGACGAGGCTGCGGTGAAGGCCGCCCAGGCGGCCCAGAGCGGGGGAGAGCTCCCCTGCGGCTGCCCCGGCAGCGCCGCCAAGTCCCTGGAGCGCCGCTCCGGCCCCGGTCCGGTCCAGCCCGAACCGGAGCGCGAGAGCCAGCTTTCCCAGTGGCCGGTGCAGATCAAGCTGGTCCCGGTCCAGGCCCCCTATTTCCAGGGGAAAAAACTGCTGGTGGCCGCCGACTGCACCGCCTACGCCTACGCGGGCTTCCACGAGCGGTTCATCCGGGACCACATCACCCTGGTGGGCTGCCCCAAGCTGGACAGCGTGGATTACAGTGAGAAGCTCACGGAGATTCTCCGGCACAACGACCTGAAAAGCGTCACCGTGGTGCGCATGGAGGTGCCCTGCTGCGGCGGCATCGAGCTGGCGGTAAAGAAAGCCCTTCAGGAGAGCGGCAAATTCATCCCCTGGCAGGTGGTGACCATCTCCACCGACGGGCGGATTCTGGAGGAGGCCTGAGCGCAGGCCGCCTGCGGCGCCCACAGCCGGAAAAGCCGGGCCCGCCGCTCCCGAGGCGGCGGGTTCTTCGTATCTTTTTCAGGCTTTTTTAAGGATAATTCCTGGAAACTTCTGATTTTTTTACAAAATCTCTTTCCCCTCGACAAAATCTGTGCTATACTTCTTTCCGCTGCTTTTACACAGATTTAACAAGAGAGAAGGAAACGTGCTTTGAACCGTCTTGAACCGGCCCAGACCCTGCCCCAGGCACAGCCGTCCAAGAGAGGCCCCTGGCGTCTCCTCTGGCTGGCGGCGGGGCTGACCGCTCTCGGGCTCCTGCTGGGTGTTCTGGGGCTGTATCTCTCCGCCTGGTCCTGCCCGGACCTGTCCAGCGCCTCCCTTTCGGACTACTACTGGGATACCCCCGCGCTGTGGTATCTGAATCTTCTGCCCGGCGTGATCCTGATCTGGCTGTTTTACTTTCTTACGGGCCGGTGCTGGCTGGCCTACCTGGCCTCCGCCCTCCTCCTGCTGGGGCTGGCGGCGGCCAACTACTACAAAATTCAGCTGCGGGGAGACCCCCTCCTGGCCAGCGATCTGGCCCTGATCTCCGAGGCGGGGGACATGGCCGGAAAGTACACCCTGGAACTGACCGACCCCATCCGGACCGTCCTGCTCTGGGCCGCGGCGTGGCTCCTGCTGGCCCTGCTCCTGCTCCCCCGGCGTCGGACCATCCGGCGGGACCTGCGGCTGTTCGGGCTGTTCTCCGCCATCGCGGTGGCCGCCACCGCCTTTGGGGGGCTGTACTGCAATGAGGACCTCTATGAGCAGACCCAGGCCGGGGAGGACCTGGTCAACCCCTGGATCGACGCGGAGGCATACCTCTCCCACGGCGCGGTCTACGCCTTTCTCCACACCGTTCAAGACCTGGTCCCCCATCCCCCGGAGCGGTACGACCCCCAGGCGGCCCAGGCCATCCTGGAGTCCTACGCCGAGGCGGACATCCCGGAGGAGCAGGAGGTCAATGTGGTGGGCATCATGCTGGAGGCCTTCTGCGACCTCACCGACTTCCCCGCCCTGGCGGACCATGAGGCGGTGCAGGCGGTCTACGAGCCCTGGCACCAGCTGGAGGAGGAGTCGGTGTCCGGCAACCTGCTCACCAACATCTTCGCCGGCGGCACGGTGGACACCGAGTGGGGATTCCTCACCGGATACAGCCAGCACCAGGACTTCACCAAGGCCACCGACTCCTATGTGTGGTACTTTGCCCGCCAGGGCTATCAGACCCGGGGCGGGCACCCGGGCTTCGGCTGGTTCTATGACCGGGAGAATGTGAACCGGTACCTGGGCTTCCTGGAGTACTGGTTCACCGACAACCACTACGGCGAGCTGGTGGACCCGGTGGAGGCCCAGTGGAACTCCGACTACATCCTCACCGGGGAAATTGTGAAGGATTTGCAGGCCCAGCTGGAGGAGAGCCGCCGTCCGGTGTTCTCCTTCTCGGTGAGCTATCAGAACCACGGCCCCTACGAGGAGGACCACACCTCCCTGGAGGTCTATCTGGACCCGGAGGCCGACGGCCTGCCGGAGGAGTCCTGTAACGTGTTCAACAACTACCTCCACGGCATCAACCTGACCATTGACGCGGTCACCGCCATGGTGGATGAGCTGGAGGCCATGGACGAGCCGGTGGTGCTGGTCCTGTTCGGCGACCACAAGCCCTGGGGCGGCAACGGAAACAGCGCCTATGCCGGTATCGGGGCCGACTTTGACCTGTCCACCCTGGAGGGCTTTTACGAGTACTACTCCACCCCCTACCTGATCTGGGCCAACTCCTCCGCCAAGGAGGCCCTGGACCGGGACTTCCAGGGGGAGGGCGGCGACTTCTCCCCCTGCTTTTTGATGAACGAGCTGTTCGAGCAGTGCGGATGGACCGGCCCCGCCTTTCTCCAGTACGCGGAGGAGATCCGCTCCCTCACCCCCCTGGTCCACAGCCAGGGCCTGTACCTGACCCCCGACGGGGAGCTCACCGACGACCTGCCCCAGGAGGTGGCCGACCGCCTGCTGGAGTACCAGTGGGTGGAGTACTACCGGGAGCACAAGGTGGTCCCCACCGACGGCACCTGACCCGCTCAATATGCCGTTACTCCCCCGCCAACGCTGAGACGAATTCTACTCAACAGAGGTTTTTGACAAGCTCAGGTCCCTCTGCCGCCCATCCGGCGGCGGAGGGACCTTTTTCCACCCCTCCGCTTCCGCCTTGGGAGCGCTCCCCGCTTGACGGAGGGGCGGAAAGCGGGTAAACTAATACCGTACTCATAGAACCCCCCTGTCCCACGGACCGGGGGGCATTGCCGCGTTATAATTTCCATATCATGGAATAGTTTGATACAGGGAGTGATTGTGAGTGGAATTGCTCCGCTCTGTTTTAAAAAATCTGCCGGAATTTCAGGAGCTGACCGCCGCCCTGGAGGGCGGGAAATCCCCCGCCGCCGTCTCCGGCCTGGCGGCGGTCCACCGGGCCCACTTCGCCGCCGCCCTGGGGCAGGAGACCGGCCGTCCCGTGGTGGTGGTGTGCGCCGACGAGGGGGAGGCCGGGCGGATGGCCCGGGACCTGTCCTATCTCACCGGAGGGGAGGTCCCGGTGCTCGCCTCCCGCTCCTTCGTGTTCCACAGCATCGCCACCGTCTCCCGCCAGTGGGAGCACAAGCGGCTGGACCTGCTGTGGAGGCTCCGCCGGGGGGAGCTCCCCTGCCTGGTGGCCACGGTGGAGGCCCTCCAGCAGCGCACCCTGCCGCCCCAGGTGCTGGACTCCGCCTGCACGGTGCTGGAGCCGGGGCGGCAGGCCGACCTGAACCGGCTCACCGAGGCCCTCGCCGCCGCCGGCTACGTCCGCTGTGACCAGGTGGAGGGGGCGGGCCAGTTCGCCCTGCGAGGAGGAATTCTGGACGTGTACTCCCCCGGCATGGCCGCCCCCGTCCGGGCGGAGTTCTGGGGGGACGAGCTGGACACCATGGGGACCTTTGATCCCTCCACCCAGCGGCGCACCGAGAACGCGGACCGGGCCGTCCTCCTGCCCGCGGCGGAGACCCTGCCCCAGCTCTCCCAGGGGGGGATGTCCGGGCTGCTGGAGCGGCTGGACCAGCTCTCCGCCAAGGCCCGGAGGGACGGAAACGAGGACCTGGCGGTCACCCTCCAGCAGGACCGGGACGCCCTGGGAGAGGGGCGGTCCTTTCCGGCGGCCGACCGGTATCTGCCCCTCATCTACCCCGAGCTGGCCACGGCGGCGGACTTCCTGCCCCTGGACGCCTGTGTGCTCTTCTCCGAGAGCAGCCGGGTGGGAGAGCGGGCCAAGACCTACCAGTGGCAGCTGGAGGAGGACGTAAAGACCCTGCTGGAGCGGGGGGAGCTGGACGGCTCCTGCGGGGAGCTGTGCCTCCCCTTCGACCGGCTGTGCCGCCGTCTGGAGGATTTTCCTTTCGCCTATCTGGACTCCTTCTCCCTGTCCTCCTACCCGGTGTACCCCAAGTGCCTCCTGTCCGTCATGGCCAAGCAGCTGCCCTCCTTCGGGGCCAGCCTGGAGACGGCGGTGCAGGACCTCTCCCACTACCAGAGCGCGGGCTTCGCCGTGCTGGTGCTGGTGTCCAGCGAGCAGCGTGCCCTGAATCTCCAGACCCTCCTGCGGGAGCAGAAGGTGAAGTCCGGGGTGGACTTCGCCCTGAAGGCCCTGCCCAAGCCGGGGCAGATCATCCTCACGGTGGGGGGACTGTCCGGCGGGCTGGAGTACCCGGATCTGAAGCTGGCCGTCATCACCGAGGGTCAGGAGGGGGGCGCAAGGAAGCCCTCCCGCTCCCGGACCGCCGCCAAGAAGGGCCCCACCAACCGGCAGAAGCTGAAGTCCTACGCCGACCTGTCCCCCGGGGACCTGGTGGTCCACGAGCACCACGGGGTGGGCCGGTATGTGGGCATGGTGAAGATGCCCGCCGACGGCATTGAGAAGGACTATGTGAAGATCGCCTACGCGGGCAGCGACGTGCTGTATGTGCCCGCCACCCAGCTGGACCTGATCTCCAAATACATCGGCGGGGGCGAGGACGCCCAGGAGACGAGAAAACTGTCCAAGCTGGGGGGCACCGACTGGGAGCGGGCCAAGAAGAAGGCCAAGAAGGCGGTGGAGGACCTGGCCAAGGGGCTCATCCAGCTCTACGCCCAGCGGCAGCGGCAGCCCGGCTTCGCCTTCTCCCCCGACTCCCCCTGGCAGCGGGAGTTTGAGGAGCAGTTCGAGTACACCGAGACGGAGGACCAGCTCCGGTGCGTGGACGAAATCAAGCGGGACATGGAGCGCCCCGTCCCCATGGACCGGCTCCTGTGCGGGGACGTGGGCTACGGCAAGACGGAGGTGGCCTTCCGGGCCATGATGAAGTGCGTCCTGGACGGCAAGCAGGCCGCCGTGCTGGTGCCAACCACCGTCCTGGCCCGGCAGCACTACCTCACCGCCCTGCGGCGGTTTGCCAAGTACCCGGTGTCCATCGACGTGGTCTCCCGCTTCCGCACCCCCGCCCAGATGAAGGAGACTTTAAGGAAGGTGGAGAACGGCTCGGTGGACATCCTCATCGGCACCCACCGGCTGTTCAACAAGGACGTGAAGTTCAAGGACCTGGGGCTGCTGGTGGTGGACGAGGAGCAGCGCTTCGGGGTGAAGCACAAGGAGAAGCTGAAGGAGCGCTTTGCCCAGGTGGACGTGCTCACCCTGTCCGCCACCCCCATCCCCCGCACCCTGAACATGGCCATGTCGGGCATCCGGGACATGTCCACCCTGGAGGAGCCCCCCGCCGACCGCCTGCCGGTGCAGACCTATGTGCTGGAGCACAACTGGCCGGTGCTGGCCGATGCCATGCGCCGGGAGCTGGAGCGGGGCGGACAGGTGTACTACCTCCACAACCGGGTGGAGACCATCGACCGCACCGCCGCCCGAATCCAGCAGATGCTGGGGGAGGACGCCGCCGTGGGGGTGGCCCACGGGAAGATGACCCAGGAGGCCATTGACGACGTGATGAGCCGCATGACCGACGGGGATCTGAATATGCTGGTGTGCACCACCATCATCGAGACGGGCATCGACCTGCCCAACGCCAACACCCTCATCATCGAGGACGCCGACCATCTGGGGCTGGCCCAGCTCCACCAGCTCCGGGGCCGGGTGGGCCGGTCCAACCGGCGGGCCTTTGCCTACCTCACCTACCGCCGGGGCAAGGTGCTCACCGAGGTGGCCTCCAAGCGCCTGTCCGCCATCCGGGAGTTCGCCGAGTTCGGCTCGGGCTTCAAGATCGCCATGCGGGACCTGGAGATCCGGGGGGCGGGCAACGTGCTGGGGCCGGAACAGAGCGGCTTCATGCTGTCGGTGGGCTACGACATGTATCTGAAGCTGCTGGAGGAGGCCGTCCTTACCGAGCAGGGCCAGCCGGCGCCCCAGCGCACCGAGTGCGCCGCCGACCTGTCCATCGCCGCCTCCATCCCCGACCGGTACGTCCCCGCGCCGGAGCAGCGCATGGACCTGTACCGCCGCATCGCCGCCATCCGCAGCGAGGAGGACGCGGACGACCTGGTGGATGAGCTCATCGACCGGTACGGCGAGCCGCCCCGGACGGTGAACAACCTGATTTCCGTGGCCCTCCTCCGCGCCGCCGCCGCCCAGGCGGAGATCACCGACATCTCCCAGAAAAACGGACAGCTGGTGTTCACCCTGGGCCGGTTCAGCCTGGAGCAGTTCTCCGGGCTGTGCGGGATGGAGAAGTACAAAAACCGCCTTCTCCTCACCCCCGGGGACGTGCCCCGGTTCACCTTCCGCCTCAGGAAGGGGGAGGACCCCCTGCGCCTGGCCCAGGCCCTGGTGGCCGACTATGGGGAGGCCGGAGCGGCCCCCTGACAGCCCCCTCCGATTTCCCGGGAAAGTGCACGAAAACGCAACTCTGGAGCAAAAAATTTCATTGCTTTTTCCATGCCCATTGGGTATAATCGAATTGAGAGCGGACAAGGGCGTCCCTTGGGCGCCACTCTACATCATTTTGGAGGTAACAGAATGAAAGAAGTCTATGTGGTCAACTGCTGCCGTACCGCCATCGGTTCCTTTGGCGGAAGCCTGAAGGACACCCCCGCCGCCGAGATGGGCGCCACCGTGATCAAGGAGGCGCTGAGCCGCGCCGGCGTGAAGCCTGAGCAGGTGGACGAGGTCATGTTCGGCTGCATCCTCACCGCCGGTCTGGGCCAGAACGTGGCCCGCCAGTGCGCGCTGAAGGCCGGCATCCCCATCAGCGTCCCCGCCTACACCGTGGGCATGGTGTGCGGCTCCGGCATGAAGTCCGTCATTGAGGGCGCCCGTTCCATTCTGGCCGGCGACTCCGACATCATCGTGGCCGGCGGCACCGAGAACATGTCCGCCGCCCCCTACGCCATCCCCGCCGCCCGCTGGGGCGCCCGCATGGGTGACAACAAGATGGTGGACACCATGATCAAGGACGGCCTGTGGGACGCCTACAACAACTATCACATGGGCACCACCGCCGAGAACATCTGCGACGTGTGGGGCATCACCCGCCAGGAGCTGGATGAGTTCGCCGCCTCCTCCCAGCAGAAGGCCTGCGCCGCCCGTGATTCCGGCCGCTTCGACGATGAGGTGGTCCCCATCATGGTCAAGCAGAAGAAGCAGATGGTGGAGTTCAAGCGGGACGAGTTCCCCCGCGAGGGCGTGACCGCCGAGAACATCTCCAAGCTGCGCGGCGCCTTCCCCGTGGGCCCCGAGGGCGTGGAGGACGCCATCGAGCACTCCTTCCAGCCCACTCAGATCCACGAGGCCGACACCAAGAAACATGAGCAGCGCGTCACCGCCGCCAACGCCTCCGGCATCAACGACGGCGCCGCCGCTATCATCCTGGCCTCCGGCGAGGCCGTGGAGAAGTACGGCCTGAAGCCCATGGCCAAGCTGGTCAGCTGGGGCCAGGGCGGCGTGGACCCCAAGATCATGGGCGTGGGCCCCGTGCCCGCCTCCCGTCAGGCCATGGAGAAGGCCGGCCTGAAGATCGAGGACATGGATCTGGTGGAGGCCAACGAGGCCTTTGCCGCCCAGTCCGTCGCCGTGGCCCGCGAGCTGGGCTTCGACATGAGCAAGGTCAACGTGAACGGCGGCGCCATCGCCCTGGGCCACCCCGTGGGCGCCTCCGGCGCGCGCATCATCGTCACCCTGCTCCACGAGATGCAGAAGCGGCCCGAGGCCAAGAAGGGCCTGGCCACCCTGTGCATCGGCGGCGGCATGGGCGTCGCCACCATCTTCGAGAAGTGCTGATGATTCTTTCTTAAATCAAGACAGGCCCTGCGGATGCGCTCCGCGGGGCCTGTTTTTTGTCTGCATTTTATAGGGGCGGGCGTCCTTGCCCGCCCCACACCGTAGGGGCGCACAGTGTGCGCCCGCGGGCCGGTCTGGGGCCGGCCCCTACGAGGGAAAAGGGACCGTTCCCGTATCTGTGTAGGGGCGGGTGTCCTCACCCGCCCGCCTTAGAGGGGTCCCCCATTCCGTAGGGGCGGCCTTTGGCCGCCCGTAAACCTTCCCACTGGGGGGTGACTCCCCTTGTCAAGGGGCCGATTCCCCCTGTCAGGGGGAAATGGCCGAAGGCCAAAAGGGGTAGGGAGATGGGCCGAAGGGCCGGATGAGGGGGCGATGAGGGAACCGTTCCGTTTGCCGCAGGAGGGTTTCGCCCTGCGGGGCGAGTGACTTTCTGGGCGGCCAGAAAGTCACCAAAGAGCCACTAGGGGATCGGCTCAGGATGGACACTTCGTGTCCATATTCGCCGCCCCCCTAGGACCCCCATTTACGGGGGTCATTCCTTTAGCTTGGCAATGGATTTCCGGCGCGCAAAACCTGAGTGACACTCTAAATTCCCGCCGGGCCACTGGGCCCTGAGTTTGCAAAAATTGCCGCTGGTGCGGTTCCGCCGCCGCGCCTGGGTTTGCCGAGCCAACATGCCCGGTTCAACACATGGGATACCTCATCTGCCCCCTTCGGGGGCACCTTCCCCTAAAGGGGAAGGCTTTGGAAGGCCCATCCCCCTGCCTTCCCCTTTAGGGGAAGGTGGCGCGGCGAAGCCGTGACGGATGAGGGGAACGGCCCTGGTTATAAGGGCAGACCGTTTCAACCGTAGGGGCGCACAGCGTGCGCCCGCGGGCCGGTCTGGGACCGGCCCCTACCGATATTCCGGAACGCTCCCGTTTCTTCGTAGGGGCGGCACACCGGGCCGCCCGGCCTAACCGTCTCCCATTCCCGGACGGGCCGGCCAGTATCCGGCCCCTACGGCATACCCGAAACGGTTTTGTCTTTTGTAGGGGCGGGTCCCAGACCCGCCCGCCGTTTTTGGAAATACGTAGGGGCGACCCTTGCGGTCGCCCGAAAGCCTTCCTTTGGGAGAAGGTGACCCAGTAGGGGCGGCCCCATGTGGCCGCCCGCGGGCCGGTCTGGGACCGGCCCCTACCGATATTTCGGAACGCTCCCGTTTCTTCGTAGGGGCGGCACACTGGGCCGCCCTGCCTAACCGTCTCCCATTCCCGGGCGGGCCGGCCAGTGTCCGGCCCCTACGGCATACCCGAAACGGTTTTGTCTTTTGTAGGGGCGGGTCTCAGACCCGCCCGAAAGCTGCCCCAGCAGCGCCCCTTCTCGCCCACAGACAAAACGAGGACTGACACAGCCATTGGCCGAGGTCAGTCCTCGTTATTGTATTTCCTGATCTAAATTTCGAAAGATTGGGTCGTCAAAGAAGTCGCTGATGGACAAATCAAGCCCATCACACAATTTTTTAACTGTAACAACTGATACATCATGCCGTGTCGGGTCCATCATACTGTACACAGTGGAAGGAGTTACCCCAGCTACATTGGCCAGACTGTTATTATTTAATCCGCGCTCCTCGCATAATTGAGAAAAGCGCGCAACAACCGCCTCTTTGATCCGCATAATACTTCACCTGTTCCAAGATTAAAGTATTATGCGCACAGACGTATACGCGCTTGCGTATAAATTGCAAATTTGTTATCATTCAATTATACGCATTTGCGTAAATTTATTAAGGGGGCGTAATCATGTCCACCTGTTTCCTAATCGGTTCCCATCTCTCCCCGGACGCTCTGTCGCCGCTGCTGGACGAGGCCATTGAGCGGCACATTGCGGAGTACGGGGTGACCGAGTTTTTGGTGGGGCGGTACGGGCGGTTTGACCAGTTGGCGGCGGAGGCCCTCCGCCGGGCGAAGGAGCGCCATCCCGGAATCCGCCTGCGGCTGCTGATTCCCTATCACCTGGCCCAGCGGCCGGTGGACGTCCCGCCCGGCTTTGACGGCACCTACTACCCGGAGGGGATGGAGACCGTCCCCAAGCGGCTGGCCATTCTCCGGGCCGGTCAGATGGCGGCGGGGGAGAGCGAGTACCTCATCGCCAGCCCGGGATTCGGGGGCTCCCGGACCATCACGGACTACGCCCTCCGCCGGGAGAAGCGGGGCCTGATTCAGGTGACCCTGCTGAAGGCCCCGTGACGCCCCCCATTCTGCATTCCCGCATTCTGCATTTCTCCTCACCCTTTCATTCCGCTGAGCACCTGGCTGACGCTCTCGGCGAAGAGCCGCGCCCCGTCCAGGGCCTCGGTGAGGGTGTTGCCGTGGCCCCCCACCTCCACCAGGAGGGAGCCGGGGGAGAGCTCCTGGTTGTAGCTGCTGCTGCGCAGGGCGATGGGCCGGGCCAGGCTCACATAGTCGGAGATGAGCTCCTTCTGGAGGCGGACAGCCAGGGCCAGGTTGTCGGCCCAGCCCGGGTGGCTGGCCCCGCCGCTGTCGGTGCCCACCACCAGCATGACCTGGGCCACTTTCTTCCCGTTCTCCTGGGAGATCAGCTTATAGATGGCCCCGTCCGTCCCCACCAGGGCGTCCCGGTGCACGTCCAGGACGATCCGGATGGTGGGATATTTGGCCAGCCAGTCCTTCACCGCCGCCTGGGACCGGTCATAGGCCCCGTTGTACGCCGGGTAGTCGTACAGGTTGGTGTCGTGGACCACCTGGAACCCGTGGGCGCGGAAAACCTCCGCCATCTCCTCTCCCACCCGGACCACGTTGTGGGCGCAGTCGGTGGTGCGGAAGGAGTCGCTCTCCTGGTACAGGTCCCCGTCGTTCTGGGAGTAGGCCTCGCTGCCGTGGCTGTGGAGGATCAGGATCTGGGGGCCCTCCCCCAGGGTGAAGCTCACCGACCCGGCGGACAGCACCGAGGGGTCCAGCTCTTTCCCGGAGCGGTTGTAGAGGTACACCCCGTCCTGGCTCAGGTAGTGGCCCCCCTCCTGTCCCACGCTGGTGGTCTCCGCCACGTCGTCGGGCTCCGCCGGGGGCTGGAGCTCCACCTGGGTCTGGTCGTCGTTGTCCTCCGCGTCCAGGTCGGGGATGGGCTCCGCGGGGGCGGTCTCCTCCTCCGCCTGCCGCCGCTGGGCCACCGCCTCGGTCCCCGCGGACAGGAGGGCGGACTGCTCCACCAGCAGCCTGCCCCAGCCGTCCAGCCCCGCCAGGGCGGTCTCCGCCGGGGGCTGGCCCAACTCCCCGGCCATCAGAGCCACCACCGCCTGGGAGTCGGAGGCCCACCTCTGGAGGGCCGACCAGGCCCCCGACAGGTCGGCGGTGAGGCTCACCCCCCACGCCGCCGCCAGGGCCAGCCCCAGCCCTACCCCTCTCCGCAGCGGACGGAGCGGGTCTCTCCTGCGCCGCTTGTCCCCCATGCCGTCTCCCCCTTATCCTGTGTAGGTCCGTCATCCTACTGTATGCGGCAAGTCAGCCGTTTAGAAGGGGAGTTGGAACAAAGAAAACCCGCCCCCGGCGGGTTTTCGCCGGGGACGGGTCCATATGGCCGGGGGACGGGCGGGGAGAACAGGCTCCGGCGGGCCGTCTTAAAACTTGGCCCCGCCGAACTCGGCCAGCTTCAGGTTCTTGTTCCGGTCCTGCACCCACTGGATGGACCACTGGGAGGCGAACAGCAGCAGCTGGTTGCCCTTGTAGTCCTCCACCAGCTTGGCGTCGTTGGGGAGCAGCAGGTCCTCCTCCTTCAGGGCGGGGGCGTCCTCGTCCTCCTTCACGATCCAGCGCAGGTACTCGAAGGGCAGGCCCTCCTTGTACAGCTCCACGTTGTACTCGCTGCGCAGGCGGTACTCCAGCACGTCGAACTGCAGGGTGCCCACCACGCCCACGATGACCTCCTCCATGCCGGAGTAGGGGGTCTTGAAGATCTGGATGGCGCCCTCCTGGGCGATCTGCTCCACGCCCTTCAAAAACTGCTTGCGCTTCATGGTGTCCACCGAGCGGATGCGCTCAAAGTGCTCGGGGGCGAAGGTGGGGATGGGGTCGAACTGGAACTTCTTCCCCGGGGCGCACAGGGTGTCCCCGATGGAGAAGATGCCCGGGTCGAACACGCCGATGATGTCCCCGGCGTAGGCCTCCTCGATGATCTCCCGCTCGGCGGCCATGAGCTGCTGGGGCCGGGAGAGGCGGATCTTTTTCTTGCCCTGGACGTGGTAGACCTCCCGGTCCGCCTCGAACTTGCCGGACACCACCCGCATGAAGGCGATGCGGTCCCGGTGGGCCTTGTTCATGTTGGCCTGGATTTTAAAGACGAAGGCGGAGAAGTCCGGGTCAAAGGAGTCGATGACCTCGTCCCCCGCCTTCCGGGGCAGGGGGGAGGTGGTCATGCGTAAAAATTCCTCCAGGAAGGGCTCCACGCCGAAGTTGGTGAGGGCGGAGCCGAAGAACACCGGAGACAGCTTGCCGTGGCGCACCCGCTCCAGGTCAAAGTCACAGGAGGCCCCGTCCAGCAGCTCGATCTCCCCCATGAGCTGCTCCCGCTTGTCCGCCCCGATGAGGCCGGCCAGGGCGGGGTCGTCGGGCTCGATCTCGGTGGCGGTGGCCGCCCGGGCGTTGGTGTTGGAGGTGAAGTGGATCACCTTCCGGTTCTGCCGGTCGTACACGCCCTTGAACTCCTTGCCGCAGCCGATGGGCCAGTTCACCGCGTAGGTGTCGATGCCCAGCTCGTGCTCCAGCTCCTCGCACAGCTCAAAGGGGTCCCGGGCCTCCCGGTCCATCTTGTTGATGAAGGTGAAGATGGGGATGTCCCGCATGGCGCACACCTTGAACAGCTTCCGGGTCTGGGCCTCCACGCCCTTGGCGGCGTCGATGACCATGACGGCGGAGTCGGCGGCCATGAGGGTGCGGTAGGTGTCCTCCGAGAAGTCCTGGTGGCCCGGGGTGTCCAGAATGTTGATGCAGAAGCCCTCGTACTGGAACTGCATCACCGAGGAGGTCACCGAGATGCCGCGCTGCTTCTCAATCTCCATCCAGTCGGAGGTGGCCGCCCGGGTGTTCTTCTTGCCCTTTACCTGGCCGGCCTGGGCGATGGCCCCGCCGTACAGCAGAAACTTCTCGGTCAGGGTAGTCTTACCGGCGTCCGGGTGGGAGATGATGGCGAAGGTGCGCCGGCGCTTGATTTCCGATTCCAAAGACATAGGTTACCCTCCAAATAACAGCATAGTAGCGCGCCTGCCCGAGCAGGCGCGGTCTTTTCCAATCAGCCCCGCAGTTATGGGGGCGCGGAGACGGCGCATGGAAGGCACCGGGAAACGGTATACACAAAATCCCTCATGTAAAATCCTCCCTCTGAGCCGGAACAGACATCCCCCATTCAGGGGAAAGAGAAAAACAATATATTTTACCATATCCGCCCGAACAACCGCAAGGGGAGGGGCAGGGTTTCCGGCGGAAAAAATCAACAAAGCCTGTCATTTCCGGCCCATTCTTGACAGAAGCGGGCACCGCTCCCTATAATACAGATGAGAAAACCGGATCTGTCCCGCAAAGCCGCGGGACGGGAGGAGGCGGAACCCATGTACCAGACCACCACCTATGCTTCCCCGGTGGGGGAGCTCACCCTGGCCAGCGACGGGACGGCCCTCACCGGGCTGTGGCTGGAGGGACAGAAGCACTTCGGCGGGACCTCCGGCGAGGAGCTGGCCCCCGGACAGCCGGACCTGCCCGCGTTCCAGGCGGCCCGGGCCTGGCTGGACCGGTACTTTGCCGGGGAGAAGCCCAGCCCGGCGGAGCTGCCCCTGGCCCCGGCGGGCACCCCCTTCCAGCGGGCGGTGTGGGAGAAGCTCCAGGCCATCCCCTGGGGATCGGTGACTACCTACGGAGCCCTGGCCCGGGAGCTGGACGGTGCCTCCCCCCGGGCGGTGGGGGGCGCCGTGGGCCGCAACCCCATCTCCATCATCATCCCCTGCCACCGGGTGGTGGGGGCCGACGGCAGCCTCACCGGCTACGCCGGGGGGGTGGAGCGGAAGCAGCGGCTCCTCATCCACGAGGGTGTGGACGCGAGCCGGTTCTCCGTACCCAAGCGGGGGAGCGCCCTATAACCAGACACAAAAGTAAATGCGGCGGAGCGCCTTGGCGCTCCGCCGTTTTTGCGGGTATAGAGGGATGGGGGCCGGCTCCTCACCCCATCGCCGCCTCGTTGACGCACCGCAGGGCGTTGAGGCTCCGGGGGTAGCCGATATAGGGCAGGCACTGGGAGAGGACCTGGATCAGGAAGTCCTTGTCGTTGCCGATGCGGAGGTTGGCCGTGGCGTGGCTGGTGAGCTGGGGCTCGCAGCCCCCCTGGGCGGCCAGGAAACAGAAGGTGATCATCTCCCGCTGCTTATCATCCAGCCCCTTCCGGGTGTAGTAGTCCCCAAAGCAGTTGTCCGCCAGCCACTTGTTGATGTGGCGGCTCTCCTGGGGGCCGCTGTTCTGGAAGCCCCGCATGGCCTCCCCGAATATGTCCACCTGGACCTGGTTGCCCGCCTCCAGGCGGGTCTTGGGGGTGGTGGTGGCCTGTCCCTCCAGGGGCAGGGAGACGCCCCGGGCGGTGAGCTCCTCATTGACCGCCTTCAGGAAGGGGAACACCCGGCCGATGCCCAGATAGGCCGCCGACTGATAGACGATCTCCTTCACCTCCACCGGGGTGACCCCCACGTTCAGGGCGGCGGGGAGCATCACCTTGAACTCGTCCACCCCCTGGCAGCCCAGCAGGGCGGCCAAAATGGCCATAAACCGGGTGCGCTCGTCCAGGTCCCCCTGGTTGACCACCTCGTCAAAGGCGAAGGATTCGAAGATCTGGACGAACTCCGGGTCGGTGTCCGCGAAGGCGTGCCTCTGTCCGGGGAGCAGCTTCTCCCGGTACTGATGAGAAAACTCTGACATGCTGAATTCCTCCTTATCTGCGGCAGGCAGGTTTGATAGTATCAGTTTACCACCTGAAGTCCACTCCAAGTCAAGCCGCCGGCCCATTTTTTCCTGGGCGGAAAAAGAAGGCCTCCCGCTCCCCATTCCGACTCTATTTTTCCATATAATGGAATATAATGGCCTCCACACCGGGACAGGCCGTTTTGGGCCGTCCCACAACAAAGGAGGAGCGGCATATGGCGGGCAAGGAGACGGTACGGGCCAAGCTGGACAGACTGCGGGGGCGGTCGTCCCGGGGGGAGAAGGTGAGCGTGGACGCCTCCGCCCTGCTGCGCTTTGCCGACGGGGGCATCCACTTCCTGCTCTCGGCGGTGCTGGCGGGGGCGGCTGTCTTTGGGGACTACGCCCCCTTCGGGGTGGCCCTGGTGGGGGCCTGCGTCGGCTATCTGACCCTCCTGGGCTTCACCGGCGGGCTGCGGTACATCTCCGCATCCATGCTCACCTTCGCGGTGAACTTCGCCTTCTACGACGTGAAGCTGCTGCGGAAGCCCTGGGCCATGCCCATGGTGGCCGGGCTGTTCAACGGCGTCACCGGCTTTATCTACCTGTCCGAGGCCGGGTGGCGGACGGAGGACGTGATCTACTTTTTCACCGAGTGCTTTCTCACCGTGGCCGCCTGCTGGTGCTACCGGCAGCTCCTCCTCCCCCTGCGCACCGGCCGGGGGGAGGGGGTTCTCTCCCCCCAGAGGCGGGTCAGCCTGGCGGCGCTGGCCTGCACGGTGCTCATGTCCCTGTCCTCCCTGACCCTGTTTGAGGACGTCTCCCTGGGGCGCTCCCTGGCGGTGGTGGTGGTCCTCGCCGCCGCCTGGCAGGGCGGCCCCTCCGCCGGGGCGGTGCTGGGGGTGCCGGTGGGGCTGTCCCTGGACCTGGCGGCCAACGGGGTTCCGTTGTACGCCATGGCCTACGGCCTGTCCGGCCTGGCGGCGGGGGCTTTTCGGCTGAAAAGCCGGCTGCGGGCCGCCCTGGCCTATGTGCTGGCCAACGGGGGAGCGGTCCTGTGGACCTGGGACAAGGGGCTGCCCGTCTCCATCCTGTACGAGGTGTTCCTGGGGTCTGTGGCCTTCCTCCTTTTGCCCGAGCGGCCCCTGCGGCGGCTGGCGGCCTGGCTGCTCCCGGAGCAGAAGGGGGCCCTCCCGGCAGACCGCCGGGCCCAGAGCCGGGTCCAGCGCCGCCTGGAGGAGGCCGCCCAGGCCTTCCGCACCCTGTACGACACCATGCGGGCCTCCTTCCGGCCGCCCCAGAACGACAACGACGTGGCCACCGTCTTCGACCGGGCGGCCTGTCAGGTGTGCCGCACCTGCTCCCTCCGCTCCAACTGCTGGGAGCGGGACTATGTGTCCACCTTCGACGCCCTGAACAACGCCGCCCAGCCCATGCTGGACCGGGGCAGGGGGGAACCGGGGGACTTTCCCCAGCACTTTGCCAGCCGGTGCATCCACTTCCCCGACTTTCTGGCGGCGGTGAACCGGGAGGTCACAGCCCTGCTCTACCGGCGGCAGTACAACAGCCGCATCCAGGACAGCCGCCAGGCGGTGTGCCGCCAGTACGGGGAGCTGTCCTCCCTGCTGGGCCGGGCGGCGGCCGAGCTGGGGGAGGAGCTCACCCCCGACCTGGCGGCGGGGCGGAAGCTGCGCCAGCGCCTCGCCGCCCAGGGGGACGGGCTGCGGGGGGAGGCCTTCCGGGACGGCAGGGGCCTGCTGCGCTTAGAGCTCACCGGCCCCGCCTGCGCCCGCCTCTCCCCCGGGGAGGAGGCGGCGGAGCTCTCCGCCCTGCTGGGGGTCCCCCTGCGCCTGGAGGAGCAGGAAGCCGAGTCCCTCTCCCTGGTCCAGCAGGAGCCCCTCATGGCGGTGGCGGGGGTGGCCGCCCGGAAGAAGGACGGGGAGACGGTGAGCGGGGACGCGGGCACCTACTTCAAGCGCTCCGACGGCATTCTGTACGTCCTGCTGTGCGACGGCATGGGCTCCGGCCCCCAGGCCAACCGGGAGAGCACCCTGGCCCTGCGCCTGCTGGAGCAGTTCCTCCAGGCGGGGGTGGACACGGAGCACGCCCTGGTCACTCTCAGCTCCGCCCTGGCCCTCCGTGGGGAGGAGGCGGGGGGCTTCACCACCATCGACCTGCTCCAGGTGGACCTGTTCTCCGGGGACGGGGTGGTGTTCAAGCTGGGGGCCGCCCCCACCTATGTGCGCAAGGGGGGCGCCGTCCGGCGGATCGTGGGGGCCGCCCTCCCGGCGGGGCTGTCCGCCGACCAGCGGACCGCCCCCGACCGCTTCCCCATCCACCTGTCCCCCGGGGACTGCGTGCTCATGGTCAGCGACGGGGTGGCCGGGACGGGGGAGGACGGCTGGCTTCGGGAGCGGCTTTCCAAATTTACCGGGGACAGCCCCAAGGAGCTGGCCGCCGACCTCATCGCCCACAGCCCCCAGGGGGCCACCGACGACCGCACCGCCCTGGTGGTGCGTATTGAAAAGCGGGAAGCATGAGCACGAAGGCATTGACACCCCTCCGCTCATAGACTATAATGAACGTAGAAAAGGCGCTGCCGCAAGGCGGTTAGCCCATTCCAAAGAAGCTAAACTATGTTAGCCGCTCGGGGGCAGACCGGGCGGCTAACACGCATTTGGGGCCATGTAAGCCATCATCAAAAAGATGAGGCCGAAACATACCAGAAAGCGGAGGACTTTCGTCCAGCGCCCGTTTCCCATCCGCATCACCCCCTCTCGCAAGGGAGTGGCTAACCGCCGTTTTGCAACAGCGCCGACTTTATCCTAGCACGCAGAACGATATTTGTAAAGAAGCGGAACAGATCAGGAAAATCCCGGGAAAGCTCTTGTAAAACCGGGAAAAGGGCATTATAATAAAGCCTGTCGAGTGTAAAAACGGCAGGCTTTTGTTCTGTTCTAAACTATCCTTTTACGATTGGAGAGAAAAACGACTATGGAGCGCACCACCATTGCCGCGATCTTCGCGGACCAGGAGGCCCTGGGCGGACAGACGGTCACCGTCTGCGGCTGGGCCCGCACCATCCGGGACATGAAGACCTTTGGATTTATCGAGCTCAACGACGGCTCCTGCTTCAAGAATTTACAGGTAGTCATGGACGCCAATGTGCTGGATAATTACAAGGAGATCGCCGGCCAGAACGTGGGCGCGGCCCTCATCGTCACCGGCACGGTGGTGCTCACCCCCGAGGCCAAGCAGCCCCTGGAGGTGAAGGCCGCCTCCATCGCGGTGGAGGGCCCCTCCACCCCCGACTACCCCCTGCAGAAGAAGCGCCACAGCGTGGAGTTCCTGCGGACCATCCAGCACCTGCGGCCCAGAACGAATCTGTTCTCCGCCGCCTTCCGGGTGCGCTCTGTGGCCGCCCACGCCGTCCACTGCTTCTTCCAGGACCGGGGCTTCGTCTATGTGAACACCCCCATCATCACCGCCAGCGACTGCGAGGGCGCCGGCGAGATGTTCCAGGTGACCACCCTGGACCTGGAGAACGTGCCCAAGAATCCCGACGGCACCGTGGACTACGCCCAGGACTTCTTCGGCAAGCGGGCCAGCCTCACCGTGTCCGGCCAGCTCAACGCGGAGAACTTCGCCATGGCCTTCGGCAACGTGTACACCTTCGGCCCCACCTTCCGGGCGGAGAAGTCCAACACCCAGCGCCACGCCGCCGAGTTCTGGATGATCGAGCCCGAGATGGCCTTCGCCGACCTGGGCGACTATATGGACAATGCCGAGGCCATGATCAAATACGTCATCCGCTATGTCATGGACAAGTGCCCCAACGAGATGAACTTCTTCAACTCCTTTGTGGACAAGGGCCTGAAGGAGCGGCTGGAGCATGTGGCCTCCTCCGACTTCGCCCGGGTGACCTACACCGAGGCGGTGAAGATTCTGGAGGAGAACAACGACAAGTTTGACTTCAAGGTCTACTGGGGCTGCGACCTGCAGACCGAGCACGAGCGCTACCTCACCGAGCAGGTGTACAAGCGCCCGGTGTTCGTCACCGACTACCCCAAGGAGATCAAGGCCTTCTATATGCGCCAGAACGACGACGGCAAGACGGTGGCCGCCGCCGACTGCCTGGTCCCCGGCATCGGCGAGCTCATCGGCGGCTCCCAGCGCGAGGAGCGGCTGGAGGTGCTGGAGGCCCGCATCAAGGAGCTGGGCATGGACCCGGAGGACTACTGGTGGTACTGCGACCTGCGCAAGTACGGCACCTGCCGCCACGCCGGCTACGGCATGGGCTTCGAGCGGATGGTCATGTACCTCACCGGCGTGAACAACATCCGCGACGTGGAGCTGCATCCGAGAACTTGGGGCAACGCCGACTTCTAAGAAAATGACAAACGGGCCCCGATACGGACGCCGCCTCCCGCAGCTCCACGTCGGGGCCCCATCGCAGATGGGGCGGCGCGCATGCGCCGTCCAAGCGTTTTGTCCGAAGGACAAAGCCTTGCCGCGGACGGAATTTACTTCCGGCCGCGGTTTTTCAATCGGGTCCCCACAGGCGCGGGACGCGCCTGTGGGTGGAGCTGCATCCGAGAACCTGGGGCAACGCCGACTTCTAAGAAAATGACAAACGGGCCCCGATGCGGACGCCGCCTCCCGCAGCTCCACGTCGGGGCCCCATCGCAGATGGGGCGGCGCGCATGCGCCGTCCAAGCGTTTTGTCCGAAGGACAAAACCTTGCCGCGGACGGAATTTACTTCCGGCCGCGGTTTTTCAATCGGGTCCCCACAGGCGCGGGACGCGCCTGTGGG
>NZ_NFKI01000049.1 GCF_002160305.1 Pseudoflavonifractor sp. An184
TCCAAAACGGTCGTTTGTCCAACCATTTTGACCACAAGCTGCTCGCCCAATCTCTTTCTCAAAAAATTCTAAATTAGTTCTAAATCAAGCCAAAACCCGGGCTAAAACAGAAAATAAATAAAAAAGAGCCCGAGGAAACGAATTTCCTCGGACTCTTTTGTGAGTCATTATTTAGGGACAATGTGCTTGTTTGCGGGGGGACAAGTACAAGAGACTTAGTGGATCATGCTGGCTACTTCGGCGGCGAAATCCTCCTCCGCCTTCTCGATGCCCTCGCCGGTCTGGAAGCGGGTGAACGCCTTGACGGCGATCTTGCCGCCCAGCTGCTTGGCCACCTCGGCGATGTGCTTCTCCACGGAGACCTTGTTCTCCTTCACAAAGGCCTGCTGCAGCAGGCAGTTCTCCTCGTAGTACTTGCCGATGCGGCCCATGACCATCTTCTCGATGATGTTCTCGGGCTTGTTGGCGTTCTTGGGGTCCTCCTTGGCCTGGATGAGCAGAATCTCCTTCTCCTTGTCCAGGGTGGCCTGGTCCACGTCGGACTTGTCCAGGTAGGCGGGGTTCATGGCAGCGATCTGCATGGCGATGTCCTTGCCCAGCTCGGTGACCTTGTCGGCCTCGATGCCCTCAACCTCCAGGTTGACCAGCACGCCGATCTTGCCGCCCATGTGGATGTAGGGCACGTTCACGCCCTCGGCATAGCGGACGAAGCGGCGGACCTGGATGTTCTCGCCGATGGCCAGCACCTTGTCGGCGGTGACGTCGGCCACGGTGCGGTCGGTGCCGGGGTAGGTGCAGGCCTTCAGGGCCTCCACGTCGGCGGGGTTCTCGTTGGCCACGATGGTGGCCAGGTCCTTCACGAAGCCCTGGAACACCTCGTTCTTGGCCACAAAGTCGGTCTGGGAGTTGACCTCGATGACCACGCCCACGCCGTTGTCGGCGGTGATGGCGTAGGAAACGCCCTCGGCGGCAATCTTGCCGGCCTTCTTGGTCTGGGCGGCCAGGCCCTTCTCACGCAGCCACTCAATGGCCTTGTCAAAGTCGCCGTTGGCCTCGGTGAGGGCCTTCTTGCAGTCCATCATGCCAACGCCGGTCATCTCGCGCAGCTTCTGTACGTCCTTCGCGGAAATTGCCATAGTGCATTACCTCCAAATAAAATAAAAATGGGAGCCATTCAAAAAAGCGCCCGCCCTCCGGCGGGCGCTTTGAAAGCGGTGTCGGGAATTACTCAGCGGTCTCGGGAGCGGCCTCAGCCTCGGCGGCGGGAGCCTCGTCCTGGCCCTGCTTGCCCTCCTGGATGGCGTTGGCCATCACGCCGGAGATCAGCTTGATGGCGCGGATGGCGTCGTCGTTGCCGGGGATCACATAGTCGATCTCATCGGGGTCGCAGTTGGTGTCCACGATGGCCACAATGGGGATGTGGAGCTTGCGGGCCTCGTTGATGGCGTTGCGCTCCTTGCGGGGGTCCACCACGAACAGGGCGCCGGGGAGCTTCTTCATCTCGGTGACGCCGCCCAGGTACTTCTCCAGTTTGGCAATCTCGCCCATGTGCTTCATGACTTCCTTCTTGGGCAGCATGTCAAAGGTGCCGTCCTCCTGCATGCGCTTGAGCTGGTTCAGACGGTCCACGCGGCCGCGCATGGTCTTGAAGTTGGTGAGCATGCCGCCCAGCCAGCGGGCGTTCACATAGTACATGCCCACGCGGGAGGCCTCCTCCTTGATGGCCTCCTGGGCCTGCTTCTTGGTGCCCACGAAGAGGATGGTCTCGCCCTTCTCGCCCAGTTCGCGGACGAAGTTATAGGCCTCCTCCAGCTTCTTCACGGTCT
This sequence comes from Pseudoflavonifractor sp. An184, assembly GCF_002160305.1. Taxonomy (GTDB): domain Bacteria; phylum Bacillota; class Clostridia; order Oscillospirales; family Oscillospiraceae; genus Lawsonibacter; species Lawsonibacter pullicola. The sequence goes on from NZ_NFKI01000049.1 coordinate 1,827, forward strand.
TCTGCAGGTCGATGATATAGATCCCGTTGCGCTCGGTGTAGATGTAGGGCGCCATCTTGGGATTCCAACGACGGGTCTGGTGGCCGAAGTGCACGCCGGCCTCCAGCAGCTGCTTCATAGATACGACTGCCATGTTTTGTTTCCTCCTAAAATTCAGTTTGATCTTTCTGGGCGCGTCATATTCCCCGCCAACCGGAGCGGTTCTGCCCCAGCACCGGGCGGAAAATCAGCACTCCCAGGCATAATGCCCTGGTAGTATACCACAGGTTTCGGTGGAATGCAAGCAGTATTTCCCAAAAAACGGCGGAATATTTACGAATTTCGAGGATGGGTCAGTCCTGCGGCAGCTTGGAGAGCATCGCTGCCAGCTCCGCCCGGGACACCGGGGCCCCGGGCCGGAAGGTGCCGTCGGGCATGCCGGTCACCACCCCGGCGGCGTACAGCCGCAGAACGGCCTTGTAAGACCAGGAGTTGTCCCCTGGGCTCAGATCCGGAAAGGGATTTTTCAGCGCGGTCCCCCCGAGGCCGGGCCGGACCCGGTCCAGCATGACGGCGATCTCCTGCCGGGTGACCGGCTCGCCCGGAGCGTACCGGCCGCCGCCCACCCCGGCGGCCAGCCCGGCCTCATAGGCGGCCTGGACATACCCGGCGGCCCAGTGGCCCCTCAGGTCGGAGAAGGAGGAGCCGGAACCCCTGGGGCTCAGCCCCGCCAGGCGGCACAGGACCACCGCCGCCTCGCCCCGGGTGAGGGTGCGGTCGGGGCCGAAGGCGGTGTGGGACAGCCCGGTCATTTTCCCCTGGTCCGCCGCGTCGATGATGTAGGGGACCGCCCAGTGGCCCTGGCTGTCCTCAAAGGTCCAGCCGTTGAGCCACAGGGAGTAGTAGTCCCACACCCGGGTATCCTCCTGGCCCAGGCTCCAGCTCCCCGCCCCCAGCAGGCCGTACTCCTCCACCAGGGAGAGCTGCGCCTTTTTGGAGTGCTCCGACTCGTACCAGATGGTGTAAGTACCGGCGGTGAGGGTCACACCGTTGATCACCGGCTTGGGGTCGGCGGCGGTTACGGTGATCCGGGCGTATGCGGAGCCGGAGGCGGCGTCCTGGTTCGCCTGGCCCTGGTAATTGGCAATCAGGGCCTGGATCTGGCTCTCGCTGATCCCGTGGCCCTGCATGAGGGCGCCGCTGTCGCTCCAGATGCGCCCGAAGAAGGGGAGGCCCAGCACCAGCTTGTCCGCCGGGACGTATTTGAGGGCGTACTGGATGGACCGCTCCTGAAAGGCCCGGCTGGCCACCGGGCCGGGGGAGCCCCCCTGGTAGTGCTCGTCGTAAGTCATAAGCATTAAATAGTCGGCGGCCGCCCCCAGCCGCCGGTAGTCATAGGAGCCGTGCCAGCCCTGGGTGTAGCCGTAGGGGTTGGCGGCCACTGACACCGCCACAATTTTGTCCTCCGGCAGCTTTTGGCGCAGAAGCTCCACAAATTCCGAGTAGGCGTTCCGGTCCTGGTGGGTCACGTTCTCAATGTCCACGTTCACCCCGTCCAGGCCGTACCGGACCACCGCCCGGGCGATCTGCTCCGCCAGCTGTTTTCGATTGCTCAGGGCCTTTCGCCCCAGCTCCCGGTCCCAGTGGTTGCTGAGGAAGGGGACCACCCGCACCCCGCGCCGGTGCATCTGCTCCACGAAAGCGGCGGCGTCGTTTCCGCCGGTGAAATTCAGGGTGCCGTCGGAATTTAGGTTGAAGTAGTTGGGGGAGATCTCGTCCAGGGAGCCCTGGGTCCCATCCACCCGCGCTACATAGGAGGAGGGGCTGCCGAAGTAGACATAGGACATGCTGAACCGCCGGGCGGCCGCCGCCGGGGTAAGAAAAGTGGTCAGCAGCAGGGCGGTGCAGCTCAAATGGAAAAGACGTTTGGGAAATCGCATGAAAAGCTCCTTAACATAGTGTATGAGTAGGGATATACACGAATAGTATACGGATTTTTACGGCAGGTGCAAGGCAAAATGTTTTCCAGGAGTGGATAGGAGCCGGCCGGAGCGGGAAAAAGAGGCGTGGACAGGGGACCTCCGCCTGTGGTAAAGTGGAGAAAAGAAAGCGGCCGCCGGACGGCCGGAAGCGGGAGGCGCTCTATGGAAAAACAGACTCTGGTGGAACAGACCACCCAGCGGCTTTTGAAGATGATCCAGCGGGAGGGGTACGGCCCGGGGGACAAGCTGCCCACCGAGACGGAGCTGGTCCGGCGTCTGGGGGTGGGCCGGAATACCGTGCGGGAGGCCCTGCGGAGTTTGGCCTCCCGGAACGTGGTGACCGTCCGCCAGGGGGCGGGCACCTTTATCTCGGAGAAGAACGGAGTGGCGGACGACCCCCTGGGCTTTGCCTTGATGGAGGACCCGGAGAAGCTCACCCGGGACCTGCTCCAGATCCGGGTGATGCTGGAGCCCCCCATCGCCGCCCTGGCCGCACAGAACCGGGGGGAGGAGGACCTGGAGCGGCTGCGGGCCCTGCTGGAGGAGATCGAGGGGCGCATCGCCCGCCGGGAGGAGTACGCCCAGCTGGACTCCCAGTTCCACGCCCAGATTGCGGTGTGCAGCCACAACGCCGTAGTGTCCAATCTGATCCCGGTGATTACCGAGGGGGTGCGGACCTTTGCCCGGACGGTGGCGGAGCCGGAGTATGTCCAGACCCTGGCCTCCCACCGGGCCGTCTATGAGGCCATCCGGGAGGGCCGGGCGGCGGACGCCCAGGAGGAGATGCTCTACCACCTGCTCTACAACAAAAAGCGCTACCGCCACGGGTAGCGGAAACAGGGGAGATTTATGGGAGGAATTTTGCAAAAATTCCTCCCATCTTTCTTGACAACACCGGGACAATGTGGTATATATGGCTTAAATTCATGGGATGAATTTAAAACCTTAGGAGGGTGGATATGGAGCAGCTTTATGATGTGCTGATCATCGGCGGCGGCGTGGTGGGCAGCGCCATTGCCCGGGAAATGAGCCGGTACCGCCTGAAAATCGGCGTGCTGGAGAAAAATCTGGACGTGTGCTATGAGACCAGCGGGCGCAACTCCGGGGTGGTCCACGGGGGCTTCGCCTACGACACCGGCTCTTTGAAGGCCAGACTGTGCGTGGAGGGCAACCAACTCATGGGACAACTGACCCGGGAACTGGACGTGACCTTCCAGCGCTGCGGCAAGGTGCTGGTGGGCAACACGGAGGAGGACCTGGAGAACCTGCGGCGCACCATCGCCCAGGGGGAGGCCAACGGGGTGCAGGGCCTGCGCCTGGTGGACGAGGCGGAGCTCCACCGGCTGGTGCCGGCGGTGGTGGGGAAGTTTGCCATGTTCTCCCCCAACAGCGGCATTGTGGACCCCTTCGGTCTGACCATCGCTCTGGCGGAGAACGCCCACCACAACGGGGTGGACTACCGCTTCGGCTGTGAGGTCACCGGCCTGCGCAGGGACGGAGACGGGAACTGGCGCGTCTCCACCGACAGAGGGGAGTTTGCGTCCCGCTGGGTGGTGAACAGCGCCGGCCTGGGCTGTGGGGCAATTTCGGAGCTGCTGGGCATCCGCGGCTACCATGTGGTGGGGTCCAAGGGGGACTACATCATCCTGGACAAGCGGGTGGGCCATCTGCTGCCCATGCCCGTGTACCCGGTGCCCAGCAACACCTATATGGGCATCCACGTGACCAACACAGTGGACGGAAACGTGATCGTGGGCCCCAACGCGGAGCTCACCGACAACTTTACATACTACGGCGTGCCCCAGAAGAACATGGACTACCTGGCCCAGAGCGCCTCTCAGCTCTGGCCCCACATCCACAAGGGGGACTGCATCCGCAACTACTCCGGCATCCTGCCCAAGTGGGTGGATGAGAATGGGGTGATTCAGGACTTCAAAATTGAAATTCGGGACGACCTGGCCCCCAACGCCATCAACCTGGTGGGCATTGAGTCCCCCGGTCTCACCGCCTGCGTGCCCATCGCCCGGTACGCCATCGCCCTGATGGGGGAGCGGGAGAAGCTGGAGCCCAACCCGGACTTTGACCCGGTGCGGAGGGGCATCCGCCGCTTCGCGGACATGTCCCAGGCGGAGCGGGAGGCGGCCATCCGGGAGAACCAGGACTACGGGGAACTGGTGTGCCGGTGCGAGAAGGTCACCCGGGCGGAGCTGCTCCAGGCCATCCACAACCCCCTGGGGGTGAGCACCATGGTGGGCATCAAGTACCGCACCCGGTCCATGATGGGCCGGTGCCAGGGGGGGTACTGCCAGATGCGGCTGGCCCGGATGCTGGAGGAGGAGCTGGGCAGGAAGGAGACCGAGATCCTCTACGCCCGGGAGGGCTCCCAGATGTTTTACGGAAAAGTGCGGGAGGAGGCCGAGTGATGGAAGCGAATATCGTGCAGGAACTGGCGCTGGAGCATGTGGACGTGGTGGTGGTGGGCGGCGGCCCCGCCGGCCTGGCCGCCGCGGTGGAGCTCCACAAGAGGGGGATCACCCACGTGGTGGTGCTGGAGCGGGAGAAGCAGCTGGGGGGCATTCTGCGCCAGTGCATCCACGACGGCTTCGGCCTCACCCGGTTTCAAACCACTCTCAGCGGGCCGGAGTACGCCCAGCGCTTCATCCGGGAGGCGGAGGAGCTGGGAATCCGGTGCATCACCAACGCCTCGGTGGTGGAGATCACCCCGGACAAGGTGGTCACCGCCGCCACCCGGGCGGGACTGCGCCGGTGGAAGGCCAAGGCGGTGGTGCTGTCCATGGGCTGCCGGGAGCGCACCCGGGGGGCCCTGGGCATCCCCGGCGAGCGGCCGGCGGGGGTGTTTACCGCCGGGGTGGCCCAGGCCTACATCAATCTCTATAACCGCATGCCTGCCAAAGAGGTGGTCATCCTGGGTTCCGGTGATATCGGCATGATTATGGCCCGGCGGCTCACCCTGGAGGGGGCCCGCGTCCACGGGGTGTTTGAGGTGCAGCCCTACCCCAGCGGCCTGCCCCGGAACATCCAGCAGTGCCTGGAGGACTACGACATCCCCCTGTATCTGAGCCACACGGTCACCGACATCCACGGGGGCAGCCGCCTGACGGGGGTCACCGTCTCCCAGGTGGACGAGAAGGGGACCCCCATCCCCGGCACAGAGCGGGAGTACCCCTGCGACACCCTGATTTTGTCGGTGGGTCTCCTGCCGGAAAATGAGTTGTCCCAGGAGGCCGGGGTGGAGCTGGACGGCCGCACCCGTGGGGCGGTGGTGGATGAGCACTACCAGACCAGCGTGGAGGGGATCTTTGCCGCCGGCAACGTGCTCCACGTCCACGATCTGGTGGACTTCGTCTCTCTGGAGGCGGAGCGGCTGGCGGACTGGACCGCCCGCTATGTGCGGGAGGGGACATTGCCTCCGTGTCCTCTGGATGTTCAGGCCGGGAACGGCGTGGGCCACACGATCCCGCAGAAAATCAGCGGGACAGAGGACGTGCGCCTGTCCCTGCGGGTGCGCGCCCCCTTCCGGGACGGGAGCATTGTGGTGCGGCAGAACGGCCGGGAGGTGGTCCGAAAGCCCATGAAAAAGGCCCTCCCCGCCGAGATGATCTGGCTGGAGATCCCGGCGGACCGGCTGGACCGGCAGGGCGATTTGGAGGTGTGTGCGGAATGGTGAAGGAGTTTACTTGCATTGTGTGCCCCAATGGGTGTACTATTACAGCAGAGGCGGAGGCCAGAGGGGACGGCGCCTATGCCGTCCGCTCGGTCCAGGGGGCGGCCTGTCCCCGGGGGACGGCCTATGTGGAGCAGGAGCTCACCGATCCCCGGCGGACCATCGCCACCTCGGTTCCGGTGAAGGGGGGCGAGCTCCCCCTGGCCAGCGTGCGCCTCACCGCCCCCATCCCGAAGGGGGAGATCTTTGCGGCCATGGAGGCCATGAAGCGCTGTGTGCTCACCGCCCCGGTGGAGGCCGGGACGGTGGTGATCTCCCACCTGCTGGGGTATGAGGCGGACGTGATTGTGACCAAATCGGTGGGGGAGAAGGGGCGCGGCTAGGCCCGTCCGGGGCCCCCGGAGGCCGAAAACCGACCAGTGAGGTGACCCCATGACGGAGTATTACATCCCCACCCAGGCCAGTGAGACGGAATTTGTGGAGAAGCGCTCCCGGTTCATCGGCCACGTGTGGCGGGTGGACAGCGAGGAGGAGGCCCGCGCCCGCATTGAGGAGATGAAGAAGCGCTACTACGACGCCCGGCACAACTGCTGGTGCTACCTCATCAAAGACGGGCCGGTGCGCTACTCCGACGACGGAGAGCCCCAGGGCACAGCGGGTCAGCCCATGCTCAACGTATTTCAGCGGGAGGGCGTGGTCAATGTGGTGTGCGTGGTCACCCGGTACTTCGGCGGCATCCTGCTGGGGGCGGGCGGCCTGGTCCGGGCCTATACCCAGAGCGCCAAGGACGCCCTGGACGGGGCGGGGATCTCGGTGGTCCGCCGGTGGGTGGAGATTCTGCTGCCCTGCTCCTACGCCCAGTACGAGCGGGTGAAGCTGGAGACCGAGGGTTTCGGCGGCGTCATCGCCGAGGCGGACTACGGGGCGGACATCGCCCTCACCGTCCTGCTGCCTGAGGAGCGTTGGGAGGACTACCTGGCCCATATGCTGGACATCACCGCCGGGACCGTGGAGGGCATGGTCTGCGGCGAGCGGTTTCAGGACGTGCCCTGGCGGGCGCCCAGAGAGAAGGAGGAGTGACCATGGAAGGGACTGCGGTAAACACCCTAATGGCCTGTATGGAGAACTACAACGAGGCGGTGAAAAAGATGACCGCCAAGCTGCGTCCGGGGGACGGACTGCTGGGCTTCGGCCGGGACCCCAAGCGAGACCCCTGCCATATGGAGTTTTATGAGGCCGTGGGAGAGGCGGTGGGCCGGATGGCCCGGGAGGGCCTCACCCCGGCGGAGGCGGAGGAGACCGTACGGTTTTTGGTCACCCTGGCTCAGGAGGAGCGGTATTTCGACCTGACCCAGCCCATGCGGGAGGCCGTCCAGGGCCACGCCCGAACCTTGGTTCCCCTCCTGGAGCCGGAGACGGCCCGGGAGCTGGCCGCCTGGTACAATAAAACGTACCCACGCCGCCGCCGTCTGCCGGTGCAGAATCAGCTGCTCAAGGAGCTGGAGCGGCGGGCCAACGGAAAATAAGAGAGATAGGATCGTTTCAGGGCCGGAGCTGGTATCAGCTCCGGCCCTTTTTGCATCTTCCGGCTGATTTGTCCTTGACAGAGGTGAGACGTAAAAGTATAATTTGTAATACAAGTAATACTAACGAGGAGGGCGAAAGATGGAGACCGGAAAATACATGAGCTCTGTGAAGGTGGGGCCCAAGGGGCAGATCGTCATTCCCAAGGAGGTGCGGGAGATGTTCCAGATCCAGCCGGGGGACACCATGCTGATTTTGGCCGACGCCCAGCGGGGTATCGCCCTGGAGCGCTATCAGGTGTTTGAACAGATCGCCGACGCCATCTTTGCCGGACGGGCCAAGGAGTTCTATCCCGACCACAGCGAGTCGGACTCCCAGGCCTTTGCCCAGGCGATCCGGGAGCTGAAGGACCCGAAGAACACGGAGGAGGGGTGAGGCCGTGGCGCGCATCGCCTTTTTCAGCATCTACGCCTTTGGCCACACCAACCCAACCTTGGCCGTGGTGGGGGAGCTGACCCGGCGGGGACACCGGGTGCGCTACTACTCCTTCTCCCCATTTCAGAAGGCGATCAAGGCGGCGGGCGGGGAGTTTGTACAGTGCGACGCCTATCTTCCGCCGCCGCCCCCCGATGTGGACCGCCAGGTGGGCCGGGACTTTGCGGGGCTGGTGGAGATGATTACGGACACCACTCTGGCCATGGACGGCCCCATCGGCCGGGACCTGCGGGAGTTTGCCCCCCACTGCGTGGTGTCCGACTCCCTGTGCTTCTGGGGAAAGCTGTGGAGCGCCAAGCTGGGACTGCCCTATGTGTGCTCCACCACCACCTTTGCCTTCAACCGGGAGACGGCCGGGATGATGAAGCAGACGCCGGGGCAGCTGCTCCGCCTGCTGATGGGGCGCGGGCGCGTCCGTCGGTGCATGGAGCGGCTGCGGGAGGAGGGATACCCGGTGTGCGGCCTGCTGGACCTGATCCAGAACAGCAATGACACGGACACCATCGTATATACCTCCCGGGCCTTCCAGCCCAAGGCGGACACGTTCTCCTCAAAGTACGCCTTTATCGGTCCATCCATTCCGGAACAGATCGGAGCGGGGGAGAGGGTGTGGGAGGGGTGCTGCTACATCTCCCTGGGGACGGTGAACAACCGGAACCTCCCTTTTTATCAGGCGTGCATTGAGGCCCTCCGGCAGGAGAGCATCCCCGTGGTGATCTCGGTGGGGGAGCAGACCGGCCTGTCCGCCTTTCGGGACGTGCCGGAGCATATATTCCTCCGGCCCAGGGTGGACCAGCTGGCAGTGCTGGCCCGGGCCAGCGTGTTTGTGACCCACTGCGGCATGAACAGCGCCAGCGAGGGCCTCTATTTCGGGGTGCCCCTGGTCCTGTACCCCCAGCAGGCGGAGCAGGGCCTGGTGGCCCGGCGGGTGGAGGAGCTGGGGGCGGGGCTCCGCTTGAGGAGAGCCTCGCCGGAGGCCATCCGGGCGGCGGTGCGCCAGGTACGGGAGCAGCGGTCCTACCGCAGCCGGGCCCGGGAGATCGCCGCCGGCTTCCGGGACGCCGGGGGATACCGGCGGGGGGCGGACAAGATTTTAGAGGCGGCGGCCCGGGGAGGCGGGGCTTGTGCGGAAAATCCTCCTATGCTATAATCCAGGCATCTAGGCCTTGTTTGAAAATTGAAAATGTGTCCAACGGCGAGGAATTTTTTCGCCAGGCAAGGCGATTTGACGCGGCAATACTTTGTGTATTGCAGGGGAAATCAACGCAGTATGGCGGGAAAAGGCCCGCAGTTTGGGCATATTGACATTTTTCAAACATGGCCCAACCAAAGACAAAGGAGGCATACCGTGAAGCTTCAATACTGTGTGAACCGGACGGGGGCCGTTCCCCCGGAGAAGCTGGCCCTCACCGGCCTGGAGGTGCAGAAGGCGGCCCGGGCCTTCCACAGCACCATCCCCGGCTATGAGCCCACCCCTCTCACCGCTCTGGACCACCTGGCCCGGCGGCTGGGGGTGTCCCAGGTGCTGGTGAAGGACGAGTCCAAGCGCTTCGGCCTGAACGCCTTCAAGGCCCTGGGGGGCAGCTACGCCATGGCCCGGTACCTGGGAGAACAGCTGGGACTGGGCCGGGACCAGCTCACCTTTGAGGCGCTGGGGACGCCGGAGGCCCGGGAGAAGCTGGGGGAGCGGACCTTCGTCACCGCCACCGACGGCAACCACGGCCGGGGAGTGGCCTGGGCCGCCCGGCAGCTGGGCCACCGGGCGGTGGTGTACATGCCCAAGGGGAGCGCCCGGGAGCGGCTGGAGAACATCCGGGCCCAGGGGGCCCAGGCGGAGATCACCGGCCTGAACTATGACGACGCGGTGCGCCTGGCCGACCGGATGGGCCGGGAGCACGGCTGGACCCTGATCCAGGATACCGCCTGGCCGGGGTATGAGGACATTCCCGCCTGGATCATCCAGGGCTACACCACCATCGCCCAGGAGATCGCGGACCAGCTGGAGGAGCGGGGCTGGGAGAAGCCCACCCACCTGTTTCTCCAGGCGGGGGTGGGTAGCTTCGCGGGGGCTATGCTGGGCAGCTTTGCCGCCCGGTGGGGTAGGGACTGCCCCGTCGCCTGCATCGTGGAGCCGGACCGGGCGGACTGCCTCTACCGCAGTGCCAGGGCGGGGACCATCACCCCGGTGACCGGGGATCTGGACAGCATGATGGCCGGCCTGTGCTGCGGCGAGCCCTGCACCGTCAGCTGGCCCATCCTCCAGAGAGGGGCGGCCGCCTTTGTGTCCTGCGGGGACGAGTACGCCGCCCGGGGCATGCGCCTGCTGGGCCGGCCCGAGCCGGGGGACCCGGCCATTATCTCCGGGGAGTCCGGGGCGGTGGGCGTGGGGGTGCTGGCCGCCATCCTGTGCGAGGAGGGGCTGGAGGACCTGCGCTGGACCCTGGGGCTCAATGAGCACTCCCGGGTGCTGTGTATCAGCACCGAGGGGGACACCGACCGGGAGAACTACCGCCGGGTCTTGGATGGCGCGCGGTTCTGAAAACGCCGCTGCTCTCCCGGCCTGTGCTTTTATTTATAATTTCCAACAGCCTGGGGCGGACACGTTTGTGTCCGCCCCAGCTTGTCAAAAAACTGTATAGAGATGAATCAGCTCAAGTTGGGGCGGGGGAGCTCGAGGGGGCGGCAGCCCGCCTCGAGTGGGATCGAATGCCCTGAATGCCTTGCTTGGCAAGGCGTTCAGCGAGCGCAGCGAGGACTTTTCCGCCGCGCAGCGGCGGGAAAGTATTGGCATTTCCCCAGGCTGTTGGAAAAGTCCCTAGACTTTTCCAACAGCCTGGGGCGGACATGTTTGTGTCCGCCCTTTCTTTGTTCCTGTTCAAAATGGCGAAGTTTCCGCGGCAAGAAATATTTGAGCCCCATGGAATCATCTGCTATAATATTCCCAACATAAAGTCAGAAAACAGAGGGGAGATCCCGGCCTGGAGCCGGGTCTGCGCCGAGGCGGTTTCCGTAGGGCGCACTCTCATGTGGGAAAGGACGGACGCCCCATGGCTGGAAAAACGCAGTACACGGTAATTGTGGCGGATGACGAGGACGAGCTGCGGGAGGCGGTCTGTATGATGACGCCCTGGCAGGACTTTGGCTTCTGTCTGGTGGGGAGCGCCAGCAACGGGCTGGACGCCCTTCAGCTGGTGGAGAAGCACGAGCCGGACCTGCTGATCACGGATATCCGGATGCCCTTCATCTCTGGAATCGAACTGGCCCGGCAGGTGCGGGAGATCCGCCCCGCCACCAACATCGCCTTTTTAAGCGGTTACGACGACTTTGAGTACGCCCAGCAGGCGATCCAGTATAACATCATCAGCTATATGCTCAAGCCGCTGACCATGGAGGGGATGGCGGCGGAGCTGCGGAGAATCCGGGAAAAGATCGACGCCCAGTTTGCCCGGTTCCGGCAGGCGCCCTCCAAGATGCACGGGGTGGATCTGCAGGCCGCCATGCTGATGCCCCTGGTGCTGGACGACTACGCCGACCCGGAGGGGGCGGTGCAGGCGGAGGAGTACGCGCGGCAGTGCGGCCTGCTCCGGGATCTGGACGACCGGCCGTGCTGTACGGTGATGGTGTCCATCCTGCTGAATGAGAGCGGGGCCAACTGCACCACCCCCACCTTTGTGGCGTCGGTGGACCAGCTGGCCGCCAAATACCTGCGCTGCGTCAGCTTCTACACCTCCGGGAAGGTGGTCTCGGTTCTGATGGGCAGTCCCTCGGATTTCAGCCAGTACCTGCATATCCTGGCCGACGAGATCCCGCAGATGGCGGAGCGGGTTTTGGGCAGTCAGTGCCGCATCGGCGTCAGCCGCATGGTGCACACCCTGACCGCCCTCCACGACGCCTACCGGGAGGCGATGGACGCCCTGCGCCAGGGGGACGGCGCGGAGGGAGGGGCGCACTTCAGCCGGGATCTGGCCCCCGCCGCAAAGGGGGGCTCTCTGCTGTGCCAGCGGGCCCTGAACGCCTTGGATCAGCTCTATATGGACGCGGACCTGTCCCTGGTCTCCCTGAGCGAGCGGCTGGACGTGAGCCCCAACTATCTCAGTGCCTGCATTAAAAAATATGCCGGCGAGACCTTTATGAACATCCTGATCCGCAAGCGGATGGAGGCGGCCCGGGAGCTGCTGTCCACCACCCAGCTCAAGGTGCAGGAGGTCGCCCGCCGGTGCGGCTATACCGACCAGCACTATTTCAGCTACTGCTTCAAAAAGTACTGCGGCGAGTCCCCCAATGCTATGCGCCGCAAGGCGGAACAGAGAAAGGACGGGTGAGGGGCCTTGAAAAGGGATGCGTCCCGGATGGGGCCCCGCACCACCACCATTCTGGTTTCCATGGTGGTGGGGGTGGTGGCCATTATTCTGTGCTGCTGCATTGTGCTGTTCCTGGACCGCTACCGCAGCGCCATGGTGCAGAACGCCCGGACCGGCAGCGCCCAGACGGCCTCCCAGGTGTCCAGCACAGTGGGCAACTATCTGCGGGACATGAATCAGGCCATGGACCTGGTGGTGCGATCCATGTCGGAGCCGGAGGACAGCCGGAACGAACTGCTGTCCGCCTTTTTGCAGTTCCGCCCCGACGTGGTGGCTGTCACCAGCTATTCGGAGGAGGGGGAGCTGCTGGAGTGCTGGTCTCTGGGCCGGGAGCCACGGGAGGAGATCTTCCAGAATCTCTCCTTTGACCTGGATACGGCCCGGGCCTCCGACGGCCCCTATATGAGCACCCCCCATGTGGAGACCATCTTTGAGAGCTACTACCCCTGGGTGGTCACCATGACCGCCCCGCTGGAACAGGGGGGAGAGGCCGCATGGGTGTCCCTGGATCTGAGCTTCTCCAATATCTCCAACCACATCAACAATGTTGGCATCGGCCAGCGGGGCTACTGCTTTTTAATGGACCGCATGGGGAACATTATGTACCACCCCCAGCAGCAGCTGCTGTACGCGGGGCTGAAGTCGGAGGACACCGCGGCTCTGGCCGCCCTGGAGGACGGCACCTATGTGGAGGATACCGTGATCTACGCCGTCACCAGCGTGGAGGACAGCAGCTGGCGGGTGGTGGGCGTCAGCTTTGTGGACGAGCTGGTCAACCGCAGCGTGCGGGAGATGATCGGGATCTCCGCCGGCCTGGCGGGTCTGGTGCTGGCGGCTGCCCTGCTGACCAGCTGGATTCTGTCCCGGATGCTGAGCCGTCCCCTGCGGGGGCTGGCCTCCGCCATGGAGCGCTTTGAGCGGGACGCCGACCACTTTTCCTACCGCCCGGTGAGGGGCACCCGGGAGGTCCGGGAGCTCTCCCAGTCCTTCGGGCACATGGTGCTGCGGATCCAGCAGCTCATGTCCACCGTGCGCCAGGAGGAGATCAACCTGCGCAAGACTGAGCTGAAGGCCCTCCAGGCCCAGATCAACCCCCATTTTCTGTATAATACCCTGGACTCCATCGCCTGGATGTGCGAGCGGGGGCGGAACGCCGACGCGGTGAATATGGTGCACGCCCTGGCACGGCTGTTCCGCATCAGCATCAGCCGCGGCCACGAGCTCATCCCCATCGCCAAGGAGATCGAGCACGCCGAGAGCTATCTCCAGATCCAGAAGTACCGCTACAAAAACCAGTTCACCTATGAATTCGATGTGGACCCGGAGTGCCTGGATTACTACTGCAACAAGATCACCCTGCAGCCCATCATTGAAAATTCCATCAACCACGGCCTGGATCTTCTGGTGGAGGAGGGGCGCATCCAAGTGGAGGTGCTCCAGGACGGGGAGGATATCCTGTTCCGGGTCCGGGACAACGGCGTGGGCATGAGCCAGGAGCAGGTGGACGCCATTTTGGAGCAGGACCCGGAGGACCGCACCGGCATCGGCATTCGGAATGTAAACGACCGGCTTCGGATCTATTTCGGAGCGCCCTATGGTCTGAACATCACCAGCGAACTGGATGTGGGCACCTGTGTGGAGATCCGGATGCCCAAGGTGAAGGAGGGGGAGTATGAGGCGAAATAGGTGTGCAGTGCTGTGTGGGGCGCTGGCCCTTACCCTTCTGTGCGGCTGCGGCGGGGAGCAGGACGCGTCCCAGCGGCACTCGGTGGCTCTGGTGGTCAAATCCACCCAGTCGGAATTTTTCCGCTCCGTTTTTGCCGGGGCGGAGGCCGCGGCCGCGGAGTACAATTTAGAGCTGAGTATCGCCGGCCCGGAGACGGAGGAGGACTACGAGACCCAGAACCGGCTGATCGCGGAGGCGGTGCGGGCCGGGGCGGAGGCCATTGTGTTTTCCGCCATTGATCAGGAAGAAAATGCCGCCGCCATTGACGCCGCCGCCCAGGCCGGGCTCCAGATCGTGACCATCGACAGCAGCGTGGACTCCGACCAGGTGAGCACCTACATCGGCACCAACAACTACGCCGCCGGGCAGATGGCGGCCGATGCCGTTCTGGATCGGGTATCCGGGCCCCTGTATGTGGGGGTGGTCAATTACGACGTGGGCACCGCCAACGGGCAGGAGCGGGAGCGGGGGGCGTCCGACGCCTTCGCCGCCAGCGGCCGGGCGGAGATCACTGCGGTGGTCAACACCCTGACGGAGGCCGGCCGGGCCCAGGCGGATACCGCCGCCCTCCTGACCGACCACCCGGAGATCAATGTGCTGCTGGCCCTGAATGAGCCCACCAGCGTGGGCGCGGCCCAGGCCGTGAAAGCGCTGGGCCGCTCGGAAGAGATATTTTTTGTGGGGTTTGACTCCAATGTGGTCACCGTGGACGGGCTGCAGGACGGGTGTGTGGACGCCCTTGTGGTGCAGAACCCCTACGCCATGGGCTATCTGGGGGTGGAGAGCGCCTATCAGCTGCTGACCGGGCAGGGCGGGGCTCCGGATGAGACGGTGGATACCTCCACCCGGGTCGTAGACCGGGACAACTTGTTCACATTGGACAGTCAGAAGGCCCTGTTTTCCTTTGAAGAGCACCTGGATTAGACGTTTTCCACAAAAATGGAGTGAAAATTTTTTGCATATTATTTGCCCTGGATAAAATTTTAACTTTTTTTCAGTGGTTTTTTCCCTTGCTTTTTTGTGCATTTTCCTCTACTATAAACTTATCTTAAATAGAGTTTTTGTGCTCTATTTAAAACATGAGAAAAGGAGAATTGCTATGAAAAAAGCTCTTGCACTGACCCTGGCCGCCGCTATGGCCCTGGGCCTGGCTGCCTGCGGCAATGGCGGAGGAACCTCCAGTGCCGGTTCCACTTCCGGCTCTAACTCCGGTTCCACCTCTACTACCGAGGTCGCCAACAAGGACAAGCCCCTGGTCTGGTTCAACCGCCAGCCCTCCAACAGCTCCACCGGCGAGCTGGACATGAACGCCCTGTCCTTCAACGACAACACCTACTACGTGGGCTTCGACGCCAACCAGGGCGCCGAGCTGCAGGGCGAGATGGTCCTGAAGTACATCACCGACAACATTGACACCATCGACCGCAACGGCGACGGCATCATCGGCTACGTCCTGGCCATCGGCGACATCGGCCACAACGACTCCATCGCCCGTACCCGCGGCGTCCGCTCCGCTCTGGGCACCGGCGTTGAGGCCAACGGCGCCATCGATTCCAACCCCGTGGGCACCAACACCGACGGCTCCTCCACCATCGTGCAGGACGGCTCCATCGATGTGGGCGGCACCACCTACACCGTCCGTGAGCTGGCCTCTCAGGAGATGAAGAACTCCGCCGGCGCCACCTGGGACGCCGCCACCGCCGGCAACGCCATCACCACCTGGTCCGCCTCCTTCGGCGATCAGATCGACGTTGTGGTCTCCAACAACGACGGCATGGGCATGGCCATGTTCAACGGCTGGTCCCAGGCTCAGGGCGTGCCCACCTTCGGCTATGACGCCAACTCCGACGCCGTGGCCGCCATCGCCAACGGCTACGGCGGCACCATCAGCCAGCACGCCGACGTGCAGGCCTACCTGACCCTGCGCGTGCTGCGCAATGCTCTGGACGGCGTGGACATCGACACCGGCATCGGCACCGCCGACGAGGCCGGCAACGTGCTCAGCGAGGACGTGTACCGCTATGACGAGGCCTCCCGCTCCTACTACGCTCTGAACGTGGCCGTCACCGCGGAGAACTATGAGGACTTCCTGGACTCCACCGTGACCTACGCCCCCGTGTCCAACCAGCTGGACGCCGCTGAGCACCCCACCAAGAACGTGTGGCTGAACATCTACAACTCCGCCGACAACTTCCTGGGCTCCACCTATCAGCCCCTGCTGCAGAAGTATGACGATCTGCTGAACCTGAACGTGGAGTACATCGCCGGCGACGGTCAGACCGAGGCCAACATCACCAACCGCCTGAGCAACCCCAGCGCCTATGACGCCTTCGCCATCAACATGGTGAAGACCGACAACGCGGCCTCCTACACCGCTCTGCTGAGCCAGTAATCGGACCCGCGGCCGGATTTTCCAAATAAGGTATAACTGACATGCTATTAGGGAGAAGGAATTCTCCGTTCGGGAGAAACATCACTCCGTTCGGCAGAAGGAATTCTCCCTAATAGCGCTTTTTCGGAAGAAAGATCCCACAGGATTTCATTTTTCGCGGAAACAACTACTACATAAACGGGAGTAACGAGAATGGCAGATACGAAAGACGATATCGTCCTGTCGATTCGCGGTATGTGCAAGTCTTTCGGCCGCAACCGGGTGCTTGACCATATCAACCTGGACGTAAAGCGTGGAACGGTCATGGGACTGATGGGCGAAAACGGCGCCGGTAAGTCTACCATGATGAAGTGCCTGTTCGGCACCTACCAGAAGGACGAGGGAAAGATCTATTTGAACGGAAAGGAAATCAGCTTTTCCGGTCCGAAAGACGCCCTGGAAAACGGGATCGCCATGGTCCACCAGGAGCTGAACCAGTGCCTGGAGCGGAACGTCATCGACAACCTGTTTCTTGGACGTTACCCCACCAATTCCATGGGGGTCGTGGATGAAGGTGGCATGAAAAAGAAGGCCTCCGAGCTGTTCCGTAAGCTCGGTATGACCGTGAACCTGACCCAGCCGATGCGGAACATGTCCGTTTCCCAGCGGCAGATGTGCGAGATCGCCAAGGCAATCTCCTACAATTCCCAGGTGATCGTCCTGGACGAGCCCACCTCCTCTCTGACAGTCCAGGAGGTGGACAAGCTCTTTGAAATGATGCGGATGCTGAAGGAGCAGGGCATCGCCCTGATCTATATCTCCCACAAAATGGACGAGATCTTTGAGATCTGCGATGAGATCTCGGTCCTGCGGGACGGCAATCTGGTCATGACAAAGGCCGCCAAGGACACCAACATGAACGAGCTGATTACCGCCATGGTGGGCCGCTCCCTGGAGAGCCGCTTCCCTCCGGTGGACAACACACCAGGTGACACCATTTTCTCTGTCCAGCACCTCTCCACCAAGTACGCCCCCCATCTTCAGGACATCTCCTTCGACGTGAGAGAGGGCGAGATCTTCGGCCTGTACGGCTTGGTGGGCGCCGGGCGGACCGAGCTGCTGGAGACCATCTTCGGCGTGCGCACCCGAGCCGCGGGCCGCGTCTACTTTAAAAACCGGCTGATGAACTTCAACAACGCCAAGGAGGCCATCGAGCACGGCTTCGCCCTGATCACCGAGGAGCGCAAGGCCAACGGCCTGTTCCTCAAATGTGACCTGACCTTCAACACCACCATCGCCAGTCTGGAGCAGTACAAGACGGGCCTGGCCCTGTCCGACGCCAAGATGGTGAAGGCCACCAACAAGGAGATCAAGATCATGCACACCAAGTGCATGGGGCCGGACGACATGATCACCAGCCTGTCCGGCGGCAACCAGCAGAAGGTCATCTTCGGCAAGTGGCTGGAGCGGGAACCCCAGGTCTTTATGATGGACGAGCCCACCCGCGGCATCGACGTGGGCGCCAAGTATGAGATCTATGAGCTGATCATTCAGATGGCAAAGCAGGGCAAGACGATCATCGTCGTCTCCTCTGAGATGCCCGAGATCCTGGGTATCACCAACCGCATCGGCGTCATGTCCAACGGACGCCTCTCCGGGATTGTGAATACCAAGGAGACCGATCAGGAAGAACTTTTGCGACTGAGTGCAAAATACCTATAATGGGAGAAATTGCATATGGCAACGGAAAACACAAAGATTCTCACGGCGGAACAGGAACAGCAGCTCCGCCAGCCGATCGACGAGTATGTCGGCGGCATCCAAGCAAAGATTGACGCCCTGCGCAAGGACGGCACCGATCAGGTGGTCGAGATCCAGAGCAGCATGGACAGTCTGAAGCGCGACCGCATCTATACCCAGCAGGAGAAAGAGGCCAAGCTGGCCCAGTACAAGGCCGATCTGGAGAAGGCCAAGGCCGTGGAGAGCCAGAACAAGGGCGAGGTGGACAAGCTCATCGCCGAGGCGGAGAGCTACCTGAACAGCCACTTCGGCGAGTACTACCAGGCCGTGGTGGAGAGCGGGAAGGCGGAAAAGGTCCAGGCTCAGGAGAAGTACCAGGCCGCCGTGGCTCAGCTCAACAAGGAGCACCAGGAGACCATGGCCAAGCTCAGCGACCAGCAGGAGATCAAGGACGAGAAGTACGTCTATAAGAACCGCCTGTTTGACGCGAAGATGGACCTGAACAAGGACCTCCAGGAGATCAAGGACCGCCAGCATGCCGCCTTTGATCACAAGTACCACCTGATCGACATGCTGCGCATGTCCAAGTTCACCTTTGCTGAGACGATGGCCCAGCGCTGGGAGAACTACAAGTACACCTTCAACCGCCGGGACTTCCTGTTGAAGAACGGCCTGTATATCGCCATCATTATCATCTTCATCGGCCTTTGTATTGCCACCCCCATCCTCAAGGGCGGCACCCAGCTGCTGACGATGAACAACATCCTGAACATCCTCCAGCAGGCGTCCCCCAGAATGTTCCTGGCTCTGGGCGTGGCCGGCCTGATCCTGCTGGCCGGTACCGACCTGTCCATCGGCCGTATGGTGGGCATGGGCATGACCGCCGCCACCATCGTGATGCACCAGGGACCCAACACCGGCGGCGTCTTCGGACACATCTTCGACTTCAGCACCATGCCGGTGCTGGTGCGGGTGCTTCTGGCTCTGGTGGTTTGTATCGTGCTGTGTACGATCTTCACCACTATCGCCGGCTTCTTTACCGCCAAGTTTAAAATGCACCCCTTCATTTCCACCATGGCCAACATGCTGGTCATCTTCGGCCTGGTGACCTACTCCACCAAGGGCGTGTCCTTCGGCGCTATTGATCCCAGCATCCCCGGCATGATCATTCCCCGGTTCAACGGCTTCCCCACCATCATTCTGTGGGCTGTGGCCGCGGTGGTCGTGGTGTGGTTCATCTGGAACAAGACCACCTTCGGTAAGAACCTGTTTGCCGTGGGCGGCAACCCCGAGGCCGCGTCGGTCTCCGGTATCTCCGTATTCTGGGTCACCGTGGGCGCCTTCGTGCTGGCTGGCATCCTGTACGGCTTCGGCTCCTGGCTGGAGTGTATCCGCATGGTGGGTTCCGGCTCCGCCGCTTACGGCCAGGGCTGGGAGATGGACGCCATCGCCGCCTGCGTGGTGGGCGGTATCTCCTTCACCGGCGGCATCGGTAAGATCTCGGGCGTGGTCGTGGGCGTGTTCATCTTCACCGCTCTGACCTACTCCCTGACCGTGCTGGGCATTGACACCAACCTGCAGTTCGTGTTCTCCGGCATCATCATCCTTGTGGCTGTCACGCTGGACTGCCTCAAGTACGTCCAGAAGAAGTAATTCTTCTCATTTGTGCAGAAAGCCGCTGCAAGGCAGACATAGGAATCCGTCTGCTTTGCGGCGGCTTTTCCCCGGCTCTGCGGCCGGGGCGGCGCCGCGTCAGAAGGCCCCACAGAATGCTTGGAAAAGCAGGCGGGCTGTGCTATGATTAAAAGACAGAAGACCGGGCCGGCCGGAAGCAACAGACCGGCCGCCCGGAGAGAAAAAGGAGTTCGGATGACCATGCATAATTTGGGCGAAGTACGCACTGCGCTGGCGGCCGGCGAGCTGGACGAGGCTCTGGCCCGCCTGATGTGCGGGGACCCCGCGCCCGGCCGGCAGCGGGTCACTCAGCTGCTGGACGGCTTCCAGCGGACCTTCGGCGGGGGGGAGGACACCCCTGTGACGCTGTGTTCCGCACCGGGCCGCACGGAGATCTGCGGCAACCACACCGACCACCAGCACGGACGGGTGCTGGCCGCGGCGGTGAACCTGGATTTTTCCGCCTGCGCCGCTCCCAACGGCACCAACACCATCCGCTTCCAATCCGAGGGCTGGCCCCTGGTGGAGGTGGAGCTGGACACCCTGGAGCCCAAGGAGGAGGAGAAGGAGTCCACCGCCGCCCTGGTGCGGGGAATGGCGGCCCAGGCCGCCCGGCGGGGCTACCCCGTAGCGGGCTTTGACGCCTACGCCCTCTCCGACGTGCTGCCCGGTTCCGGCCTGTCCTCCTCGGCGGCCTGCGAGGTGCTGCTGGGCGTCATCGAAAACCACCTGTTCTGCCGGGATGAGCTGACGGCGGTGGAGATCGCCCAGATGGGCCAGAAGGCGGAGAACCTCTATTTCGGCAAGCAGAGCGGCCTCATGGACCAGACCGCCTCCTCCGTGGGGGGCGCGGTGGCCATCGACTTCGCCGACCCCGCCGCCCCCGTGGTGCGGTCGGTGGCGGTGG
>NZ_NFKI01000005.1 GCF_002160305.1 Pseudoflavonifractor sp. An184
AGGCGTTCAGCGAGCGCAGCGAGGACTTTTCCGCCGCGCAGCGGCGGGAAAGTAACGGCATTTTTTCAGGCTGTCGGAAAAGTCCTTAGACTTTTTCGACAGCCTGAAAAGCGGACCCGAGTGATTCGGGTCCGCTTTTGATAGCTGATGATAGCTGACTTTGCGCTTAGTTCTTCAGAGCGGCGCGGGCGGCGCGCTTCTTGCCGTAAGTTACGATGGCCACCACATAGACGACGGTCAGAACCGCGCCGATGGGGTAGGCGACAGCCCAGGGCAGGTTGAAGCCGATGGTGGCGTTGGCAATGAAGGTGGAGCAGATGAAGGTGTAGAAAGCGCCCGGAATCAGGGGCATCCACACGAACTTAGACTTGCCGCTCTCAAACAGCCACACAGAGATACAGATAAAGGCGAACAGAGACAGGGTCTGGTTGGACCAGGCGAAGTAGCGCCACAGGGTGTTGAAGCCGTTGCTGTCCATCTTGGCCCACACGATAATGGCGGCCACCAGCACGAACACCGGAGCGGCCAGGCCCAGGCGCTTGCCGTTGGTGGACTGGTCCAGGTGGAGAGACTCAGACAAAGTCAGGCGCAGAGCCCGCAGTGCGGTGTCGCCGGAGGTGATGGGCAGAACGATGACGCCCAACAGAGCGATCACGCCGCCCACGTTGCCCAGGATATCCCGGCAGACCACACCGATGGTATCGGTAGCCAGGGTGGCGTCAGCAGCCTGCAGGCCAAGGTTGTACACGCCCATGGCGCCGGCAGCCCATACCATGGCGATGAAGCCCTCCAGAACCATCATGTTGTAGAAGGTCATGCGGCCCTGCTTCTCACTCTTCACGGTGCGGCTGATGATGGCCGTCTGAGTGGAGTGGAAGCCGGACAGAATGCCGCAGGCCACGGTGACGAAAAACACGGGGATGAAGTGGCTGGCGTCGAAGTAAGCGCCGTAGTCAAAGAACTCGCTGGTCCAGGAATCCCACACGTTCAGCAGGGGATAGCCGTGGGCGAAGATGCCGATGAACACGCCGATGGCGGAGAACATCAGGATGGCGCCGAAGATGGGGTAAATGCGGCCGATGATGGCGTCAATGGGGAACACGGTGGCGATCAGGTAATACAGGAAGATCACGCCGTAGATGATCCAGGTCTTGGGATCGGTGGCAGCGCCGGAGAAGTCGAACACCTGCTTGGCGGCGATGTCGCCGGGGGTGTATACGAACACGGCGCCCACCAGCAGGAGCAGCACGCACACAAAGATGTTGTACACGGTGAAGATGCCCTTGTTGGTGTACTTACGGATCATTTCGGACATCTGGGTACCGCCGTCACGCAGGCAGATCATACCGCAGAAGTAGTCGTGCATCGCGCCACCGATGATGTTGCCGATGGGGATGGTGATGAACGCGATGGGGCCAAACAGGATGCCCTGAATGGGGCCCAGGATGGGGCCTGTACCTGCGATGTTCAGCAGGTTGATCAGGCTGTTCTTCCAGCAGCGCATGGGCACGTAGTCCACGCCGTCCTGCTTGGCATAGGCGGGGGTAGCCCGGTCGTCCGGCCCGAAGACCTTTTCGCACAGCGTGCCATAGAGGGCGGCGCCGCCGAAGAGGATGACAAGGCCGATGATGAAGGTTGCCATACACACACTCTCCTTTTACTCTCTTGAGCTCACCGGCCCGCTTGGACAGACGCCTGGCAAAACGCCCCCCTTCCGCGCCGGCTGGCTGGTTTGGGAGGCCATGTCGAAGGATATGTACAAAGGGGACGGCATAAGCCCTCCGCCCGCCCACACCGGCGGGCGCTCTCTTACCCGGGGACCGCCGGCACGCGTGACCTGCGGGCAGCCCCAAAGCGGTTTTTAGTATAGCACAGAATTTGTAAATGTAAAGGGGTATTTCTGACGAAATTTTCAAAAGGAGGAAGAAAAATTGAACAAGAACAGATTTAAGGTTCACTTAAATTTTAGAGAGGCTGCAAAAATGAGAGCAAGACATGGCTTACGATCCACAGACCAGCATGTAGGACGGGCGCTATCCCCGGAACCGGCATCCACAGTGAAATTAAGCGTGGAGAAAAGGAGCGCGCAGCCGACTGCCCGACAGCGATTGACAGAACAGGGGGTATCGGGTACAATGAGGCTTGCAAATTCCAAACGGACGGGAGAGGAGGTGCGGCGCGATGACCTTTCGACCGGTCCGAATCCATATCCCCAGCCGGGGAGAATTCTGGAACCGCTGGCGGCGTCTGGCCGGCCCATCCCTCTTTTTCCTGGCGGTGATCTACTACGAGGAGCTCTTCTTAAAGCTCTACTGTTTCCACGGGGCGTCGCTCCCCGGCCTCCTGCTCACCCTGCTGTTTTCCGCCCCTCCTGCTCTGGTGCTGGGGGCGCTGTGCGGTGGTGCGGGACGCCGGTGGGGACCGGGGCTCCTGGTAGGGCTTACCGCCCTGATCTCCCTGTGGATGGGGTCGCAGACCGTCTACTATCACCTGTTCAAAACCTTCCTGACGCTCTTTTCCCTGACCAAGATGGCCATGGTGGCCGGGGCCTTCGGCGACATGGCGGTGGGGGAGATCCTGCTCAACTGGTTCCCCATTCTGATGATGGCGGTTCCCGTGGTTCTGGCATTCCTGTTTCGGAACCGGATTTGTTCCGACCAGCTGCTGCAGCGGAGAATGCCGCTGAAATGGGTGGGGCTGGCCGCGGCGGTCCAGCTGATTGCCATGGGGATCGTGCTGTGCTGCGGCAGCGGGGTGCTCTCCCTTCGGTATATCTACTACCAGGCCGCCGCCCCCGTGCTGGAGGTGCAGAACTTCGGCATGCTCACCCAGACCCAGCTGGAAGTGCGGCGGGTCCTCTTCGGCATCCAGCCGGACGACCAGGTTCTCCCCAAGCAGGAGCTTCGGCGGACCGGGCGCATCCTGGAGAGCCAGACGGCCATGGAGGGGGCTGAGCCGGAGGTCCACGCCATGGACATCGACTTTGAGGCCCTGAAGGAGCGGGACGCGGACGTGCCGGAGCTGGTGGACATGCACGACTACTTCTCCAAGGTAAAGCCCACGGCGAAAAATGAGTGGACCGGCCGTTTCCAGGGAAAAAACCTCATCTGGATCGTGGCAGAGGCCTTTTCCGGCCAGATGCTGGACCCGGAGCGGACCCCCACCCTGTGGAAGCTGTCCCATGAGGGAATCATCTGCGACAACTTCTATACCCCGCTGTGGGGGGTGTCCACCTCCGACGGGGAGTATGTGACCACCACCGGCCTGATCCCCAAGCCCGGCGTGTGGAGCTACTCCGAGTCTTCGGACAACGATATGCCCTTCGGCTTCGGCAACCAGTTCCAGAAACTGGGGTACCGGACGCTGGCCTACCACGACTATCTCTACACCTACTACGACCGCAATCTCTCCCACCCCAACATGGGCTATGAGTATTACGGCATCGGGAACGGCCTGGAGCTGGAACAGGTCCAGCCCCCCTCCGACCGGGAGATGATGGAGAAGATCGTTCCCCAGTTTGTGAACGAGGACCAGTTCATGGTCTATATTCTCACCGTGAGCGGCCACCTCAATTATACCCGGGAGGAGAACGCCCAGGCGGACCGGCACTACGACGAGGTGGCCGACCTGCCATACAGCGAGCCGGTGAAGTGCTACCTGGCCAGCCAGCTGGAGCTGGAGCTGGCCATGGAGAGCCTGATGGATCAGCTGGCGGCGGCGGGCAAGCTGGACGACACGGTGATCGTCCTCTCCGCCGACCACTACCCCTACGGCCTCACGGACGAGGAGTACAGCGAACTCTTCGGACACCCGGTGGACCCGGTCTTTGAGATCTATGAAAATTCCCTGATTCTGTGGAGCGCTGATTTGGAGGAGCCCGTCCATGTGGACAAGTACTGCTCCAGCCTGGACGTGATGCCCACCCTGGCCAACCTGTTCGGCCTGGAGTACGACTCCCGGCTGATGGCGGGGCGGGATATCCTGTCCGACGAGCCGGGCCTGGTCATCTTCTCCAATTACAGCTTCCTCACCGACCAGGGGGCCTACGACTCCACCACCGACGCCTTCACCATGTTCGACGGCAGCGAGCCCGACCCGGACTATGTGGCCGAGCGGGTGGCCGAGGTGCAGAACCGGGTGGCCTACTCGGCGTCCATTCTGGACTGGGATTACTACCGGGTGGTGTTTGGATCGGAGTAGCTTCCGTCCCAAGCCCTCCGAAAGCAAAAAGCCCGCCTCCCTCAAGAGGGAGGCGGGTAATTTTTTATTGAAACCAGCCCAGGGGCCGGAGTATCTTTGGTCTGCCACCCGGAGCAGACCGTTGTCCGGGCCGGGTGGCAGTGAGGCGCTTTTGCGCCATAGGTTCAGGTGCCGGCCCGTCAAGGCGGGCGGGGAGCCTGGGGACCGCAGGCGTGCGGGACCTGTGGTCCAGGTGCGGCGCATTTGGAGGGATACGCCGCTGTCAAAGGGGGAAAACATGTGGATCCTTGATCCAAGAACAGGATACCACATCGGCCCAAAAAATTATCAAGAAATTGGGACAAAAGCGTGAATAAATTGTGAATCTTTCGGCACCTTTCACAAAGAGAAAAGGCCGCGCGGAGCGATGCTCCGCACGGCCTTGACTTTATGGAATCAGGTGCCCAGCTCGATCCACAGATCGTTGTACAGGGCCAGGGTGTCCGCCGGCAGGTTCTCGTACATGGAGCAGTTCTCCAGCACGGAGTCGGGGGCGGCCATGATCTCGTACAGATCCATGTCCAGGGGCTCGCCGTAGGTCTCCTCATAGTAGGCGGGGTACTGCTCCAGAGCCTCGGTGTTGGGGGAGGCATACCAGATGAAGTCCATGTTCTTCAGGTTGGACTCGGTGGAGGCGATGAAGTTGATCCACTCGTGGGCCTCGTCCACGTTCTTGGCGTCCTTCAGGATGCACATGGAGTCCACGAACCAGTTGGAGCCCTCCTCGGGAATGACGAAGGCCAGGTCGGGGTTGGCCTCGTACATGGTCAGGAAGTCGCCGGCGTAGTAGGTGGCGATGGCCAGGTTTCCGCCTTCCATGATCTGGAAGATCTCGTCCATGCCCTGGCCGGCGTACACGCCCCGGGCCTTGGCGTCGGCCACCAGCTCATAGGCCTCACGGATCTGGGCCTCATCGGTGGTGTTTACGTCGTAGCCCAGGTAGTACAGGGCCATGGCGAAAGCGTCCCGGGAGTTGTCGATGAGCAGGACGTTTCCGGCGTAGTCGTCGGAGAACATGGCCCCCCAGCTGGTGATGGGCTCATCCACCATGGTGGTGTTGTAGATAATGCCCAGGGTGCCCCAGGTGTAGGGGACGGAGTACTCGTTGTTGGGATCGAAGGACAGGTTCTTGTACTGCTCGCCGATCTTCTCATAGTTGGGGATCTTGCTGTAATCCAGCTTCTGGAGCCAGTCTTCCTCGATCAGCCGGGCGATCATATAGTCAGAGGGGACAATCACATCGTAGTTGACGCCGCCGGTCTGAAGCTGGGAGTAGAGCTCCTCATTGGAGGGAGCGGTATTGTAGTTTACCTTGATACCGGTTTCTTCCTCAAACTGTGTAATCAGGTCGGTGTCGATATACTCGCCCCAACTGCACACATTTACTTCCCGCTGGCCGGAGCTGGTATTGCTGCCGGTGCTGCCGGAAGTGCTGGAAGTTTCATTCATGGCACACCCGGACAGGAACAGGCCCGCCGCCACACTGGTGGCGAGGGTCAAAGCTACGATTTTTTTCAACTGATCATTCCTCCAATATGGTTGATTTGGTGTATCTCCAGGCCCGCGGGCCGTGAGAACAGGGGGGAAAGGGACGGGGATGGCGCTATTTCCGCGCCGTACTGCGGCGAAGGGCCTTTTCCTGACGGGCCTCCCGCACGTTGATGATCACAAGAAGGATCAGGACCACCACAAACAACAGGGTGGACACCGCGTTGAGCTCCGGGCTCACCCGGCGGCGCACCATGCCGTAGATCTCAATGGACAGGGTGGAGGCCGAACCGGCGGTGAAGTAGGAGATGACGAAGTCGTCGATGCTCATGGTGAAGGCGATGAGGGCGCCGGAGACGATGCCCGGCTTGATCTCCGGGACGATCACCTTCCAGAAAGCCCCCATCCAGGTGCAGCCCAGATCCTGGGCCGCGTCGATGAGGCTGCTGTCCATCTGCCGCAGCTTGGGCAGCACGTTCAGAATGACATAGGGGATGTCGAAGGACAGGTGGGCCAGCAGCAGGGTGCCGAAGCCCATCTCCAGCCGGGGGAGGGTGCGGCGGAAATTCTCCTCCAGGAAGGTGACGAAGTCGTTCCAGCCGCCGATGACCGCCACAAAGAAGATGCACAGGGCCACGCCGGTGACGATGTCCGCGTTCATGATGGGGATGTTGTTCACCGACAAAATGGGCTCCCGCCAGCGCTTTTTCATGCCGTACAGGCCCACCGAGGCGAAGGTGCCGGCCACGGTGGAAATAAGGGTGGCCAGAACCGACACCAACAGGGTAGTGTAGACCGCCTCCATCATCCGGCGGTCCTGAAAGAGCTCCTGATACCAGCGCAGGGAGAAGCCCTCCCACACCACGTTGCTCCCGCCGGCATTGAAGGAGAACACCACCAGCAGAAGAATAGGGGCGTACAGGAACAAAAAGACCAGGGCCATAAAAAGCCGGTTTCCAATGCGATGCTGTCTCATAGGATCACCGCCTGTTCCTCGCCCTCACCAAAGCGATTCATGATCCACATGCAGGCCACCACAATAATCATCATCACCAGGGCGATGGCGCTGCCCAGATGGGGGTTATAGGCTCCGCCCAGGAACTGCTGCTCGATGAGGTTGCCCAGCAGCATCTGGTTGTTGCCGCCCATCATCCGGGAGATGGCGAAGGTGGACACCGAGGGGACGAACACCATGGTCACCCCGGACAGCACCCCCGGCAGGGACAGGGGAAGGGTCACCCGGCGGAACACCCCCGCCGAGCTGGCGCCCAGATCCCGGGCGGCCTCCACCAGGGAGTGGTCCAGCTTGATGATGACCGAGTAGATGGGCAGCACCATGAAGGGCAGGTAGTTATACACCATGCCCAGCACCACCGCCCCCTGAGTGCGGATCATGGGGAAGAAGGAGATGTCGGTGCCGAACAGACCGTTGATGAGATCAAACAGGCCGATGGCCTCAAAGAAGTTGTTCAGGATTCCATTGTTTTCCAGAATAGCCATCCAGGCGTAGGTGCGCAGCAGGAAATTGACCCACATGGGCAGCATGATGATGACCATGGCCACCCGCTGAAAGCCGGGGCCCTCCTTGGCCATCACATAGGCCAGGGGGTAGCCGATGAGCAGGCACACCAGAGTGGCCACCAGGGCCAACTGGAAGGAGCGGGCAAAAATCACCGTGTAGGTGCCCATCCGGGAGAAGTTGTCCAGGGTAAAGCCGCCGATGTCCGCGGCGGTCTCCCCGGAGGCGGTGAAGGCGTAGACCACCACCAGCAGAATCGGGACGATGACCACCAGGGTCATCCAGAGCACATAGGGGCCCGCCAGCCAGGAGAGCTTATTCTTCATCCCGCTCCCCCTCTTCCTCCTCGGGCTCGAGGGTGGCGTCGCCGATCTCATCATACTCCTCGGAGTAGGAGGAATAATCGCCGAACATGCCGGAGTACTGGCTCTTTTTCATCACGTGGATGCCGTCGGGGTCGATCTTGATGCCGATGCGGCTGTCCACCGGGCAGAAGTCGGTGGTCTGAATCAGCCACTTGAAGCCGTAGAAGTCCACGATGGTGTCGTAGTGGACCCCCTTGAAGGTCACCGAGGTGACGGTGCCCTTCAACTGGCCCTGGTCCTCCGGGACGATGTCCACGTCCTCGGGCCGGATGACCACGTCCACCGGCTCGTCCGGGAGGAAACCTTTGTCCAGACACTGGAACTTCCGGTTGAAGATCTCCACCACCCCGTCGGCGCGCATGATGCCGTCCAGAATGTTGGACTCGCCGATGAAGTCGGCCACAAAGGCGTTTTTCGGCTCGTTGTAGATGTCCTCCGGGGTGCCGATCTGCTGGATCTTGCCCCCGTCCATCACCACCACTGTGTCGGACATGGCCAGGGCCTCCTCCTGGTCGTGGGTGACGTAGATAAAGGTGATGCCCAGGGACTGCTGGATGCGCTTCAATTCATTCTGCATGTCCTTGCGCAGCTTCAGGTCCAGGGCGCCCAAGGGCTCGTCCAGCAGCAGGACCTTGGGCCGGTTTACCAGGGCCCGGGCGATGGCCACCCGCTGCTGCTGCCCGCCGGAGAGCTGGGTGATCCGGCGCTTCTCAAAGCCCTTCAGGTTGACCACCTGAAGCATCTCCATGACCCGGTCGTGGATCTCCTGCTCGGGCAGCTTGACCTTCTGTTTGGTCTCCGGGTCCACCTTGGGGATGCGCAGGCCGAAGGCGATATTCTCAAACACGTTGAGGTGGGGGAACAGGGCGTACCGCTGAAACACGGTGTTTACCGCCCGTTTGTGGGGCGGAATAGAGTTAATCCTCACGCCGTCAAAAAAAACATCCCCGGAGGTGGGCTCTTGAAAACCGCCTATAATACGAAGCGTGGTGGTTTTGCCGCACCCACTGGGACCCAGCAGCGTGAGGAATTCCTTGTCGTTGATATATAGGTTGATGTTGTCCAGCACGACCTCGCCGTCAAACGCCATAGTGCAGTTGGCCAGGCGGATCAATTCTTTAGACATGTATCCTCCCCCATTTCCTCAATTACGAATCAAATGTCAGCTCCCTTGTTTTTGTCCCCGTCCGGCTGTCCTTCTGAGACGGACAAAAATGCGCCGGAGCGGGGCTTCACGGATAGCGAGATACACTATATCTGTTTGCTGCGGAATTGTCAATGGATTTTGTCGAAAATGTTGGTGAAATTTTGCACAGAAAAACTTGCGTTCAAGTCAAGCGTGCCAAGGGAAAGAACGGATTTTCCGAAATGGGGGGAGCGCGGAGCGGGGCGCTAGGTTTTCCGCGTCCCCGCCGCCTGAGAAAATTCCGGAAAATACTCCGTCACAAAGTCCACCGTGTCCACCTGCCAGGTGCGGCCATTGAGGCCGTTCAGGGGTCCGGCGTCGGTGGTGAAGCGGAATGCCAGTTTGTAGGAGTACAGGGCCTGGCCGTGGCGGCCGTAGGGCTTGTCCTGCTGCTGCCGGCCGTACTTGCCGTCCCCCAGAAGGGGGTGGCCGGCGGCGGCAAACTGGGCCCGGATCTGGTGGGTGCGGCCGGTGATCAGCTCGCACTCCACCAGGGAGAGCCCCTTCCCCACAGCCAGGGTCTTATATAAGGTGACCGCCGTCTTTCCACCGGGCACCGGCTTTTTGTGGACAGACACCTGCTTTTTCCCCTCGTCCTTCAAAAGAAAGCTCTCCAGCTTCCCCTCCCGGGGGGACATGGTCCCGTGGACCACGCACAGGTAGTATTTCTCCAGCTCCCGGTCCTTGATCTTCTGATTCATGATCCGCAGCCCCTCGGCGGTCTTGGCCGCAATGACGATCCCACCGGTGTTCCGGTCGATGCGGTTGCACAGGGCGGGGGCGAAGGAGTTCTCCCAGTAGGGGGACCACTCCTTTTTCTGGTACAGGTAGGCCTGGATGTGGGTGAGCAGGGTGTTCACCCGCTCGCTCTCGTCGGGGTGGACCACCATACCGGGGCGCTTGTCCACCAGCAGGATGTGCTCGTCCTCATATAAGATGTTCAGCTTGGGCTGATACAGGGAGAGAAAGGCGTTCTCCGGGGTGGGCTTTTCAAAAAACTCGTCGTTGATGTATAATTGCAGCACGTCCCCCACCGCCAGGCGCACATCCCGCTTGGAGCCCTTGCCGTTTACCTTCACCCGCTTGAGGCGGATGTACTTCTGGGCCAGGGGGGCCGGGAGGAGGGGGAGGGTTTTGGCCAGCCAGCGGTCCAGCCGCTGTCCGGCGTCGTTCTTGCCAATGGTAAATTCCTTCATCGTTCCCATCCTTTTGTGGATCATGTCGTATCTACTGCCATTCCAGCATAAAAAATTCCTTTTGTCAACACAAAAAAATGTTTGACAATTCCTCTCGGTATGGGTATAATATCCTCCGTACCATTACGCGAGTAAGGGGGCTGTATCCCCGAAGGAGGGGTCTCACATGCGGCTGGATCTGCGGAACATCATCCACGTACCGGACGCGGAGAAGACCTTCCAGTACCAGATGGACCTGTCCGATCTGGACTTTTGGGGGAGAAAGCCGATTACCCGGCCCGTCTCAGTCGAGGGCAGCGTGACCAACCACGCGGGCGCCTTAGTGCTGAGCGGCACGGCCCGCTCGGAGCTGGATCTGGTCTGTGACCGCTGTGGGAAGGAATTTTCCCGGGAGAAGGTCGTCCCGCTGGACAGTCTGCTGGCTGACAAGCTGGAGAATGAGGACAGCGAGGACGATATCATTCTGCTTGACGGAAACGAGCTGGATCTGGACGAGGTGGTCACCACGGCCTTCGTTCTCGCCATGGATACAAAGAACCTTTGCTCAGAAGACTGCAAAGGGCTGTGCGCCAAGTGCGGCGCCGATCTCAACCTCGGCCCGTGCGGGTGCAGACCTGACGTAGATCCACGATGGGCGGCGCTTGCGCAGCTCTTGGATGACGAAAGCTGAGTATTCCACTACAAAGAGCGTGCTCTCACGGCACACAGACTAAAGGAGGTGTCACCCATGGCGGTTCCTAAGAGAAAAGTATCCAAGGCCCGGCGCGATAAGCGGCGCAGCTCCCACTGGAAGCTGGAGACTCCCGGTATCGTGACCTGCCCCAAGTGCGGTGCCTACCGGCTGCCTCACCGGATGTGCAAAAATTGCCTGACCTACAATGGCCGTTCCTTCGGCCAGCAGCAGGCGGAGACCCAGCAGCAGTAAGCCTGGGTGAAAAGACCGCTTCAAGACGGGTGGTCTTTTCCTCCCCTGCCCGGCGGTGAGAAGCCGCCAAAAATGTGCTTGACTTTTGTCGAGCGCTCCTTTATAATGCTCTTTGCGTTCAAAGACAGCAGGCGGCGAAAGCGGAAGTCCTGCCGAGGATGCGGTGGAAACAGATATGGTTTGTTTACGCTGTTTTGTGTCTTTGCGCGCAGAACAGCGTTTTATTATTCTCTGGAGGTGAAACCCAAATGCCCAACGCAAAAGTTCTGGAAGCGAAGAAGGCCGTTGTGGCCGAGCTGACCGAGAAGCTGCAGAACGCCGCCTCCGGCGTCCTGGTCGACTATAAGGGCATCACTGTGGCGGAAGATACCGCTCTCCGCAACGAGCTGCGTAAGAACGAGGTTGAGTACGCCGTTGTGAAGAACACCCTGACCCGGTTTGCCGTGGAGGGCGCCGGCCTGAGCGAGCTGAGCGAGAGCCTGAACGGCACCACTTCTCTGGCCATCAGCCACAATGATCCCATCGCGCCCATGCGCGTCATCAACAAGTTTGCCAAGCAGTTCAACGGCGCTAAGTTTACCATCAAGGCCGGCTTTATGGACGGCAAGATCCTCCCCCTGGAGGAGATCATGGCCATCGCCGAGCTGCCTGCCAAGGAGGTCCTGCAGGCCCAGGTTCTGGGTACCATGCTGGCCCCCATCACCAGCCTGGCCATCGTGCTCAAGGCTATCGCCGAGGAGAAGGGCGGCTTCGTAGAGGCCGCTGCCGAGCCCGAGGCCGCTCCCGCCGAGTAATTGATCCGGCATATACTTTAATATTTGAATTTATCATTTTAGGAGGTATTTTACCATGGCTAGCGAGAAGATTACCGCTCTCATCGAGGAAGTGAAGGGCCTGACCGTTCTGGAGCTGTCCGAGCTGGTTCACGCTCTGGAGGAGGAGTTCGGCGTGTCCGCCGCCGCTATGGCCGCTCCCGCCGCTGGCGGCGCTGCCGCTGCTCCCGCTGAGGAGAAGACCGAGTTCGACGTGATCCTGGCCAGCTTCGACGCCGCCGCCAAGATCAAGGTCATCAAGGCCGTCCGCGAGATCACCGGCCAGGGCCTGGCCGAGGCCAAGGCTACCGTCGAGGGCGCTCCCAAGGCTCTGAAGGAGGGCGTGTCCAAGGACGAGGCCGAGGAGATGAAGAAGAAGCTGGAAGAGGCCGGCGCCAAGGTGGAGCTGAAGTAAGTTCTTCCCCTTCGAATTTGATTCAAAAGAGACGGGACCCGGAGAAATTCCTCCGGGTCCCGTTTTTATGTCAAGAGAAACGGCCTGGAAACCCAGGCCCTTTTCTTTTTACTTATCCGCCAGCAGCTTGTTCAGCTCCCGCATAAAGGTGTTGATGTCCTTGAACTGGCGGTACACCGAGGCGAAGCGCACATAGGCCACCTCATCCACCTTTTTCAGCCGCTCCATCACCAGCTCCCCGATCTCGGCGGAGCTCACCTCCCGCTCCATCTCGTTCTGGAGCACCTGCTCAATTTCGGTGACAATCTCCTCCAGGGTGTTGATGGACACCGGCCGCTTCTCACAGGCCCGGATCAGGCCGCTCATCACCTTGTTGCGGTCAAAGCTCTGGCGGCTGCCGTCCTTCTTTACCACCACCAGGGGCAGGCTCTCCATCATCTCATAGGTGGTAAACCTCTTGTGGCAGGACAGGCACTCCCGGCGGCGGCGGATGCTGGCCCCCTCGTCGGCGGGGCGGGAATCCACCACTTTACTCTCTAAATATCCGCAGTAGGGGCATTTCATAGCTGTATTCCTCCAAGATCTGATCACAATAGGTTTTATACTTGAGTGTATCATATTTTGTCCCAGGAGGGTAGCCCTAAATTGCAAATTCTTTCTTCCTGGAAACAGGAAACCGAAATCCGGCTGGGAGAGACAGGCGCATGTGTCTCTAACGCTTGCGCAGCCCGGCGATTCGCCTTATAATAGAGCCATCTTAAACAAATGGGAAAGGATGGTTTTGTTATGAATGAGACGTTAAAGACCCTGAGAGAGCGCCGGAGCGTTCGGCGCTACCGCCCGGAGCAGATCAAGACGGAGGAGCTGGAGGCGATTCTGGACGCCGGCACCTGGGCCCCCTCCGCCATGGGGAAGCAGTCAGCCGTCATGGTGGTGGTGCAGGACCGGGAGACCATCCAGGAGATGTCCAAACTCAACGCGGAGATCCAGGGTGCGCCGGGGACTGACCCCTTCTATGGAGCGCCCACCGTGGTGGTGGTGCTGGCCGAGGGGGCCAACGCCGTTCCGGACGGCTCTCTGGTGATGGGCAACCTGATGAACGCTGCCTGGTCCCTGGGGGTGGCCTCCTGCTGGATCAACCGGGCCCGGGAGCTCTTTGAACGGCCTGAGGGCAAGGCGCTGCTGCGCAAGTGGGGGCTGCCGGAGGACCTCCAGGGGATTGGAAACTGTATTCTGGGTTATGCGGACGGTGCGATTCCAGCGCCCAAGGCCAGAAAAGAGGGGTACATTGTCCGGGTATAAAAGACGGTTTGCTGTGTGGGAATAGGATGTCTCCACACCGAAAATGACAGAAGCAGAGAGAGGCGCGCCGCAGTTGCGGTGCGCCTCAGCTTTTGGAAAAGCCTGTGCAGGATAAAATCGCCTGCGTGCGTCCGGGCGGGGGAGCTCGAGGGGACAGGCGCCCGCCTCGAATGGAATCAAATGCCCCGGGAGCCTTGCTGTGTAAGGCTTCCGGTAATTGGAGCAGGAACTTTTGCACCGCTGTGCGCCTTTCCGCTTGTGGAGAATATCTGTGGGACAGAAAACGTTCTTATGGTCGGGAAAAGTCCGATGGACGAAAAGGTTCCCCTTGACAGCGCCGCCCCTCCGTGCCATAATAGGTATGTAATTATCGTTATTTAAACGATAATATCGTCATCCGATGAGAAAGGGTGTGCAAGAGCATGAAAACAGTACCAGTGATTTATCAACCCGGCGTTGTGCCCACCGAAATTTACAGCGGCGTGCCCTCCTTTATGGGAATGCCCGTGGCGAAAACGCCCGAGGATTTAAAGCAGTATGACTTCGCTGTGATGGGAGTGCCTTTTGAGGGAGGATGCACCTACGGTGGTTTCTCCTCCTGTGTGGTCTCCCCCAAGACCATCCGGTCCGTGTCCACTCGGTATGTAGGCTACCTGCCGGACTACGACTTTGACACCTTTGACTACATGACCTGCTGCGATTATGGCGATGTGCCCATCCAGAACGGTAGTTATGAGTTCAGCTTTGCCTCCATGCGCAAGGGAATTGGGGAGATACTGGACGCAGGCTGTGTGCCCATTACCTTCGGTGGAGACCACTCCATCTCCTATCCGCTTATCAGCGAACTGTGCAAGCGCCACAAGAAGCGGGTGGGTGTGCTTCATTTTGACGCGCATCTGGACACCATGCCCTCCTTCGGAGACGACTTATATTCCCGCTGCTCCCCCTTTAACCGTCTATATGGGGATGAGAATTTTGACTCCACCAAGATTGTCCACATTGGCATCCGCGGGCCGCGGAATCACCATCAGGAGCGCATCGAGGCCCGGAAGGCCGGGGCCACGGTGATTACCGCCCGGGAAATCAAACTCAATGGCTGGCAGGCGTCCATCCAGAAGGCCATTGATATTGCCAGTAAGGACACTGATGCGCTGTATGTCACCGTCTGTTCTGATGTGCTGGATGCCGCTGCCAATCCACAGGGGCCCTTCGACCCCTGCGGACCCACCTCTTTCGAGGTAGCTATGATGCTTCACGAGGCGGGCAAAGCGGGAGCTGCCGCCTTCGACTTCGTGGAGATCTACCCGGAGACCTGCGGCGCCCATCAGTCCGCACACACAGCCTGTTGGATGGCGCTCTATTTTATGAACGGCGTGGCCCAACATCGCTTCGGCGGACAGAAGTGAGGAGCCCGCTCGCTCGCATCATCAAATAAAACGCCCGCGGGGGCCTGCACAATGCAGTCCCCGCGGGTGTTTTTCTTATAAAAGCTCCTCCCGCACATAGTTGGCCAGAGCGCGCATGGGGACAAGAGCCTGCTCCCCCACGTCATGGACCACGGAGGAGGAGGCCACGATGCTTACGGTACCGTACAGTGTGCCGTTGCTGCGTAGTATAGGGACCGCAATGCAGCTGATGCCCACACCGAACTCATCAAACTCGGTGGAGTAGCCCTGCGCTCCAATCCGTTCCAGCTCCGCCTCAAGCTCATCCCGGGTGGTCAAGGTGTGCTTGGTATACTTGGTGGGAACGAAGGTGCGGTAAAAGGCCTCTCGCCGGGTCGCATCCATATAGTACAAAACCAGCTTTCCAGAAGCGGTGGCATTCAGGGTAAAGACTGCGTTCAGCCGCGTGAGGAAGATATAGTGAGATTCAATGGGATTGACGACTTCTACGGCAAAGATATTGTCGTTGCTGATGCGCTGCATGCGGGCGGATACCTGAAAGCGGTCGGCGATGAGTTCCAGTTTGGGCCGCACCCGGCTGCGCAGCCGGTCAATGTCGTTCATGGCGGCCAGATCCGCCTTAGGAAGAAACACCGGACCCAGCATATAAAAGTTCCCCTCCGGGATATGTTCCAAATACCCGTTGGCCAGCAGAGTATTTACCAGCCCCCGGGCCGTGTTGATATTCAGTCCCGTTCTTGCGCTGATCTGGGGCAGAGTCAGTTTCAGCTCATGTTCGCTGAAACAGTTGATGATATCAATGGCTCTCTGAACCGATTGGATGACCCGGATGTCTCGGTTTGGCATAGCTGCACGCTCCTTGCTCCGCCGGAGAATCCGGCGGATCGTTTCAGTCTATTTTACAATATTTTTATGGGTTTCTCAACCGCTATTTCCCAGCTGCCTGAAAGCAGGCGTTGCACAATCCGCACCCCACCCGTGAGGTTTTGCTTGACACGGGAGAGACTTTCCACTATAATGATATTATAGTTCTAAAAACGATATTATCGTTTTCAGACGCGTGAGTCAGAGAAGAGGGAAGGTGTGCAGGGCTGAGGGAGTGCCGCTCCCCGGTTAATCAAAACCAAAAGGTGGGGAAACGTATGGAACAAAAGTACACACTGAAAGACAAGATCAAAGCGATGGGACCCGGCATCCTCGTGGTTGGCTCCTTTATTGGACCGGGTACGGTGACCAGCGCCACCAGTGCCGGCGCGGGCTACGGATACGCCTTGCTGTGGACCGTGGTATTCTCGGTCATTGCCGTGGTGGTTATGCAGGAGATGGCCGCCCGCTTGGGGATCGTTACCCAGAACGGCCTGGCGGAGGAACTGGTGAAGGATCTGTCCGACCGGCCTCCTCTGAAGTGGTTTATGGTTGTCCTGGTGGCCGCGGCCATTACCCTGGGTGGTTTCGCGTATATGGGGGGTGACCTGACGGGAACTGCCATCGGCTTGTCCGCCATCACCGGAATTCCCTCCAACATCATCGCCCCCATTTGGGGCTGCTGTGTGCTGGTGCTGATCAATATCGGCGATGCGGTGAAATCTCTGGAAAAACTCCTGTCCATCTGTGTCACAATAATGGCTATCGTATTTGTGGTGACCATGATTGTGGTCAAGCCTGACCTGGGGGAGCTGCTCTCCGGCGCGATTCCCACGGTCCCGGAGGGCTCCATGCTCACCTGTGTCTCGCTGATCGGTACCACGGTGGTTCCCTACAATATGTTCATCCACGCCACTTCGGCCCGAAAGACCTGGCACGACCCCAAGGAGCTCCCTTTGGCCCGGTTTGACACGACCATCTCCATGATCATCGGCGGCATCATTACCGGGGCTGTTATGATTACGGCAGGTACGGTTATGCGGGGAATGGAGGTCAACTCTGCCATCGACATGGCGGTCCAGCTGGAGCCCACTCTGGGTGACTTCTCCGTTCCATTCCTGGGACTGGGCCTGATCGCCGCCGGCGTCTCCTCTGCGGTCATTACCCCGCTGGGCGTATCTTATGTGCTGGCCGGTCTGTTCGGCTGGGAGATGAGCAAGAAGGACAAGCGTTTCTTCTGGACCAATATCGCTGTGGTCGTGGCGGGCATTATCGTAGCGGCTACCGGTTTCAACCCCATTGCCATCATTATGACCGCTCAGGCCGTCAATGGTATTTTCCTTCCCATTATCGTATTCACCCTGGTCTATGTGACCAGCCGGGAGCGGGTTATGGGGAAGTATAAAAACAGTATGGTCCGCAATGTGCTGGGGATGGGCGTGTTCCTGATCTCCTTGGTCATTGGGATTAACAGCGTCATTTCTCTGTTCTAAGCCGACTGGGCGATATACCACAGCGGCCCGCCGGCATGTGCTGGCGGGCCGCTTTTCCGCTGTGGAAAGGAAAGGAAGAGGATTATGGAAGAATTGCTGGACAGCCTGCTGGCGGAGTGTCGCCCCTACACCCGGCAGGGCAAGGTGGCCACCTATATTCCGGAACTGGCCAAGGGAGATCCCTCCAATTTGGGCATCTATGTGCTCAACAGCGACGGTCGCCACTATCAGGCCGGGGACTGGCAGAAGCACTTCACCATTCAGAGTGTTGTAAAGCCCATCCTCCTGCTGCTGGCCCTGCTGGACAACGGGGAGGAGGTGGTGCGCTCCAAGGTGGGGGTGGAGGCCACAGGAAAGCCCTTCGATGCCATCAACGTCACCGATTCTCCCCTTCTCAGCGAACACCTGAACCCCATGGTCAACATGGGGGCCATTGCCATCTGCACGCTTCTCAAGGGAAAGGACTACACCGAGCGGTTTCAGCGGCTGCTGGAGTTCACCCGCCTGCTGGCGGGCAACCCGGAGATTGAGATGGATGAGGCGGTGTACCGCTCGGAGAAACGCACCGGCAGCAAAAACCGGGCGCTGGCATTTCTCTTAAAATCCTACGGCATGCTGGATGACGGGGTGGAGGAGGTGCTGGACTGCTACTTCCGGGCCTGCTCCATTCGGGTGAACAGCCGGGATCTGGCCCATATCAGCTTTGCCCTGGCCAACCACGGGAAGGCGCTCCAGTCGGACGAGCCTCTGTTCCCCGCCCGGTACGCCCGCTATGTGAACGCCATCATGCTCACCTGCGGCATGTACGATGGGTCGGGGGACTTCGCCATCCGGGTGGGCCTGCCCGCCAAGAGCGGGGTTGGAGGCGGTATTATGGCCGTGGTGCCCACCCGTATGGGCATTGGGATCTTCTCACCCGGCTTGGACGGAAAAGGGAACAGCCTGGCCGGCATTCAGATGCTGGAGCGCCTGTCCCGGCGGATGTATCTGAGTATTTTTTGACGGCGGAGTGCATAGAAGTGCTCTTGAAAGGCGGGAATGTGCGGTCTGAAGACGGCGCTTGCCCGGCATCTGATTCAATCAGCGCAAGGGAAAGCGGGAACGCGATGGGCGTTCCCGCTTAAATTCTGCCCGCCCTGTGCCGCGGAGGGGATTGGACTGGCACGCACAGCTCACAGCGATGGCGGTCCACCATACGCTTTTTATAGCGCTCCATCACAGGGCGGCTCTTATCCAGGGGGTATTCCAGGCGCTCCAGCTCAGAAAAACACAGGCTCCATGCGGTTTGTACAGCGCCTGCGGTGTGGGGAATTTGAAAAATCAGGAAACTGCCGCCTGGCGGTGTCCAGCATTGGATGGAGCCTCGTGCGGAGACCTGATATCCGGGAAGAGGAGTACAGACCTCGTAACGGCAACGGGCGGGCTCGGTTTTATCCGGGGCGCCCATGGGAATTCCATAGATTACCGTGTCCTGGTCAAAAAGACCGTTTTCGTTCAGCCACAGCTGAAACGCTTCCATCAAACGGTAGTTCTCGGCCCCGTATTTGCCGGTCCTTCCCATGGAGAGAACCGGAGCGGGGAAAATTGTTTCGGCTGTGGCGCAGATATAAAATTTCAAGATCATGACTCCAATTGGTAAAGTACATCGATGTCCATACAAATCGTAATCCCAATTAAAATGATTTTCAAGAAGTTTTTTAAATAGTTTCTTTAGTTTCTTTCTTTCTTTCTTTGGCGCGGCGACAAATCTTGAAGAAATGCCGGAGAAACGGGCTGCCGGGCCAGGATAAAAAACCCCCGCTCCTGGGGGAGCGAGGGAATGCGGGAGAGAAGATAGGAAATGGTCTCGGATTATGAGGGCATATACCCCAGGAATTTGGTGAGAGGCTCTGCAATCACCGAGCAGAAGATGGGGTTGAAAATGTCCAGCACCAGCAGGCCGAAGGGAGGGTATACGACCCAGCCGATGTGGGAGAAGCCGTGCTCGTCCATAACGGCCTTCTCATTGGCCATGGTGTTGGGACCGTTGCCCAGGCCCATGCCGATGTGGCCGGCCACAATGACGGCGGCATCGTAGTTGCGGCCGCAGCAGCGGAAGGTGACGATGTAGCAGTAGATACAGGTGGTGATGACCTGAGCGGCAAAGATGATTACGAAGGGACCGATGGCGTCCAGAATCTTGGTGATGTCAATGGTCATCATGGTCATGCCCAGGAAGATCTCCAGGCAGATGTCGCCGAAGGCGTCCAGCTCCTCGGCACGGACCTCCACATGGACCGCGTCCAGAATGTTGCGGAGGATGATGCCGCCGATCATACAGCCGATGAAGTAGGGGAACTCGATCATGGGGATCATTCCGGCCAGAATCGCAATATAGGAGCCCAGGCCGGCCGCCACGATGATCAGGCACACGCTGCTCAGCAGGTTCTTGTTATTCAGGGGGAAGATCTCTTCCTTGTTCTTCTCGCTGCGGTCCTCACCGTGCAGGTGATGGCGCTTGATCAGAGCGCGGGCCACAGGACCGCCGGTCAGACTGGCGAACACCATGCCGAAGGTGGCGCACATAATGGCCAGAACCGTGGCGTTCTCGGCGCCCAGCGCCTCATAGGTGGGGGCGATGGCGCCGGAGGTGCCCACGCCGCCCATCAGGGACAGGGAGCCCAGGCCCAGACCCTGGAGGGGATGCATGCCCAGGGCCATGGATAGGACCACGCCCAGAACATCCTGCCACAGAATCAAACCGATGGTGGCGATGGCGATGCCGATGCACACCTTACCGCCCGACTTGATGAGCTTCCAGGAGGCGGTCAGACCGACTCCGGTGAAGAAGATGTCCATGAACCACTCCTTCAGTACGGCCACGTCAAAGGTGACCTGCAGAACATTACTGGCCCGCAGGATGCCCAGCACAATGCTGACCACCAAGCCGGCGACCACGACGCCCGGGACGCAGTAGGTCTGGAAGAACTTGACCCGCTTGACTACCGCGCGTCCTACCAGAGCAACCAGGGCTGCGATGGCGGCGCTTTGCATGACGTCAAAGGAGATCTCCAACATACACACACACTTCCTTTCCGCCGGAATAGTTTTACATCTCTCATCCGGCGATTCAAAATTGGTTTGATACCGTCCGGAGCGGTGGGGAAAACCAGTCCGGCGGACTGCCTCCCAACGGTCCGCGCCCCATGCCGTCCGGTCCGTATCTCTAAGGAAAAGTGTAGTCCCCCTTGGGGACAAAGTCAATTTTTGTACCTATGGAATGACTTTTGTACGTAAAGTAACCAGAATGGCTTTGGATGATACATCCAAAGAAAAGAAAAAAATCTCCCCCGGACCGGCACATCTGCACAGTCGGGGGGAGGTTGGCCACTGGATTTGAAAGATTTGCACAAAATTTGCAAGAGACTTTT
This sequence comes from Pseudoflavonifractor sp. An184, assembly GCF_002160305.1. Lineage (GTDB taxonomy): Bacteria > Bacillota > Clostridia > Oscillospirales > Oscillospiraceae > Lawsonibacter > Lawsonibacter pullicola. The sequence continues at coordinate 20,621 of NZ_NFKI01000005.1, forward strand.
GTCGGTTTTGAATATAGAAAATTACGGCTCAGCGGTCTGCCCGGTGTAGCTGTAACGGATGGAGGGCCGGCCGCCGGTATGGTAGTCGATGGAGCTGGCCAGCTCCCCTGTCTCCACCATGTAGTTGACGTACCGCCGGATGGTGATGCGGGACAGGTGGACCTGTTCGGCGATCTCCTCGCTGGTGAGGGCCTGTCCGCGGCTGGCGGAGAGAAAGCTGCGCACCCGCTCCAGGGTGGCGGCGTTGAGCCCCTTGCTCATCTGATTTCCGCCCGGCTCCGGGCGCTCCTGCCGGCGGATCAGGCGGTCGATGGCCTGCTGGTCCAGCAGGCTGCTCTCCTGAGAACAGGAGAGCAGATTCTGTGTCTGAAGAAATTTGTCCATGGCCTGCCGGAACCGGGCGAAGGCGAAGGGCTTGACCAGATAGTCCAGCACCCCCCGGGACAACAGGCCGTGGACGATCTCACGGTCGTTGGCCGAGGTGACCATGATGATGGCGGGGTACTGCCCCATGGCGTGGAGACGGTCTACAAACTCCATGCCGTCCATGGAGGGGGTGTAGAAGTCCAGAATGATCAGATCCGGGCGGCAGTTCTCCAGCACGCCCAGGGCCTCTCCGCCGCTCTTGAGAACGTGGGCTACCTGAAAGCGGGAGTCCGTCTCCACATACTGCCGGTCGATGGCGGCCACCATGGGGTCGTCCTCAATGATGATCACTTGATATGCCATAGCTACGCCTCCTCAGGTACAGAGTCGGTAAAGGTCAGGGTAAAGCAGGTGCCCGCCCCGGCCTCGGTCATTACGTCAATGGTTCCGTGGTGCTGTTCCACCAGCTGGTGGATGAGGCACAGCCCCAATCCGCGGCCCTCCCCCTTGGAGGAGACTCCTTTTTCAAAGATATGGGGCTGGATCTCCGGGTCCACGCCGCCGCCGGTGTCCTCACAGACGATCACATTGCAGTCCGGGCGGCAGTAGAGGGCCAGCCGGATCTCCTTGAGGTCATGTTCGCCCCGGGAGAGCTCCTCCACCGCGTTCTCCAGCAGATTGCCCACGATGGTCACATAGTCCTCCTCAGGCAGCAGCAAATCCTCCTGGCGGCAGTAGCTGTCCGGGGCCACCGCCAGGCGGATGCCCAGCTCGGCGGCGTGCATCATCTTGCCGATGACCAGGGCGCAGATGCGGGAGACCCGGATGCAGTCGGCGGTCTCCCGGATGGCCTGGCTGGACACCAGGCTGCTGTTGATAATAAAGGAGGCCGCCTTCTCCGTCTCCCCGGTCTGGAGGTAGCCCAGGATCACGTGGAGCTTGTTCATAAACTCGTGGTTGAAGAAGCGCAGGGTGTCCAGCATGTAGTGGGCGCCGGAGAGCTCGTCGGACAGCTTCTGGAGCTCGGTCTTGTCGTGAAAGACGTTCAGCACCCCGCTGGAGCCGGACTTTCCCGGGATGGGAATTTCACTGGAGAGCACCGGATGGCCGCTGATGACGCAGGAGCGGTTGTGGACCGCCTCCCCGGTGCGGGCCGCCTGGACACAGGAGCTCTCGGGAAAGACCTGGTTCAGCTTGCGGCCTTTCAGGGCCTTTTCACTCTTCTGGAGCAGCCGGCAGGCGGTCTGATTGGCAAAGACCACCTTGCCTTTGGGGTCGGTGGCCACCAGGCCGTCCTCCACCGCGTTGAGCACCTCCCCCTGCTGCAGATAGAGCTCCAGCAGTTCGGTGGGGTGGTAGCCCAGCAGGGAGCGGCGCAGCAGGGCCACCAGCCCCCTGGAGAGCCCCAGGGCCACCACAAGGGCGGTGCAGAACAGCAGAATGCAGTAGAGAATCAGGCTTTGAATATGGGCATAGATATCGGAGATAAACACCGAGGTCATCACAAAGCCCAGGATGGTCCCGTCCGTGTCCTCCACCGCGTGGAATGCCCTGCGCTGAGTGCCATGTGTTCCGTATCCGGTGGTGATGTAGGGCTCGCTGCCCTGGAGAATGGCCTCCTGGTCCCCGTTCACAAAGGAATCCCCCGCGTCCTGCCGGTTGGTATGGTAGAAGCGCAGGCTGTTGGCGTCACAGATGACAATCACATGCAGGTCTTCCAGGCTCTCGTTGAAGGAGTCCAGCTCCTTGGTGACTTCCGGGTCTGGGTACCCCTGCTTCAGCATGTTTTTTACCGAGTCCAGAGAGGCGATGTAGGAGGCGGAGGAGCGGATCAGGCTGTCGGTGGACTGCATCTGCCGGTTGATGTCCAGGATCAGGCTCACCCCCATGGTCAGGAGGAGCAGGACGGCGGCAAAGCCCACAAAGCTGGCAAAGAGCTGCTTTTCCAGGGAAAAGCGCTGGAAGGTATGAAACATAGCGCACCTCCGTCTCGTTGGGAAATAGAAACCGGGCGCAGAGGCGAAGCCCGCCCCCGCGCCCAGAGAAATCAGGCGGTCAGAGTCCCTCCATCAGGTTGACCCGCATATAGTCCTCGTCGATATTGACCTCGGCGACAAACTCCGGCACGGCGGGGATCATCCACTCCCGCTCGCCCCCCCGGACCACGTACACATTGTTGGCGGGGAGGGTGAGCACGTCGGCGATCTTTCCCAGCACGGCGCCGTTTTTGGCGTCCCGCACCTCCATCCCCATCAGGTCGGCCAGGAAGAAGCTGCCCTCGGGCAGGTCGGCGTCCTTCCGGTCGATGTACAAAATGGCGTTGCGCAGGGCCAGCGCGCCGTTTACATCGGTGATGTCCTTCAGCTTCAGAATCACCATGTTTTTATGGACCCGGGCCCGCTCCACCTGGATGGGCCAGTGGGTCTCATCCACATAGAGGGTCTTGAACCGGCACAGAAAGTCGGGGGAGTCCGCCCAGGGCTGGACCCGCACCTCGCCCATGAGGCCGTGGACGTTGGTGATCTTCCCCACTTCCAGATACTGCTGCTTCATGGTTGAAAACCTCCTTTTGAGGGGTTATGGTATAACAAAAAATCTCCTGCGGCGCGACCGGCGCGGGCAGGAGACTCCTTGTGAGGGGGATCAGTCGACGATCTCCACCGAGACGCGCTTGCCGGACCGCTGGGCCACGGAGCGGATCAGGGTGCGGATCTCTTTGGCGATGCGGCCCTGGCGGCCGATCACCTTGCCGGTGTCCTCCGGGGCGACGCGCAGCTCCAGAATGGTCTCGCCGTCGGACTGGATCTCATTGACAGAGACCTGCTCCGGGTGATCCACCAGATTCCGGGCCACATAGGTCAGAAGCTCTTTCATTGTGCAGACCTCCAGCCTTAGATTGCGCCGGCCTTTTTCAGCAGATCACGGACGGTCTCCGTGGGCTGAGCGCCGGTCTTGATCCAAGCCTGGGCGCGGTCCACGTCCACCTTCAGCTCAGCGGGGTTGACGACGGGGTTGTAAGTGCCGATCTCCTCGATGAAACGGCCATCCCGGGGATAGCGGGAGTCGGCCACGACGATGCGGTAGAAGGGAGCCTTCTTGGCGCCCATGCGGCGCAGTCTGATTTTGACCATTTATATTCACCTCCAAATGAATTTCGTTTTATATGGAACGCGTGTGCCACGCGCTTCCAGCGTCAGTTAAAAGGGAAACCCTCCCGGCATCCCGCCGCCCATTCCGGGCATCATGCCGCCCTTCTTGCCCATGCGCTTGCGCAGGCCCCGGGGCAGCTTGCCGCCGGAGAACTGCTTGGTCAGGGACTGGAGCAGCTCAAACTGCTTCAGAAGGCGGTTCACGTCCACCACCTGGGTGCCGGAGCCGGCGGCAATGCGCTTTTTCCGGCTGGAGTTGAGCACAGAGGGGTTCTCCCGCTCATAGGGGGTCATGGACTGGATGATGGCGGACATCTGCTTGAACATATTGGTGTTCAGATCGGCCCCCTCCAAATCGGAGGCCTTCACGCCGGGGAGCATCCCCGCCAGCTCGGTGAGGGAGCCCATATTTTGAAGCTGAGCCATCTGCTCATAGAAATCGGTGAGGGTAAATTTGTTTTTCCGCAGCTTCTCCTGAAGCTCCAGGGCCTTCTTCTGGTCGAAGTTCTGCTCCGCCTTCTCAATGAGGGAGAGCACGTCGCCCATGCCCAGGATGCGGCTGGCCATGCGGTCGGGGTGGAAGACCTCGATCTGGTCCAGCTTTTCGCCCACGCCCACAAACTTGATGGGTTTGCCGGTGACCGCCTTGATGGACAGTGCCGCGCCCCCTCGGGCGTCGCCGTCCAGCTTGGTAAGCACCACCCCGTCGATGTCCAGGGCGTCGTCAAAGGCCTTGGCCGCGTTTACCGCGTCCTGGCCGATCATGGCGTCCACCACCAGCAGGATCTCAGTGGGCTCCACCGCCGCCTTGATGCGCCTGAGCTCATCCATCAGCTCCTCGTCCACGTGGAGCCGTCCGGCGGTGTCCAGGAACACCAGATCGTTGCCGTGCTCCCTGGCGTGGGCGATGGCCGCCTTGGCGATCTCCACCGGGTCGGTCTGGCCCATCTGGAACACGGGGATGTCCAGCTGTTTGCCCACCACCTCCAGCTGCTGAATAGCGGCGGGGCGGTAGATATCGCAGGCGGCCAGCAGGGGGCGCTTGCCCTCCTTGCGCTTCATGAGGCCAGCCAGCTTGGCGCAGTTGGTGGTCTTGCCCGCGCCCTGAAGGCCCACCATCATCACCACGGTGGGGGGCTTGGAGGCGATGGTCAGCTTGGTGCTCTCGCCGCCCATCAGGCCGGTGAGCTCCTGGTTGACGATCTTAACGATCTGCTGGGCGGGGGAGAGGGCCTCCAGCACGTCGGCGCCCACCGCCTTCTCGGTGACCTGGGCAATGAACTGCTTGACCACCTTATAGCTCACGTCGGCCTCCAGCAGAGCCAGGCGGATCTCCCGCATGGCCTCCTTCACATCGGCCTCGGTCAGCCGCCCTTTGCCGCGCAGCTTTTTAAAGGCGGCGGAGAGCTTTTCGGTCAGTCCTTCAAATGCCATGGGTCACTCCTTCTCCATCTGCTGGGCCAGGTTCAGGATCTTGCGGGCCTGGGCCTCCAGCTCCGGGTCGTCATACCGGGCACTGCGGGCCAGAATGGCCTGGGCGGCGCCCTCCACCTCCTGAAGCTGCTTCTGCATGGCGTGGAAGCGCTTGATGAGGCCGGTCTTGTCCTCCAGGTCGGTGAGGATTGCCTCCGCCCGGACGATCACGTCCCGGACGCCCTGGCGGGTGATGCCGTTGTTCTCGGCGATCTCGGCCAGGGACAGGTCCTCATTATAGTAGAGGTCGTAGAACTCCTTCTGCCGGGGAGTGAGAACGTCCCCGTAAAAATCATACAGAAGGGCCATCCGGTATGCCTGGCTTTTCATGTTCTGCGGCCTCCTCTCGGCTTCATGTAAAGCCTAAAAACTTTACAAACGGAACTATACCACATTCTCCCTCGTTTGTCAATCCGAAATTGCGCCCAAAGAGCCGGGGCTGCTTTGGTATATTCCACCATAGGGCGGGGACACTGGGATGGGAGGGAAAAATTGATTAAATCAATCTGACATGGTATAATATATCCTGATTTAAATTTGGGAGGTTCTCCCAAGGAAAGGAATCCCCATGGAAGTATTGCGACGGGAGCTGTTTCCCGGGGTGTGGCTTCGGACGGTCCACACCAACAAGTTTAAAAGTTCATACCTGTCCCTGACCCTGATGGTCCCCCTGTCGGCGGAGACCGCCTCGGCCAACGCTCTGATTCCGGCGGTGCTCCGCAGGGGGACGGAGGCCCACCCGGATCTGGAGTCCCTGTCCGCCGCCCTGGACGAGCTGTACGGCGGGGCCATCGAGCCCATCGTCCGCAAGAAGGGGGAGACTCAGTGCGTGGGGTTTGCGGCCAGCTTCCTGGACGACGCCTACGCCCTGGAGGGGGAGCCGGTCCTGGAGGGGGCCGCCGCCCTGCTGGGGGAGCTGCTCCTGCGCCCCCGCACCGAGAAGGGGATGTTTTATCCCGACTATGTGGCGGGGGAGCGGTCCAACCTGGTGGACCGCATCCGGGCCCAGGTGAACGACAAGCGGTATTACGCCCTGTCCCGCCTCACCCAGCTCATGTGCCAGGGGGAGGCCTTCGGGGTGGACAAGCTGGGGGACGAGCGGCGCGCCGCCGCCCTCACCCCGCGAAAGCTGTGGCAGCGCTATCAGGAACTGCTGTCCACGGCGGAAATCCAGCTCTATTACTGCGGCTCCGCCGCCCCGGACCGGGTAGCCGCCGCCCTGTCCGCCGCCCTGTCCGGCCTGCCCCGGTCCGAGGAGCGGCTGGAGGCGGACTGTGAGGTGCGCCTCCACGCCGGGGCGGAGCCCCGCCTGGAGGAGGAGCGGATGGACGTGACCCAGGGCAAGCTGGCCCTGGGCTTCCGCACCGGCGGGATCACCTGCTGGGAGGAGGACTACCCCGCCCTGGTGATGTGCAACGCCGTCTTCGGGGCCACCCCTCTGTCCAAGCTGTTTTTGAACGTGCGGGAGAAGCGCTCTTTGTGCTACTACGCCAGCTCCAACCTGGAGAAGATGAAGGGGCTGCTGCTGGTGTCCTCCGGCATTGAGTTTGGCCAGTACCAGCAGGCCAGGGACGAGATCCTGGCCCAGCTGGAGGCCGTCCGCCGGGGGGAGATTGAGGAGTGGGAGCTGGAGGGCGCCCGGCGCACCCTGATCGGAGGCCATCTATCCACCCTGGACGACCAGAGCCGCCTGGAGGAGTTCTGGCTGGGCCAGACGGCGGCCGGCCTGGACACCGGCATTGAGGAGCTGGTGGAGAGGCTGAAGACCGTCACCCGGGAGCAGGTGGCCGCCGCCGCCCAAAAGCTGGAGCTGGACACCGTCTATTTCCTCAACGGAAAGGAGGGGTGAGGACCCATGAATCACTTGGATTTTCCACGGGTGGGGGAGCGGATGTACCGGGAGGTGCTGGAGAACGGCCTTCACGTGTTTGTATTTCCCAAGCCCGAGTTTCAAAAGAGCTACGCCTTTTTCGCCACAAACTACGGCGGTATGGACCTGCGGTTCTGCCTGGACGGGACCTGGCACGACACCCCCGCCGGGGTGGCCCACTACCTGGAGCACAAGATGTTCGACACCAGGGAGGGCAACGCCCTCCAGAAGCTGACGGCCAACGGGGCCTCCCCCAACGCCTTTACCAGCAACGCCATCACCGGGTACTACTTCGAGTGCACCGAGCAGTTTGAGGAGAACCTGAAGACCCTCCTCTCCTTCGTCTCCGTCCCCTACTTCACCCAGGAGAGCGTGGACAAGGAGCAGGGGATCATCGGCCAGGAGATCGGCATGATCGAGGACGACCCGGACTGGAAGGTGTTCACCAACCTGATGAAGGGGCTGTATGAGCACCACCCCATCCGCCTGAGCGTGGCCGGGTCGGTGGAGTCCATTGCCCGCATCACCCCCCAGACCTTGTACGACTGCCACAAGGCCTTCTACGACCCGGCCAACATGGTGCTGTGCGTGGCGGGGAATCAGGACCCGGAGCGGGTGTGCCAGATCGCCCGGGAGATCCTGCCGAAAACGGCGGGGCCCATCGCCCAGAAGGACTACGGCCCCCAGGAGCCGGAGGGGGCCTTCCAGAGCCTGGTGGAGGAGCGCCTGGCGGTGTCCGGCCCCATCTTCCAGCTGGGCTGCAAGGGGGACGCCCCGGAGCGGGGGGAGGCGGGCCTGCGCCAGCAGCTGCTGGGCGAGCTGGCCTGTGAGGTGCTGCTGGGCAACTCCACCCCCCTGTACGCCCGCCTCTATCAGGAGGGGCTCATCAACCGGAATTTCAGCTACGGATATGACAGCGTCCCCGGCTGCGCCTTTCTGGCGGCAGGGGGCGAGTCCCGGGACCCGGAGGCCGTCCGGGCTGCCGTGGAGGCGGAGGCCAGAAGGATTGAAGCAGAGGGCGTGGACCCGGGGCTGTGGGACCGGGTGAAGAAGGGGGTCTACGGATGGAGGGTGCGAAGCCTCAACTCCTTTGAGACCCTGTGCGTGAATCAGGCCCAGAACTTCTTTGCCGGACGGGAGTACCTGCGCTTTGCCGACCTGTTCGCGGATATCCGGAAGGAGGACGTGGAGGCCCTCATCGCCCGGTGGGTGACTCCGGCGCGCACCTCCCTGTCTGTCATCCGGCCCAAGGAGGTGGGGTGACCATGGTGCATGTGGTATCGTTTCCCGGCCTTGGACTGGAGTTCACCCTGAACCGGGTGGCCTTTGAGATCCTCGGCCGGCCGGTGTACTGGTATGGCATCATCATCGCCTGCGGCCTGCTGCTGGCGGTGTACCTGTGCTCCAAATGGGCACCCCGGTTCGGCGTGGTGCCCGACCACATCCTGGACCTGATGATCTTCGCGGTGCCCGCGGCTCTGGTGGCCATCCGGGCCTACTATGTGATTTTCAACCTGGACCTGTACAAAAATACGGACGGCTCTCTGAACTGGGCGGCCATCCTCCGGTACAGCGACGGGGGATTGGCCATCTACGGGGCCATCATCTCGTCGGCCATCGTGCTGCTCATCTTCTGCCATGTGCGGAAGGTGAGCTTCCTGGCCTTCGCCGACCTGGGGGTCCACGGGCTGTTTATCGGCCAGCTCATCGGCCGGTGGGGCAACTTTATGAACGTGGAGGCCTACGGCGGGGTGACCGACCTGCCCTGGCGCATGTGCAGCGAGTCCATCGCCCAGGACATGCTCGCCCAGGGGTATGTGGACCAGGCGGGCTTTCAGGCCATCCTGGACGGGACCCTGGGGGTACATCCCACCTTCTTCTATGAGTCGGCCTGGAACTTTATCGGCCTGATTCTGGTCTACCTCATTGGAAAGCGGTGGCGGAAGTACGACGGGGAGTGCTTCCTGTTCTATCTGTGCTGGTACGGTCTGGGCCGGGCCTGGATCGAGGGCATGCGCACCGACAGCCTGTACTTTTTCGGCCTGGAGCTGTTCGGGGCGCCCATCCGGGTGTCCCAGATGGTGGCGGCGGTGTGTTTTGTGGCGGCGGGAGCCATCCTGCTCTACAACCGCTTCCGCCCCCACGACCCAGCCAAACTGTATGTGAACCGCCTCAAGGCCCAGGCGGAGCAGAAATCCGACGACAAGAGCGATAACAAGGAGGAGTAATCCGTGGCAGCGGTAGTAATGGACGGAAAGGCCCTGGCGGCCAAGGTGAAGGAGGAGGTCCGCGCCCAGGTGGAGCGGATGGAGCGCAAGCCCGGCTTGGCCGTGGTGCTGGTGGGGGACGACCCCGCCTCCCGGGTGTACGTAAACGGAAAGAAAAAGGACTGCGGGGAGTGCGGCATTTACAGCGAGGAGTACGCCATCCCGGCGGAAACCACCCAGCAGGAGCTGCTGGAGCTGGTGGACACCCTGAACGGCCGGGAGGACATCGACGGCATTCTGGTGCAGCTCCCCCTGCCCAGACACCTGAACGAGAAGGAGGTTCTGCTGGCCATCCGGCCGGACAAAGACGTGGATTGCTTCCACCCCTTCAATGTGGGGCAGCTGATGATCGGGGAGAACGGCTTCCAGCCCTGCACCCCCGCCGGGGTGATGCGGATGCTCCAGGAGTACGGCATCGACCCCGCCGGCAAGCACTGCGTCATTGTGGGCCGGTCCAATATTGTGGGAAAACCCCAGGCCATGCTCATGCTCCGGGAGAACGCCACCGTGACCATCTGCCACACCAAGACCCCCGATCTGAAGGCAGAGTGCCTCCGGGCGGACATCCTGGTGGCCGCCGCCGGCCGGGCGGGCCTCATCACCGGCGACATGGTGAAGGAGGGCGCCGTAGTGGTGGACGTGGCCATGAACCGGAACGAGGCCGGCAAGCTGTGCGGGGACGTGGACTACGCCGCCGCGGTGGAGCGGGCCTCCTATATCACCCCGGTTCCCGGGGGAGTGGGCCCCATGACCCGGGCCATGCTCATGGAGAACACCCTATACGCCGCCCGGAGCCACGGGAAAAATTGACGGCCGCTTCCGATTGGGTTGGGAACGGCAAAAATAGAATAGCGCGCGCCCCCTGGAGACTGGTATGGTCCCAGGGGGCGCGTTTTTTTCTATGAACGATATTATTCCACGTGCCGCCTGCGGCGAGGGAGGGCCAGCAGGACGATCCCGGCTGTCAGCAGGGCGCACTGGACCAGCAGGACAGCCACCGGCAGGGAAAAGGCCGGGTCCAGGGTCCCCAGGGTCAGGGGGTACTGGGTGAAAAAGCTCCCGTTCCACAGTTCCAGCGCCTCTGGCAGGGGCAGGAGGGCCAGAGCAAAGGGGAGGGGCATCCACACATAGACCAGCCAGGGCCGCACCCGCCCCAGCAGCCACCCGCTGCCCAGGGCAAACGCCAGGGGCGGGACCAGGGTGACTAGGGCGGGGAGCAGCAGCTCCCCCCACCCGTGCCAGCCGAAGTACCAACCGTAGAACACGGCGGCCTCCGCCAGAACGGCCAGCGCCAGCAGGACCGTCCCCGTCAGGGCGGCCCCGCACCGGGCCAGGGTGTACCGCCGGGGCTCCATAGGGGCGGCGTCGGTGAGTACCGCCGCACGCCGGGCTTTCCCCGAGGTGAAAAAGGTCAGCAAGAACAGGTTTCCGATCCACAGGAGCGGGACCATCCGGCACAAAAAGTCCCCGAAGCTCCAGGGGGAGAAGGGGGCGGTGTGGGATACCCCCAGGATGGTCACACGGCTCAGCACCTGCCATCCGTAGAACAGGAGCACCAGCAGAAGTCCCCCCAAAAATTTGTTCCACAGCAGGCGTCTGCACTCATATCGAAAAATCTTACCCAAGGTCCAGCTCCTCCTCCGTCAGCCCGCAGGCGGTCAAAAAGTCTTGATAGGTCAGATAGGGATAGGTATAGTCGATCTCCCGGTTGAACAGGTCGTGGAGAATCTGGTCCATGGCCTCCTCGCCGCCCACCAGCTGTTCCGCCTTCAAAATTTTCAGCGGCATCTCGCTGTAATGGCGCACGCCGGACAGACTGCCCGCGATGTTCAGCCGCTCCTCCTCAGGCAGCTTCTCCAGATATTCCGGATGGCGGACATAGAAGTTCAAAAAGTAGTCGTCCACCTCCTGCTGCCACTGTTCCACATAGTGTTTCTGCGCGTAATCCTCGCCGTACAGATCCTTGACGATGCGGTAGGTGGTGTATACCGTCAGGCCCTCGGAGGACCAGGGGCTGGTTTCATCCGTCACGTCGAACATATTGCCCAGGCCCCACCATTGGTGAACCAGCTCGTGGATGAACGTCTCACCCGGGACGGCCCCCTTGCTGGTGTTCCCCAGGTTGGCGGTGGTAAAGTCCGCCTCGTCCAGCAGGCTGGCTCCTTCTCCGGCATAGCCTCCGCCAGCCACCCGGCTCTGGATCAGCTTCAGGGTGCCCGTCGCGCCAAAGGCCGACGGAAAGCCGTAGTGCTGGGTACAGTAGCTTATCACCGCCTTCACCGCGTCCGCCGCCCCGGCGGCCTCCATGACCGCCTGGTGCTTGCGGCCGTAGTAGAACGCCACGGTGATGCCGCCGGCCTGGATGTCCTCCCGGATGTAGTCTCCGGCGTAGAGAATACCGCCGGTGCGGTTGTGGGTATAGCGCCAGGTTTTGGTGCTGTCCCCGTGCTCCGCGATCACCTCTGCCTCGCTGGTCCCAAAGGGAATGGCGGTCATGGAGGCGGGCAGGGTGATCTCCACGGTGGTGGGATAGCCCTCGTCCCCGGGTAACACGTTCAGCAGGTAGGGAAACAGCCGCTGGTTCTCCAGGCACAAGTAGGTCTCGCTGATCTCCGGCTTCCCCTGACTGGTGGAGGAGAGGTTCCAGTCCTTGGGAAAGCCTCCGTACTCCAGCGCCAGCTCCACCTGCTCGCCCGCCGGGAGGGTGATCTCCCACAGGGCCATGTTGCTCTCCTCATAGCCAGTGCGGACGGCGGGGACCGCCTCCCCGTCCACGGTGGCCGTCAGGTCATAGCCCGGGTCCACGCCAAAATAGACCGTCCACCCCTGGCCGGAGGCGTTCTGGAACCGGTAGACCGCCCGGCCCTCCACCGTGCCGGCCTGGGTGTCCGGGAATACCTGCACGGTGCGGTCCAGAAAGGTGACTCCTTCCGCGTAGTCCAGATTGTAGAGCTCCATGGCGTTCAGGTCCGGGTTGCTGTTGTCGTAGAAGGGCTGGGCGGCATAGGCCGTTCCGGAGCAGGCCAGGAGCACCAGGGCGATGGCCGGGCGGTAGAGCCGCCGGAGCCCCCGGGCCAGGGAGCCCAGAAGCCCCTTTCCGTACCGGCGGATGCACAGGTAGGACACGGCCCACACCCCCGACAGCAGCCCCAGCCAGGTCAGCCGCACATAGGCCACCGACCGGAACAGCCGGAAGTTGGTGAAGTCGTCGGACATGGCCCACACGCTGGGGTTGAGCCAGCACAGCTGCCACTGGTCCGCCCACACGGTGAGGCTCAGCCCGGCAAAGGCGGCAAAGAGCACCAGGGACAGGTCCGCCCGCCGGGTGATCTGATAGGCGGAGGCGGCGGCCAGAATGGACAGGGGCAGGGCCAGCCCCAGAAACAGGAGGTAGGAGAGTACATAGTCCGTCCCGGTAAAGACGGAGCCGATGAGCCCTAAACTGATGGGAAACCACACCGCTATGGTGAGGACGGTGGCCAGCACCGCTCCGGCCAGCAAGGCCAGCAGGCGCACCCACGCCATGGTGTGGGGAGAGACCGCCGCGTCCATGAGCATGTCCACCCGGCTGCGGCCGGTGCGGTCCAGCTCGAAGATGGTGAGCAGGGCGAACAGAATGCCGCCCCCCACGCCGCCCGCCAGGGCCGGGTTGGCCAGATACAGGGAGAGCATGGTGTCGGAGTAGGCGGGCTGGTAGAGAATGAGACCCGCCGCGGGAGAGACCGCCGTCAGCAGGATCACCAGCCAGGTCAGGCGGCTGCGCAGCAGCCGCCCCAGCTCCAGGGAAAACAGCCGGATCGTTTTCATTGGACCGCCTCCCGGGAGATGAGATAGAGGTAGGCGTCCTCCAGGGTGGGCTCCGCCGGCTGGGCATAGGTGGGGAGGGCGTCCGCCACCGCCCGGCACCGGACGCCCCGGCTGGTGTTCACCCGGGCGGTGATGTGGAGCCCAGCATCCTGGGCGGCCTCCTGCTCCCAGAAAAACCCCACGTGGCCGGCGGCCCTCTGGATCAGCTGCTCCGGTGTACCGGTAAACAGAATCTTTCCGTGGTGGATCACAACCAGCTGATCGCACACCGACTGCACGTCCTCAATGATGTGGGTGGACAGCAGGACCAGCCGCTCCCGGGCGGTCTGGGAGAACAGGTTGCGGAAGTGGATGCGCTCCTCCGGATCCAGTCCCACCGTGGGCTCGTCAAAGATCAGAAAGGCGGGGGCCCCCAGCAGGGCCTGGGCGATGCCCACCCGCTGGCGCTGGCCGCCGGACAGGGTACGGATCTTGGCCCGTGCCTTCTCCTCCAGGTTGACGGCCTGAATGGCACGCTGGATGGCGGCTTTCGCCTCCCGCAGCCCCTTCAGGGCCGCCATGTAGTCCAGAAACTGGGTGACCGTGAGCTCGTCGAACAGCCCGAAGTCCTGGGGCAGATAGCCCAGCCGGGCTTTCAGCTGCCGCTCCCCCTTGGCCAGGGGTTGCCCATCCACCAGAATGGAGCCGGAGGTGGGCAGCAGGGCGGCCACCAGCAGCTTCATCAGGGTGGACTTGCCCGCCCCGTTAGGGCCCAGCAGGCCGATAAGGCTGGGACTACGCAGGTCCAGGTTCAGGTCCTTCAGCGCCTGTTTCCCGTTGGGATAGGTCATGCTGACATTTTGAATGCTGATTTCCATACGATCTGGTTCCTTTCTCCTTGGGATGGGGAAAGGATACCAGGGCTGTGTGGAGGAAGTTTGGAGAGCGTGTGTGTTTTGTGTGGAATTCCCGGCGCCGGGTGCGCCCCGGTCAAAAAAAGTCCGCCGCAGAACCAAACAGTTCTGCGGCGGACCCTTCCATGAACTGGAACCGTCAAGGGTGCAGGGAATAAAATCGATTCAACTGCCCGGCCAAAGCAATCGGATTTTCTTCATTTACGACATGGCCGGTGTTCGCCAGGATCTGAAGTTCCGCCCCCCGGATGTGTTGGGCCAGAAAGCGGGCCGATTTGAGATTCGTACTGTCCTTTTCTCCGCAGAGGATCAGAGCCGGACACCGGACCTCCTTTACTCTGCCGCTGAAATCCAGATCCTTCATGGAATTTCCCAGGGCAAAGGTGTCCTTTTTATCAAAGGCCATAGACGCAAACGTGGACTGGGGAAGAAGGCGAAACACCACGTTCTGGAGGGCGAAGGCCGCCTTGGGAACCTTGTGGGGCGTGCCGATCAGCACCAGTGTTTTGACGGCCTCCGGGTGCTCCAGCGTGTAGTCCAGGGCCAGGATGCCGCCCAGAGAGAGGCCGCATAGGTGGACCGGGCCGCCGGCTTGAGCGCAGTACGCCCCAAAGGCGGCGCGGAGATTGGGGTAGCTGGCCTCTTTCCCCATCAGCAGGGAGGAGAGCTCGGGGCACAGGACGTCTCCGCGGCAATCCAGGCGGGAAACCGTCTCGTTCCAGCTGGCCGCCTTGTGCCCGGAGCCGTGGATCAGAATGACTTTCTCCATAGGTATCCCTTCCCAATTCGGCGTTTCAAGTTTGTTTTATTCATCGTACCATATCTTCCGTGGGAAGTCCAGGACTGTGACAGGGTAAAAACTGTGCCGTGACCTTCACCCCGTCCTCCGTATTTTCCACGGCACACGTGGCCTCGTGCCGGTCCAGAATCATCTTCACCAGGTAGAGTCCCAGCCCGCTGCCGCCGGTGCTCCGGTTCCGGGAGGTTTCAGCCCGGTAGAAGGCCTCAAACAGGTGGGGCAGGGCCTCCTCCGGGATGCGGGCCCCGGTGTTCTCCACCGTCAAAGCGGGGCGGCTGTCCCGGAATCCGCACCACACCCGAATCCGGGCCCTCTGGGGGGAGTAGAGGGCAGCGTTGGAGAGCAGGTTCCCAACTGCCCTGCCCAGCAGAGAGGGGTCTCCGGTGACCAAGACCCCCGGGGTCAGAGCGGAAACAAGTTCCTGTTCCCGCTGGCGGAACAGCTCCGCGTCCTGCTGGAGCCGCCCCGCCGTCAGGGCGGACAAGTCCACCGTCTCCTGCCGGAGGGCGGCTGCGCCGGACTCCATCCGGGAGATGGCCAGCATCTCCCCAATGAGATTTTCCATCCGCCCGGTGGTCTGGAGGGAGCGCAGCAGGTACTTGTCCCGGTCCTGGTATACCCCCACCCCCTCCAGCATGCCGGAGAGCTGTCCCTTCAAAATGGTGACCGGGGTTTTCAGCTCGTGGGAGGCGGCGTTGAAGAAGGCCATCCGCTGCCGGTCCAGCTCCCGCTCCCGCTCCACCTCCCCCCGCAGGGCCCGGTTGGCCCCCTCCAGGTCGGTGAGGGCGGCGGACAGTTTCCGGGCCATCTGGTCCAGGCTGCGGCCCAGCCGGCCGATCTCATCCCTGCGCTTCTCGCCGCTCTCCCATTGAAAGTCCAGCTGTGCCATTTTTCCGGCGATTCCGCTCAGGCGTACAATGGGCCGGGTGATGTACCGGGAGTACACCAGGGCGCACAGCAGGGAAAAGATCAACAGCACCAGCAGAATCCACGGGGCCATCTGGGCCAGGGCGCGGACCGCCAGGTTTTCCGCCTCCATCCGGGGGGTGACGTAGAGGGTATAGGAGTCCTCCTGGCCGGCAAAGCGCACCTCCGCAGTGATGGCGGCCTGCTCGGACATAGTGACGGCCACCGTGTCGTCTGTATGGGAGGTTCCCGCGTCATAGGTGACGGTGGAATCCCCCTGGACGGATGTGATGACCAGGGAGCTGTCCTCATATACCGGCTGGACGGCCAGCTGGGAGCCGGTGTCGGCAATCCGGCCGTCCGGCCCCACCAGCATGGCCTCCGCCCCGGAGGTGCGGATAAACTGGTCCAGCAGAGGGCCGCAGCTTTGCTCCTCCGTCCCGGCCAGTTGGTCCACCAGCTGGTCCACCTGGGCCGTCAGGTCGCCGGTGACCACCGCGGTGTAGGTGCTGGGGGTGGCCCAGGCGATGAGCCCGAAGGTGACCGCCCCGGCGGAGAGCAGGATCAGCAGGGTGATGAGAAACACCCGGGCGGTGAGGCTCTCACTCAGTTTCTTTCGCCGCACGGTAGCCCACCCCCCTCACCGTCTCGATGTAGTCCCGCCCCAGCTTTCGGCGCAGGTTTTTGATGTGGCTGTCCACCACCCGCTCGTCGCCGAAGAAGTCATAGCCCCACAGCTTGGAGAGCAGCATCTCCCGGGTGAACACCCGGCCCGGCGCGGACAGAAAAGTGTGGAGCAGCTCAAATTCCCGGGCGGTCAGCTCCAGGGGGCGGCCCTCCAGGCGGACCTCCCGGGCGTCCAGATCCAGAGAGAGCTCCCGGTAGCGCAGAGGGCCGTCCTCCACAGTTTCGCCGCTGCGGCGGAGGATGACCCGGATCTTCTCCAGCAGAACGGGCATGGAGAAGGGCTTTGTGACATAGTCGTCAATGTTCAGCCGGAATCCCCGGAGCTGCTCCTCCTCCCCGTCCAGGGCGGTGAGCATCAAAATGGGCACCTGGGACTGGCGGCGGATGAGCTCGCAGACCCCGAAGCCGTCGATCTTGGGCAGCATCAGGTCCAGCAGCACCAGGTCGAAGGGATGGGACTGGAACAGCTCCAGGGCTGCCACCCCGTCTCCGGCCGCTGTGGTTCCATACCCCGCGTCCCGGAGGTAGGCGCACAGCAGCTCCTGGATATCCGGCTCGTCCTCCACAATTAAAATGTGTTTCATAAGCCATCACCTGGAGGGAGTATACCATGGAATTGTGAATTTATCATGGAGAGGGGAAATTTTCTTCCCGAGGCTAGCTTCCGCTTCTGAGAAGAAAATCCGCCCTGCCTCCACAGAATGCGGAGACAGGGCGGAGGGGTGGAACGGTTATGGGGCCGCTTTCCGCAGCAGCACGACGGTCTCGATTTGTTCTTCGTTGTCCAAACTGATACTCATGTCTTCCTCGATGATCGGCAGCTTAAATTTGATGGATTTTAACCACTGTCCATTGGCTTGGCGTTCCGGGTAAATCTGAATCTCAGAGATCAACGCCTCGATCAGCTGCCGCCGCTCCGCTTCATTCATCACGCCGTACAGTTTCTCAAAATAAATCAGGACTTTATAGATATTGTCGCCGGTCAGCTTTTCTGCTTCAATAGCCTGCTTTTTAGCTCTAGCGGCAATCAACAGGGACTCTGCATCCTCGATTTTATCATACATTTTGTAGAGTCGGTCATCAAGATCTGCCTTGCGCCGGACATAGTGCCGGTCATCAGGATCAAGAGAATCAATTTCCTCCGCCAGCTTTGATTTGACGGAATAGTGCTGGCGAAGCTGCTTCTCGTAATTGGCAATCTCCTGGTCAATGGCGGCGGTATCCACTTTCATGTTGATCTTTTCCTGCATCATAGCCGCAAACTTTGGATTGCTCACCAGCTTTACAATGACTTCTGCCACGGCATCGTCCAGCAGTTCTTCCCGAAGCTGCTTTTTGTAATCGCACTTATGCCCACGAATCATGGAGCGATGCTTACAGCCGTAATAATAAAAGTCCTTGTACTTGCTGCCGTCCGCCTTGTGCTTGATGCTTTTGTTCCCGTACATTCCGGCTCCGCAGACAGGACACTTTACAATGCCGGAGAGTAGATGTACGTGTTCATCCTTCCCACGGTTGACGTGTTCGTATTTCTTGGCCTGTGCCAGCAGCTTCACCTGCGCCGCTTGCCAGACTTCTTCCGAAACAATAGGCTCATGCAATCCTTCTGCCAGCAGGTAGTTGTTCTGCTCCACCAGCTTATACTCGTTCCTTGTGCCACGCACTTTTTCCATCTTGCGGCGGCCATAGGCAATCTTGCCGCAGTACACCGGATTTTTCAAAATCAAGCGAATCAAATGTGCGTCAAACAGGGGATTCTTCCCATTTTGCCGGGGAATCTTGCGGATACCGTGGTTTTCCAGATACTTTGCAATGCCGTTTGCGCCAATGTCCGTGTGAACATACTGGTCATAGATGACACGAATCGCCTCTGCTTCTTCCTCGTTGATCATCAGTTTTCCATCTACCAGCTGATACCCATAGGGGGCAAAGCCACCGTTCCAGCGGCCCTCCCTTGCTTTTTGGATACGGCCCTCCATGGTTTGGACACGGATATTTTCGCGCTCAATCTCCGCCACAGCAGACAGGACGGAGATCATCAATTTGCCCGCGTCTTTGGAAGAATCAATGCCATCCTCCACACATACCAGATTGACGCCAAAATCCTGCATGACCTGAAGGGAAGAAAGCACGTCCGCCGCATTTCTGCCGAAGCGGGACAATTTGAATACCAGAACATAGGACACGCCATCTTTTCCGGATTTGATGTCCTCCATCATCTGGCTGAATTGCGCCCGCCCTTCAATGGATTTGCCGGACTTTCCCGCATCCTCATATTCACCGACGATTTCATAATCATTGTAGTCGGCGTAGGCCTTCATTTTGGCCTTCTGCGCATCCAGTGAGTAGCCGTCCACCTGCATAGCGGTGGAAACTCTGGTATAGGTGTAAACTCTAATCTTTTCTTTCTGCATCGTAATCTTCCTCATGTGGTTCCAATTCAAAAAGCGGATTGGTCATTCTTAACTTGGATCAGAAGAATCATCCTGCTTTTCCGCCTCTGTCTTGGCCGCTTTTCCCAGCTGCTTAATGGTCTTCAGATATTCTTCCTCCACGGGGGAAAGAGTTTGTGCCTGATAGCGTTTATATTCCGCTTTTGCTTTTTCCATCGCCTGTGCATGACTGATTTTTCCTGCATGGGTCAGCACTTCTTCACCGGTCGCCCGAAGAATATTGTCCAGCTGCTCCACATAATCGCTCATATACATGGGCCGGTGACGGATGGCCTGCACCTCGGCAAAGTCAAAATAACCGGATACCATTTGATTCAGAACCCGAAGTTCTTCCTCTGTCAGATAATTCTTGGCAATCCCAATATCTTTTGCCGTGGGGAAGTCGCCCGAAAAAGTGGTAAGCCCCATAAACGGCTTATCTGCATCGGCCCGCTCATAGATCACTTCCGCCGCCGTATGTCCATGCGCCGCATAATGAAGCTTGTTCTGCACCATTTTGAAAAACGCAACAGATTCCGCACTTCTGGGGTTATAGTCCACACTGGTGGCGTACAAGTCCAACACCTGACGATACATCACTTTTTCCGAAGAACGAATGTCCCGAATCCGTTCCAGCAGTTCGCGCCAATAGTTGCCACCGCCCAAATTTTTCAAGCGTTCATCGTCCATCGTGAAGCCCTTGATCATATATTCTTTCAGGCGCTCCGTGGCCCACCGGCGAAACTGGGTGGCAATCAGGGATTTTACCCTGTACCCCAAAGAAATGATCATGTCCAGATTATAGAAAGGCAGCTCTCTGGTTACTTGCCGGTTGCCCTCCATTCGAACCTGTCGGAATTTCCGACAGGTTGAAACCTCATCCAGTTCGCCTTCTTCATAGATGTGGCCGATATGCTCCACAATGTTGCTTCTGGACGTGTGGAACAATTCCGCCATCTGCTGCTGCGTCAGCCAAACAGTCTCGTCTACAAACCGGCACTCTACTTTTGTGAGCCCATCTTCAGCCTGATAAATTACAATCTCGCCCTGGCTCTGGTCCGGTCTATTCTTGTCTTCCGCCATTTGTTCACGCTCCTATCCGATTACATTTTCTATGTTTCAAGAGAGCGAAGAAAATGGCCGTCGCCCTCTTGTTTGGACTCTTGTATCACGTCTATTATATCATGCAGCAATTTTGCCTGCAACTGCTTCCGGCTTGAAAACAGATTCTTTTTTATCTGCTGCCGCGCCGTCCTGGTCCTCAAGCGGAACCGCCGGAGCGGGCAGATTCTCGACATCCAACTCCGAAGCGTACTTCTCAATCAGGTTGGCCAGCAGGTCTGCAAAACCGCTCCACTCATCTATCATAGGCAGTTTCCCTTTCTTTTTTATGCGGGTGTTTATAAAGTTCCAATACTTCTGGCGGTATCTGCTCCAATATCGCCACGGCACTGTCATAGTCGCGCCGCAGCTTGAAATCTTCGATTTGCTTCAACGCACTGACTTTCTGCGCCGATGCAAGAGATTCTTCCAGCTCGGCATTTTTCGTTTTCAGCTTTTTGTTTTCGGATGCTGTTTTCGTAAAAGCCACACCATATTTCCGCAGCAGTGTGTCCATCTTCTCCACGCTGGGAATATAGGTATCCAGAATCTTGCAGATTTCCTCCGCCCGGCTTTTGACGTTAAAGGGATTGATTCCAGTGAGCAGATCCTCCAGTTTGCTTTTCTGTTTGGTCAGTCTGGTCATCTCCTTAAATACGCGGGGCGGGATATGGTCACGCCCGGTCAGGCTGGCGCTTTCGCCTCGTTCCAAATCTGGGAACTTCTTGACCATGTGTTTCCAAAACTCATCCTGCCACCAGGTCAGCTTCTTTTTATTGCCCATAATATCTTTGGCGCTGAGTCTGCCGTCCTCCGTCAGCGGGACAAAACAAAGGTGCATATGGGGCGTTTTCTCGTCCATATGCACCACGGCGGATATAATTGTCTCTTTGGATTGATGCTGTTCCAGAAAATGCAGAGCTTCCTCAAAAAATACCCGAATTTCCGCCCGTTTCTTTCCCTTAAAGAACTCCGGGCTGGCTGTGAACAGCGTCTCGATCATACGGATACTGTCTTTCCGGGTACGGCATCCGGCAGCGGCAATTTGCCTCTCTGACTCCGCCCGGTACTTGCCGGGCGGTTTGACCAGATGGAAGTTGTACTTGCTTCGGCTGGCGTCCACATCAGGATTGCTGGCGTACTTTTCCTTTGTGCGCTCATTATGGGCCTCTATATTGCCGATTTCAGGCCCCTTATATTTTGCAAATCGCATAATCGCGTACTGTGCTTTTTCCATGCTCAATCCCTCCGTTTCTGCCAGACAATGTCATATCCCAGCACATCAGCCAACTCCATGGCCTCCCGATACCGCAGCGATTCCCGCTGCAATTTCCCGGAAAGATTGGATACGCTGTCGCTCCACCCATACTCATCGTGCAGCTGGTCAACGACTTCCTGCATGGTGTAACCGGCGCGGATGATCTGCGCCTTGATTTCGTTTCGGATGCTTGACTTCATAATAATCCTCCAAATTTCTTTGCCCATAAAAAGAACCGGTTGCGCTGGACAGCGTACCGGCTTCATGGGATGATAAAATTGTTATAGTTTCTGTTTTACGATAGAAATGTTTCCCCGCGTATCGTTGACTGGCGGCGGAATATTCGACTTCGCGGAAATGCGGGACTCTTTACCATTCGGACGGTATCTGCGCGAGCCAGCGCAACGTGTGTGCAGTTCCGCGAGCCGCTATTCGGCGAACAGTGTGTGGATAAGGGAGAAACATTTCGCCGTTTTGTGACTGCTTCAAAATCTGCCTCAAAATCACGGTGTTTTCTGGCTGTTTTGGTTGTTCTCAAAATGAGAACGACTACTATAACCTCGTGAAGTGTTTCTGCAATATATGAGGTAACAGGGTCAATCGCTGCGTACATACGTACCGGCGACCAAAGCGGAAATCAATCCCGCCAGTCTTCCGGTACGTACGTACACTGTGAAGCGTCCGTAAACTCGTTTATATGCGGCCTTGCCACTGCCTCGATTCCCATAAAGCCCCACACCCGGCGTCCTGCCGAATTGGTAATCGTGTTGCAGTGTTCCAGATTGTACTTGCCGCAGGCTGCCACCAGCGCATCGCTGAAGCTGCGGCGTTTGAGTGCAGTCAGACTGTTTTCCTCGCACCACATCCGGTAAATGTCGTAGCAATCCTTTGAACTGATGGACGCATCCGCTTTCAGCCGGATATAGCCCTCGGATTCCAGAAAATCGAACACATTGTTGTTATCCCGCTTGACAGCCTCACGGTTCTCTCTGGTGCGCTGGCTCTCGGTGAATCTGAAGTTGTTCGCTATCAGCCGCTGCAATCCCTCAAAAGCCCACAGCAGAATGCCCTCCACCTCGGCCTTCACCTTCTCGGCCAGGTCGGGATCATCCACGCGGTCAACAGGTTTCTCTTTTGTGGTCAGCACCAACTGCCGCCGGTAAAAGCCGTCGCTGCGGTCAAAGAGAGCCTGCAAGTCGCCGTTGCTGAACGCCAGCAGCCGGGCGCACATCCATCCCTGATAGCTCTGCTTACCCTTGCGCTCCAAATCCATCTTGCCCTGGGCGGTGACGATGGATTTTACATAGTTGGTCTGCCGCAGCGCCTCCATCCGCATATCATCATCAATACACAGCAGAATGTGTTCCAGATCAGCGCGGGCGAACCGGTTCTCGGAAATTTTGCCGATGCTGCCATCTTTCATGTTGCTGCCAAACAGAGCGGATAACACCGCGCCGATCTGGCTTTTGCCTTCGCCGCCGTTGCCCTTAATGACCATCATCCGCTGGCCCTTGTTGCTGGGGATCAGGCAGTAGCCGATATATTCTTGCAAAGTGGGAATGTCCTCCTGGTAAAGCAGCCCGTCCAGAAAAGCCAGCCAGTGAGTCGGTGTGGGAGCATCGGGATTGTAGGCCACCGGCAGGCGACAGCGAACGATTTCCGGCTTGCCCTCCGTAAAGGTGCCATCCAGCATTAGCGTCCCATTTGCCAGATGAATCCGGTCCGCCTCCGGCGGGAAGTCCTCCAGTAGTGCAGCCAGCTTCATCAGCTCTACAATGTTGCTGATCTTGCGTGGAATGTTGCTGACCGCACAGCAGCGCAGCTCGTCAAAGATCTCGCTTCGCAGCGGCAGGTCGTTGGTCACGCGGCCATCGGGTGTGAAAAAAGCCCCGTTTGTGTAGATGATTTTGTGTCTGCTCAGAAAATCATCACAAAACAGGGCTTCGTTGATACTTTTGCCGTCAAACCAGATGGGTTGGTTGACCTCACGCGATTGCTCGTTCTTCGCCACGGTGCTGCACCTCCTTTTCCAGACGTTTGAGCCTCCGCTCCAGTGCGGCGATGGTTCCGTCATTCAGCAACATATCTACCGCTTTCACACGCTGTTCCAGTTCCGCAAACATGAGAATGTCCAGCAGGTATTCCACATAGTCGATCATCTGACTCGCCTCCACAAAGCGGTCGTCCAATTCGTCCTCCGGCGATTGCGGGGCGTACTCGATTTTCCAGTGTTCCAGCAAGTGCAGATAATCACACAGCACCCGTTGGCAGTATATCTCATCGTTGCGGAAGGCCCGCGCCAGCGGATACGGCTTTTTCAGCGCCATCGCTGCCGGGGGCTTGTCCGGGTCGATGCCGAAGTCATAGGCCAGCTTCTTTGCGGCCTCGTAACTGCTCAGGCCGAATAACCGCGCCACGAAGTCAATCACGTCCCCGGTGGCCCCACAGCCAAAGCAGTAGAAATAATCCCTGTTCAGCTTCATGCTGGGATGCTGGTCATCGTGGAAGGGGCAGCAGACCATGTCGCCCCGGTTGACCTTGCAGCCGTAGTACTCGGCGGCCTGCTTCACAGTAACAGCAGATTTTACAGTTTCAAACAGATTCATAGGCTATGCCCTCCATCACTTATTGACGGTATTTGCCCGTCTGCCTGAATATACGTGGAAAAAGCCTATAGACCAAAAAATCCCACATAAGTGCAAGAAAAGAAAAAAGCCGCCCTCAAATCTTGCAAAAATGCAAGACCTCAGAGCGGCGAACCCAGCGGAAAGCATTTGCCCACGCTGGGTTTATAAGGTATAATGGATGCAACGAGTTTACAGGAAAGAGGTGCGGCATATGGAGGGAGCCTATCTGCCCGGAAATATCCGGCAACGGATGCAGGAGCTTATGAAGGAACATAAAATTACCCAGGCACAGCTGGCGACCCGCATCGGCAGCACCGAAAGCGCCATCAGCCGGTTTGTCAACGGCAAGACCGATAAAATCAGCACAGAACATTTGCTCCGTATTGCGAAAGTGTTTGAAGTCTCCACAGATTTCCTGCTAGGGGAAGTCAATACACCCGACCGGACAAATTTTGATATTGAAGAACTGGGCCTGTCGGTGCAGGCGGCACGGAATCTGTACACCGGGAAAGCCAATGCCGAAATTGTCAACCGCCTGTTGGAAAGCCCGCGCTTTGCAGAAGTCACTTACATGATCGAGCAATATTTTGATGATACGCTGGCCGCTGGTTTCGCCGGACAAAACCAGATGCTTACTACCCTTAGCGCAATGCTGCGCCGGAATGTGAAGACGGATGCCGCTGTGCAGGCGGCAAGAACTGTCAACAGGCAGAAAGTCCCTGTATATCAGGCCGACCTGACGATGATACAGAACACGTTTATGGCAGCGCTGCGGGAAGTGAAGAAAGAGATTGGTAATGATTTCACGGCAGCACAGTCTTTGACCAAGGGCATCACCCAGCAGATGTTCTCCGAGTTGACAAAAGGCCAGGATGTCCAGGCACCAACCATCACGCCGGAAATGATTTCCGCCGCCGTTACCCAGAGCGCGGCAGGAATGGACGGCGTGCAAAAGGAAGCGTTGGACAAGTTTGGTCAGGCGCTGACGGAATTTCTCCAATCCACCTTAGACCACGCGCAGGAGAAGCAAAATGCCGACCCGGAGCAATGAACGGCTGTGCAGGCTGGCACAGGAAGGGGATACAGCTGCCCGTGACATTCTGCTGGAAAACAATCTGGGATTCATCCGAAAAATAGCGTTGGAGCAATACCGGAGCATGGGGCTGGATGAAAATGATATTGGAATTGATTTAGATGATTTAGTGCAGGAGGGAAGCATCGGCCTGCTGAACGCAATCCCTTTGTTTGATGCCGGACGTGGCATGAAATTTCTGACTTATGCAGCACCGGCGATCCGCAACGCCATGACAGACTGTATCCGCGCTGTCCTCGCTCAGTTTGAACAACGGATGGTGGATAAGAGAGATGGCCCCGGCTTCCAGAGAGTATATCTGGATGACGTTCTCTCAGATGATGAACGGATGCTGCGAATCGAGGCCATTGCTGACCCAACATCCCAAACTCCGGAGCAAATTTATATCAAAAAAGAACAGCTAATGGAATTGTATGCGGCGATGGACAAGCTGACTGCCAGAGAGCAGACCTATCTGCTGTACCGCTATGGCTTTACCGATGGAATCGAGCACCCTCTGATCGGTGCAGCGCTCCATTTCCATCTCAGCGAGAGCCGGACAAAGAAGGTGGAGGGAGAGGCGATGGACAGCCTGCGCGGGAAACTGCCGTGGTGGTTCTGATACGATAGTAAGCAGCGGCTGACGGGGCTTTGATATACCTTTGTTCCACAGATGACACGGCTGGCAGACAGTGCATACTCGCACCACCTGCCAGCCTTTTTCTGTCGCTTATGCTGCCCCGCAAGAGGCAACCTTTCCCGCCAGAACGCCGCAACTGTAGCCACACTTTCCGGGGCGTGCTACAATTCCGGCTGCCATCTGCTCCACAAAGGTATAACACACTAGACTTTCCGGGGAAAGTCGTGTGCCACGAAACCGCCGGTTTCTTTGGATTCTTCCGGTCAAAGGGGAACACTATCCCCTCTGAACATCCCAGGCAAAGGAGAACACTGTTCCCCTTTGAAATCCCCTTGCCAACCGGGATGCCGCTCGCCCCTATTGGATAACCCAGAGTTATAAAAAATGAAATTCCTTTCTCTTTGTAGGGTAAAACCTCAAACTTAGCATTGAACGAGTTCGTTCAAACGAATATAATATAAATGGTAATTGTCTGCTTTGGCTGGAGGTGGATTTAATGCTGAACGGCTATATTACAACGCAGGAAGCCGCACAGAAATGGAACATAAGTGCCCGACAAGTCCAAATTCTTTGTAAGAATAATCGTATAGAAGGCGCTGTACAGATCAATAGAATATGGCTGATACCTGCTAATGTGAGCAAACCAACAAACACTTATAAATATCAATCACAGCATGGTTTATAAATTGCAATATCGCAGTCGTAAAAAGAGGGAGGGCTGCTGCTTTGAAAAAGAAAGAAGCGAGTGCAAGGATTAAAATTAACCGTCTGTTAGAAGAAGCTGGCTGGCGCTTCTTTGACGATGAAAACGAATCTGCAAATATACAGTTGGAACCCAATGTCAAAATGTCTAAAGCTGATTTGACAGGCTTAGGTGAGAATTTTGATAAGGTGAAGAATGGCTTTGTGGATTTTCTGCTCCTCGATGATAAAGGTAAGCCTTTTATTGTGCTGGAAGCTAAAGCGGAGGATAAAGATCCCCTGGTCGGCAAGGAGCAGGCCAGAGAATATGCTAAGTCACTTTATCTGAAGTATGTCATTCTCTCCAACGGAAATCAGCATTACTTTTGGAATATTTACAAGGGAAACCCGCAGCTTATCACGGCTTTCCCCAGTTATGAAAGCATTCGGGAAAGCAAAGCCATGAACGCTGACCCAGCAAAACTATATTCTGAGGAAGTTGGTGCGGATTATATTGCCGTAATCAAAAATCCTCGATATATGGAGGCACCCGAGTACATAAATCCGGAAACTCGTCAGCAATTCTTATATGATAATGGGCTGCGATTTCTCCGTCAGTATCAGATCAATGCGCTGAAAGCCTTGCAGGAATCTGTGCGACATGGAAATCAGAGGTTTCTGTTTGAGATGGCAACCGGTACAGGAAAAACTCTCACTTCTGCTGCCGTAATTCGTCTTTTTTTGCGTAGCGGAAATGCGAATCGAGTGCTTTTCCTTGTAGATAGAATTGAGCTTGAAAATCAGGCTAAGAAAAACTTCCAGAACTATCTTGCTCCTGACTATCACACAGTTATCTTCAAGGAAAACGTAGATGATTGGCGGAAAGCGGAGGTTGTCGTTTCCACCGTACAAACGCTTATGTTCAATAATAAGTACAAGCGTTTCTTTAAGCCTACCGATTTTTCACTTATCATTGCCGATGAGTGCCATCGCTCCATCAACGGAAACAGCCGTGCTGTATTCGAGTATTTTCTCGGCTATAAGTTGGGTTTGACGGCTACTCCTAAAGACTATATCAAAAATATTGACGCGGAAAAGCTGAAAGCAACTGATCCACGGGCATGGGAAAAACGGCAGCTGCTGGACAGCTATAAAACCTTTGGATGTGAAAGTGGCGACCCAACATACCGCTATTCACTGCTGGACGGTGTTCGGGATGGCTATTTGATCAATCCTACAGTAGTGGACGCCAGAACCGATATTACAACAAAACTATTGGCAGATGAAGGTTATGCCGTGATTTCGCAAGGGGATGAAGCGGACGAAGAACAGGAAGAAACCTACTTTGCCCGTGACTTTGAAAAGAAGTTTTTCTCCGAAGAAACCAACAAGATGTTTGTCAAAACCTTTATGGACAATGCACTGCGTGACCCGATTACCGGAGAAATTGGCAAAGGCATCATCTTCTGCGTAAGCCGCAAACATGCAGCAAAAATCACACAGCTGTTGAACGTATATGCGGATATGATGTTCCCCGGTAAATACTGTTCGGATTTTGCCATGCAGATCACATCGGACGTCATGAACGCCCAGACCTACACCATCAACTTTCAGAACAATAATCTTAGCGGAACAACCAATTTTCTGGAAGGGTATAAATCATCCAAGACCAGAATCTGTGTCACCGTGGGCATGATGACAACCGGGTATGACTGCGAAGATTTGCTGAACATCGGATTACTGCGCCCAATCTTCTCTCCCACAGACTTTATTCAGATTAAGGGCCGTGGTACACGAAAGCATGATTTTATCTTTAAAGAGCGAAACGGTGGTCAGGAAATCGTCCATAAGTACCCTAAAGAAACATTCAAGCTGTTTGACTTCTTTGGGAACTGCGAATATTTTGAAGAAAAGTTTGATTATGATGAGGTCTTAAAGCTGCCCCGATTCCAAGGTGGTAGTGTGTCGCAAGGTACTCCTCCTGTTGATCCGGACGGGTATGAAAACTTTGCTCCTGACCCACTGAAAACACTGGTGGAGACTAAAATCGGTGCAGAGGGCATGAAGATTGACCGGATGTACTTCGATAAATTCGAGGAGACTGTCAAAGAAGATCCGGTTGCGAGAGAACAATATGAGCAAGGCAACTATCCTGCTGTCATTCGCTATATTGATGAGCACATCATGAATCAGCCCAACGAGTATTATACCTGGGACAAACTGCGGCGCTCCATCGGCAGTGACCGCCGCATCACAGCCCGAGAAATTCTGGACAAAATCTTTGGTGTCCTGCCCTTCTTTAAAAGCAAAAAGGAATTGGTAGAGGATGAATTTGAGGGATATGCCCTGACGCACAGTATTCCGTCAGAAAAGTATGCTGATGTAAAAGAGTTCTTTGCCACTTATGTAACAGATAAAGATGTGCGCAGAGCCATCGAAGACCGAAAATTTCAACTGCTTGGAACGGACATCAGCACATACACTATGGCTGATCTGAAGCATTTGGGGCTGGATAATATGCAAAGCGTGGTAGATTACGTTGCCGATAACGTCAATGTATCCCGCTTTATGTAGGAGGAAATGCAATGTTGACATTTGACGTAAAGCGCAAGATCAATACGCTGCGTGATATTCTGGTGGGCAAGGTGCCCGATCCTAAAGCGCAGGTTGAACAGATCACAATTGCGCTCATTTATAAATTCATGGATGACATGGATATAGAAGGTTTGGAATTTGGCGGCACCCGGCAGTTTTTTACAGGTGAATATGAGAAATATGCTTGGACGGAAATCATGAAGCCGGAAAACAGCGGCCAACAAAGGGCTTTACTCTATGCGGAAGGCATTGAGAAAATGGTTACGAACCCCAACCTTCCCCAACTGTTCCGAGATATTTTCCGTGGAGCATATATCCCTTATCGGGATCCGGATACCTTGAATATGTTCCTGAAAGAAGTCAGCGACTTCTCTTATGACAACAGCGAGGATTTGGGCAATGCCTTTGAATATCTGCTGTCTATTATGGGCAGCCAGGGAGATGCCGGTCAGTTCCGTACACCCCGCCATATCATTGACATGATGGTGGAAATCGTAGATCCGAAGAAAAACGAGACCATTCTGGACCCTGCCTGCGGTACAGCCGGTTTCTTAATCAGCGCCTATCGTCACATTTTGGCACAGAACAAAGATGAGGACGGTAAAAGCACGCTGACCGCTGATGACCGTAAGCGTTTGACGGAAAACTTTGCAGGGTACGATATTTCTCCCGATATGGTGCGTCTGTCTCGGGTAAATATGTACCTTCACCATTTTACAAAGCCCAAAATCAGCGAATATGACACCCTAACCAGTGAAGAAAAGTGGGATGACTGTTATGATGTTATCCTTGCGAATCCGCCTTTCATGACACCAAAGGGCGGAATTATGCCCCACAACCGTTATCGGGTAAAAGCCAAGCGCTCCGAAGTGCTGTTTGTGGACTATATTGCTGAGCACCTTAATCCTAATGGACGAGCAGCCATCATTGTCCCCGAGGGCATTGTGTTCCAGTCCGCTAATGCTTATAAGGAGCTCCGGAAATATCTGGTAGATGACGGCTTTCTGTATGCGGTAATCTCTCTACCTGCTGGTGTTTTTAACCCGTACAGTGGTGTCAAAACCAGTATTTTGCTCATTGACAAGTCTTTCGCCAGATTAAAAGATGAGCTTCTTTTTGTAAAACTGAATAACGACGGATTTGATCTGGGAGCACAGCGTCGTGAGATAAAAGGCAGCGAGATTCCAGATATTATTCGTATTGTCAAGAAGTATCATGCTGATATGGATCCGCAAACAGCGGACGATGAAATTCTCCATCACCCGCTTGTAACCATTGCCTCAAAAGAACAGATTTCAAAGCAAGACTATATTTTAGTTGGAGAACGCTATTCATCCAACAGTATTCCTAAAGGAAAATATAAAATGGTTTCTTTGGGAGATAAGTCATTGTTTCAAGTAGAGTCTGGCGGCACACCTTCTTCTGATATTCCAGAATATTGGGATGGAAACATTCGTTGGGCTACTTTAGTTGATTTACCAGCTGCAAACCTGATTACTGAGCTGAAAGACACCGAACGCACAATCAGTCCGTTGGGACTGGAAAAATCCAGTGCCAAGTTACTCCCCGCCGGTACAGTGTTGGTATCGACCAGGGCAACAATTGGCCGAGTGGCTATTGCAGAATACGAAACAGCAACAAATCAAGGGTTCAAAAACATTATAGTTCTTGACGACACCAAAGTTTCAAATAGATTTGTAGCCTATATGATGACTGCTCTCACTGATAGAATGGTGTCTTTGGCATCTGGCGGAACATTTAAGGAGATTTCAAAAAGCAATTTCCTTACTTTAAGTATTCCATTGCCGCCTTTGACTATCCAAGAACAAATTGTTGCTGAACTTGACATCTACCAAAAGGTTATCGATGGCGCTCGGCAGGTTGTAGACAACTACAAACCCAATATTAGGGTAGATTCCAGTTGGGATTTAAAACCTTTGGGCCAAATTTGTGATGTAAGAGATGGCACACATGATAGCCCTAAGTTTGTTCAGGATGGGTTCCCGTTAGTAACTTCTAAAAATATTAAAAATGGAACAATCATTTTAGATGATGTAAATTTCATTTCAAAAGAAGACTATGATAAAATTAATCAACGGTCTAAAGTGGATAAGGGGGATATCCTTATGCCTATGATTGGGACAATAGGAAACCCTGCTATTGTTGATGTTGAACCAACCTTTGCAATAAAAAATGTTGCACTAATAAAATTTTCTGGCCAAGAGGTAAAAGCAAAGTATGTATTATTTGTGCTGAATAGTTCTTTGTTTGCCAAATATATTGAGGCTACCAAACGTGGCGGTACTCAAAATTTTATCTCACTAAAAGATATCCGGTCTTTTAATATTCCTTGCCCTACAGTGGAGATTCAAGAAAAAATTATAAGAGAGATTGAAGAAGAAAAAACAATTGTAGAACAAAACAAACGGCTCATAGATATCTTTAAACAAAAAATAGCCGATAAAATTAGCGAGGTCTGGGGGGAATAGCATTATGTATAGCGAGACATTCAAAGACGTACTATATGGAGCTTTTCAACCAGCCGATGAGGAATGTGATCCCTCGTTCTTGGTTCGGCTTTTGGAGTATTTTCCGACTGATAAAGTGGATGTAGGAAGTGGCACTTATGACCAATACCTTTATGATTTGGAGAAGACAGTCGTAGATAATTATGAGAAAGGTAACTATCAGGTTTCTTTTTTCTATGCGCATCTGATTTTTATGAGCTATACCTATTATTGCGTTGATCGTGCCTTTCAGACAAGTCCAGAACGGATAAAAGATATCTTCTATCCGATCAATGCTTATAATGGAAGAACAGATAAGCCAGACATCGAAAATCATGCAAGTGTTTATGATTTCAGCAAAATTCCGGAGAAAGAAATATTCAAAATTTTCCATGCATTGGAGATGGAAGATGAAAAAATAAAAGCCCTCTCAAAGTACATAAGCGATAGAGACGACTATGCTCATGCCACAGGACAAGGGAATATTTCGGTCGATGCTTTGGTTCAAAATATACGGACAATAACCAAGCACATGGAGGCGTTGCACGAAATTTTTAAAGGCCCTGACAAAGATCTTTATGTTCAGTATTTACTTAGCCACTGTGAGACGGAATATTCTGATGTCGTAGACGGTGTCTATGATTTTATCGTAGATAATATGTTATCACTTCACGATTTAGAATACTTATGTCATTTAGGAATCAGCGGTATTAGAAATGAGAACGAAGAATTCAAAAGTAAATACAGATTTATTAAAAAAGTACACTGTACGTTTATCGAGTACTGCATGGAGAACATGGGAATAGATCCTCCTGGCAGTTATACAGATTTGAGAGATGAAGCCTATCTGTATTATAAATATCAGAACAATGCCACTGAGTATGTAGAAAATGAACTTGGTATTAGTTCTTACGAATGCGGAAAAGAAGGTGTGGAGTTTCCGGTTTATGAGTGCTTGGAATGCGGTGCAGAGCAGTTAGCTCACGATGCGAAAGCCCCAAAATACCATTGCTTTTCATGCGGAGAAGATTTTGACGAAAGCACCATTGCATTTTGCAGCCGATGTGGTTCCATTATGAGAGATAATGAAATTGACATCTGTCCCAACTGTATTGAGAGTATAACGGCTGATTAAGTCGCAAAAAGAACAATCACATAAGGAGGAGTTGCGTTGGATGCAGAAGAACGAAAACCGGCTATGAGCCACGATGAAATGCAGGATTATTGGCAAACATTGTGTTCATTTTCAGGAGAAGATATACCGAATGAAGTCAATCAATTGATGGCGAAAATTCATTATCCAAGATTTTTATATAAGTATCGTGCTGTGAATAACAATAATCTTGATGCTTTACGCTCTAATAAGCTATTCTTTTCAAAAGCAAGCAGCTATGATGACCCATTTGATACCTTCTTACATATCGATGTAGAGAAGATCCGTCAAGAATTTGTCAGTAACTATAGCTCCCCTGAGGCATTAGCAGCGTTGGCAAACGGGATGAAAGAAACCTTTCAAAATCAACCCGACATCCCACAAGAATTTATTCAACAAGTTACAAATGTCGAAGGGCTAAAACAGCTGTTTTCAAGTGGCATAACAAACCAGTTTTTATCCTATTTACTAACTTTACGGTCAAAAATACAAGATGAGATTTTGTCCATCTGTTTTTCCGAAAATGGGTTCAATGAAACTCTTTGGCTAAAATATGCTGATATGCATAGGGGTTTTTGCCTTATGTACGACCTAAGTGATGAGGAAAGTTCCCATTGCGGCAAAATGGATAAGTGCGTAAATTGTGGCGTCTATAAATACGGAACGCGGGTTTATCCAGTATATTATTCCGAC
The DNA here is from genome assembly GCF_002160305.1 of Pseudoflavonifractor sp. An184. Taxonomy (GTDB): domain Bacteria; phylum Bacillota; class Clostridia; order Oscillospirales; family Oscillospiraceae; genus Lawsonibacter; species Lawsonibacter pullicola. The sequence continues at coordinate 53,597 of NZ_NFKI01000005.1, forward strand.
ACTCCACATGATGCAACCAATTTTGCAAAGTTTGTTATGGGACAAGATATGGTACAGCGATTAGGGGTTCACTTGCCGGATTTTATGCAAGAGGAATTAAAACCCCTTCCGTGGGAAGTTGAGAGAAATAGTTTGATAAAAAAAGAATGCCACAAATATGATGAAGAATGGCGGATGATCGCTAATTGCAAAATGAACCTTCCCGCTATGATAGAGTGCGTTCCGGCAGGAGTCATTATTGGATTGAGAACATCTCCAGTAGATAAGAATCTGATTATTTCCATGGCCAAAGAAGCTGGAATCAGAAATATCTATCAATCCTACATTGATGAAAAAAATAGGTTGAACGCATATCCGCTCCAGGATGTATAAGAGCTTGGATAATGCAAAGCACGGATGATCGCCAAGTGGCAAATCATCCGTGTTTTGTTATCAGATCATTTGAAAATGTTTCAGCGCGTCCATAATCGCCGCTTCCTTTTCCGGCGGACACTGTGGCACCTTTGCATCTTCCTTCTTCGACAAATTATAGTTCTGTCCTACCTCCAGACCACATTTCCGCTTGACCTGGGAGATATACAGGCTGGACACTTTCAGATCGTACTTTTCCAGCACATAGGCTTTAATCTCATCATAGGTGGCTTTGCTCTCCGCAGCAGTCAAATCCAGCTCGTCTAGATTCAACTCTACCTCGATATGCTGCTTGGTATTGAGTTTGGACAAAAGCACTACCGTCTCCACATGGGCGGTCCGGGGGAACAAGTCCACCGCCCGGGCCTTGACCGCCGGGTAGCCCAGCTCCCCGAAGCGCTTCACGTCCCGGGCCAGGGTGGCCGGGTCGCAGGAGACGTAGACGATGCGCTCCGGCGCCATGGAGGCCAGAATCTCCGGCACCTCCGGGGCCAGCCCCTTCCGGGGCGGGTCCACGCAGATGACCTGGGGGCGGACCCCCTCGGCGGCCAGCTGAAAGGCGGCCTCGCCCGCGTCGCCGCACAGGAACCGGGCGTTTGGCACCTGGTTGCGGACGGCATTGGCCTGGGCGTCCTGCACGGCCTCAGGGACGATCTCCGCCCCGATCACCTGACCGGCCCGCTGGGCCAGGGCCAGAGAGATGGTCCCGATGCCGCAGTACAGGTCCAACACCGTCTCCCGGCCGGTGAGGCCGGCAAATTCCAGGGCCTGGGCGTACAGCCGCTCGGTCTGAGCCCGGTTGATCTGGAAGAAGGAGGGGACGGACAGGCGGAAGGTCATGCCGCACAGCCGCTCCTCCAGGAAATCCCGCCCCCAGATGGTCCGGTAGTTTGGACCCAGGATCACGTTGGTGTCCTTGGTGTTGGTGTTCAGTACCAGCCCCGCCAGGGAGGGTACCGCCTGCCGGAGGGCCTGCACCAGCTCGGGGGCGTGGGGCAGGCGGGTCCCGTTGGCCACCACACAGCACAGGGCCTCGCCCGCCTGGTTGGTACGCACGTAAAGGTGGCGGATCAGGCCTTGGCAAGTTCCCTCGTCATAGGCGGGGACCCGGTACCGCTCCATCCAGCCCTTAAAGGCGCGGCGCAGGGTGGTGACAGCCTCAGGCTGGAGCAGGCAGTCGTCCACGTCCAACACGTCGTGGCTCCTGGCACGGTAGTAGCCCACCGCCAGCCCCCGCTTCTCCTGGGCCACCGGAAACTGCACCTTGTTTCGGTAGCGCAGGGGGGTCTCCGCGCCCAGCACCTGGGGCAGCTCCAGGGACACCCCGCCCACCCGGGACAGCGCGTCCTGGACCCGCTGCCTCTTGGCGCGCAGCTCCTCCTCATAGGTCATGTGCCGGTACTGACAGCCGCCGCACCGCCCCGCCAGGGGGCAGTCCAACGCCACGCGCTCCGGCGACGGGGCCAGCAGGCGGACAGCCCGCCCCCAGGCCACGTTAGTCTTTATCTTTAAAAGCTGGACCTCCCAGCGCTCCCCCAGGATCGTCCCGGGGACAAAGACGACCCGCCCGTCCCACCGGGCGACTCCCATCCCCTCCGCGGTGTAGCCGGTGATCTCCAGCGTAAGCGATGCGTTTTTCTTCCACACTTCCATGGAAAACCGTCCTTTTAACTTAAAAATCAATCTATCATACCATATCGGCCGGCGGGAGTAAAGGGCGATGGAATGATTCCACGGCCGGCTCTTGCAGACGATGCAATGGCGTGTGACAAAAGTGGGAAGAAAACAGGAGCGGCCTGGGCCAAAGTCAGGCTGCCAGGACAAAACCGGCAGGCGTTGCGCGATCCGCCCTGGATGAGATGAGGTGAAAGATGCGCCTTCATCTGCTGTACCATATCCTTGGTGAACCGATCACTCATACGTTGACCGGACCCGATCCAGCTGATACAATAGCACTGTCATGGGAAATTCCCGCCTTCTATTGACATTCAGACAGATTTCAGGTTGAACCCGTATAATGCCCATACACCAACCAAAGAACAGGAGGCGCAGTGATGCGGATCTTAATTGTAGAGGACGAGATGCGTCTGGCAGAGACCCTGCGGCAGCTGCTGGAGGACCAGCGCTATCAGGTGGACACCGTATACGACGGGGCGGACGGAGTGGACTACGGTCTGGCAGGGCAGTACGACCTGATCATTCTGGATGTGATGCTCCCCAAGGTGGACGGCTTTCAGGTGGCTCAGCGGCTGCGGGCGGCCCACGTGTCCACCCCCATTCTGATGCTCACCGCCCGGGACGATGTGAGCGACAAAATCAGCGGCCTGGACTGCGGGGCGGACGACTACATGACCAAGCCCTTTGATACCGGCGAGCTCATGGCCCGGGTGCGGGCCCTCACCCGCCGTCAGGGGGAGGTTTTGAGCGACGTGCTCACTGTGAACGACCTGAGCCTGGACTGCACCTCCCGCCTGCTGTCGGCGGGAGAGCGCTCGGTACGGCTGGGCTTCAAAGAATTTGAGGTGCTCCGCCTGCTCATGGTGAACAACGGGAACGTGGTCACCAAGGAGACCCTGATCTCCAAGATCTGGGGGCTGGACTCCGAGGCGGAGGACAACAATGTGGAGGTCTACATCTCCTTCCTGCGGAAGAAGCTGGTCTTTCTCAACAGCCAGGTGTCCATCTCCACCGTGCGGAAGGTGGGGTACTTCCTGGACACGCCTCAGAAGTAATCGTTCCAACGAAAAAGGGGGAGAGCGGCATGCTGCGCAGGCTGCGGCTGAAATTTATCCTCACCAATATGCTGCTGGTGACGGTGGTGCTGCTGGCGGTGTTCGGGGCGCTGATGATTTCCACGGCTCAGCAGCTGGAGCGGGAGAGTGCCGCCGCCATGAAGCTGGCCCTGCGCCAGGACGGCATCCCGCCCCAGCTGGAACTGCATCTGCCCGACCAGGGCGGGGCGCGGGAGTGGCGTTGGGCCATCCCTGTATTCTGTATCACCATTCAGAAAGACGGAACCATCACCCTGGAGGAGGGCAGCCAGGTCAAGGTCACAGAGGAGACCCTGGCCCAGGCGGTCCAGGCGGTCCGGGACGCCCAGACCCCCTCCGGCACCTTGCAGAATCTTGGTCTGCGGTTCCAGCAGGAGCAGCTCTCCGACGGCCGGGTGCGCATCGCCTTCTCCGACCTCAGCTGGGAGCGGGCCTCTCTGGGACGGCTGATGCTCAACTCTCTGCTCATCGGCGGGGCGGCTCTGGCGGTGTTCTTCGCCATCAGCCTGTTTTTGGCCCGGCTGTCCCTGAAGCCGGTGGAGAGGGCCTGGACCCAGCAGAGGCAGTTTGTGGCCGACGCCTCCCACGAGCTGAAGACCCCCCTCACGGTGATTCTGGCCAACACCGGGATCATGGCCGCCCACCCGGACGCCACGGTGTCCTCCCAGCGCAAGTGGCTGGGCTACATCCAGGAGGAGGCCCAGCGGATGAAGGAGCTGGTGGAGGACATGCTCTTTCTGGCCAAGCACGACGGGGCGGAGCGGCCCAAGGACTCCCGCACAGTCAATTTCAGCGACCTGGTCACCGGGTGCGTGCTGCGCTTCGAGTCGGTGGCCTTTGAGCGGCAGGTGGAGCTGAACAGCCACATCCAGCCCGATCTCTCCCTCTCTGGGGAGCCGGACAGCCTGGAACGGCTGGTGATGATCCTGCTGGACAACGCGGTGAAATACGCCGGGGAAGCGGGAAGGGTGGACGTGGACCTCTCCCGCCGGCAGGAGCGGGCGGTCCTCTCGGTGCGGAACACCGGCGAGCCCATCCCCCCGGAACACCTGGAGCACCTGTTTGAGCGGTTCTACCGGGTGGACGGCTCCCGCAGCCGGAAGGAGGGGGGCTACGGTCTGGGGCTGGCCATCGCCCACACCATCGCCCAGTCCCACCGGGGGCAGATCGAGGTCCGCAGCAGCCGGGAGGAGGGCACCGTCTTTACCGTCACCCTCCCCCACGGCCGGACGGAGGGCAAATTCCCTGTCTTTTAAATCCGCTTGAAACGCACAGGCCCCGCCCCACAGCGCGTCTCCGCGCGTGAGGCGGGGCCTCATTTTATTTTCAGTGTTTCAATGGATGGGTCATTTTCCCCGCTGCCGCACCAGCTCGATGGCCTCCTTGCCGGACAGGTGCTCCACTGTCATCTCCAGCATGCACAGGGGCGCCCACTCCCGGTCGATGGCCCCGTCCCGGTTCTCCCTGCTGCCGGCGGGGGCGTACTTCACCGCCAGCTTCTCGATGGCGGCGCGCTTCTCCCCGTCCTCCTCCAAAATTCGGACGGTGCCGAAGGCGATGACGCTGCGGAAGTAGGTGGTGTACTCCTCCGGGACAATGTGATCCTGGTCGATGACACAGAAGGAGGCCCTGGGGCAGCTCCGAATGGCGTCCACCTTGTGGCCCGATTTGGCGGAGTGGAAGTAGAGCTTCCCGTCCGCGTACACATAGCTGAGGGGGACGGCGTAGGGCCAGCCTCCGTCGCCGGTCAGGGCCAGCACCCCGGAGGTCCCCCGCTCCAGAACCGCCCGGCACTCCTCCGGGGACAGGGCCTGCTTGAAGCGGCGCATGGGACGAAACATAGAGATCGCTCCTCTCATCTCCCCGCTCCTGCCGGAGGCGGGGCGCTGGTTTCAAAATCACAGCGGACCGGCCGGGGGCCGGGGTCCGCCAAGGAAAGTGGGCGGCCGGAGCAGTTCCAGCCGCCCAGCTTTTTATGCTGCCGGGGCAAATTCACCCATTCACCTGAATCTGTCCCAGAATCTCCCCGATGGGTCCGGTGAGCACCAGATCGGCCCTCCGGTCATAGGGGGTGGGGGTCTTGTTGATGAGGACCAGCCGGTCCCCCCGGTAGTAGTTGATGAGCCCGGCGGCGGGGTAGACCACCAGGGAGGTCCCCCCGATGATGAGCAGGTCGGCCTGCCGCAGGTCGGCCACCGCCCCCTCCAGCACATGGGCGTCCAGGCTCTCCTCATAGAGGACCACCTCCGGCTTTACGATCCCGCCGCAGGCACACCGGGGCACCCCCTCACACTCCGCCAGGAACCGGGTGGGATAGGGCTTTCCGCACCTCATGCACCGGTTGCGCAGCACCGAGCCGTGGAGCTCCCACACCCGCCGGGACCCCGCCTCCTGGTGGAGGCCGTCGATGTTCTGGGTGATGACGCTGCGCAGCTTTCCCGCCGCCTCCAGCTCGGCCAGCTTCTTATGGGCGGCGTTGGGCTTGGCCCCGGGGTTGAGCATCTTGTCCCGGTAGAAACGGAAAAACTCCTCTGGGTGGGCGTCAAAGAAGCTGCGGCTGAGCATGGTCTCCGGGGGGAATTTGTAGTGCTGATTGTAGAGACCGTCGGGGCTCCGGAAATCCTTAATTCCTGATTCGGTGCTCACTCCCGCACCGCCGAAAAAGACAATGTTATGGCTCTGGTCAATCCAGCTCTGAAGGGTCTCCAGCTCGCTCATACGGGGACCGCCTCCCCTGTCTCCGCTTCGCTCTGGAGCTGTGCCCGGCTCTGGGCGGTGAGCAGGCGCTCCCGCTCCCAGTCCAGCTGTCCCTGTTTCTCCTCCAGATTCTCCCGCTCGTCCCGCAGGCGGACAATGAGCCGCTCCACCCGCTGGGTCACCGCCTCCACCTGCTCCTGGGCCTCCCGGATGCGGCTCTGAACAAACAGGTCGGCAAACAGACCGTCAAAGAAGTAGTCGGCAAAGACGGCAAAGTCCCCCAGTTCCACATCGGGCACCTGCTCCGAGGACACATCGGCCAGCTCCGTGCGGAAGCGGCTCAGGGCCCGGCGTGCCTCATATGCGGCGTCCTGGGCGTCGTCCAGGCAGCCGTGCTTGGCAAAGGTGGCCATGATGCCGCCCCCCACCATATCCCAGACGCCCCAATTTTCCGCGCCGCTCAGGTCGCCGCTCATCTCCTCCAGGGCCCGCTGGGCGGCCAGACCGGCCTGGATGGCCTCCTGGATCTCCCGCAGCTCCCCGGCGGTGCGCTCCTGCTCCTGGGCCAGCTGGCCCAGCCGTTGGGACTGGGCGCCCCCCTGGCTGCGCAGCACCGCCTCCTTTTCATCCAGCAGGGCCTGGTACTGTTTCTCCAGTCCCTGCAGGCTCTCCTTCTCCTGCGCAAAGTCCCGGAGCCGCCGGTCCAGATCCTCCAGGTCCCACTTGGCCGCGTCGTACCGGGCCTTGGCCATGGCGGCCTCCCGGCGCTCCTCCGCCTTCCGGCTCTCCAGATCCCCCTGGATTCTGGCCAGGAAGGACACCAGGGACATGCGCTCCAGCTCCTCCACGTCCCCCTGCTCCTTCTCCAGGACCGCCCGGGCCTCCTCCTCCGCCTGACGGCGGCGGACACTCTGCTCCTTCAGGTCCTGGAGAATCACATCCAGCTTCCGGGACCGCTCCATCTTCTGCCGGGCGCGCTCCAGCTCCCGGTCAATCTCCTGTATGCTCCGCATGTATTTTACCGCTCCTCTCACGTCTCTCTCCTGCTGATCTCGTGCCGTTTCCAGCGCTTTTCCATTTCTCCGCCCTTCATTATACCATCCGCTTTGTCTTTTTTCCACAAAAATTCTGCCCCAGCGGCATATTTTTCGCGGAGCGGGCCATACTGGTCCTATCGGTTTGGGAGGAGGTACGCCCATGAGCACAAAAAAGATCGGGCGGCAGACGGCGGCGCTGGCCGCGCCGCCCTCCATCCTCTGCGCCGCCAATGTGGTGGGGCGCATGGAGGGAGAGGGCCCTCTGGCCGCCTGCTTTGACGATATCGACCAGGACGACACCTTTGGGGAGGCCACCTGGGAGCAGTCCGAGCGGGCCATGCAGCAGAAGGCCCTGGCCCTTGCACTCCAAAAAGGGGGGCTCACCGCCCAGCAGCTGGACTATCTGTTCGCCGGCGACCTGCTCAACCAGTGCGTCAGCTCCTCCTACGCGGCCCGGGAGCAGAAAATCCCCTTCTTCGGTCTGTACGGGGCCTGCTCTACCTTCGGGGAGGGACTGATTTTGGCGGCCATGGCCCTGGACGGAGGCTTTGCTGAGCGGGCGGGGGTGGTGGTCTCCTCCCACTTCTGCACGGCGGAGCGCCAGTACCGCACCCCCCTGGAGTACGGCTGCCAGCGCACCCCCACCGCCCAGTGGACGGTGACGGGGGCGGGGGCGGTCATTCTCCAGCGGGGGGGAGACGGCCCCTGTATCACCCATGTCACGCCGGGAAAGATCGTGGACAAGGGGGTCACCGACACCAACAACATGGGGGCGGCTATGGCCCCCGCTGCCTATGACACCCTGTGCGCCCACTTTCAGGACACCGGCCGGGGGCCGGATTTCTACGACTGCATCGTCACCGGCGACCTGGGGGAGCTGGGGGGTGAGCTGCTGTGCGAGCTGTTCCGCCGGGATGGGGTGGACCTTTCCCCCAGCTACACCGACTGCGGCAGGCTGATATTCGACAGCCGGCGCCAGGACGTCCACTGCGGGGGCTCCGGCTGCGGCTGTTCCGCCGCGGTGTTCACCGGCTATCTCCTTCGGGAGCTGCGGGCGGGGCGGATCAAGCACCTGCTGTTCTGCCCCACCGGGGCCCTCCACTCCCCCACCACCGCCTTTCAGGGGGAGAGCATCCCCGGCATCTGCCACGCCGTGGCTGTCTCCGCCCGGCGGGACTCCTGACGGTCTGGGAAAGAAGGTTTTTGTATGGAGTATCTCAACGCCTTTCTCTGCGGCGGCGCGCTGTGCGCTCTGGGCCAGCTGCTCATTGACAAGACCAAGCTCACCCCCGCCAAGATTCTGGTGTGCTATGTCACCGCCGGGGTGATTCTGAGCGCGCTGGGGATCTACCAGTACGTGGCTGACTGGGGCGGGGCCGGGGCCGCCGTCCCCCTCACCGGCTTCGGCAACACTCTGGCCAAGGGGGTGCGGGAGGCTGTGGCCCAGCAGGGACTTTTGGGCGCCCTCACCGGGGGCATCACCGCCACCGCCGGCGGGATCGCCGCCGCCATCTTCTTCGGCTTTCTGGTGGCCCTGATTTTCAAGGCCAAGCCGAAGCGCTGACATAAAAATGCCGTTACTTTTGCGCCGCACAACGGCGCAAAAGTCCGCGCTTCGCTTGCCGGAATCCTTGCACAGCAAGGCTTCCGGGGCATTTGATTCCATTCGAGGCGGGCGGCTGCCCCCTCGAGCTCCCCCGCCAGCACTCGGGCGGATTCGTCTGAACAGAGGTTTTTCGACAAGCTGACGTGCGGGCGGTTTCCACCCGCCCGCACGTCTATCGCTCCGGCCAGCGTCCCTCCAGCCGCTTGGTCTGGAGGGCCAGCGCGTGGACCCGCTCTCTGGACAGTCCGGTCCAGCGGGCGATCTGCGCTGAGGGAATCAAGGTCTCTTTCAGCATTCGGACCGCGATCTCCTCCCGGACCCGCGTATCTTCTTCCATACACATATACATCTCTCCTTTATCTAACCGCTCTGCCTATTATTGGTGCATTCTTTTCCTATATTCCCTCTTCATCCCCGCTCTGCCGGTATTAAAGCATGTATAACTATCATAACTCATCTGCGTGTATTGCACAATATTTTTAAGTGCATTAAACACTGTTTTTGAAACTGACCATCTCTTATGCTGAGTGCATCAAACGCAGGAGGGTATGGGCATGCGACAGACCTATAAGCCAAGCAACGTGGAAATCGGCGCCCGAATCCGCGTCGCCCGGGAGGCCGCCGCTTTGACCAGGGAGCGCTTTGCCGAGCTGACGGGCATTTCCGCCCAATTTGCGGCAGACCTGGAGCGCGGGCGTACCGGGGCCTCTCTGGAGACCATCAGCCGAATCTGTCTGGCGCTGGGCGTCTCTGCGGACCAGCTCCTGCTGGGCGCGCTTCCCGGGCCCGGGGACGAGGCCCGTCAGATCCAGGCCATGCTGGAGGAGGTCGATCCCAAATACCGCCCCTATCTGATCTCCTCCCTCCGCAGCCAGATCGAGCTGATCCAGGCGCTGAAACAGCCGGACTGATGGGAGGTGTCCTTGATGGCGCGCACTTACACCCAGATGAATCGGGAATTGGGCTCCCGCATTCGAGCCAGACGGGAGGCCCTTGGGATCAGCCGGGAGGCGCTGGCGGAACGGTTGGACGTAACGCCCCACTATCTGGGCGAGGTGGAGCGTGGGAGTACCGGCCTGGCCCTGCCCACCTATAAGCGGGTATGCGAGGTGCTGGGCGTTCAGGACAGTTTCCTTCTGTTTGGAGAGCAGGTCCCCGCCCAGGCATCTGCGGAGGAGATTCGAAACTTTCTCTCCGGCGTCTCCCCCTGCCTCTATCCCCGCCTGATGGCCTCCCTCCGCAGTCAGATCGAGCTGATTGAAGCGGCGGAGCGCCTGGGCACAGAATCAGTATAATCCGCTCCCCCGTCGAAAACAGGCGAAACGCCGTCCCGGACTGCCGGGACGGCGTTTTTGGTCTTATCAGCTCCCAAAATGGCTGCAAACTTCCCCAAACTGTGCCGGGGGGTTGCCAAACCGGCCATTCTCAGCTATAATAGAAGTGCGTGGAAGGCATCAAAGGAGTTGTTATTTTGTTTTCCCTCATAAAGCCGAAGAAATGTGCCCTGGCCCTGCTGGGCAGCGCCATTCTTGCCTTCGGCCTGTACAATGTCCATGCCCTGTCCGGTGTGACCGAGGGCGGTGTGCTGGGCATGACCCTGTTCCTGCACCACTGGGTGGGACTCTCCCCGGCGGTAACGGGACTGGTGATGAACGCAATCTGTTATCTCATGGGCTGGAAGCTGCTGGGGAAGGAGTTTATCGCCTACTCCATTGTGGCGGGGGGCGGATTCTCCCTGTTCTATGCCATCGTGGAGCAGTTTGACCCCCTGTGGCCCCAGCTGGCGGACCATCCCCTGCTGGCGGCGGTGCTGGGCGCGCTGTTCGTGGGCTGCGGCGTGGGGTTGAGCGTCCGGGCCGGCGGCGCGCCGGGCGGAGACGACGCTCTGGCCATGAGCATCTCCAAGCTCACCCACTGGGACATCCAGTGGGCCTACCTCATCAGCGACCTGGTGGTGCTGGCCCTGTCCGCCACCTACATCGACCTGAGCCGGCTGGGCTGCTCCCTGCTGACGGTGATTCTGTCTGGTCAGATTATCGGCCTGGTACAGCGAGTGGGGCGACGAGAAGATACTCCAGTGAAGGCGGGAGCCGCCGTTGAAGAACAGCTGTAATTAATATCGCGCGGGGCGTGTAAAAACTTCCACGCCATGCTAGGTCTCGAATTTCCGCTTTGGGCGGACCCCGCGCAGGCAACCAGAAACACGCGGCCCCTTAAGGGGTCCGGAGGGGAGAAACATCCGCTTCGGACGGCCTTAAGGGGCCTTTTTTGATATTCTGTTATACAAACATGGCGGAGGACAGGTACCGGTCCCCGGAGTCGGGCAGGACCACCACGATGGTCTTTCCGGCGTACTCCGATTTCTTCGCCAGCTCGCCCGCTGCCCACAGGGCGGCTCCTGAAGAGATGCCCACCAAGATACCCTCGGTCCGGACGATCTCCCGGCCGGTGGCCAGGGCGTCCTCATCGGTGACCCGGATGACCTGATCGTAGATGGAGCGGTCCAGGGTGCCCGGAATGAAGTTGGCCCCGATGCCCTGGATCTGGTGGGGGCCCGCCTGCCCGCCGGAGAGGAGGGGGGATGCGTCGGGCTCCACCGCCGCTACCTGGAGGGCGGGGTTCTGCTCCTTCAAGTACCGGGCAGTGCCGGAAAGGGTGCCGCCGGTGCCCACCGCGGCCACAAACACATCCACCCTGCCGTCCGTATCCGCCCAGATCTCCGGGCCGGTGGTGCGGTAGTGGGCCTCTGGGTTGGCGGGATTGCCGAACTGATCGGGGATGAAGCTGCCAGGCAGCTCCCGAGCCAGTTCACGGGCCTTGTCCACCGCCCCCTGCATACCCTGGGCACCGGGAGTGAGGACCAGCTCCGCCCCGTAGGCGGCCAGCATGGCCCGGCGCTCGGCGCTCATGGTGTCGGGCATGGTGAGAATCACCCGGTAGCCGCGGGCGGCCGCCACGCTGGCCAGACCGATGCCCGTGTTGCCGGAGGTGGGCTCGATGATGACGCCGCCGGGCTTCAGAAGTCCCTTCTCCTCCGCGTCCAGAATCATGGACAGCCCTACCCGGTCCTTGGCCGAGCCGGCGGGATTCAAATATTCCAGTTTGGCCAGCACCCGGGCCTGGAACTGGTGCTTGGCGCCGTAGCGGCTCAGCTCCAGCAGGGGGGTGTGGCCGATCAGTTCTTCCAGATTGTGCGCAATGGCAGGCATAGCAGATCCCTCCTATGGAATGTCTGAACCGATCATACTACTGAAACAATGGGTTGTCAACGGTTCCCCCTTGCAAAGGCGGCGGGATTTCGTATAATAGTATCATGAAAGATACAGGGCGGTCAGAGGCCGCCTCTGCCAGGAAACAAGCAAGGAGGACCAGAGCATGAAAGTCGGACTGGTGCTGGAGGGCGGCGCCCTCCGAACCATCTTTTCCACCGGCGTCTTTGACGCCCTGCTGGAGAAGAATGTGATGGCAGACTATGTGGTGGGGGTGTCCGCCGGGATCGCCTACGGGGTGAGCTATGTCTCCAAACAGCCCAGGCGGAATCTGGAGATCCTGACCCGGTTTGTGAACGACCGGCGGTACATGGGTCTGAACAACCTGGTGGACCGGCACAACCGCAGCTATTTTGGCCTGGAGTTCTCTTACTGCACCATCCCCAACGAGCTGGTGCCCTTCGACTACCAGACCTTTGAGGCTTTCCCCGGCCACGTGGAGGCCGGAGTCACCAACCTGGAGACCGGTCTGGCCGAATACAAGGAGGTCACCACCGAGGACAAGCACTTTCGCCTCCTCCAGGCCACCTGCGCCATGCCCCTCATGTTCCCGGTGTTCCACCTGGACGGCAAACCCTATCTGGACGGGGGGGCGGCCGACGCGGTGCCCTACCGCCGGGCCTTTGAGCAGGGGTGCGACCGGGTGGTGGTCATCCTCACCAAGCCCCGGAGCTTCGTCCGGAAGCCGGAAAAGCTCCTCCCACTGATTCAGCGCCGCTACCGGGAGTATCCCAACTTCTGCCGCACCATGGAGGAGCGGCCGGAGCGGGACAACCAGAGCCGTGCGGAGCTGTTCCGGCTGGAGAAGGAGGGCAAGGCCCTGGTCATCGCCCCAAACACCCTCCACGGGGTGGGGCGGATCGAGCACAATGTGGACAAGCTGCGCATGCTGTGGGCCGAGGGCTATCAGCAGGGCATGGAGAACATGGAGCAGATCCGCTCCTTCATGGATCGATGACCGGCCCCTCCCCGGGGGCGTCCAGGGCGAAGTCGTCCAGCATCTCCCCCAACAGGGAGAAGAAGGCGGCCATCCGCTCCAGCTCCTCCCGGGAGCGCCCCTGTGCCAGCGCGGCGGCTGCGGCAGCCGCGCCGGAAATCAGTGGGCCGGAGGGCAGAGAAAAGGACATGGCAAACACCTCCCCGTGGAATCTATGCGGACAGGTCTATTCTTGATGCACGGTGCCCCGGCACAGAAAAAGAAATCAGAAATGAGCGGAGGGATATTTATATGGCAAAAATTGTGGTGATCGACGGCCAGGGCGGCCGGCTTGGAAAGCTGCTGGTGGAGGAAGTGAAGGCCCGCCTGCCCCAGGCGGAGCTGCTGGCCGTCGGCACCAACGGCATCGCCTCCTCCGCCATGCAGAAGGCGGGGGCCTCCCAGGTGGCCACGGGAGAAAACCCGGTGGTCCGGGGTGTCATGGATGCGGACGTGGTGCTGGGTCCCCTGGGCATTGTGGTGGCCCACGCCATTCTGGGCGAGGTGACCCCCAAGATGGCCGAGGCGGTGGGGGGCTGCCGGGCCAAGAAGTTTCTCGTCCCCATGAACAGCTGCGGCGTGGTGGTGGCCGGAGTGCAGGAGCTGAGCCTGTCCGCCCACGTGCGCCAGGCGGTAGACCGGGCGGTGGAGTTTTTGGAGGGCGCGTCATAAAAAAGGAAATCCCCTGTGGAATACCACAGGGGATTTAACTTGCCATATACCGATCACACAGCGCGGGTGACCTTACCGGAACGGAGGCATCTGGTGCAGACGTACACGTGAGTGGGAGTTCCCTTCACGATCGCCTTCACGCGCTTCACGTTGGGCTTCCAGGTGCGGTTGGAACGGCGGTGGGAGTGGGAGACCTGGATGCCGAAGGTGACGCCCTTGTCGCAGAATTCGCATTTGGCCATGTTGCTTACCTCCTCGCTATGAGAGTACGCTTTCCAATGAAGCATCGAATGATATATTACCAGATAATTTAGGGAAATGCAAGGATTTTTTTCAAAGGAGCCGAAATTTTTTTGCCGCATCCCGGGAGAAAGAACCGGCAGAAAACGCCGGGAGCCCTTGCGAAATGGAAGGAGATAGGATATACTAAGCAAAAGCGCCAAGTGACGAAGCGAAGGAGGACGATCCAATGGCAGAACATACGAAAAGCGTGAAGCTGGGGGAGATCATCCGGGAATTTGATCTGGAGATCCTCCACAAGGGGCCCGACTATGAGGACACCCCCCTGACCACCCTGGATGTAAACCGGCCCGGCCTGCCCCTGAGCGGTTTTTTTGAGCACTTTGACACCCGGCGGCTGCTGGTCATCGGCCTGACTGAGCACACCTTTCTGAACCAGATGACCCCGGAGGAGCGGCGGACCAGCTTTGACAAGCTGCTGGCCTATCCGGTGCCGGCCCTGATTCTCACCCGGGCTCTGGAGCCCTACCCCGAGTGCATGGAGATGGCCATCAAACACGACCGCACGGTGCTGCGCACGGCGGAGCACACCTCCGCCTTTATGAGCCGCCTCATCGGCAGCCTGTTCAACCACCTGGCCCCCCAGATCACCCGCTCCGGCGTGCTCATGGAGATCTACGGCGAAGGGGTGCTCATCCAGGGGGAGTCCGGCGTGGGCAAGAGCGAGGTGGCCATTGAGCTCATTCAGCGGGGCCACCGGATCATCGCCGACGACGCGGTGGAGATCAAGGTAACCAACCACAACACCCTCATGGGCAATGCTCCGGATCTGATCCGCCACTATATGGAGCTGCGGGGCATCGGCGTGGTGGATGTGCGCAGCCTGTTCGGCATGCGGGTCATCAAAATGGAGCAGGAGATCGACCTGGTGGTCACCCTGGAACCCTGGGACGATCATGCAGTGTACGACCGCTTCGGCCTGGAGGGAGCCACCACTGAGATTCTGGACGTAGAAGTCCCCGCAGTTACCATCCCGGTGAAGCCCGGCCGAAATCTGGCCAGCATCCTGGAGGTGGCAGCCATCAACAACCGCAGCCGGAAGCTGGGCCACAACGCCGCTCTGGAGCTGACGCAGCGGATGGACGAGCACTTCAAAAAGCTCATGGACGAGGAGGGCTGACCGTGTATATTGGAATTGATGTGGGAGGCACCAATCTGGTGGCCGGTCTGGTGGATCAGGAGGGGACTATTCTCCACAAGTCCGCCTGCCCTGTGAATCGGAACTGGTCCGCGGAGGAGCTGGTGTCCCAGCTGGCCCAGCTCTCCGTCCGTGTCGCTCAGGAGGGCGGCGTCTCTCTGGAGGACGTGGAGGGCGCAGGCGCAGGCATCCCCGGTCTGGTGGACAATGAGGCGGGCACCGTGGTGAAAACCCCCAACATGCCCTTTCGGGACACCCCCTTCCGGGAGCTGTTTCAGCGGGAACTGAACATTCCTGTCCACCTGGGCAACGACGCCGACTGCGCCGCCGCAGGGGAATACTGGGCGGGAGCCGCCAAGGGCTGCGACCCGGTGGTCATGGTCACCCTGGGTACCGGCATCGGAACCGGACTGGTGCGGGGCGGAAAGCTCTATACCGGCCTGGGGGGGGCTGGCATGGAGGCCGGTCATCTGATGACGCACCCCAACGGCCTGCCCTGCGGCTGCGGCGGCCTGGGCTGCTGGGAGCAGTACGGCTCGGCCACCGCTCTCATCCGCATGACCCGGTCGGCCATGGAGGCATCCCCCAAGAGCCTTCTCTGGGAGGTGTGCGGCGGCAGTCTGGACCGGGTCGAGGGCCGCACCCCCTTCCAGGCGGCCCGGGCCGGGGATGAGACCGCTCTCCAGGTGCTGGAGGAATATCAAAAGGAGCTCTCCTACGGGCTGATCAGCCTGAGCAATATTCTCTTCCCCGAAGTCATCTGCCTGGGCGGCGGAGTGAGCAGCGCGGACAGCGACCTGCTGCTGGACCCTGTGCGGGAGCTGGTTCATAGGGGCTGCTTCGATAAGGACCGCCTGCCCAAAGTAGTGCGGGCCAGCTTGGGCAATGACGCCGGCGTGGTGGGCGCCGCCATGCTGTGCCGGATGATATAACCTTTCCAAGCAAAACAGGTTCTCCGGCCGGCGGCGCCTTTGCTGGCCCCGGGCGTTTCAATACCGAAGGGGTTCGCCGCCCTTCAGGCAGCGGAATTTAAAACAAAAGGGTCTGTTGCAAAATGCAGTTTTCAGACCCGGAAAGAAAATTTTTGTTTTAAAAAAGTTAGCGACAACCGCCAGCCAGACGGTTCTCGCTAACTTTTTCTTTGGCCTGATTTTTCAAAATTCTATTTTGCAACAGGCCCTTTTGTTTTGGAAGGGACGGTTAAAATCGATATTTTGGATTGACGGGACCATTGCAGAAGAACGGCCCTTCTGAGCCGCGGCGCGAGTGCGCCGCACAAACGTTTTCACCGCAGGTGAAAATCTTGGCACAGGGGCGGCTCCGCCGCCCCGAGCATGGAAAACCCAAAGGGAGGAGCCGCCCTACGGGCGGCGGAACCCAAAATAAAAAGACATCTGCAAAGCAGATGTCCTTTTATTTTGGATGGGCCGGTTAAAATCGATATTTTGAAATCTCGAAAAGGTATAGGAGCACCACACAACCGGCCTTCCGGCCGGCGCCGCTTTTGCGGCGTACAAGCGTTTTCGCCAAAGGCGAAAACCTTGGCGGAGGCGGAATTCATTTCCGCCGAGCATTTGAATCACCGGAGGGTGGAGCGGGCCAACGGCCCGCGGAACCCAAAAAGAAAGACACGACATATGTCATATGTCGTGTCTTTCTTTTTGAAAGGGACGGTTAAAATCGATATTTTGGATTGACGGACCGTTGTAGGAGAATCTCCCGGCGGCCCTTCTGGGCCGCGGCGCGAGTGCGCCGTACAAGCGTTTTTGCCGCAGGCAAAAACCTTGGCGGAAGGGCGGCTCTGCCGCCCTGAGCATTCAAGTATCGAAGGGTGGAGGCCGCCTCCGGCGGCCGGAACCCAAAACAAAAGGCAACTGCGAAAGCAGTTGCCTTTTGTTTTGGTACGGCTGGAGGGATTCGAACCCGCGACCTTTTGGTTCGTAGCCAAACACTCTATCCAACTGAGCTACAGCCGCAACTCATTTCCACAGGAGGCTCTCCCCTGACGGCTTGATTAGTATAGCACAGAAGAGAATCTTTGGCAAGTGTTTTTTTAAAAAATTTTTTGTTTTTTTGAAATGCCGGGGAGAGGGGCCTCCCCGGCGCAAAAATCAGATCTGATCTGCCCAGCGGCACACCGCCTCGCAGAGGAAGCGGGCGCAGCCGGGGACCGTCCGGTCGTAGTAGGCGGTAAAGCGCTCGTCCTGGATGTAGAGCTGGGCCAGCCCCATGTGTTTGGCCGGGTCGCAGGTATTTCCGGTCAAGGTCAGCCAGCGCCTGTGGAGCTGTGTGATCTCCCGGCCCTCCAGGCTGTCGGGCGGGGTCTGGCGCTGAACCGCCTCCTCCAGACGGCGCAGGATCTCGTCCCCCAGGCCGGTCCACTCCCGGTACTGCTCCTGTGTCAGTGCTCGCACGGTATCCTGGGCCGCATCCACCTCCCGGTCTCCATATTTTTCCCGGGCCTCCCGGCCATAGGTCTCCTCGTGCCAGGCCACCGCCCGCTGCTTCAGGGCCTCAAATTTCTCCTGATCGTTCATAAGTTCCTTCCTTTCCTGTGCCGAAATGGTCTTGCGTACCGACCGAATCAGCGCCTCCAGCCGGGCCTGCTCCTGTTCCAGGGCGGTCAGGTGGCCGCGGAGGGCGGCGAGCCGGTCGAAGGAGGGATCGTCCAGGCAGTCCTTGATCTGGGCCAGCTCCACCCCGAGGGCCCGGTAGTACAAGACGTCCTGCAGCCGGTCCACCTGGGCCGGGCCGTAGTAGCGGTAGCCGTTCTCCGCCACCCGGCCCGGCTTGAGCAGACCGATCTGGTCGTACCAGCGCAGAGTGCGGGTGGTCACTCCGGACAGGTCCGCCAGCTCCCGGATCGTGTATTCCATCAAAATCCCTCCTCTGGTCCTATGGTACCAGTTGACGCACCGTCAAGGTCAAGGACTTTTTTCCTTGTTTTTTCCCACGAAAATATTATAATAAAACAGACGCCGGTTTTATATGGATCAATTCCCCAAAAGGAGGCCGCCATGCGGATCATCATTTCCCCCGCCAAGCAGATGCGGGAGGACCGAGACACCCTGCCGCCCCGGGGGCTGCCCGGGTTTCTGCCGGAGACCGGGCGGCTGCTCACCGCCCTGCGGAACCTCTCGCCTGCGGAGCTCCAGAAGCTGTGGAAGTGCAGCGACGCCATCGCCGCCCTCAATGTGGAGCGGCTGCGGACCATGGACCTGGAGCGGGGCCTCACCCCCGCCCTCCTGTCCTATGTGGGCATCCAGTACCAGACCATGGCCGCGCGGGTGTTCGAGACGGCCCAATACGAGTTCCTCCAGGAGCATCTGCGTATCCTGTCCGGCTTTTACGGCCTGCTCCGCCCCTTCGACGGGGTGACCCCCTACCGGCTGGAGATGGGGGCCAGGCTGGCGGTGGACGGCTGCCGGGACCTGTACGCCTTCTGGGGGGAGAAGCTGGCCCGGGCCCTGGCGGGGGAGAGCGGCTGGGTGCTGGACCTGGCCTCCAAGGAGTACAGCCGGGCGGTCCTTCCCCACCTGCCCCCCTCGTTGCGGGTGGTCTCCTGCGTATTCGGGGAACTGCGCCCCGACGGCAAGGTGGTGGAGAAGGGGACCCTGTGCAAAATGGCCCGGGGCGAGATGGTCCGGTGGCTGGCGGAGACGGGGACGGCCCACCCAGACGGCCTGCCCGCCTTTCAGGGGCTGGGGTACCGGTACGATCCGGACCGCTCCACCGGGGCGCGGATGGTTTTTTTGAAAACAGCTCAGTCAAGTGCTGTGTGAGAAGAAAGGACGGTTTCATATGCTGCGTTTTGAATGTGACTACGGCGAGGGGGCCCACCCCAAGATCCTGGAGCGGCTGCTGGAAACGAATTTGGAGCAGACCCCCGGCTATGGGAAGGACGAGCACTGCGAGCGTGCCAAGACCCTGATCCGCCAGGCCTGCGGCCTGCCCCAGTCCACCATTGAGTTTGTATCCGGCGGCACCCAGGCCAACCAGATCGTCATTGCCGCCATTTTAAAGCCCTATCAGGGGGTGGTCTGCGCCAGCACCGGCCATATCAACACCCATGAGACAGGGGCGATTGAGGCCACCGGGCACAAAGTGCTGGCCCTCCCCAGCAAAGACGGGAAGATCACCGCCCAGCAGATCGCCAAGCTGTGCGCCGCCCACTGGACCGACCCCAGCCACGAGCACACGGTCCAGCCCGGCCTGGTCTACCTCTCCCAGCCCACCGAGCTGGGCACCCTGTACACCAAGGCGGAGCTGAAGGCCATCCACCAGGTGTGCTGGCAGCGGCACATTCCCCTGTACATCGACGGGGCCCGGTGCGGCTACGGCCTGGCCGCCCCGGAGAACGACGTGACCCTGGCGGACCTGGCCCAGCTGTCCGACGTGTTCTACATCGGCGGCACCAAGGTGGGGGCCCTGCTGGGGGAGGCGGTGGTCATCCCCAACCTGGCCATCCAGCGGGACTTCCGGTATATGATCAAGCGCATGGGGGGCATGCTGGCCAAGGGACGGCTGCTGGGCATCCAGTTCGAGGTCCTCTTTGAGGACGGCCTCTACTTCCAGCTGGGCCGCCGGGCGGTGGAGCAGGCCCGGCGCATCCGGGACGCCTTCCAGGCCTGCGGGGTGGAGCTGGCCTTTGACTCCCCCACCAACCAGCAGTTCCCCGTCCTCACCCGGGAGCAGCGGGAGGCCCTGGCCCGGAAGTACAGCTTCAACCACTGGGCCGATCTGGAGGATGGGCGGTCTGTCGTCCGCTTCTGCACCAGCTGGGCCACCACGCCCCAGGCGGTGGAGGAGCTGTGCCGGGATATTCACGCCATCTGCGGACAGGCGTAGAAGCAGGCGGGCGGCCCGGTGTGCCGCCCCTGCGGAATGCCATAAGGCGGCGCGTACGGGAGGCCGCGCCCTATATACGTTCCCCCTTCGAAACCTGCCCCCTCATCCGTCTGGCCCTCGGCCAGACACCTTCCCCCTGGGGGGGAAGGCTGAGGACGGCCGCAAGGGCCGTCCCTACGGCGAATCTGGGAGCGGTTTCTTTTTTCGTAGGGGCCGGACACTGGTCGGCCCGCCGAGGAAGTTCTGCCATTCCAGAGCCCACCCTCATCCGCCTCGCTTCGCTCGGCACCTTCCCCCTGGAAGGGGGAAGGCTTTGCGGGAGGGGCAAATCCCTATCCCCTCTGTCTCGCTGCGCTCGACATCTCCCCTTGATAAGGGGAGTCGTCCCCTCCCCTACGGGTTTTAAGGACACCTTCCGAGTTTAGGCAGGGGAGGCCCTTGGGCCAATCCATGGAAATCGGGCGGCCCAGTGTGCCGCCCCTACGGTTTTGCACGGGTACATTCGAAACACTGGGCGGGTGGGTGAGGGCACCCGCCCCTACGGCGAATCCGGAAGCGGTTCCTTCTTTTTCGTAGGGGCCGGACACTGGCTGGCCCGCCGTATCTTGAAATACAATAAATCGAAACAGGGGCGGCCCGATGGGGCCGCCCCTGTTTTGCTTATGTAAAGAAACAATGCCGGCGTCAAATGTGCACGGTCCAGACTAGGCAGAGGCGAAGCGCAGCTTCGCAGGAAATTTCTTTGCCTACTTTCTTTTTCAAAGAAAGTAGGTCAGCCGCCCAGGTAGGCTTTTTTGATCTCGGGGCTCTCGATGAGCTCCTCGCCGGTGCCGGTGGTGACCACGCGGCCGGTCTCCAGCACGTAGCCCCGGTGGGCCACGGACAGGGCCATCTGGGCGTTCTGTTCCACCAGGAGGATGGTGGAGCCGTTCTTGTTCAGGTTCTGGATGATCTCAAAGATCTGTTCCACCAGGATGGGGGCCAGCCCCATGGAGGGCTCGTCCAGCATGAGCAGCTTGGGGTGGGACATGAGGGCCCGGCCCATGGCCAGCATCTGCTGCTCGCCGCCGGAGAGGGTGCCGGCCACCTGGCGGCGGCGCTCCTTCAGCCGGGGGAAGAGCTCGAACACCATCTCCAGGTCGGCGGGGACGCCGGAGGGGGACTGGGTATAGGCCCCCATCTCCAGATTCTCCTCCACCGACATCTGGAGGAACACCCGGCGGCCCTCGGGCACCTGGGCCAGGCCCCGGGCCACCAGCTTGTCCGCGCGCACATTGCTGATGTTCTGCCCCTCAAAGGTGATGCTCCCGGTCTTGGACCGGAGCAGGCCGGAGATGGTCTGTAAGGTGGTGGTCTTGCCCGCGCCGTTGGCGCCGATGAGGGTGACGATCTCCCCCTCATTCACGTGGAAGGAGATGTCCTTGATGGCGTGAATGGCCCCATAGTAGACGTTGATGCCCTCTACGTTCAGAAGTGTCTCCATCGGCCTTACGCCTCCTTTTTCTTGCCCAGGTAGGCCTCAATGACCACCGGGTCGTTTTTGATCTCGTCCGGGGTGCCCTTGGCGATGATCTGGCCGAAGTTCAGGACTGCGATGCCCTCGCAGATGCCCATGACCAGGCTCATGTCGTGCTCAATGAGCAGAATGGCGATGCCGAAGGTGTCCCGGATCTTCACGATGTTCTCCATGAGCTCGGCGGTCTCGGAGGGGTTCATGCCCGCCGCCGGCTCGTCCAGCAGGAGCAGGCTGGGGTTGGTGGCCAGGGCCCGGACGATCTCCAGCTTCCGCTGGGCGCCGTAGGGGAGGGAACCGGCCTTGTACTTGGCCAGATAGCCCATGTCAAAGATGGACAGCAGCTCCATGGCCCGCTCGTGGGCCACCTTCTCCTCCTTCCAGTAGCCGGGCAGGCGGAAGATGCCGCTCCAGAAGCCATAGCCGATGTGGTTGTGAAGGCCCAGCTTCACGTTGTCCTCCACCGTCAGGTTGTTGAACAGACGGATGTTCTGGAAGGTGCGGGCGATGCCCGCCTTGTTCACCTGGACGGTGTTCATGTTGTGTGTGTCCACCCCGTCCAGCAGGATGGTGCCCCGGGTGGGCTGATACACCTTGGTGAGCAGGTTGAAAACGGTGGTCTTGCCCGCGCCGTTGGGGCCGATGAGGCCGGCGATCTCGGTGCGGCCAATGGCCATGTTGAAGTCCTTGACGGCGGACAGGCCGCCGAAGTCGATGCCCAGATGCTGGCACTCCAGGATGGGGCTCTTGTCAATGTCCCGCTCGGGGATCTTGTTGGGGCTGGGGACGGTGACCAGCTTGACGGGCTCCTTGGGAATTCGGCTCATTGTTTGGCACCTTCTTTCTTCTCCTGGCGCTCCTCACGCACACGGGCGATGAAATTCCACAATGTGGGGTTGTTGGTGGCCAGCATGACCAGGATCAGCACGATGGCGTACACCAGCATCCGGTAGTCGGCGAACTGGCGCAGGGCCTCGGGCAGGATGGTCAGGGCGGCGGCGGCGATCACCGAGCCCCACATGTTGCCCAGGCCGCCCAGCACCACAAACACCAGGATCAGAATGGAGGTGTTGAAGTCGAACTTGGTGGCGGTAAAGGTGACCTGTCCGCAGCCGTACAGGGTGCCGGCGGCCCCCGCCAGGACGGCGGAGGTAACAAAGGCGATCATCTTGTACTTGGTGACGCTGATGCCCACGCTCTCGGCGGCGATCCGGTTGTCCCGGGCGGCCATGATGGCCCGGCCGGTGCGGCTGTTCACCAGATTGAAGATCACGAACAGGGCCACCAGCACCAGCACCACGCCGGCGGTAAAGGTGGCGATGCGGGCGGAGTTGGTGACGCCCACGGGGCCCCGGATGAGCTCCACACCGGTCTCGGAGAGATTGGTGTTGTCGCTCAGGAAGCTGAAGTGCAGGCCGTTCTCATCCACGCCCAGATAGACGTTGGTGACCAGACTCTTGATGATCTCGCCGAAGGCCAGGGTGACGATGGCCAGATAGTCGCCGTTGAGGCGGAGGACCGGCACGCCGATGAGAAAGCCGAAGATGCCGGCGATCACGCCGCCCAGCACCATGGCCAGGGCCAGACGGAGGGGCTCCATCTCCACGCTGTTCTGCAGGGCGGCGGCCACCGAGCAGCCGGCAAAGGCGCCGATGCTCATAAAGCCCGCGTGGCCCAGGGACAGCTCGCCGGAGACGCCCACCACCAGGTTGAGGGCCAGGGCCATGGTCACATAGGCGCAGATGGGGACCAGCTGCCCCTCCAGCACCGAGCCCACGCCGCCCTCCCGGAAGGAGCGCAGCAGCTGAATGATCAGGTAGGCCCCGATGACCAGTCCGTAGGTAAACAGGCTGGAGCGGGTGGATTTTTTCATTTGCAGAATTCGATTCATACTCTCCGCCCCCTTTACACTTTCTCCTGGACCATCTTGCCCAGCAGACCGGCGGGCTTCACCAGCAGCACCACGATGAGCACCGCGAAGACGATGGCGTTCTGGAGCTGGGTGGAGATGTAAGCGCCGGCGAAAATCTCGATCACGCCCAGCAGCAGGCCGCCCAGCATGGCCCCGGGAATGGAGCCGATGCCCCCGAACACAGCGGCGGTGAAGGCTTTGATGCCGGGCATGGAGCCGGTGGTGGGGGTCAGAGTGGGGTAGGCGGACATGTACAGCACCCCGGCGATGGCCGCCAGGGCGGAGCCGATGGCGAAGGTGAGAGAGATGGTGGCGTTCACGTTGATGCCCATGAGCTGGGCCGCCCCCTTGTCCTCAGACACGGCCCGCATGGCCTTGCCCAGCTTGGTGCGGCTGGTGAAGGCGGTGAGGACCACCATGATGATGATACAGGCCGCAATGGTGAGCAGCGTCACATAGCTGATGGACAGCGCTCCCACCTGCAGGCTGCCCCGGCCGGTGACCGGGGTGAACACCTTGGGGTTGGAGGACCACAGCAGCAGCGCCGCATTTTGTAAAAAGTAACTCACGCCGATGGCGGTGATGAGCACCGCCAGAGACGGTGCCTGCCGCAGCGGCTTATAGGCCAGCCGCTCGATGACAACGCCCAGCACGGTGCACACCGCCATGGCCAGCAGGGTCCCCGCCACGGCGGGCACCACGGTGGCGGCCACAGAGCCCTCGGCGAAGTTGCCGGACAGCCCGCTCATGGCGAAGAAGCAGACATAGCCGCCCACCATGATCACGTCGCCGTGGGCAAAGTTCAGCATCTTGGCGATGCCGTAGACCATGGTGTAGCCCAGGGCGATGATGGCGTACACGCTGCCCAGGCTCAATCCACGGATCAGATAATTCAGGATAATGGTAATATCCATATTGATTCCCCTTTTTTCCGGGGCGCACCGGAAAACAGCCGGAGCACAGCTTGTCGAAACGGTTGTTTCGACAAGCTGTGCAGCACTTTTCAGAATGTTAGAACATTCTGAAAAGTAGCCTGATTGCACGTGAAAGACAACCCTGACGGTTTCTCTTCGCACTAAGTGCCGCCGCTTTGCGGCGGTTGTGCTTCGATGCGCTCTGCGGAGCAGTCTTTCACACTATCTTTCCCTCCGAAATCTTAATCCGGAGAGTTCTCGACAGCCTGTGGAGCCCTCCGGCTCCTTTCCGATGCGTCCCCTCTCTCATTTACAACACCCCGCCCCGGACGGGGCCGCCCCAAAGGAGGCAGCCCGTCCGGAGAAGGGAAGTGGTTTGTCAGACGCCGGGAGCGGGGACCTTAGTCCATGCCCACGTAAGCGCCATTCTCGATGACCATGCCCTTGGGGGCCTTGGACACCGCGCCGGTGGAGTCCCAGGTGATGCCCTGGCCGTCGCCGGTGAGGCCGGTCAGAGTGATGGTGGGGAACGCCGCGATCAGGGCGTCGTTGATGGCCTCAGCGGTCATGTCGGGGGTGCAGCCGGCGGTCTCCAGAGCCAGCTTCAGGGCGTAGATGCAGTCGTAGGCGTCGGCGGCAAACTGGTTGGGGGTCTCGCCGTAGAGGCTCTCATACTCAGTGACGAAGGCCACGGTGGCGTCGTCGGTGGCGTCGGCGTTGAAGGGAGTCAGCAGCATAACGCCCTCGGCCAGGGAGGCGTCGAAGCCCTCCATGGTCAGGATGCCGTCCATGCCGTCCACGCCGAAGAACTTGGGCTCATAGCCCATGGAGTCGGCCTGGGTCAGGATCAGAGAGGCGGGCTGATAGTACATGGGCAGGAAGACCAGATCGGCGCCCTTCTGCTGGGCGTCGGTGAGCTGGACGGTAAAGTCATTGGAGGTGTCGGTGGTGAAGGTGGAGTTGCCCACGATGTTCAGACCCAGCTCCTCCGCCTCGGCTACAAACTGGTCCTTGATGCCGGTGGAGTACACATCGTCGTTCTTCCAGATGATGTACACGTTCTCGCCCAGGTTCTGCTCATAGATATACTGGGCGGAGGCCAGCCCCTGGTTGGGGTCGGAGAAGCACATCTGGAACACGTTGTCCTTGTTGGCGATGACGTTGGGGGAGGAGGCGGAGGGGGTCAGGGCGAAGATCCGGTCCTCGAAGTTGTACTGGGAGGTGGCGATGCCGGGCTGGGTGGTGACGGAGCCCAGGGAGATCTGCATGCCCCAGTCCTTCAGGTTGTTGAAGGCGTTGACGGCGGTCTCAGGCACGTTCTGGTCGTCCTGATAGTTCAGCTCGAACTGAATGTCGCCGCCCTCAGAGTTGATCTCGTTCACCGCGATCTGGGCACCCCGGTAGGCGGCTAGGCCGTAGATGGAGGCGTCGCCGGTGAGGGGGCCGGTGGCGCCGATCTTGAAGGCGGCGCCGGTGGGATCGACCACCTCTTTGACGGTGGTGCCGGCGGTGACGCCGCCGGTGGAGGTATCGCCGGTGGAGCCGCTGGCGCTGGAGCCGCCGCTGCTGCCGGCGCCGCCGCCATTGCCGCCGCAGGCGGCCAGGGACAGCGTCATGGCCGCGGCCATAGTGAAGGCAAGAAACTTTTTGCTGTTCATAACATTTATTCTCCTTTACAGCTTGACTCGCGTCCGGAGCCGGACACGGAATATAAAAAAGCGGCTCCGCTCCAAAGAACGAAGCCGCTTCTTTACCGAAACTTAAATGGTAAGCAGCCGTCTCTTTGGAGCTTCGGCCCGGATGATCCGGGCCAGCATAATCAGCAGTACCCCCGCCAGAAGCAGGAGCGCCGCCAGTACGCCGCCCACTACCCCCAGAATAGCAAAAATGGACACCATTACCATGGTGTCCAGAATCAGGGCAGTGTGGGAGGCGGAGTGGTTCCGACGGGCAGGGCAGCAGGAAACCGCCTCTGTTCCACAACCGGCAGAGGCATTCATCCACATAGAGGTCTCAGCATACGGATACATGGCGGCGGCTCCTTTCTGCAAAAATCAAACTTTAAGTTTGTTTTATTGTAAAACACCCCCCTCCATTCGTCAATGGACGTTTCCACCAGAATCCGGGGGGAGCGCTCCGGTTTTCATGTCCGTTCTGTACAGAATTTTGTCCGCCTGGGGCGGGCAGAAGGGGTGGGTTCTGTTTCACGGGGGAGTTTCGCCGCCTGCGGGCGGCGAGTGACTTTCTGGACGGCCAGAAAGTCACCAATGGCCCAGGCCACCCTCTCTTGCCCCTTTGGGGCAATTCACCTCGAGAACCGCTAGGGGGCGGGCGCAATCGGCAGAAGCGGCTGCGCCGCCCCTGCCTCCATGCCGCCCGTCCCCTAGGACCCCCATTACGAGGGACACATACCTGTAAGGTTAAGCAGAATTTCCGGCGCGCAAAATCTGAGTGGCCGGTCTAAATTCTTGCCGGGCCACTGGGCCCTGGGGGAGAGGAAAATTTCAGCGGTGCGGTTCCGCTTCTGCGCCTGGGTGTCCCAGCCGACGGTCCGGGGAGCGGTCGACGCCGGACTGGGGACATTGGCTCGGCGAACTGAGGCGCGGCAGTTGAAGTGTGAGACCTGAAATTTATGCATACTCAGGCCCCCAGTGGGGCCGGATGGAACCGCACCCAAGCACTCCTGATTTTGCGCGCCGGAAGGGTTGCACGATGTTCAAGGGGTAACCCCCGTAAATGGGGTCCGGGGAAAGCAGCCTATGGGCCTAGGCGGAGCGAAGCGGAGCCGTAGCCCATCGGATGCGTCCCCGGCGGCGTTTTGCCTACTTTGCCGCCGCGGGCAAAGTAGGTCGCCGCCCGCAGGCGGCGAAATCCCCCTGCGAAATAACTCAATGAGACTCCGCCCAGCTCTGTCCCGCGTGGGTCTCCGCCACCAGGGGGACGGACAGGGGGAATACCCCCTCCATCTCCTCCTGGAGGAGGGCGCACACCCGCTCCTGCTCCTCCTGGGGGCACTCCACGATGAGCTCGTCGTGGACCTGGAGGACCAGCTGTCCCCGGAGCCCCTCGGCTTTCAGACGGTCCCGCACCCGGAGCATGGCCAGCTTGATGATGTCGGCGGCGGTGCCCTGGATGGGCATGTTCAGGGCCACCCGCTCCCCAAAGGACCGGGTGTTGAAGTTGGAGGACTTCAGCTCGGGCAGCCAGCGGCGGCGGCCCATGAGGGTGGACACATAGCCGTCCGCCTTGGCCCGCTCCACCACATGGTCCATATAGGCCCGCACGCCGGGGTAGGTGGCAAAGTAACGGTCCATATAGGCCTTGGCCTCGGCCACGGTGACCCCGATGTCCTGGCTCAGAGAGAAGGCGGAGATGCCGTAGACGATGCCGAAGTTCACCGCCTTGGCGCTGCGGCGCATTTCATGGGTGACCTGCTCCGGCTCCACCCCGAACACCTGGGCGGCGGTGACCGTGTGGAAGTCCCGGCCGGAGCGGAAGGCCTCGATCATCTTCTCGTCCCCGGCCATGTGGGCCAGGAGCCGCAGCTCGATCTGGGAGTAGTCCGCGTCCACCAGGGTCATCCCCGGCCCGGCCACGAACATTTTCCGCAGCTCCGCCCCCAGGGGGGTGCGGATGGGGATGTTCTGGAGGTTGGGCTCGGCGGAGCTCAGCCGCCCGGTGGCGGTGACCGTATTCTGGAAGCAGGTGTGGATGCGTCCGTCGTCCCCGATCACCTTGCCCAGGCCGTCCACATAGGTGGACTTCAATTTGGTGAGCTGGCGGTAGTCCAGGATCTGCTCGATGATGGGATGCCTGCCCCGGAGCTTGTCCAGCACCTCCGCATTGGTGGAGTAGCCCGTCTTGGTCTTCTTCACCGGGGGCAGGCCCAGCTGGTCAAAGAGGATGCGGCCCAGCTGCTGGGTGGAGTTGATGTTGAACTCCTCCCCGGCCAGCTCATAAATCGCGGCCTGCACCTTGTCGATACCCTGGGAGAGCATCTCCCCGAACTCTACCAGGGCCCCCCGGTCCACCAGCACCCCGATCTCCTCCATCTCCGCCAGCACCGGGCACAGGGGGAGGTCCACCTCCTGATAGATTTTGTTCAGTCCCAGTTCCTCCAGCCGCTGGGAGAGGGTCTTTCGCAGAGCACCGATGAGGGCGGTGTGGGACAGCAGGGCGGCTGTGGGCCCCGCCGGGTCGGCCAGGGGACCGAAGGCCCCCTCCTCCAGATAGGCCTTGGCCTTGGGGAACTCCTGGTTGTAGTAGGTGATGCCCAGCTTCTCCAGGTCGTAGCTGCCGTCGGTGGGGGCCAGCAGATAGGCGGCCACCTCGGTGTCAAAGACGATGCCGCCGGGCTGAATGCCCTCGTCCAGCAGCCCCTTCCACAGCTCCTTGGAGCCGTGGACCACCTTTTTGATATCCGGGGCGAACAGGGTCCGGAGACCGTCGTTGTAGCACTCTAGCTTGTCCGCAAACAGCAGGGCGGCCCGGTGCTCTGTCTCCGTCTCCGCCCACTCCACGCAGATCACGTCCAGGGAGGGCAGGGCCAGTACGTTCACCTCATCAAGCCCACGCCAGAGGGCCAGCAACTCCTCCAGCCGCTCCCGGGTCTCCACCACCTCGCTGGCCGTGTTCACCTGGGCGGACGCCTCCTCCTGGACGGCTCCCTCCCCCTGGGGGGCGGTGAGGTGGAACTTGTCAATGAGCTTGGCAAACTCCAGGTCCAGAAACAGCTGGTACAGGGCGGGGCCGTTGGGCTCCTTGCGTAAATTGTTCTCCGGGGCGAAGTCGATGGGGGCGTCGGTGTGGATGGTGGCCAGGTCGTAGGACATGCGGGCCTGGTCCTCCCCCTCGGTGAGCTTTTTGATGACCCCGGGCTTGGCGGGGGCGCCGGGGGCCATCTCCACCTCCGGCAGGGCGGCGTACAGGTCGTCAATAGAGCCGTACCGCTGGACCAGGGCCATGGCGGTCTTTTCTCCCACCCCCTTCACCCCGGGGATGTTGTCGCTGGAGTCCCCCATGAGGGCCTTCAGGTCGATGATGTGGATGGGGTCGAAGCCGTACTCCTCCCGGAAGGCCTCCGGGGTCATGTCCCGGGTGGTGGTGCGGCCCATGCGGGTGGACACCAGCTTCACGGTGGTGGTGTCGGTCACCAGCTGGAGGGAGTCCTTGTCCCCGGTGACGATGACCGTCTCCCACCCGGCGGCGGTATCTTTTTGTGAGATGGTGCCGATGAGGTCGTCCGCCTCCCAGCCGTCCAGCTCGTACATGGGGATGTTCATGGCCGCCAGCACGTCCTTGAGCAGGGGGAGCTGGCTGGCCAGCTCGTCGGGCATCCCCTTCCGGGTGGCCTTGTAGCCCTCGTAGGCCAGGTGCCGGAAGGTGGGGGCCTTCCGGTCGAAGGTGACGCACAGGGCGTCGGGCTTCCCCTCGTCCAGCAGTTTCGTTAAAATGTTCAGAAAGCCGAAAATGGCGTTGGTGGGCTGTCCCGCCCGGGTGGTGAGGTTCTGGCTCACCCCGTAAAAGGCCCGGTTGACGATGGAGTTGCCGTCCAGGACCATCAATTTCTTCATAATGGGTCTCCTCCCAAAATTCGTCGTGCAGCAGCAGAATCTTGTACCTGGATAGTATATCAGGTTTCCCAAATCCGGACAAGAGAAACCCGTCCCTTTCTCTTGCTCTGCGGGATCGGATCTGGTATGATGGGGCCATAGAGGACCCCATTTGACATGGAAATAGGAGGCGCACCCCATGGAACGGACAAATTCTGTCATTCGCATCTCCCGGGGCCGGCTGGCCGCCCTGCTGGCGGCCACGGTGCTGGTCTCCATCGCGCTGTTTTCCCTGATTTTCTACCACTGGTGCCTGCACGCCAAGCGGACGGAGGCCCTCACCCAGGGGGACGGCCCACTGTGGGCCTTTGAGCAGGGAGAGCTGGAGGTGGTGGAGGAGGACCTGGACGGGACCACGGTCTACGGAGGAGCCGGATACCAGGTCCAGGTTCGGGACGGCTTTGTCACCTCGGTCCGGGACGACAACAAGGGATTCACCAAGCTCTATGAGCAGGGAGTCCTGACCTCCATCACCTTCGACAACCCCCTGGGCGAGGCGGTGGCGCTGTGCACCCCCTTCCAGGTGGACAGCTACCTGGAATATCCCGTCCGCACCACGGAGGAGGCCCGGACCATCAGGGAGAGCGTGGACGCAGAGGGGGCCGCCTCCCTCCGGGACCAGGGCCTGCGCTGCTGGGAGCTGGACAACGGCTATCTGGTGGTTGAAACCTGATCCCCTATTTTATGATTGGAAATTGAAACAGCCGCCAACATCGCTGGCGGCTGTGTTTTGCGTTTAGAGCTCCGCGGCCAATGCTGCGGCCCGCTCCTGTGCCTCCCGCAGAATGGCCTCCGGGTCGTTGCCCTGAATGTCCAGCTCCTGGGCGGACAGACACCGGGCGGAGGGGATGCCGAACATGGCGGCCAGCCCCTTGAGATAGTCAAAGCCGTAATTCTGCCCCTCCAGAGGGCCTCCGGCGGTGGTGATAAAGACCAGCTCCCCGGCACGGCTCATGCCCACCTGCTCCCCCTCCTGGGTGTAGCGGAAGGTGACGCCCAGCATGCTGGCCCACTCCAGATAGACCTTCAGGGCCGCTGGGAAGGTCAGGTCCCAGTAGGGGGCCCCGATCACCACCAGGTCGGCCTGGGCCACCTCATGGGCCGGGCCGAACATGGGGTCCCGGGGATCTTCGGAGAAGCGCTGGTGCCGCCGGTCGTCCAGCTCTGTGGTGAGTACCGGCAGGGGAGCGGCGGTCAGGTCCCGCTCCCGAATTTCCGCCTCCGGCCAGCGGTTTTTGCAGGCATTCAAAAAGGTCTGGCACAGCTTCCAGGTGCGGGAGCGCTCCGGCCCCCGCATGCAGGCGTTGACAAATAAAATCTGTTTCACGTTCTCCATTGTACGGAATCTCCCAATTTCGATGTTTTGTTGCGGTTTCCACCCCCTTCGGGGCGGAAAAGCGATACGTCCGGGTTTAAATCCCGCAGGGCGCACCGGGCGGTTTTGGCCAGGTACTCCATGGCCTCCAGGGGGTGGCGGCCCGCGGCGGTCTCGCCGGTGAGCATCAGGGCGCAGGAGCCGTCCAGCACCGCGTTGTAGATGTCGCTCACCTCCGCCCGGGTGGGCACCGCCCGCTCCTCCATGGACCACAGCAGCTGGGTCACCACAAAGAAGGGTTTTCCCGCCGCCCGGCATGTTCGGGCGATGCGCTTCTGGGCGGAGGGGAGCTCCCACAGGGGCATACTGTTCCCCAGATCCCCCCGGGCAATGCAGATCACGTCCGCCTCCTCCAAAATCTCGTCCAGCTTCTCCATTCCCCGCCGGTTTTCGATCTTGGCCATGATCTTCACCTGGTCCAGCCCCAGCTCCGCCAGGGCGGAGCGCAGAGTGAGAAGGTCCTCCCGCCCCCGCACGAAGGGCTGGAGGACGTGGGTCACCCCAAACCGGCCGGCCTGGGCCAGGTTGGCCCGGTCCTCCGCCGTCAGGGTGGGGGAGTCCACCTCCCGGCCCAGCAGGGCCAGGCTCTTGCGGCTCTTGAGCAGTCCGCCCCGCTCCACCCGGCAGGTCAGGCGGTCGGGGCCGGCCTCCTCCACCGTGAGCAGGAGGGCGCTGTCGTCCAGGGAGATCTGGTCCCCGGGCCGGGCGGCCTCCACCACGCTCCGGGGGACGGGGATGCCCCCGGCCCCCAGCAGGGCGGAGCTTCCCTCCCGGAGGGGAACCGGCTCCTCCAGCCGCCCCACCCGCAGCTCCGGGCCCTGGAGGTCCACGATCAGGCTGGCCTCCACCCCCGCCTGACGGGCGGCGGGCCAGAACTCATCCTCCAGCAGGGAGGCGCACTCCGGGAGGGTGGTGTGGGACAGGTTCAGCCGGGCACCGGTCATCCCCGCCTGAAACATGGCCGTCAAAATCTCCCGCCGGGCGCAGGAGGCGCCCAGCGTTCCGTATAAATCCACAGGTGATCCACCTTTCTTATTGAAGCCTTCGCCCCCTATTATGGCCCGGCCGCCCGCGTCCGTCAATGGGGAGGCGGGAATCTTTTGCGGGGCTTTCCCCCGCGGGGCCGGTTCAGGCGGAATTGTCCCCACTTTTCATTGACGGTCCCCGGCGGGAATGATATACTGTATTAGTTTTAATTTGTATGAGAGGTGGCTCCCATATGTGGCGTTCCGACCGCTGGAAGGACTATGAATTGATCGACTGCTCCCGGGGGGAGAAGCTGGAGCGGTGGGGGGACCAGCTGCTGGTCCGCCCCGACCCCCAGGCCATTTGGAATACCCCCCGCACCCACCGGGGCTGGAAGCACAACGCGGGGCGGTACGCCCGCTCCTCCAGCGGCGGGGGACAGTGGCAGAATAAATCCATGCCCGAGCGCTGGACCGTCTCCTACGGCAGCCTCACCTTCAACATCAAGCCCATGAACTTCAAGCACACCGGCCTGTTCCCCGAGCAGGCGGCCAACTGGGACTGGGCCCAGGAGCAGATCCGCTCCGCCGGCCGCCCCATCAACGTACTCAACCTGTTCGCCTACACCGGGGGGGCCACGGTGGCCTGCGCCGCCGCCGGGGCCAGCGTGTGCCATGTGGATGCCGCCCGGGGCATGGTGTCCTGGGCCAGGGAGAACGCCAGGTCCTCCCACCTGGAGGACGCCCCCATCCGCTGGATCGTGGACGACTGCGCCAAGTTCGTGGAGCGGGAGATCCGCCGGGGCCGCAAGTACGACGCCATCATCATGGACCCGCCCAGCTACGGCCGGGGGCCCTCCGGGGAGGTGTGGCGGCTGGAGGAGAACCTGTACCCCTTTGTGGAGCTGGTCTCCGGGGTGCTGTCCGAAGAGCCCCTGTTCATCATCCTGAACTCCTACACCACCGGCCTGGCCCCCTCGGTGCTCACCTACATCCTGGAGACCCTGATCTCCAAGAAATTCGGCGGGCACACCGTCTCCGACGAGCTGGGCCTGCCCGTCACCGAGAGCGGCCTGGTCCTCCCCTGCGGGGCCACCGGCCGCTGGACATGCCGGTAGGGGCGGCCTTTGGCCGCCCGCCCGATCACCATACTGTTACCACTGGCGGCCAAAGGCCGCCCCTACACAATGAGGGACTTTGATGGAAAAATCGATTATCAACGTGGAGGACGTGCGCTTCTCCTATATCACCGCCGAGGGGGTGGCCCCCATCGTGCTGGACGGCGTGACCCTGGACATTGAGGAGGGCTCCTTCGTGGCTGTTCTGGGCCACAACGGCAGCGGCAAGTCCACCCTGGCCAAGCACATGAACGCCATCCTGCTCCCCACCGGGGGCAAGGTGTATGTGGACGGCATGGACACCGCCGACGAGGACAAGCTGCTGGACATCCGCCGCACGGTGGGCATGGTGTTCCAGAACCCGGACAACCAGATCGTGGCCAACGTGGTGGAGGAGGACGTGGCCTTCGCCCCGGAGAACCTGGGGGTGCCCCCGGAGGAGATCCGCCGGCGGGTGGACGACGCCCTGAAGGCGGTGGGCATGTACCAGTACCGGGAGCACGCCCCCCACCTCCTCTCCGGCGGCCAGAAGCAGCGCATCGCCATCGCCGGGGTCATCGCCATGGAGCCCCGGTGCATCGTCCTGGACGAGCCCACCGCCATGCTGGATCCCATCGGCCGGGCCGACGTGCTGCGCACCATCAAGACCCTGAACCGGGAGCGGGGGGTCACCGTGGTCCTCATCACCCACCACATGGATGAGGCCGCCCAGGCCGACCGCCTGGTGGTCATGGCCAAGGG
Organism: Pseudoflavonifractor sp. An184; assembly: GCF_002160305.1. Lineage (GTDB taxonomy): Bacteria > Bacillota > Clostridia > Oscillospirales > Oscillospiraceae > Lawsonibacter > Lawsonibacter pullicola. The sequence goes on from NZ_NFKI01000005.1 coordinate 87,472, forward strand.
CAGGGTGGTGGCCGACGGCGCCCCCAAGGAGGTGTTCCAGGACGTGGAGGGCCTCAAGTCCGTGGGCCTCACCGTCCCCGACACCACCGAGCTCCTCTGGGAGCTGCGCCGGGAGGGGTTGGACGTGCCCCTGGACGCCCTCAGCGACGAGGAGTGCGCCCAGGCGCTGAAGGAACTTTTATGCAGAGTAAAGAGTAAAGAGTAAAGAGTGGAGATATTGTGTCCGGCGAAGCCGGACCATTTCAAATCATTCGCCTGCGGCGAATACCATATCTTCACTCTCCACTCTTAGCTCTTCACTCTCCAACGGGCGTGACCCCAAAAGGGCATGCACCACTTTAAAACAAAGGACGGAACACAACGGATGGAAGCAATACTGGAGACAAAAAAACTCTCCCATATTTACAGCGCCGGGACCCCCTTTGAGCGGGCCGCCCTGGCGGACGTGGACTTTGCCGCCTACCCCGGGGAGTACCTGGGCATCATCGGCCACACCGGCTCGGGCAAGTCCACCCTGATCCAGCACCTGAACGGCCTGCTCAAGCCCACCTCGGGCCAGGTCCTGTTCCAGGGGACGGATATCTGGACCGACCTGAAGACCACCCGCCGCACCCGGTTTCAGGTGGGGCTGGTGTTCCAGTACCCGGAATACCAGCTCTTTGAGGAGACGGTATACAAGGACATCTCCTTCGGCCCCAGGAACATGGGCCTGGACGAGAAGGAGGTGGACCGGCGGGTGCGCTCGGCGGCCTACTTTGTGGGCCTGCGGGACGACCAGCTCGGCCAGTCCCCCTTCGAGCTCTCCGGCGGCCAGAAGCGCCGGGTGGCCATCGCCGGGGTCATCGCCATGGAGCCCAAGGTGCTCATCCTGGACGAGCCCACCGCCGGACTGGACCCGGTGGGCACCGAGTCCATCCTGAGCAACATCCGGGCCTATCACAAGGCCCAGAACGCCACCATCATCATGGTCTCCCACTCCATGGAGGAGATGGCCCGGACGGTGGACCGGCTGGTTGTGGTCAACGACGGAACAATCGCCCTGGAGGGGGCGCCCAGCCAGGTGTTCCAGCACGGACAGGAGCTGGAGGACATGGGCCTGGGGATTCCCCAGATGACCCGGGTGTTCAACCGCCTGAAGGCCATGGGCGTGGACGTGGGCTCCTCTGTGTACACCGTGGAGCAGGCCAAGCGGGCCATTCTGGACGCAGTGGCCAAGAAGGGGGTGGGCTGAGATGGCACTGAAAGACATTACTCTGGGCCAGTATTTCCCCGGCCACTCCCTGGTCCACCGGCTGGACCCCCGCACCAAGATCCTGGCGGTGGTGATCTATATTGTGGCCCTGTTTCTGGCCAAGTCCTTTGTCACCTACGCCATCATGTTCGCCCTGCTGGCCCTGTCCGTGAAGGTCTCCACCGTGCCGGTGAAGTCTCTGGTCCGGGGCATGAAGCCGGTGGTGTTCATCCTGATCTTCACCGCCGTTTTGAACCTGTTCTACACCCCGGGGGAGCACGTGCTGTTCCAGGTGTGGATTCTCACCGTCACCCTGGAGGGGGTGCAGAACGCCTTCTTCATGGTCATCCGCATCCTGATGCTCATTGCGGGCACCTTCCTGCTCACCTACACCACCTCCCCCATCCTGCTCACCGACGGGCTGGAGTCCCTGCTGGGTCCCCTGAAGAAGATCAAGGTGCCGGTGCACGAGCTGGCCATGATGATGTCCATTGCCCTGCGGTTCATCCCCACCCTTATCGAGGAGACGGACAAGATCATGTCCGCCCAGCGGGCCCGGGGGGCCGACTTTGAGAGCGGCAACCTGGTCCAGCGGGCCAAGGCCCTGATCCCCCTGCTGGTGCCCCTGTTCATCTCCGCCTTCCGCCGGGCGGAGGAGCTGGCGGTGGCCATGGAGTGCCGCTGCTACCACGGCGGCGAGGGGCGCACCCGCCTGCGCCAGCTGAAATACGCGGGGAAGGACTGGGCGGTGCTGGTGTTCTTCCTGGTGATCGCGGTCCTGGTGGGCGTCCTGGGACATTTCGGGCTGTAAGCCCGCCCGGGTCAGATTTTCTCCAGGCAGGCGTCCGTCAGCTGCATCCCCAGCCGCAGGCCCTGGTAGAAGGACCAGAGCCCGTGCCCCTGGATGGGGCTGGACTGAAGGTGGTCCGGCCAGAGCCGCGGGTCCGGCTGGGTGACGAAGTAGCGGTAGAGCTCGTCCACAATGTTGGGGATCTCGTTTTCCATGGAAATTCCTCCTTTGTTTGGATCGAAAGAGCTGTGCGTATTTTAAGAAAAGCACCGGATTTAGGAGAGGAGCGGGGGCCGTGTTTTCAGAGCGGATTCGGATTCTGCGGAAAGAGGCCAAACTGACCCAGGCGCAGGCCGCGCGGAACGTGGGACTGTCTCCCCGCGGGTATCAAGATCTGGAATTGGGCGCGACTCCAAGGGGTGACACGCTGCTGTCGATTGCCGATTTTTATGGAGTGTCCATTGACTGGCTGATGGGCCGCACCGATAGGAGAGCGGTCAATGGGGGGAAGCGGGAAGCATGATATTCAATGACCGGCTGAAACTGCTGAGGATCGAGCGCTCCTATACTCAGGAGGCGGCGGCAAAGGCCATTGGTATTCCGCCCAGAAGCTATCAGAGATTGGAGCTGGACGGGAACAAGACGCATTACGACACGCTGATGAAGATTGCGGATTGCTATGGAGTTTCTGTGGATTGGCTGATGGGCCGCACCGACGTGCGGAGTATCTGCGGAAAAGAGTAAAACGATATTTTTATCGCCCTCATTATACACGATAAAAATATACGTGTCAATGGGAGAAGAACCATGATATTCAATGAGAGACTGAAAGAACTGCGGACAGAGAAGGGGCTTACCCAGGTGCAGGCGGCGGAGGCGATTTCCATTGCCTACCGCAACTATCAGCGGCTGGAGGCCGACGGAAATCTGCCGAACTTCTCGAATTTTGTGGCGATTGCCGACCTGTTTGAGGTTTCGCTGGATTATCTGGCCGGCCGCACCGACGTGCGGGAGGTCAACGGCGGCGCCCTCCCCGCGCCGGAGCACCAGATCATGCTGGAGGCCGAGGTGGAGGTCCCGGAGGGGACGGAGGACCTGCTCCGCCGGGTGATCTCCGCCGCCCTGGCGGCGGAGGGGGTGGACCTGCCCTGTGAGATCAACGTACTGCTCACCGACGACGAGGGCATCCACCAGGTGAACCGGGAGATGCGGCAGGTGGACCGCCCCACCGACGTGCTGTCCTTCCCCATGTTTGACCTCAAGCCGGGGGAGAAGCCGGAGGCGGGGGACGAGGACCCGGAGAGCGGCCTGGTCCCCCTGGGGGACATGTGCATCTCCCTGGAGCGGGCGGCGGCCCAGGCCGGGGAGTTCGGCCACAGCGTGGAGCGGGAGCTGAGCTATCTCACCGTCCACTCGGTGCTCCACCTGCTGGGCTATGACCACATGGACGAGGGGCCCATGAAGCGGCAGATGCGCGTGCATGAGGAGTTTATTCTGGACAAGCTGGGCATTACCCGGGAAATGGAGGAGGAAACGCCATGAGCACACCCCCCTATCTGCGTCTGGCCCCTCTGGAGGAGGAAGAAAAACCGGTGGAGGCGGAGCTGGAGATCAGCCCCAGGGATCTGGCCGTGATGGCCGCCTCGGTGTGCGCCGCGCTGGCCGCCTTCTGGTGGCTGTGGAAGAAGCTGGTGAAGTAAGCGGGGAGTTTCGCCGCCCCGGCGGCGAGTTTCTTTCTGGATGCCCAGAAAGAAACCAAAGAAGCACCAGGGCGCGGCTCAGGATGAGCGCTTCGCGCTCATATTCGCCGCCCCTGGACCCCATTTTGCGGGGGCCTCAATTAAGCGGCCTTGGCAGTCGTCGCAAAGGCGCAGGCGGTTCAGCTGACCAGTTTCCGTTCTATTACCGCTGCCGCTGAGGGTTTGGTAACCTTTCAGTTCTGTTCCTCCTGGCAGAAAGCGCGCCTTTTGGCGTGTTTGGGCTCAAGTGCGGCTCAGTGGAACGGTGGATACGAGAACTGCTGCGTTTTTGCAGGGCCCAATGTCCTCATCGGGTCGATCCCGGGCGGCCCGGTGTGCCGCCCCTACGGAATGGTCTGGGGCGGCGCGTCCGGGAGGCCGCGCCCTACATGGGATGGAATCTCGGGGACAGGTGGGGCTGGGACCCGCCCCTACAACGAATAACGGAGCGGATGCGTTCTTTTCGTAGGGGCCGGTCCCAGACTGGCCCGCGGGAGGGGCAAGCCCCTCCCCTACGGGTTTTAAGGAGAACTTCCGAGTTTGGATAGGGGAGGCCCTTGGGCCTCCCGCCGTCAACGGACCCGGTACCGTCTGCTCGGCAAACCCAGGCGCAGGAATGGAGCCGCGGAACCTGAAATTTTTGCTTACTAAGGCCCCAGTGGGTCGGCGGGAATTCAGACCAGCCGCTCAGATTTTGCGCGCCGGAAATGCTGTAAAATCCAGCAGGTACGCGTCCCCCGTAATGGGGGACCGGGGGTATGCCGTCATGGCGAACGAAGTTCGCCCCTGCCGCGTCCCCCGGCGGCGAAATCCCCCCCGACGAGCGAAGGAACTCCATCATCGCCCCCTCATCCGGCCCTTCGGGCCACCTTCCCCCCAGGGGGAAGGCTAGAGAAGAATAGATGGCGAAATTCCCCCAGCAAATTAAGTAAGAATGGGAAAACTGCTCGCCCCCAAACAAGAAAGTGAGGATCATCTGATGTCGATCAAAAAATCTGGAATTATTACCCTTTGCGGCCGCCCCAACGTGGGCAAATCCACCCTGACCAACGCCCTGGTGGGGGAGAAGGTGGCCATTGTCACCAACAAGCCCCAGACCACCCGCAACCGCATCTCGGCCATCCTGAACCGTGGGGAGTGCCAGTTCGTCTTTGTGGACACCCCGGGCCTGCACAAGGCCCGCACCCGCCTGGGGGACTACATGGTGAACGTGGTGAAGGAGAGCGTGGCCGACGTGGACGCGGTGCTCCTGCTGGTGGAGCCCATCCCCAACATCGGCGCCCCGGAGGCGGAGCTCATCGCCCGGATCAAGACCCTGGGCTGCCCCTCGGTGCTGGTCATCAACAAGGTGGACACCCTGGAGCACAAGGAGAAGCTGCTGGAGGTCATCCAGACCTACACCCAGGCCCACGACTTTACCGCCGTAATGCCCATCTCCGCCAAGAACGGCGAGGGGGTGGAGGAACTGCTGGGGGTGCTGGAGGGCTTCCTGCCCGAGGGGCCCCAGCTGTTCCCCGAGGACATGATCTCCGACCAGCCCGAGCGGCAGATGATGGCGGAAATTTTAAGAGAAAAGCTCCTTTTGTGCCTGGACAAGGAGATCCCCCACGGCACGGCGGTGGAGATCACCAAGTTCTCCGAGCGGGACGACGAGGTCATCGAGATCGACGCCACCATCTACTGTGAGAAGAACAGCCACAAGGGCATCATCATCGGCAAGGGGGGAGCCATGCTGAAAAAGATCTCCTCCCTGGCCCGGCAGGATATGGAGCGGTTCATGGGGACCAAGGTTTTCCTCCAGACCTGGGTGAAGGTGAAAGAGAACTGGAGAGATAACGTGAATTTGATCCGGAATTTTGGGTATCGGGACGAGTAAGATAGAGTGCAGGGGAGTTTCGCCGCCTGCACTCCTCTCTAGCCTTCCCCCTGGGGGGAAGGTGCCCCAGTGCGCACACTGGGGCGGATGAGGGGGCGGTATTTGCTCCCCGTTGACCGGGCGAATCGGGTAGGGCGGGACCGCGATGTTCTGAGAGCTTCAAGGGGGCAGAGGCGAAACGAAGTTTCGCAGGAAGTTCTTTTGCCGGATTTTCTTTCCGGAAAAGCCGGGGCAAATTTAGACAGCCGGAATGTTCCACACATAGGGTTCGACCATTTCTGCCACGCTAAGGGCACAGAAAGAGAGACGGGAGGGCACGAAATGGATCAAGCAGGGATGTGGAAGCTGTTTTTTGCCACCGGGCTGCCGGAGGCCTATCTGGCGGTCCGGTCCGAAGGGGAGAGGCAGGAGGCCGTGCTGCCGCCCATGCCGCCCCCCGGACTGCCCGGCTCGGTGGGGATGCCTCCGCCGGGGTGGAGCTCCGAGAAAAAGACGGAGACGTCCGCTGGCCCGCTCTGAACCGGAGCGGGCTCTTTACATGCTGGGAGCGTGAAGACATGCACATGCGCACCAAGGCGCTGGTCCTGCGGGAGACCGCCTATAAGGAATCGGACAAAATTTTGACCCTGCTCACCCAGGAGGCGGGCAAGCTCACCGCCTCCGGCCGGGGCTGCCGGAAGAAGGGGAGCCCCATCGCCGCCGGCTGTCAGCTGCTGGTGTGGTCGGACATGGTGCTCTATGAGCACCGGGGCCGCTGGGCGGTCCAGGAGGCGGCGGTGGAGCGGGAGTTCCGGGGGATGCGGGACGACCTTGTAAAGTTCGCTCTGGGCTGCTACGGGGCGGAGGTCACCGAGCTGCTGGCGGTGGAGGGGGTGCCCAACCCGGAGCTGCTCGCCCTGCTGCTCAACAGCCTCCACGCCCTGGACAAGCTGGACCGGCCCCCCGCCCTGGTGAAGGCCGCCTTTGAGCTGCGGTGCCTGTGCCTGGCGGGGTACGGCCCCCTGCTGGACGCCTGCGCCGTGTGCGGGAGGGAGCCGCCGGAGGACCCCCGCTTCCACCTGCGGGAGGGGGTGCTCCACTGCGCCGCCTGCCGGGGGGAGGTGGGGGACGGTATCTCCATGCCGGTGGACGGCGGCGTGCTGGCCGCCATGCGGCACATCGTCTACGGGGACCCCAAGCGGCTGTTCTCCTTCCAGCTGGGGGAGGAGGGCCTCAAGCAGCTGGGAGGAATTACAGAGGCCTATCTGCTCACCCAGCTGGAGCGGGGGTTCCGCACCCTGGACTTCTATAAGCAGATGGCCCTGTGAGCGGGGCAAAAAACGCCGCTGGCAAGGTACACTGCCAGCGGCGCTTTTTTGAACCCGGATGTGGATTTGCCAAGAGGCGAAACGCAGTTTCGCACAAAGTTCTTTTGCCTACTTTTCTTTCAAGAAAAGTAGGGGGCGTGCCCAGAGCCGTATTTTTCCTGGTGTTCCCGCCCCCCTGCGGGGGCGGGAACATATAAAAAATAGGATTTAAGAAAAGTCGGTCAGAGTTTCCATCTCGTCCAGCAGGGAATCGAACAGGTCCAGGGCCGACTGGATGGGCTGGGGGGAGGCCATGTCCACCCCGGCCCCCTTCAGCAGGTCGATGGGGTCCTTGCTGCACCCGCCGGAGAGGAACTCCAGATAGTCCTTCACGGCGGGCTCTCCCTCCTGCAAGATCCGCCGGGACAGGGCGATGGCGGCGGAGTAGCCGGTGGCGTACTGGAACACATAGTAGTTGTAGTAGAAGTGGGGGATGCGGGACCACTCCAGGGCGATCTGGCCGTCGGAGACCATGTCGGGGCCGAAGTAGGCCTCGTTGAGGGCCCTGTACTCCCGGCTGAGCAGGTCGGCGGTGAGGGCCTCCCCCTGGGCGGACAGCTCGCCCATGCGCAGCTCGAACTCGGCGAACATGGTCTGCCGGTACAGGGTGCCCTTGAACTGCTCCAGGAAGTGGTTGATGAGCCAGGCCCGGCGGCGCTTGTCCGTGGTGCTTTTCAGCAGATGCTCCATGAGCAGGGCCTCGTTGCAGGTGGAGGCCACCTCGGCCACGAAGATCACATAGTCCCGGTACACGGTGGGCTGCGTCTTGTTGGACAGATAGGAGTGGACCGCGTGGCCCAGCTCGTGGGCCAGGGTGAACATGCCGTCCAAATCGTCCTGGTAGTTTAAGAGGATATAGGGATGGACCATGGAGCCGGACATATAGCCCCCGGAGCGCTTGCCCACATTTTCGTACACGTCGATCCACCGGTTGTCCAGACCCTCCCGGATGATGGCCTGGTACTCCTTGCCCAGGGGGGCCACCGCCTGATAGACGGTCTCCTTGGCCTCCTCATAGGGGATCTTGGCGTCGACGCCGGACACCATGGGGGCGTACACGTCGTACATGTGCAGCTCGTCCACTCCCAGCAGCTTTTTCCGCAGGCGGACATACCGGTGCATCTTGTCCAGGTTGGCCCGGACGGTGGAGATCAGGTTGTGGTAGACCGCCTCCGGCACCCGGGTGCCATCCAGAGAGGCGGCCAGGGCGCTGGGGTACTTCCGGGCGGCGGCGAAGAACTGGAGCTGCTTCACCTGGGCGGAGAGGGTGGCGGCCATGGTGTTCTTCACGCCCCCGTAGACGGCGTACAGGTTCTCAAAGGCGGATTTGCGCAGGGCCCGGTCCTCGCTGGCCATGAGCAGGGTGTAGGAGCCGTTGGACAGGGGGTGCTTCTCCCCCTTCCCGTCCACCGCGTCGGGGAAGGTCAAATCCGCGTCGGCCAGCTTGGAGAAGATGTCGTCCGGAGCCTGGGCCAGCTCCCCTACGCCCGCCAACAGCTTCTCCTCGGAGTCGGACAGGGTGTGCTCCCGGCGGTCCTGGATGATAGTAAAATACCGGCGGTACAGCTCCAGCTCCGGCTTTTCCCCATAGAACCGCTCCAGGGTCTCGGTGGGAATGCGTAAAACCTCGGGGATCTCAAAGGACACCGCCTGGGAGAGGGCCACGTACTGGCTGGTGATCTTGCCCACCATGGCCTGGTACTCGGGGACCCGGGTGTCCTCGTCGCTTCTCCGCTGGGCGTAGTCCATCAGCTTCACCAGCAGCTCCCCGGCCTCCTGCTCCAGGGTGACGTACGCATACAGGGCGTCCGCGCTCTCCCCCAGGCGGCCGGCGCAGGCGGCCAGCTTGGGCACCATGGCCTGGAGGCGGGAGAAGTCCTCCTGCCAGGCCTGGTCGGTGGGGTAGAGGTCGGCGGTGTTCCAGGTGAACTCCGGGGCGATCTGGCTGCGCTCCGGGATGGCTTTGGCTTGAGACATGGAAAAACCTCCTGTTAGAAAAGTGGATGATACCAGTATGGTACCACGGGACAAAAAATATGGCAAGTGAGCAGAAAAAGGGAGGCGGCCAGCGGCCGCCCCCTCTTGTCAGCAGGAAATCAGAAAATCAGGTCCCGGGTGATCTCGGACAGGCTGTGGACCCCGCACATGGCCATGGTGTCCTCCAGCTCGCCCTTGAGCTTCTGGGTGAGCACCTGGACCCCCTCGGCCCCGCCGCCGTACACGGCGGTGACATAGGGACGGGCCAGCAGCACGCCGTCGGCCCCCAGGGCCAGCGCCTTCAGCACGTCCACGCCGGTGCGGATGCCGCCGTCCACCAGAATGGTCATCTGCCCCTTCACCGCGTCGGCGATGGCGGGGAGGACCTGGGCGGTGGCGGGGACGCCGTCCTGGACCCGGCCGCCGTGGTTGGACACCACGATGCCGGCGGCCCCGGCCTCCAGGGCCTTCTGCGCGCCCTTCACCGTCATGACGCCCTTGAGGATGAAGGGCACCTTGATGTACTCGATGATCTCCCGCAGCTCGGCCACCGTCTTGGACCCGGCGGGGGGCGTGAGCCCCTTCAGGAAGGGCAGCCCGGCGGCGTCGATGTCCATGGCGAACACCTTGGCGCCGGAGGCCTTGGCCGCGTCCAGCTTGGCGTACAGGGTGTCCCGGTCCCAGGGCTTCACGGTGGGGATGCCCTTGCCGCCCGCGGCCCCGATGGCGGCGGAGGCGGCGGTGAACACATCCGGGTTGGTGCCGTCGCCGGTGAAGGCGGCGATGCCCGCCTGGACGCAGGCGGGGACCAGAATGCTGTTGTACTCCAGATCGTTGTACTTGTCTCCGTAGTGGAGATTCACCGCCCCCACGGGACCGGCGAACACGGGCAGGGCGTAGGTCTCGCCGAAGAACCGGAACGTGGTGTCCACCGGCTTGTTTTCGCAGATGGTATCCATGTTCAAATCAATGTTCTGCCAGGCCTCATAGTTGCGGATGGCCACGGTGCCGGTGCCCTTGGCGCCGGGGCCGGGCATGGTGCTGCCGCAGGCGCGCCCGTTGCACACCGGGCAGGCCTTGCAGCTGGGGCCGCTGCAGGTGCGTGCGGCGGCCAGAACTTCCTGATAGGTCACAAAAAACCCCTCCTTATTGCTTCGGAAACATTGTAGCCAAAATGGGGAGGAGCGTCAAGAGGGCAGCTTGTCCTCCAGCCAGGCCAGCAGGTCCTCAAAGACCTCCCGCTGGCGGACCTCGTGGAACATCTCGTGGCGGCCGCCGGGGTAGAGCTTCAGGGTCACGTCGGTGCAGCCCGCGTCCAGGAACATCCGCAGGACCTTCCGCACCCCTCGGCCCATGCCGCCCACCGGGTCCCGGTCCCCGGAGAGAAAGAGCGCCGGGGTGTCCGCCCTCATGTTCCGCAGATTGTCCGGCTTGGCGATGAATTGCAGTCCCCCCATCATGTCCCGGAACATGGACACGGTGGGCTTGGGGCGGCAGAGAGGGTCGGCCAGATAGGCGTCCACCGCCGCCGGGTCGCTGGAGATCCAGTCGGCGCCGGTGCGGTTGGGGCGGAAGCGGCGGTTGTAGGCCCCCAGGGAGAGGGCGTCCACCAGGGGGCTCACCCCCTGGCTGCCCAGGCGGCGGCACTCCAGGGAGGCCAGAGCCCTGCCCAGGGCCACCAGGGGAGCGGGCTCCTGGCCGGTGCCCGAGAGGATCACCCCGTCCAGGGTGCCCGGGTACTGGATCAGGTAGGTGCGGGTCAGGAAGGAGCCCATGGAGTGACCCAGAAGGAAATAGGGCAGGGAGGGGTATTTCTCCCCCTCCAGCTCCCGCAGGCGGCGGACGTCCCGGACCACCAAATCCCAGCCGCCTTTGGGGGCGAAGAAGCCGTAAGAGCCGTCCTCCACCGTCTTTCCGTGGCCCAGGTGGTCCTCGCCGCACACCAGGAAGCCGTGGGCGGCGAGAAACCGGGATACCTCCTCATACCGGCCCATGTGCTCCGCCACTCCGTGGACGATCTGAATGACCGCCCGGGGCGGCGTGTCCGGGCACAGCTCCTGGGCGTAGATGGTGTGCCCGGAGCGGGCGGAGGAGTATCGGAATTCCAGCAGTTCCGGCATGGAGCAGACCTTCTTTCTTGCATGGTATCTGTTCTCCACTGTACCACAGATGGGCGGAAATGGCCAGCCAAACCTTACGGTATCTCCTCCAGAAGGGCGCGCAGGCGCTGGGCGTGGAACTCCGCGTCCTCCCCCAGGTCCTGAAACAGCTGCTGGAGGCAGGGGTCCCCCATCCCCTGAGCGGCGGCACGGGCCTGGGCGGCGCGCTGGTGGAGCTGCTGAAAGAGGGTGCGCAGGACCAGGGGCAGGGGGCCGGAGGGGGCGGCTCCGGCCTGGCTGGGGCTGTACCGCTCCCCGGTGATGAGAAAGTGGGCGGTGGACAGGCGGCGCTCCTCCCGGCGCAGGTCGCCGGCGATTCCGGACAGGACCCGGGCCGCCCGGCTGCCCGACCGGCGGGACAGGGCCTGGAGGGAGCGGAGAAAGCCCCGGGTCTGGTCCATCATGTCCCGGATGGCCTGGGTGTAGGGCCGGGAGCCCTCCCCCAGGCAGGTGAGGGGGACTTGGGGGGCCGTCTCCGGCGGCTGTTCCGGGGC
>NZ_NFKI01000050.1 GCF_002160305.1 Pseudoflavonifractor sp. An184
CGCAGAATCAAGCTAAAACTGAAGGGCCTGACACCTGCTCAACACAGATACCAGACCCTTCAGGTCGCTTAATTCAAATATTTGTCTAACTTTTGGGGTTCACTTCAGAAGCCGGTGGGATTTTTCGTTTTTTAGTCCTGGACCTCTCGCAGGCGCTTGACTGCGGCGGAATCCTGAACACTCTTGACTTTTGCCTCGTTCACATAGCGGGTAACGGCGGCGGTGCTCTTCTTCACCGGGGTGATGGTGCCCGCGCCGGCCACGCAGCCGCCGGGACAGCCCATGCCCTCCAGCAGGTAGCCGTTGTACTTGCCGGCCTTGGCCATCATCAGCATCTTGCGGCACTCCCGCAAGCCGTCGGCGTGCTCCACCAGGACCTCCCGCTCCGGGTCGATCTCGGCGATGGCCTTTTTCACCGCGTCAGCCACGCCGCCGGTGACGGCGAAGCCCCGGCCCAGAGAGGTGCCGGTGGAGAACTCGTCGTCGGGGTCGTAGGGCATCTCAGAGGGGACGATGCCCTTGGCGTCGAAGATGCCCTGCATCTCCTCGAAGGTGAGCACGAAGTCCACGTCGCTGCGGATGGTGCGGCGGGAGGCCTCCAGCTTCTTGGCGGTGCATGGGCCGATGAATACGATGCGCACGTCCGGGTGGTCCTTCTTGTACAGCCGGGCGGTGAGCACCATGGGAGTCATGGCCATGGAGATGTAGTCCTTGAACTGGGGGAACAGCTTCTTGGCCATCACGCTCCAGGAGGGGCAGCAGGAGGTGGCCATAAAGGGCTGCTCGTTGGGAACCTTCTTCAGGAAGTCCTCGGCCTCCTCGGCGGTGCACATGTCGGCGCCCACGGCCACCTCGATGACCTTGTGGAAGCCCACCTGGCGCATGGCCTCCCGCATCTGGGAGGAGGTGACCTTCTCGCCGAACTGGCTGACAAAGGCGGGCGCCACCGCGGCCACCACCTTGTCGCCCCGCTTGATGGCCTGAATCAGCTGGAAGATCTGGCTCTTGTCAGAGATGGCGCCGAAGGGGCAGTTCACCAGGCACATGCCGCAGGAGACGCACTTGTCGTAGTCGATCTTGGCCCGTCCCAGCTCGTCGGAGCCGATGGCGTCCATGCCGCAGGCCTCGGCGCAGGGGCGCTCAAACTTCAGGATGGCGCCGTAGGGGCACTCGTCGGCACACTTGCCGCACTTGATGCACTTCTCCTGGTCGATGAAGCTCTTGCCCTGGACAATGGAGATGGCGTCCTTGGGGCAGACCTCCTTACAGGGGTGGGCCAGACAGCCCTGGCACATGTTGGTCACCTGCACCCGCTTGGTGGGGCAGGCGTTGCAGGCAAAGGAAATGATGTTGATCAGCGGGGGATCGTAGTACTTCTCCGCCACCAGGCTGTCCTCCAGGTAGGCGTCCGTGGGCTCGTACTCGCTCACGTTCCGCAGGGGCAGACCGATGGCCAGCCGGATGCGTTCGCTGACCACAGCCCGCTCCACCAGGATGTTCTGGCGGTACTTGGCCACCTCGCCGGGGATGATCTTGTAGGGCAGCTCCCGAATGGTTTTGGCGTAGTTGCCCCCCTCAAAGGCCATCCGGGCCACCTCGGTAAAGACCTGGCGCCGGATATCGTTGATAAAGGTATGGACACCGCGCATTTACTTTCTCCTCCTCTGTTTTGCAGGAAAACTTTCATCTTACACGGCTCTATCTTACCATAGCCGGCCCGCTTTGGCAACTGTTCCGCCCGTTAAGAAAGTGGAGATTTCTGCAAAATTTTCCTGTATCTCATACAGCACTTTCTCCAAATCCCATCTTGCTTTCATTGCGCAAACCGGCGGGTCAAGAATTTTTGCGGAAGTCTGCGTCTCTCCTTTTTGGGGCCGCCCCTCTCCGTCCCGCGTTTCTCCCCCTGAGGGCCGTTTTTTCGCCGCAAAAAACGGCTGCGAAGGAACAAAAGAGGGAGAAACCCGCAGGTTTCTCCCTTCAGGCTGTCGAAAAAGTCCAAGGACTTTTCCGACAGCCTGCAAAAATGCCGTTACTTTTGCGCCCCGCAGCGGCGCAAAAGTCCTCGCTGCGCTCGCTGAACGCCTTGCCCTGCAAGGCATTCAGGGCATTCGATCCCACTCGAGGCGGGCTGCCGCCCCCTCGAGCTCCCCCGCCAACACTCAGGCGGATTCGTCTGAACAGAGGTTTTTCCACAAGCTGGAGGGAGAAACCCGCAGGTTTCTCCCTTGAAAAAGCAATGCCGGCAGTTCTCCGCCCGACCGGCCGGTCCGCATTTATGCGGATGGAAATTTGGTATAGGGTTCCGTGCTGGAGAGCGTGATCCCGGTCCCGGCCAGCACCAAGTCACCGCCGTCGGGTCCGCAGAACCACACGGCCACAGAATCTGGATCTCCCAAGTCAGGATCGACAGCCCAGCACTGGAGGGTCTTTTTGACGCTGTCCAGCACCAGCTGATCCCGCTGCGCGGTTTCCGACTGGTTTCCCTCCTCCGACACATCGGTGGTCAGAAGTGTGCACGTATCCGCAAAGGTAACCGTGATTCCGCCCTTGCCGGAGTAAATCTGATCGGCCAAATCCAGATTCCATCCGGTTATTTTTGCCATGGCAGAGAGCACTTCGGTCACCGGAACCTGGCCTGTCTCCAGGCGTTCTCCTGTATATTCCACGGGGAATTCCGCATATTCCCCATCTGTCCCCACATAGATCGTAACAGAGGCTGCCTTCTCTTCACTTCCCCCGTCCGAGCCCGACTCAGACTGCACCGGAGGCGCAGAGGACACGCCCCCGCCCGCCACAGGATCGGAGGTTCCCCCCGCTGGGATTCCGCATGCGGCCATGGCGACGACGCAGGCGCCGATGCACAGGGAAAAAAGCCTTCGTCTCATATGGATGACCTCCTTTCTACTTTCCGGTCAATCAAATGGTTCTGGTGAGGCACTATTATAGGGTAGAAAAGCAAATCCGTCAATGCGGCGGACTGTTTGTTTTCAAAAGGTTCTCTCTTTATTCACAAAACGGCGGCCCGGACCTCCAACGCCCAGACCGCCGTTTTTCCATTACTTTCGCTTTTTGTGCTTGTCAAAAAAACCCTTCAGGCCGCTCTCCTCGGGAACGTCCTCGCCCATGGCCTCAGCGAAGGCCCGCAGGGCCTCCTTCTGCTCGCCGTTGAGGGAGGTGGGGATCTGGACCCGGACGGTGACGTACTGGTCGCCCCGGCCCCGGCCCCGCAGCTCGGGGATGCCCTTTCCCCGCAGGCGGAAGGTGGTCCCGGTCTGGGTCCCGGCGGGCAGATTGTATTTCACCTTGCCGTCGATGGTGGGGATTTCCAGCTCGGCCCCCATCACCGCCTGATAGAAGGTCACCGGCTGCTCATAGAGCACCGTGGTGCCGTCCCGGCGGAACTGGGGATGGGGCTTGACATGGACCGCCACGATCAGGTCGCCGGCGGGGCCGCCGTTCTTCCCGGCGTTGCCCTGTCCCCGCAGGGAGATGGCCTGGCCGTCGTCGATGCCGGCGGGAATGCTGACCGTGACCCGCTTGCTCTTTTTCACGCTGCCGCTGCCGCCGCAGGCCTTGCAGGGGGTGTGGATGATCTTGCCCGTCCCCCGGCAGCGGGAGCAGGGGGCGGTGCTGGAGAAGGCAAAGCCGCCGGTGCGCTGCTGCACCCGGACCACGCCGGTGCCCCGGCAGTCGGGACAGGTCTCCGCCGTGGTGCCCGGCTCCGCGCCGGAGCCGTGGCAGGCCTCGCACTCCTCGGTGCGGTTCAGGTTGATCTCCTTCTCACAGCCGAAGGCCGCCTCCTCAAAGGAGATGGTCAGACTGGCCCGCAGGCTCTCCCCCTTCTGGGGGCCGTTCCGGCGGGAGGAGGCGCTCCCGCCAAACCCACCGAAGCCGCCGCCGAAGAAGGACCCGAAGATGTCGCCCAGGTCGATGTCCCCCATGTCGAAGCCGCCGAAGCCGCCGCCCGGGCCGCCTGCCCCGTAATTGGGGTCCACACCCGCGTGGCCGAACTGGTCATAGCGGGCCCGCTTCTCCGAGTCGGACAGGATGCTGTACGCCTCGTTCACCTCTTTGAACTTGGCTTCCGCCTCCTTGTCCCCGGGGTTCATGTCCGGGTGGTATTTTTTGGCCAGCTTCCGGTAGGCCCTTTTAATTTCATCGTCCGAAGCGCCCTTACTCACGCCCAGGACTTCATAGTAATCACGTTTCTGTTCTGGCATAGTATCACCAACTTTTGAATTAGGAATGAGGAGTTAGGAATTAGGAATTGCGGAATCCGCCTTTGGCGGATGAATTGAACTTCGTCCGGCCCGCCCGGACACCTCAATTCCTCATTCCTAATTTCTAATTCCTAATTGTCGCATAGGCAAGACGCCGCGCAGGCGGGGCGATGCCCCGCCCGCGCGGACCATAGATCATTCTTACTTCTTGTCGTCGTCCACCACGGTGTAGTCCGCGTCCACCACGTCGGGGCCGCCGTCGTTTCCGCCGGTCTGGCCGCCCATGTCGGGGCCGCCCGCCTGCTGGCCGTTCTGCTGATAGAGCTTCTCGCTGACGGCGTAGAAGGCCTTGGTGAGCTCCTCGGTGGCGCTCTTGATGGCCTCGGTGTCGTTGCCCTTCAGGGTCTCCTTCAGCTTGCCCAGGGCGGACTCCACGCTGGCCTTGTCGGAGGAGGAAATCTTATCCCCCATGTCCTCCAGGGTCTTCTCGGTCTGGAAGACCATCTGGTCGGCCTGGTTGCGCACGTCCGCGGCCTCCCGCTGCTTCTTGTCCTCGGCGGCGAACTGCTCGGCCTCCTTGACGGCCTTGTCGATGTCCTCCTTGGACATGTTGGTGGAGGAGGTGATGGTGATGTGCTGCTCCTTACCGGTGCCCAGGTCCTTGGCGGACACGTTCACGATGCCGTTGGCGTCGATGTCGAAGGTGACCTCGATCTGAGGCACGCCGCGGCGGGCGGGAGCGATGCCGTCCAGGTTGAACCGGCCCAGCGTCTTGTTGTACTGAGCCATCTCACGCTCGCCCTGGAGCACGTGGACCTCCACAGAGGTCTGGTTGTCGGCGGCGGTGGTGAAGATCTGGCTCTTCTTCACGGGGATGGTGGTGTTGCGCTCGATGAGCTTGGTCATCACGCCGCCCATGGTCTCAATGCCCAGGGACAGGGGGGTGACGTCCAGCAGCAGCAGGTCCTTCACGTCGCCGGTGAACACGCCGCCCTGGAGGGCCGCGCCGATGGCCACGCACTCGTCGGGGTTGATGCCCTTGAAGCCCTCTTTGCCGGTGAGCTTCTTCACCTCGTCCTGAACGGCGGGGATCCGGCTGGAGCCGCCCACCATCAGGACCTTGGAGATATCGCTGCCGGTGAGGCCGGCGTCGCTCATGGCCTGCTTCACGGGGCCGCTGGTGGCCTCCACCAGGTGGTGGGTCAGCTCATTGAACTTGGCCCGGGTGAGGGTCAGATCCAGGTGCTTGGGGCCGGTGGCGTCGGCGGTGATATAGGGCAGGTTGATGCTGGTGGAGGTGACGCCGGACAGCTCGATCTTGGCCTTCTCGGCGGCCTCCTTCAGGCGCTGCATGGCCACCTTGTCGCCGGTGAGGTCGATGCCCTCGGTCTTTTTGAACTCGGCGGCCATCCAGTCCATGACGCACTTGTCGAAGTCGTCGCCGCCCAGGCGGTTGTTGCCGGCGGTGGCCAGCACCTCGATGACGCCGTCGTCGATGTCCAGGATGGACACGTCGAAGGTGCCGCCGCCCAGGTCGTACACCATGACCTTCTGGGCGCTCTCCTTGTCCACGCCGTAGGCCAGAGCGGCGGCGGTGGGCTCGTTGATGATCCGCTTCACGTCCAGGCCGGCGATCTTGCCCGCGTCCTTGGTGGCCTGGCGCTGGGAGTCGGTGAAGTAGGCGGGGACGGTGATGACCGCCTCGGTGACGGTCTCGCCCAGATAGGCCTCGGCGTCCGCCTTCAGCTTCTGCAGGATCATGGCGCTGATCTCCTGGGGGGTGTACTTCTTGCCGTCGATGGTCACCTTGTAGTCGGAGCCCATCTCACGCTTGATGGAGATGACGGTCCGGTCGGGGTTGGTGATGGCCTGGCGCTTGGCCACTTGGCCCACCAGACGCTCGCCGTCCTTGGAGAAGGCCACCACGGACGGGGTGGTGCGGTTGCCCTCCGCGTTGGGGATGACCACGGGATCGCCGCCCTCCATGACGGCCACACAGCTATTTGTTGTACCTAAGTCGATACCAATGATCTTAGACATAATCTTGTTCCTCCAATATGAATGAAATTTTATGTTACAAAGTTAAAGGGAAATCCATGAGAGAAAATAGAACACAAAGGAGAAGGCGAACAGCAGGCCGGCGGCAAAGCACAGCCCCATGGTCAGGGGATTCAGGCGCCGCAGCACGCCGTGCTTTCGATTGTGACAGGGGTGCTTCATGTCAGCCTCCTTCGTGGAACGAATCACATCAGTTGGCGACCTTCACCATGGCGAACCGGATGACCTTCTCGCCCAGCATGAAGCCGGCCTGAAAGACCTCCGCCACGGTGTTCTCGCCAAAATTCTCGTCCTCCACATGCATGACCGCATTGTGCAGGGCGGGGTCAAAGGGTTTTCCCAGGGCGTCGATCTCGGTGATGCCCAGCTTCTCCAGCACGGACTTGAGCTGGTTCATGGTCATCTCCACGCCCTTCTTATAGGCCTCGTCGGCGGTCTCCTGCTTCAGGGCCCGCTCCAGGTTGTCGTACACCGGGAGGAAGGCCACGGCCGCGTCGGCCTTCGCCTCGCTCCAGATGGACTCCTTCTCCTTGGCGGTGCGCCGGCGGTAGTTGTCGTACTCGGCGGCCAGGCGGAGGAATTTGTCCTCCTGCTGGGCCACCTGATTTTTCAGGGACTCCAGCTCAGTCAGCAGGGGATCGGCGGTCTCCGTCTGGCTCTGGCCGGCCTGGGTCTCCTGGGGCGCGGCCTCCTCCGGAGCTTCCTCCGGCTGCTGCTGGGGCTCGGTCGGGACCTGCTCCACGGTCTCCTCCGGCTTCTTGTCTTTCTTGCTCATAAATCAGCTTGCTCCTCCTATTCCTTGTCCTGTCCGCCGCCGTCCCCGTCGCCGGGGGGAAGCTCGCCCTTGCCGAACATCCGGGTGAGGCTGTCGGCGAAGTAGGACAGGCGGGCCGTTACCTTGGCGTAATCCATTCGGGTGGGCCCGACCACACCGATGACGCCCCGCATATTATCTCCAATGTCATAGCTTGCCATGACCACGCTGGTGTCCTTCAGGGCCTCGTTCACATTCTCCGGCCCGATGAGGATATTCATGTTCTGCCCCTCCTGGAGGGTCACAGGCAGTTTGGAGGACTCGTGCTCCTCCGCCAGATAGTTCATCAGAGGCTTCGCCTTGTCCAAACTCCTGTACTCCGGGTGCTCCAGCAGGTGGGTGATGCCCAGGGTATGGACGCTCTGGCTGGACTGCTCGCTCAGGACCTCCATGGCGAACTGGACCACCAGGGAGATCAGGGCAAAGGCTCCGGGTGCGGAGCGGGTCTCCATCTTGTCCAGAGTGTCCTCCATCTCCTCCTGGGTCAGCCCCACGAAGGCGTTGTTCAGCACCGTGGACAGCATTTGCAGCTGGGGGTCCGACACCTGGTCGGGCATGCGGATCAGCTTGTTCTTCACCACGCTGCTGTCCGTCATCACCACGGCGATGAAGGCGTTCTCCTCCACCATCAGCAGGTCGTACCGCTTCACCGTCACCCGCTTTTTGGGGGCGGCGGCGGTAAAGACGGGGTAGTCGCTGATCTGGGAGAGAACCTTGCCCGCCCGGTCGATGACCCGGTCCAGCTCCTCCATCTTCACGTTCAGCGCGTCGTTGATGCGCTGGGTCTCCTGCATGGTCAGCCGGTGCTCGCCCATGAGCTCATTGACGTACAGCCGGTAGCCCAGAGGGGAGGGAATCCGGCCCGCCGAGGTGTGGGGCTGTTCCAGATAGCCCATCTCGGTCAAGTCGGCCATCTCATTTCGGATGGTGGCGGAGGAGATGTCCAGCCCGGCCTGCTCGGCCACGGCTTTGGACCCCACCGGCTCGGCGGTGGCGATATAGATCTCCACGACGGCCCGCAGAATCCTCTTTTTCCGGTTGGTCAGCTCCATGCCCTCACCTCCTGATTGATTTGAAATGTTTTAGCACTCATTATCCCCGAGTGCTAAATATAATGTACCACCCGCCCCAGGGAATGTCAATAGGCACTTTATGAATTTATTTTAAACAAATAAATCGGACCTGCGGCGGCGCTCCTTTCGCACAGTTTTAACGGTATTGCTAATTTTTCTCCGACAGTTATCATCGGATTCTCACCTGCTCCGGAGCCGGCGCCGGACCGGCCCTGGATCTTTTTCCCGCTTCTCTATAAAAATTATCCCGCTCCCCCTTGACAAGCCGGTGATCCTGTCTATAATATGAAGTATACTTCATGTGAAGTGTACTTCATATTCAATGGAACAAGAGAGGTGGGATGCGGCTTGAAGACCCGGGTGAAGGAGCTTCGGACGGCGGCCGGCATGACCCAGCAGCAGCTGGCCGATCTGGTCCACGTCTCCTCCCGTACCATCATTTCACTGGAAAAGGAGCAGTACAGCCCCTCCCTCATGCTGGCCTACCGCCTGGCGCTGGTGTTCGGGGTGGCGGTGGAGGACCTGTGCTGCCTGGAGGAAAACCTGAAAGCGGAGGATCAGAAGTATGAAGATCTATCATAAGAAAAACTTTGCCGCAGGGCTGTTCTTCACCCTGTTGGGTGCGGCATTTATTGTGCTTTTTCTGGTGCGGGGGAACATCCAGCCCAAGTCGGTGGTGTTTTGTGCGCTCAGCCTGCTCCTCGGTCCCGGGCTGCTGCTGCGCAGCTTTGACAAGCGCCTCTTCTTCCAGGACAGAGTGGATGAGCTGGACGAGCGGAACATCCTGGTGAAGCTGCGCACCAAGAGCACCGCCTTCTCCATCGTCCAGTACACGCTGCTGGGGGTATGCGCCCTGTGCGCCATCGGAGCCGTGCTGTACGAGAAAAACCCGGACGGACAGCTGGTGCTGGGCGGCATGCTGATCGTGTCCGGGGTGGTCTGGTTCATCTCCCTGCTGTCGGAGCTGTTTTGCGGACTGCACTATGAGAAAAAGCTGTAACCCCATCCATATCCAAAAAATATAAATTGAGTGAGGTGTCTCCTATGTCTCGAACAAGACGAAGCGAACAGCGCACCCTTCAGGACCTGGGGCTCATCCGGGACGAGCGGGACCGGGAAGTGGAGCGGGCCGCCCGGAGCCGGGCCTGCTCTGTCCTGGTCACCGTCTCCCTGCTGATGGCGGCGGCCTGCCTGCTCCAGGGGGACTCCGCCTGGGCCCCTCTGCTGGCCCTCACGCCTCTGAGCTGGGCCGTTCAAAACTTCTCCCGGTTCGCGGCGGACGGGAAGCGCCTGTACCTGATCCTGGCCCTGCTGTCCGGGGCGGCCGCCCTGGCCCTGGCGGGCTGGTATCTGATCCAGGGACAGGAGGACGGCCTGTTCTCCATCGGCCGGCTGATTGGGTTTGCCGTGCTGTCCTGCCTGCTCGTCTCCCTGGCCGGGCTGGTGTTTCTGGCGCTGTTCCTGGCATTCCTATTTGTAAAAGGAAGGTGGAGCCGCATGAACGAGGAGAAGTGGGAGCGCTACTTCCAGTCCATCTCCACCCTGGGCCTGCTGGTGCGGCTGGGCGGGATGCTGTCCCTGGCCATGGTGCTGGTGTCCATCCTCAGCGTCCCCCTGTTTCAGCTTCTGGGCTTTCCCGCCCCGGAGCGTCTGGCCCTGGTGCTGCTGGCCGCGGGCCTGACCTATACCCTTGGTAAGCTCAACCGGGATCGGGAGAAGCTGCTGCGGAAACTTCTGAAGCTGAAGCCGGCGGCGTGACCGCTCAACTCCTCTAAAATACATGCCGCCCATCCTCTGCTGGGACAGAGGGTGGGCGGCTACGCGCTACAACCCCGGCTTCAGCCGCTCCGCCGCAATTTGAATCTGTTCCTGGGTAGGCGTCCAGTAGAATTTGATTTCCACGATGCGCTTCTCCCAGCAGACCAGATAGGTGTCGTCCAGAACCCCATCGCTCCAGGAAACCTGATAGACCTCCTCCGCCTCCCAGGGGGCGGGGTCCACCGGTATCAGGTACTTTTCCAGAACTTCGTCCTGGTTGTCCCGGATAAACCCATCCTTGACAAAATCGTAGAGGAACGGGACCTTCACGTCGGCGATCTCATAGCGGAGCTCATATCCCTGGATCTCCTCGGTATACAGCAGGTCCTGCCGGTAGTCCCCATAGGCCAGGAGGGGGCTCTCCTGGAGCCGGGCCTCCTTGGACCAGCGGGCGTCCACCTGGGCCAGGTCCTCCACCTCCAGGGGGAGGGGGTCGTCGTAGATGTCCATGGTCAGCCCGTCCCAATCGTACTGTCCCACCGGCTGGCTCTCCTCCCCCGGGATGATCCGCCAACCCTGGATGGCCGCCCCTACCGCCACTGCGGCGATTCCAACGATGGCCAGAACAAAAACGGCAGCGCTGGTCACCGCCAGGTTGACTCTGCGGGAGACGCCCCGGCCCTTCAGCGCCCCCAGCATCCAGTTGGCCAAGAGGATGGGGATTACTGTGACCACAACTACGAAAAACAGGAACAGAAGCCCATCGCTGCTGGCTGAGAAGGAGAACAGCAGAAATACGGTGGCCAGGCCCACTGCCGCCCAAGAGAGCCAGGGGTGGGCCCGGACCGGCAGAAAGACGCCGTGTTCCGCCGCCTCCTTGGCCCGCCGCCCCCAGCGGAAGTAGATAACCAGCTCATAGATTGTCATCAGCAGGAACATCAGCCAGAGGGGGATGGTAAAGAGCCGGCTGGTGTCGGAGAGGTAGTCCGCCGGGTCCCGCCGCAGCTGGGACAGCTGCTGGTACAGAGACCAGAAGATCAAAAGAACCATGAGCAGCTGGCTCACCAGCACCTTTTTCCGCATGGTCCGGTGGATGTTGTCCACCTGAGGCACCGGGTCTGTGTCGATGGGGACGGCGTCCTCCCGGTCGGTGCAGAAGATCTGCATGGCGTCCCACCGCAGCACCAGCCGCCACCCGTCCTGGGCGCACAGCTCCTCCCTCTCCAGCTGCCTCTCGCTGGGTTTGGGGTCAAACTCCGAGGCCCCGGGGAAATAGGTCACGGCAAATCGGAGCTTCTGCGGGGGAATTTTCGTATAGGTCCAGAACAGATTGCCCGCCTTTTGGATCATCCAGCCCCGGGCGGCCATCTGTTCCAGCTTCCGCTGGATGGCTTCCGGGTCGTAAAAGGAGACATTGACCAAAGTCCGCTTCACGGTGCTCATAGAGGCTCCTCCTTTCCAAGCAGGTGCTCATAGTCGGCGGCCTGGGACCGGATGCGCCGGTACTCCCGGTCCAGCATCTGCCGCCCCTTCTCTGTGATGATGTAGCTGCGCCGGCGGCCCTCCGCACGGACCTCCTGGATCATCCCCTCGGCGGTAAACTGCTCCAGCAGGTCGTAGAGGGTCCCCGAGCCGATGCTCACCCTGTCCGCCGTCAGGGTGCGGACCATCTCCAGAATCTCCACCCCCCGGCGCTCCTGGTGCAGGCAGAGCAGAATGTAAAACATCTGCTCGGTGAGCGTCTTGAACCGCTCCCTTGGCATCTCCGCACCTCCATTTCTCGATCATCGAGTTTCTGTAATTTTATTATAACTCGAATATCGAGAAAGTCAAGGGCATCGCTTTCTCTCTCCGTCCCTTTTGTGCGCCCGGGCCGCTCTCATAATTTGAGATTTCTCTTCCTTTTGATTGAAAGAAGTGTTATGATAAAGATGTAAAAAAGTCTGTTCCCCTGGAACAGAAGGAGGAACGCACATGTTCAACACCATCGGTTTCATCGGCACCGGCACCATGGGCTCCGCCGTGGCCCGTGCGGCGGTGAAGGGGGCCCCGGAGGCCTCTATTCTGCTCTCCAACCGCACCCCAGCCAAGGCGGAGGCCCTGGCCAAGGACCTGGGAGTCCAGGCCTCCGACAACGAGACGGTGGCCCGCACCTGTTCGCTGATTTTCCTGGGGGTAAAGCCCCAGATGATGGCCGGGATGCTTGAGGCCATCGCCCCTGTTCTGGCCGCCCGGAGCGACCGCTTCGTGCTGGCCTCCATGGCCGCCGGTCTGGACGCCCGGCGCATCCAGGCAATGGCCGGGGGCAAGTACCCGGTGATCTGCTTCATGCCCAACACCCCGGTGGCGGTGGGGGCCGGCGTGGTCCAGTACTACGGGCTGGACGCCGCGGAGGAGGAGCTGGATGGCTTCCAGGCCCTGCTCGCCCCCGCCGGTCTGGTGGACCGGATCGAACCGGGCCAGCTCAACGCCGCCAGCGCCGTGTCCGGCTGCGGCCCCGCCTTCTGCTCCCTGTTCATTGAGGCTCTGGCCGACGGCGGAGTGGCCTGCGGCCTGCCCCGGGCCAAAGCCCTGGCCTATGCGGCCCAGATGGTGGAGGGCACCGCCAAGCTGATGCTGGAGCAGCACGCCCACCCCGGAGTCCTGAAGGACGGGGTCTGCTCCCCCGGCGGCACCACCATCCAGGGGGTGCGCGCGCTGGAGGCAAATGGCTTCCGCTCCGCCGCCATGGAGGCGGTCATCGCCGCCTACGACAAGACCGTCGCCATGGGCAACTGAGACATATCCCTGCATACACTGCCTGAAAGGGGTTTTTCTGATATGAGAATCGTGGTAAAAGTCGGCACCTCCACCCTGGCCCACTCCACCGGGCGCATGAACATCCGCCATGTGGAGGACCTGGTGAAGGTCCTCAGCGACCTGAAAAACGCGGGGCACGAGATGATCCTGGTGTCCTCCGGCGCCATCGGCATGGGGGTGGGCAAGCTGAACCTGCCCGGCAAGCCCAGCGACATGCCCACCAAGCAGGCCGCCGCCGCTGTGGGCCAGTGCGAGCTCATGTACACCTACGACCGGCTGTTTTTGCAGTATAACCACACGGTGGCCCAGATCCTCCTCACCGGAGAGGACGTGGACCACACCGAGCGCCGGGAGAACTTTGAGAACACCATGGAGCGCCTGCTGGAGCTGGGCTCCCTGCCCATCATCAACGAGAACGACACCGTGGCCACCGCTGAGATCAAGGTGGGCGACAACGACACCCTGGGGGCCATTGTGGCCCGGTGCGTCAAGGCCGACCTGCTGGTCCTCCTCAGCGACATTGAGGGCCTGTACACCGCCGACCCCCGGAAGGACCCCAGCGCCAAGCTGATCCCCGTGGTGGAGGAGGTCACCCCCGAGATCGAGGCCCTGGCCGGCGGCGTTGGCTCCGGCCTGGCCACCGGAGGGATGGCCACCAAGCTCCGGGCCGCCAAGATGGTGGCCGAGGTGGGCTGCGACATGATTATCACCAACGGGGAGCACCCCGAGGTCCTCTACGACATCGCCGAGGGGAAGGCCGTGGGGACCCGGTTTATCGGGAAGAAGTAATTTTGTTTATGCGGGGGGATTTCGCCGCCCCGGCGGCGGGCAGGGTTCCGCCCTGCGGGGCGGGTTTCTTTCCCAACGATGGGAAAGAAACCAAAGGATCGCCGGGGACGTGGCCGATGGACTACGGCTCCGCTCCGCTTCGCCTAGGTCCATAGGACCGCTTTCCCCGGACCCCGTTTACGGGGGTTAACCCTTGGGCCGGGCAAGAAATTTCCGGCGCGCAAAATCTGAGTGGCTGGTCTAAATTCCCGCCGGGCCACTGGGCCCTGGGTTTGCAAAAATTGCCGCTGGTGCGATTCCATTTGTGCGCCTGGCTTTGCCGAGCCAACGCTGCTGGTGCAAATCTTGGCGGGAGGCCCAAGGGCCTCCCCTACACAGACCTGGAAGGCCTTCTTAATACCCCCGTAGGGGAGGGGCTTGCCCCTCCCGCGGTTCTTTGGCACGGTCCGTTATTTCCTATAGGGGCGGCACACCCGGGCCGCCCGGAGTCTCTCCGCCCGGGTTTCAACCTGCCGTCTGAATGGAGGATTCTTATGACTGCTGATCGGGAAAGACGCTGTACCTGCGGGGGCGTGATGAAGTTTTCCGGCCGTCAGGCGCTGCACATGAACGGAAGTCCGTTCTTTCTGGAGTCCTCCACTGAGTTTACCCAGGTGGACGTATACGTCTGCCCCGACTGCCGGAAGGTGGAGTTTTACCTCCCCGAACTTCCTGCGGAGGAGTCGCTGGAGGAAAACGCCATGCGCCTGTACGCCACGGCGTCGGAGAAGGAGCTGCGGGCCATTCTCGCGGACCCGGACTATCCGCCGGATGTACACCGTGGGGTCCGGAGGCTTTTAGAGCAGCGGACCGGGCACAAGGCGTGAACCTGTGATTTTCCCACGGCTGCTCCTCTCTGTAGGGCCACGATTTGTCGTGGCCACCGGGCGTCGACTGCCCCCTCATCCGCCTCACTCCGTTCGGCACCTTCCCCCCCAGGGGGAAGGTCGAGGGAGACGTATATCCCGTAGGGGCCGGCGTCCTCGACGGCCCCCCGTTTACGAAACATTTTAAACGATCAATCAAAAGAAGGTGACCACCTATGACCACACAAGAACTGCTCCAGAAAGCCAGGGGCGCCAAGACCGCCATGGCTCTGGCCAGCACTGAGACAAAGAACAAGGCTCTGTCCGCCATGGCGGACGCCCTGGAGCGGCGCCAGGCGGAGATCCTGGCCGCCAACCAGCTGGACCTGGACGCCGCCCGTGGGACCATCTCCTCCGTCATGCTGGACCGGCTGGCCCTGAATCCCGACCGGATCGCCGGCATGGCCAAGGGCATCCGGGAGGTGGTGGAGCTCCCCGACCCGGCGGGCGCCGTCCTCAACCGGGTGGAGCGCCCCAGCGGCATCGTGGTGGAGAAGACCGCCGTCCCCATGGGGGTCATCGCCATCATCTATGAGAGCCGCCCCAACGTCACCAGCGACGCCGCCGCCCTGGCCCTGAAGGCGGGCTCCGCCTGCGTGCTCCGGGGGGGCAAGGAGGCCCACCGCTCCGCCGCCGCCATTGTGGCCGCCCTGAAGGAGGGCCTGTCTGCCGCCGGCCTGCCCGAGGACGCCCTCCAGCTGGTGGAGGACACCACCCGCGCCTCCTCCAATGAGCTGATGACCGCCACCGGATATGTGGACCTGCTCATCCCCCGGGGGGGCGCCGGTCTCATCCGGGCCTGCGTGGACAACGCCACCGTCCCGGTGATCGAGACGGGCACCGGCATCTGCCACATCTATGTGGACAGAGCTGCCGACCAGGAGATGGCCCTGAACATTGTGGAAAATGCCAAATGCTCCCGGCCCTCGGTGTGCAACGCCGCCGAGGTGTGCCTGGTGGATCGGGCCGTCGCGGAAGAATTTCTCCCCAAGCTGCGGGAGCGCCTGGTGGACCGGCGGACCGCCCAGGGGGCCATCCCCGTGGAGCTGCGCCTGGATCAGGCTGCCGCCCAGATCATCTCCGGCACCCACGCCGGTCCCGAGGACTTTGACACCGAGTTTTTGGACTATGTGCTGGCCGTCAAGGTGGTGGACGGAGTGGACGCGGCTGTCGCCCACATCGCCGCCCACTCCACCGGCCACTCGGACGCCATCGTCACCGCCGACGAGGAGGCCGCAAAGCGGTTCCTGGCCCAGGTGGACTCCGCCGCGGTCTATTGGAACGCCTCCACCCGCTTCACCGACGGGGGCGAGTTCGGACTGGGCTGCGAGATGGGCATCTCCACCCAGAAGCTCCACGCCCGGGGCCCCATGGGCCTTGCGGAGCTGTGCACCTACAAGTATGTGGTGCGGGGGACCGGACAGGTCCGCTGACTTTTCCGGCTCCTCCCGACCGTTTCCAAGGTTTTCCGGCTGACAGGCTGTGCGTTCCGGCGTACAATGGAGCCAGCCCCCGTTTTCTTTGATACCAGTTCCCCGGGACCCGCGCCTCCGGAGCTGTGTATAGTCCCATTCACCCCTGTCGTTTTCAGAAAGGACTGATTCCATTGAACCATCATCTCAACGAGTTCTGCCGCACCACCCGGGAGCTTCTGGCCTCGGAGCAGGTACGAAGCATGGGCCGCTGGAACCATCATGGACGCATTACCACTTTGGATCACTCCCTGTTTGTGGCCTACTGGTCCTACCGTGCCGCCCGGAAATTCGGGTGGGACGAGGCCGCCGCCGCCCGGGGAGGGCTGCTCCACGACCTGTATTTATACGACTCCAAGGATAAGTCCGCCCACCCCGGCCTTCAGTGCTTCGACCACCCCCGCGCCGCGGCCCGAAACGCGGCGGAGCTCACCGCGCTCTCCGACAAGGAGCGCAACATCATCCTGTCCCACATGTGGCCGCTGGGCGGCCAGCTGCCCCGCTCCCGGGAGGCCTGGCTGGTGGACCTGGTGGACACCTTCTGCGCCGCCCTGGAGCTGGCGCGCATCTATCACCCCGGCCGTCTGCGGGAGCAGATGGGCGTGGAGCCCCTTCTGGAGAAGGGCGAGCCCATGCCCGCCCCCTGCTGACGGACATTTGACCGCCGTCCCAGTACAACTGGGGCGGCGGTCTCCTGTGCTGTGAGCAATTTTGCACAAAAATGAAAAAATCGCTTAAATTTAAAAATTTTTTTCTTGTCCACTCAAAATTTCCCTGTTAATATGCTATAATGTCTTTACCGGCGCAGTTCCCGCGCCGCCCGGACCGGCTGGCCCGGCTGTTTTAATGATATCAGGAGGTAATCCGTTCATGGAGGATTTTTCTGCCAAGCGCCAGGCCCTGCTGGACTCCGGCGTAAAGATGATGGACCCGGATACGGTCTATGTGGAAGAGAGCGTCACCGTGGGGCCTGGGACCCTGCTGCTCCCGGGAACTATCCTGCGGGGCAGAACGGTGGTGGGCGCCAACTGTGAGATCGGCCCCAACACCATGCTGGTGGACTGCACGGTGGGAGATGGAGTGACCATCAACTCCTCCCAGTGCAATGAGAGCACCATCGACTCCGGCGCCCACGTGGGGCCCTTCGCCTACATCCGTCCCAACTGCCATGTGGGCGCGGACGTGAAGGTGGGCGACTTTGTGGAGCTGAAAAACTCCACCATCGGCGAGGGGACCAAGATCTCCCACCTGACCTATGTGGGCGACGCCGACGTGGGACGGAAGGTCAACTTTGGCTGCGGCACGGTGCTGGTCAACTACGACGGCAACCGGAAGTACCGCTCCACCATTGGGGACCACTGCTTTATCGGCTGCAACACCAATCTGGTCTCCCCCGTCCACATCGGGGATGGGGCCTACACCGCCGCCGGCTCCACCATCACCCAGGACGTAGAGCCGGACGCCTTGGCCATTGCCCGGGCCCGGCAGGTGGCAAAGCCCGGCTGGGCCGCCGCCCATCGGGCCAAGAAGGACGCCAAGTAGCCCCCGCGCTTTTGTGGTTCCATATTCGGTCTGATAAACACCCCCGCACTGCAGAGAAAGGAAAAAGAGGGCGCCCGGTCCCCGGACGCGCTCGCAATTACGGAAGGAAGTTGAGTATGATCACACACGGGAAAAGCATCAAAATTTTTACCGGCAATTCCAACCCGGAGCTGGCCAAGGCCATCTGCCAGGAGTTGGGCGTCCCTCTGGGCAACGCGGAGGTGGGCTCCTTCGCCGACGGCGAGAACTACGCCTCCATCTATGAGACCGTCCGCGGCTCGGACGTGTTTGTGGTTCAGTCCACCTGCCCCTTTGAGAAGGACGGAGTGGCCCACACCGTCAACGACGCCCTCATGGAGCTGCTCATTATGATCGACGCCCTGAAGCGCGCCTCCGCCGGACGGATCACCGCGGTGATCCCCTATTTCGGCTACGCCCGCCAGGACCGGAAGACCAAGCCCCGCGACCCCATCTCCGCCAAGCTGGTGGCCAACCTGATCACCCGCGCCGGCGCCGACCGGGTGCTGACCATGGACCTGCACGCCAACCAGATCCAGGGCTTCTTTGACATCCCGGTGGACAATCTGCTGGGCTCCCCCCTGTTCGTCAACGAGTTCTTCCGCAAGTACGCCGCCATCCAGGACGAGACTATGGTGGTCTCCCCCGACGTGGGCTCCGTGGCCCGTGCCCGCGCCTTCGCTCAGAAGCTGGCTATGCCGCTGGCCATCGTGGACAAGCGCCGTCAGAAGGCCAACTCCTCCGAAGTTATGAACATCATCGGCGATGTGCGGGACAAGCATGTCATCCTTCTGGACGACATGGTGGACACCGGCGGCTCCCTGTGCCACGCCGCCAAGGCCCTGGTGGACATCGGCAAGGCCAAGAGCGTCACCGCCTGCGCCACCCACGGCCTGCTCTCCGGCCCCGCCGTTCAGCGCATCTCCGACAGCGTCCTGGACGAGGTGGTCTTCCTGGATACCATTCCCCCCAAGCCCGGCATGAAGTGCGACAAGATCCGCTACATCTCCGTGGCCCACCTGTTCGCCGAGGCCATCAGCCACATCTACGAGGAGACCTCCGTCTCCCGGCTGTTTTCTTAAATTCAAAGAAGTGGCAAAGCCACTTCTTTGAAAGAGGTGTCATTTCCGAGGCACATGTCCTCGAAAATGACGAGATCAAATTTATTCCGCCGTCTGCCTGCGCCCGTAGGCGCGTTTCGGAGCGCAACTGCCGCAAAGCGGCGGCACTTAGCGCGGGGATGACGGTGGAACTCCTTGCAGGAGGGCTTCTATGGGGCGGCCATACGGCCGCCCCCATTTTGTGGGATAGGAGGATAAAACCAATGTTTTTTTCCAGACAAACCGGCGGAGCCTCCTGGCTCATTGTGGGCCTGGGCAACCCGGGCGAGAAGTACGAAGATACCCGCCACAACGTGGGCTTCCAGGTGGTGGACGAGCTGGCCGAGCGGCAGAACGCCCCGGTTCAGAAGCTGAAATTCAAGGCCCTCACCAACCTGCTCACCATCTCCGGGGAGAAGGTACTGGTGATGAAGCCGGTCACTTATATGAACCTGTCCGGGGAGGCGGTGCGCCCGGCGGCGGATTTTTATAAAATTCCCCCGGAGCGCATTCTGGTCATCTCCGACGACACCGCCCTGGACCCGGGCAAGCTCCGCATCCGCCAAAAAGGCTCCGCCGGGGGCCACAACGGCCTGAAAAACATCATCCAGCACCTGGGCACCGACCAGTTTCCCCGGGTCCGGGTGGGCGTGGGCCAGAAGCCCCACCCCGACTACGACCTGGCCGACTGGGTGCTGGGCAAGTTCCAGGGGGAGGACAAAAAGGTCATGGACGAGGCGGTGAAGCGGGCCGCCGACGCCGTGGAGTGCATCCTGAAAGAGGGCGCTGACCGGGCCATGAACCGCTTTAACTGACCTGCTTTTCTTGGAAAGAAAAGCAGGCAAAAGAATTTTGTGCGAAACTTCGTTTCGCCTCCCGGCTGGCGGAGGGAACTGCAACTCTGGTTTTGGGAATTTCTGCGGGACGGGCTTCTTTTCTGAACAGGGGAAATTTCGCCGCCTGCGGGCGGCGAGGTCCTTTCCCAGCGATAGGAAAGGACCCAAAGGATCGCCGGGGGACGGCTCAAAATGGACACTCCGTGTCCATTCTGAGCCGTCCCCGGCGGCGTTTTGGTTACTTTGCCGCCGGGGGCAAAGTAACCCGCCCCGCAGGGCGGAGCCCTACATAACAGCGCGCCAAGTCGTCGCGCCCTACGGCTGGAAAGCAAAGGAACCGGGCGGCGGGGGCAAGCCCCCGCCCTACAAGATTCTTCTCACGACACCTGTTCCTTTAAACCGTCCCCTCATCCGCCCCCTTCGGGGGCACCTTCCCCCCAGGGGGAAGGCTTAAGAATAGGAAGGCGGCAAAATCCCCCCGTAATAAAAGTTCTACTTTCCTTCCCTCTGCTTCAAATACACCATCAGCACCGCCACGTCCGCCGGGGACACCCCGGACACCCGGCTGGCCTGGCCCAGGTTTTTGGGGCGGATGCGGCTCAGCTTCTGCCGGGCCTCCAGCCGGAGCCCCTCAATGGCGGTATAATCTATCGTGTCAGGCAGGCGGCGGTCCTCCAGTTTTTTCATCTCCTCCACCTGGCGCAGCTGGCGGTCGATGTAGCCCTGGTACTTGATCGCGATTTCCACCGCCTCCCGCACCGGCTTGGGCAGCTCGGGCCGGTCCGGGTCGAAGGGGGCAAGGGCCTCGTAGGAGATGGGGGGCCGCCGGAGCAGGTCGGCCAGCCTCGCCCCGTTGGCCACCGAGGACTCCCCGTAGCGGGCCAAAAAGGCGTCCAGTTCCGGGCTGGGGGCCGCGCCGGTGTGCTCCAGGCGCTTACACTCCCGCTCCACGGCGGCGTACTTTTTCCGGACGGCCTCCAGCTGCTCCTGGGGAACCAGCCCCAGGCGGCAGCCGATCTCCGTGAGCCGCTGGTCGGCGTTGTCCTGCCGGTGGAGCAGGCGGTACTCCGTGCGGGAGGTCATCATCCGGTAGGGCTCGTTGGTGCCCTTGGTGACCAGGTCGTCGATGAGCACCCCGATGTACCCCTGGTCCCGGCGGAGGATCAGGGGCTCCTTCCCCTGAATTTTCAACGCGGCGTTCACGCCGGCAATAAAGCCCTGAACGGCGGCCTCCTCATAGCCGGAGGAGCCGTTGAACTGCCCCGCCCCGTACAGGCCGGGGATTTTTTTTGTCTCCAGGGTGGGCTCCAGCTCGGTGGGGTCCACGCAGTCGTACTCGATGGCGTAGGCGCACCGGGTCATCTCCGCCTGCTCCAGGCCGGGGATGGTGTGGAGCATTTTAATTTGGACCTCCTCGGGCAGGGAGGAGGAGAAGCCCTGGATGTACAGCTCCTCCGTGTCCAGACCCATGGGCTCGATGAACAGCAGGTGGCGCTCCTTGCCGGCGAAGCGGACCACCTTGTCCTCGATGGAGGGGCAGTACCGGGGCCCCACCCCCTCGATGACCCCGGAGAACAGGGGCGACCGGTCCAGGTTGGCCCGGATGACCGCGTGGGTCTCCGGCGTGGTGGAGGTGAGGTAGCACACCGCCCGGTTCTCCGGCTGGGTCTGGGTGGAGAAGGAGAAGGGCTGGGCGTCCCCGTCCCCCTCCTGGAGCTGCATCTTGGAAAAATCCACCGACCGGCGGTTTACCCGGGGAGGCGTCCCCGTCTTGAACCGGCGGATGGACAGCCCCAGGTCCACCAGGCACTGGGTGAGGGGCAGGGCGGCGGCCAGACCGTCCGGTCCGGAGTCCCGGACCACCTCCCCCACAATGGTGCGGCCCCCCAGGTAGGTGCCGGTGGCGATGACGGCGGCTTTCACTTGATAAGTGGCCCCGGTGTGGGTGACCACCCCGGACACCGCCCCGTCCTCGGTGAGGACCTCCACCACCTCCGCCTGTTTCACCCAGAGGTTCTCCTGGAGCTCCAGGGTGTGCTTCATGATCTTCTGGTACTCCCGCCGGTCCGCCTGGGCCCGGAGGGACCAGACGGCAGGGCCCTTCCCCCGGTTCAAAATCCGGTACTGGATGCAGGCCTTGTCCGCCGCCCTGCCCATCTCGCCCCCCAGGGCGTCCAGCTCCCGCACCAGGTGGCCCTTGCCCGTGCCGCCGATGGCCGGGTTGCAGGGCATGTTGCCCACCGCGTCCAGGTTGATGGTAAAGCACAGGGTGCGTAGGCCCATGCGGGCGGCGGCCAGGGCGGCCTCAATGCCCGCGTGGCCCGCACCGATCACTGCGATATCATATTCTCCTGCGTCGTATCGAATCATCTGATATTTCTCCATATACTGCTTGCGGGCCCCGCGGGGTCCCGTAGATTTTTCATGCTCGGCGGAAGTGAATTCCGCCTCCGCCAAGGTTTTCGCTGCGCGAAAACGCTTGTACGCGCAATGCGCGTCCCGGCTTCGCCGGGTCCCTTAGTGGCCCGC
>NZ_NFKI01000051.1 GCF_002160305.1 Pseudoflavonifractor sp. An184
TTCACCGGTCTCTGTTTTGAGACCGGTGAATTTTTTTGCGAGAAAACACATCTGCTCAGTATGTAATTCTGCGTTAAAACTGTGATTGAAATTTAGTAGGAATCCATCCCCAAAAGGGACACAAAACCGGAGCGGCTCAGCGGCAGCGGGATGTTAAATGGAAGCTGAGATACAACTAACGAAAGGGATCAGCTTCGAAATACAGGGATTTGAATTCACCGCTGCAAAACCGCTGTTTTGATGAAAAGAAACAATGGAAACAATATTCGTGCAAAAACAAAGGCTTGAGGCAAGAAATTTGAAAAATTGATAAAAAATAACAAAATAATTGATTTAGAATAATGCTTGGTTTTGCATAAATTGGTATGATAAAGAAAAAAGCAAGGATGGCTCAATATGTTTTCTGCTAGGATGTTTTTTGAAAAGGGTCTCTGTTTATCTGAAGAGCATATTATTACTCGTTTAGCAGATGAGTCAAAAATTAAGATGGTAAAAAAAGGGAGACTCCTGGTGGAAGAGGGAGAGATCCAATCTCTGTTATTCTTCATGATAGAAGGCGTTGTACGCGGTTATGTGATTAAAGCGGATGGACAAGATATCACGGACTGTTTCGTCTATAAATATGGGGATGTGGCGGTTGGAATCAATGGTCTGACCGGCCCATCCCGAATCAATATTGAGACCATGTCCGACTGTAAACTTCTTGTACTGCCCGCATCCCTGATTCTCTCTTTAATGGAGGAGAGCCAAGAGGTGCTGCAGCTCTACAACAAGCTTTTGCTGATCGGGCTGGATCGCCATTGGCAGGAGAAAATTAATTTGCTCAGCTGTTCCGCTATGCAGAGATATTTATGGTTTTTGGAAAATTACCCCAATCTGATTGATTTGGTTGGGAATAAATACATTGCATCTTTTTTGGGAATGACGCCGGCTACACTTAGCCGGCTGCGCAGAAGGCTTCGGGAAATGGAAGGCTTTGGGATAAGAGCATTGGATCGGGTGAAATCAATCTATTTTTAATTTGATTTTCTGTGCCCGATCTTCCAGTCCGGTTCGGCAGCCATCGTAGCCAAGTCAATTTTTAATGGATATGGGGGGAGAAATTCCTGTGTGGACATATAGCTATGACGGGATTAGCCTCCAAAATCAGCGAGCG
This sequence comes from Pseudoflavonifractor sp. An184, assembly GCF_002160305.1. GTDB lineage: Bacteria > Bacillota > Clostridia > Oscillospirales > Oscillospiraceae > Lawsonibacter > Lawsonibacter pullicola. Next base: position 1,157 of record NZ_NFKI01000051.1, read on the forward strand.
GTGAACATGGACAGCCTGCTTCTAAAGACGCGAATGATTCAGGGGAGAAATTTTTGTATTGCGGTTGTCTGTGACGGCGTGGGCAGTATGCAGGATGGACAATTTGCAGCGGTAACAGCAGTTACGCTGCTGAATCATTGGTTTAGCCAAATAGAAGATGACTGTGTCTGCGGGCCCTGTCTGCGGGAACAGGTACTGAAAGTCAATCGAGCGATTTATGAGGAGGCGCAGAACCGGCGGCTCCAAACTGCAACTACGTTATCCGCGCTCCTGATTGGTCCGGAAAAATACAGCGTCGTCCATGCGGGAGACAGCCGGATTTACTGTTATCAGGATGGAAAAGTGACCACGTTGACGCAGGACCATGTGTCGGCGGCCGGAAAACTGACATCCTGCCTGGGCCGCTGGCCGGAGACTCAGATACTCTATCAGGAGGGTTCACTGGGCAGGTGTCTCTTTCTGTTATGTTCGGATGGACTTTACAAACGAATGGACGCAGGGCTTCTTCAGCGGGAACTGAAACGGGCTGGACACAGACAGTTTCGAAAAACGCTGGAGCGCTTGAGCCAATATGTGATCGCCCAGGGAGAAAAAGATAATATCTCTTTGGCGCTGGTCAAATGCGAAAATTGAGGTGTTAGCATGAAAATCCAGCTTCTTATCGCGTCAGATGACGACGATTATCGGGAACAGTTGTCCCAGGTGTTAACGGAACGCTATTCGGACACGTTTGAAGTCAGCGTTTGTTCCTCGGCTCCCCGGCTGGCTGAGCAGCTCAGCCGCCGTGTTTTCGATGCGGCGCTGCTGGAACCGGAACTGGCAGAACATGTACAGCTTTCCCAAGTCCGCATGCCGCTTTTGCTCTGGAATGGAAGCGCCGGATGCGCGGTATCGGAACATGTACGGCAAATCCGCAAATATCAGCGGATTTCCTCGATGGTAAGCCAGCTGTTGGAACAATACGCGGCGGTTGCGGAAAAGAGCGGAGACGCGGAGTTGGAGCGGGGCCGTATCACAGTCGTCTGGTCCCCGTCGGGCGGATGCGGCAAGACGACTGCGGCGCTGGCCTATGCGGCGCAGAGGGCTGGGGAAGGGAAAAAAAGTCTGTATCTGGATTTGGAGGCGTTTTCCAGCGGCCCGGTGTATTTTTCTCAGAACGGGAAAAGCATAAGTTCCGTATTCGAAAAGTTGGATGAGAATGTGGAACTGCTCCTGCAAAGTATCCGGCAGAAGGACGCCGTATCTGGAATTTTTTATTTTTCCCAGCCGGAAAATTATGACGACATCAGCATTCTTACACAAGAGGACGTCAGATTGCTGGTAAATGCCAGCGTGCAGGGGATTGACGAACTGGTCATCGATTTGAGCAGTACCTTCGACGATAAAATTCAGATGCTTTTAGAGCTGGCGGACAGGATTTTGCTGGTTACGGACTCCTCCCGTGCCAGCCAGCAGAAGCTGGAACAGTTTCGCACACAGCACAGCATCTATGAAAAGGTTCGGGAGAAAACGATCCAAGTGGCGAATAAAGGATTTCGGATTCATTCCGAAGAAGGGGAGCATGCAGTCCTTTTGCCGCTTGTGAAATCGAGCGATCCCGTGACAGTCTATCAAACTTTGTCTGCCGGTTTTTTTAAGGAATGACCCTGGCCGGCCTCCTTTCAGGAGATGAGCAGCCATGACGGAAACAAGTAAAAACGAGTTGATTGCACAGCTCAAAGCAGAGATCCATCAAAACCCGGATCTGACAACCATGAGCGACGAGCAGCTGCGATTCCTCATCCAGAAAAATTTAGAGGATAAAATTGACTGGGCTCGTACCAATCAGCCCGATGTATACCGGGAACTGTCCTCGTTGAACTTCCGGGAAAAGCGTTTCATTGCTAACGCGGTATATGAATCGATCCGCGGACTGGGCGTATTAGGGCAAATTATCGCAGACCCGGAGATTACCGAGGTAATGATTAACGGCTACCGGGATATTTTTGTGGAGCGCAGCGGCCGGCTGCAAAAGCTGGAGAACCACTTTGAAAGCCGGCAGGAGCTGGAGACAATCATTACGAAGTTTGTCTCTCAGTCTGGCCGCGTGGTCAATGAAAGCGAACCCATTGTGGATACCCACTTGGAAGACGGCTCCCGTGTGAATGTTGTTATGCCGCCTGTGGCGCTGAATGGACCGATTGTCACCATCCGCCGCTTTCCAAGAGAAGCGATGACGGTGCAAAAACTGATTTCTTATGGTTCCATCACGCCGGAAGTGGCTGAGGTGCTGGAACTCCTGGTCCGGGCTCGTTACAACATCTTTGTCAGCGGGGGAACGGGCAGCGGTAAGACGACCTTTCTCAACGCCCTGTCCAACTTTATCCCCCGGGATGAACGTATCATTACCATTGAGGATTCCGCAGAGCTTCAGATCAAAAATATTGACAACTTGGTCCGGTTGGAGACCCGCAACGCCGGTCCGGACGGCAGCGGCGCCATTACCATCAAGGACCTGATCAAATCCGCCCTGCGTATGCGCCCGGACCGGATCGTGGTGGGCGAGGTCCGCGGCGCCGAGGCCCTGGACATGCTTCAGGCGATGAATACCGGCCACGACGGTTCTTTGTCCACCGGCCACGCCAATTCTACGTACGACATGCTCAGCCGGTTGGAAACCATGGTGCTTCAGGGGGCGGCGGGGCTGCCCCTGGAGGCGATCCGGCAGCAGATTGCCTCCGCGGTGGATATTATCATTCACCTCTCCCGTCTCCGGGACAAGAGCCGGAAGACCATGCAGATTGTGGAGATCCTGGGTTATGACACCGCCACAAGGACCTTCCGGATCAATCCGCTCTATGAATTTCGCGAATCACCGCAGAGCACCAAGGAGAAAGTGGCAGGCAAACTGGTGCGCACTGAACATCCCATGCAGAATGTTCAGAAACTGGAAAACGCCGGGATTTACCGTACGATATAGGGGGAGACAAAATGCAGAAGAACAGGTTTGCGCCCGCTTCGGAACGGGCAGGAGCTCAAACTCCCAGGCGGGAGACACCCCAGTGGTCGGCCGCCGTGCCGGACTATACAGTCAGTCCCTCCACGCTGTTTGACCATATCGCCTCATTTTTTATCGGGTTTGCGGCCGGATTTGTGGTCCTCTTTATCTTTTATAAGGTCATCCCTCTGGCGGTCCTGGGCGGCGCGATTACCGGAACCGTGTACATATTTGTCGCGGAGCAGGCAGCTATCCAGAAGCGGCTGAAAAAGCTGCGCGTCCAGTTCTATGATCTGCTGGAGGCCATGTCTGTGGCCATGCGGGCGGGCAACCCGGTGCTGAAGGCTCTGGAGAGCGCCCGGGAGGATCTGACCCTTATCTATCCGGGGAACAGCGACATTCTGGTGGAACTGGATGTGATCATCAAGAAATTCTATAACGCCATTCCCCTTTCTGAGTCCTTTGCCGACTTTGCCCGGCGAAGCGGCCTGGAGGATGTGGCCAGCTTTGCTTCCATTTACGCCACTATCGAGGGGAAATCCAGCCGGGCGGATGAAATCGTCCGAGAAACTCAGCAGATTATCGCTGACAAGATGGAGATTGAGATGGAGATCGATACACTGATGACGGCGGCAAAGTCGGAAGTGAACATCATGCTGTTCATGCCCCTGGTGATTCTTGCGGTCATCGGATATGCCGGCGCCGGGTTTATGGACGCCATCTATACCGAACCGCTGGGACGGGTGGTGGCCACGGGGGGGCTGATCGTCTTTATCATCAGTTTCATAATGGCCCGAAAGTTCAGCAACGTGGAGATTTAAGGAGGGCGCTATGGTCATTTTAATCCCTGTTTTGGCTTTGTCCACGGCGCTCGTTGTCATTTGGTTTCTGCTTCTGGGTCAGGTAAGCCAGGATGACTGGATTGTCGCCGCCTATAATAAGGTTTTGAACAGCCGCAACGAGGCGGAGCGCCTGCGCCGGAAGGACGCGGACCACGCCCGGAAGCTGGCGCAGTACCACGGCGTCTCTGCCAAGGTTATGAAACTGTTTCTGGGCGGGAATTCCAAGAAAGAGATCCAAAAGCTGCACCGGCAGGAGCAGGCGCTTCAGCAGGGGGATCTGCGGAGCGTCAGCCTTTTTGAGATGCCCGGCTATGTGATCCAGCGCAAGTTTGAGTCGATTGGCCGGGGTTCTATCCACAAAGCTGTTTTGGAGAAATATTCCGAGCTGTATGGAAAAAAGTACGCGGTCAACCAGACCAAGCAGCTGCTGGCCCGAATGCTGTCCTATCCCCTGCTGGCCCTGCCGGTGGTGTGGGCCCTGGGCTCCCTGCTGCTGGCCTCCGGGAACCGGACGGGAGGGCTGGCGGTGCTGGGCGTGGGTTCCCTGCTGGTTCTGGGGCTGGTGTACGCCATGTACGACGAAGTCAGCGACCGGCTGAATAAGCGTCGGGCCGCCATCAGCCGGCAGTTTCCCAACGTGGTGTCCAAGCTGGCCCTGCTGGTGACCTCCGGGATGATTATGGACCGGGCTTGGCGGGAGACCGCCGAGAGCCAGGACATGGTGCTCTATCAGGAGATGCGGAAGACCGCCGACGAGCTGAGCAACCTGGTGGACCCGGCCACCGCGTATACCAACTTTATCAACCGGTGCAATACCAAGGAGACCACAAAACTGGCGTCCGCCATTATTCAGAATCTGTCCAAAGGCAACGCGGAGATCGGCGTGCTTCTCAAGAGCATGGCCCACGAGGCCTGGCAGGAGCGCAGGCACACCGCCAAGCGGGACTCGGAGAAGGCCAACTCCAAGCTGATGATTCCCACCATGATGCTGTTTATTGCCATTCTGGTGATGATCATGGTGCCGGTGGCTATAAATCTTTCTGCGTTCTGAACATCCAAGGAAACAGGAGGTATAGCGGCTATGGGGGAACGAAAATCAGGCCTGCGGCACGACGAGGCGGGGCGCATCCCCGTGTTCTGGCCCCTGGCCGTCCTGCTGCTGGCGGTGCTGCTGTGCCTGCTGTGCTATGAGAAGGCCGGCGAATTCCTGAACTGGCTCTTTGGTGACGCCATGTCCGCCCTGCTGCCGCAGCAGCTTGGATGAGGGGGAAACATCCTATCGCGGTACTTCCGCCGCGGGCGTCCGCCTGGGCGTGGTACATAAATCGACTGAATAGATCGAAAGGAGAAAACGAATATGTGGAGTAAATTAAACCATCTGTCCATCGCAGCTTATACGCGGGCTGCCTCGTTGGTGCAGGACCTGAAAGACGACGAGCGGGGCCTGTCCGGCGTGGTGGTGGCCGTGCTGCTGATCCTGATTGCGGTTCTGGCAATCGCTGCATTATGGACTGCTCTTGGCGGTTGGCTTCAGGAGCAATGGACCGTAATTACTGGGCAGACTTTTGAAAAACCGACACTTAAGTGATTTTTAACCAGCATAACATCGACAGATATTAGGAAAGGAGTGGTCGTCTTGAAACATCTGAATCGCCTCTGGCGGGACACCCGGGGGGACGCGGTGGTCGAGGCGACCATTCTCTTCCCCATCATTATTATGATCTTTGCGGGACTGGTGCTGCTGGCCATGTACCTGCCCACCCGGGCGGCTCTCCAGCGGGCGACCCAGTACGCCGCTACCGCCATCGCCACGGAGCGCAGCGACACCTGGCTGCGCCACGATCCGGACGCTCTGGCGTATTACTGGATTCACGACAAGGATGAATTGGGAAACGTCTATGGCTCTGTCCTGGGCAGCCTGACCGGCAACAACCGGGACGACGAGGACAACGCCATTCAGACCACAATCAACATGGAAAAAAAGGGCGTCTTACAGCCGGCGGGGGAACTGACGGTGACGTACGGCGTCGTGAATTATATTGTCTATAAGGAAATCGTAGTGACCGCTACCCGGACCATCCCCATGCCGGTAGACCTGTCCTTTGTCAACTTTCCCACAGAGATTCCCATTACCGTTACTTCCACTGCGGTGGTCCAGAATGGGGACGAGTTTGTGCGGAATATGGACCTGGCAAAGGACTTTACGGAGTATCTGGGAGAAAAGTACGGCTTCAGCGATATATTCAGCAGCCTGTCCCAACTGGGCGACCGGTTCGCGGGCTTTTTAGGGATATAGGGATAGGAGTGGGGAGACATGAAACGGTTCTTTCAAAAACTGCTTCACAACTGCACAGGTGCGGTGACGGTGTTTGTTACCCTGCTGCTGATCCCGGCGGTTCTGGTCAGCGGGACGGGGGTGGACATCGCCCGGATCTATACTGCCCGCAGCGTGCTTCAGGACGGGAACCAGCTGGCGGCCAACTCCGTCCTGGCCAGCTATGACGCCTTGCTCCAAGACCTGTACGGCTTGTACGGCGTTATGAAGGACGACCCGGAATTTGCCCGCATGGCCGACAGCTATATCCAGGCGGCCGTGCTGGGCAAAAGCCCCAAGGATACCGGTCTGGGCACCTTCCAGCTCTTTTATGGCTCCGACCTGCAGTCCGGCGATGTGGTTCCCGCGGATGGAATGAATCTGGACAATCCCCAGGTGCTCCGCCGCCAGATCGAGGAGTACGCCAAATTCCGGGCTCCGGTTATCATCGTTCAGGAGATTCTGGGTCGACTGGATGTGTTCCAGTCGGTTCAGGAGGACGCAAAGGTGATTCAGGACAAACTGGAGGTGGATCAGAAGGTGGAGCAGGTGGAAAAGATCTACCGCTCCATCTACGACTGTATCCAAAAGGTCAATGAGGCGAAGGGACAGGAGGAGAGCGCGATTGCCTCGGTCAATTCGTACCTGGATCAGATTCGTCAGGAATTACAGGGGATGATTGACGCCAGAGAAGGCTATACCGCGGCCTTTGACGCGGAAAACGAGAATCTGGCCAACGATTATAAAAAGAAATTCGATGGGCACAAAGAGAACATCAGACATCTCATCGATGGAGGGACAGTCTATCAGGGCTGGGTCTCGGGCAGCGACAGTAGCGGAAGCTGGAAGGACGGCGGCTGGACCAGCAGTTATTATGAGAACGGCTTGATCCGAACGATTCGTAACAGCAGCGAGCTGCTGGAAGATTTTATCATGAATGAAACCGTTTGGAAGAACGACAGCCTGGAGGAATTGGCGAATCTGTGTGAAAGAGCCCAGTCTCAAAAGGAAGAGCTGGAGACGCTGGTGGACAACCTGGAAGAAAGACTGAATTCAGGAAAGTGCTCGGCAGATCTAAAAAATGGCATCATGGTCGAAAAGGACAAAGAGGGGAAGACAATTTTGGAACACTATCGCGAGCTTCTGCAATACGATGTGGACGCGATGGGGAAGGCGGTTCAGAGCTATAACGAGCCTCAGATCCGACAGGTAATCAGCATGCTGGAGAATTTGACCTACGGCGGGACCAGCGCCTCTGGAACCTCTGTCGATATGTCCTTGGAGAGCTTGAAAATTCTGGACGGACAGGGCTATGAAATTGACCTTGAGGTCCTGAATCGCACGCTGACCGGAGAAGCGCGGATTCCGGACAAACTGAGTTATGCGGCCACTGTGTCCGGCTATCGCCTGGTTCTGAACAGCGAAAATGAATTCCGGACCTTTCAGGACAGCCGGTTCCAGGCCACCCAAAACGAAACATTTTACGCTGTACTGGAGCAGTTCTACCGCACAGGCGGCGACAGCGGCAAAAAGGACAATCTGGAAAGCGGTCTGGAAAACATACTGGGAAGCATCCAAAGTAAGTTTACCACCTTCCTGGAGTTTGATCCTCTTGGGGCCACCAAGTATAACAACGGAGCGGAAAGCGCCGGATACCAGGGCACGGACTTCGGAAGCGCCGGCGATTGGGGATCGGAGGATGGAGCCACAGAACAAGCGCAAGACGCCTTGAACAGCAACTTGTTCAGCCGGCTGAGCAATTTGGCTGGAGACGCGGCGGACAAGCTGCTTCTGCTGACCTATGACACGGAGATGTTCTCCTGTTACGCCACCAACAGCGGCGAGACGGAGGACGAGCCCCTGGAGGAGAACATGAACGGCATTCCCCTGAGTGTGGATGTCAACTACTACTTTCAGTCGGAGTTGGAGTACCTGTATAACGGCGACCTCACCAATGCCCGCAACAATCTGAAGGCCGTTACCAGTATGATTTTCCTGGTGCGCTTCGTATTCAACTACATCGCCTCGTTCAACATCGACGAAGTGAACGCCACGGTGAATATGGTCAAGACCTCTCTCTCCTGGGCGGGGCCCTTCGCGGTAGTGGCTGGAGAGCTTGTGCGTCTTGCCATGGCGCTGGGGGAGTCGGTCATTGACGTCAGCCGTTTAAAGGATGGAGACGCAGTGGCTCTTTATAAGACGGACGGCAAAATCGGAGAGGCTGATTCAGGAGGTACCTGGCAGTTCAGCCTGTCCGGAATGATAAATGACGTCACCGGAGAAGTCTCTGAAATATCGGATTCCTCCTTCAACAGCGATACGAACGGGGACGACGACGCGACTCCCAGCTTGCGCTATAAAGATTACCTGCGGCTGTTTCTCCTGCTGGTGGACGGAGACACCTTGGCACAGCGCACCGCCAAGCTGATCGAGCTGAATGTCACCAATAAGCGAAACAACTTCGGGGATCTGGGCAGCCGGTCCGAACGGGAAGAGGCCATGGCCTCGGCGGAGCTGTTCGACCTGTCCAATGCAGTCACCGGCTTCAGCCTCACGACCACAGTGGATTTACGAATGCTGTTTTTGTCCATGCCCTTTGCGCAAAGAGGCGTAAACGGCGTGGTCCCGCCGGGGTACTTATCTCTGACAGCCACGGATTACAGGGGGTACTGAGCCATGGGAAAGGATGAGAGAGGGTATATCGTGGTGGAGACCATCGGCAGCTTCCTCCTGTTCGTTCTGCTGGTGCTCTCCATCCTCAGTCTGATCAATATCGTCGCCGTACAGGCCCGCATCCACTATGCCCTGACCCAGGCGGCCCAGACCATCTCCATGTACAGCTATACCCTGGACGTGATCGGCGTGGCTGACGCGGTGGCAAACAACGCCGCCCAGGCGGAGCGGGTGGAGCAGGAGTCGGATGAATTTAAGCAAAACCTGTCTCAGCTGTTCGATGGGTTCGAGAGTCTGGATATTGCTGAAATTGGCTCCAGCGGCGAGGCGCTGGCGGACCAGACCGGCGGCTGGGCTTCCGATGCGGCGGCAGACCCGGAATCCTCCATCCAAGCGCTTCTCAACTATGCGCTTCGGGAAAGCGGAAATGCCGTGTTCGGGGATCTGGTAAGGCCGCTGGTGGGACATTACCTGTCCAATGGCTCTATGTCGGGGGAGGAGTATCTCCAGGCCGCCCATATTATCGGCGGTCTGGAAGGGCTGGAGTTCGGAGGGGTTGGACTTCTGGACCCGGATGAGATGGAGGGTGATGACAGCACCCTGCTGACAAGTGATCGGGACGTGAAGATTGTGGTCCAGTACGACATTGATTACAGCTTTGGAGCGCTGATGCTGCCCTTTGGCGAGCCCAAGCTGCATGTGACGCAGGAAGTGCGGACCAAGGCATGGCTCGGCGGCAAAGGAGAGGGATACACGCCATGAGAAATAAAAAATGGCTTCCATATCTGGGACTGCCGGTCCTGCTTATAGCGCTGATCCTCCTGAAGTGGGGGCATCTGGACGGGAGCGTGCTGTTATTCCGATGTGCTCTGGTGGTTTTTGGGTATCTGGCCGCTCTGGGGGACATTCGGGAAAAGCGGGTTCCCAACCGGCTGGTCGCAGCTATGCTGGGGGCCTGGGTTCTGCTTCTGACGCCCCAGCTGTTTTTCCGCACGCAGCAGGCTATTGACTGGGCTCTGAACGGGGGCCTGGGCCTGCTGCTGGGCGGAGCGGTGTTCTTGACGGTTTACCTCATCAGCCGCAAAGGGCTGGGGGGTGGCGATGTAAAGCTGATGGCGGTTTCCGGGCTGTATCTGGGCCTGGACGGAGTGCTGCCCGCCATGCTGTACGGTTCCGTCTTGGCGGCTGTGGCAGGCTTGCTGCTGATTCTGGGGAAAAAAATTACTCCAAAGGATGCGATCCCCCTGGTCCCGTTTTTGTATATTGGGATGCTGCTGACCTTGTTGATCCGATAGGAGGGAGTCTTGGTGAAACGAATCAACCGTATTTTACTTGCCGTGGGCTGCGGGCTGCTGCTTCTGCTCTCATGGCTGACAGTCATAACCGCACGGTCCGATGCACAGAAACAGGCGGAGCTTTTGGCCCAGGCGGACGCCTATATTCAGGATGAGATCTACATCCGCGCGCTTCCTCTGCTGGAGGAAGCGGCCGGTTATGACGCGAAACACACCATAGAGGCGGAGGAGGCGCTGAAAAACGTCTATCTCCACCTGATCGGCCAAAGCGGCTATTCCACCAAGTACACCAATCTGCTGTCAAAACAGATGGGGCGGAAGGATGCGGACCCTGCGGTCTTTGCCGAAGCGGCGGAGTACTATCTGGAGGCGTCCAAGGAATCAGAGGCGTTCGCCGTTTTGCGGGATGGAATCGCCAAGACAGGCAGCGAGGAGCTTACAGAGCTGTATGAGGATGTCCGCTATCAGTATAAAGTGAGCAGTTATACCTATCAGGATGTGACGGCGGCGTGCAACGGGGCGATTCCCGTTGAATTGGACGGATACTGGGGACTGGCTTCCGCCAGTGGTTCTCTGGTCATCCCCTGCGAGTACGACCAGATCAGTACTTACAGCAATGGTCAGGCTATCGTGCGCAAGGGCGCGGTCATCAGCGGTGTAGACAGCAGCAACAACCGCGTGGCTCTGTTCCACGGAGAGGCAGACAGCTTCAGCAATTTCAATGAGAACCGGCTGGGCCTAAAGACATCGGAGGGCTGGGTGGTGGCGAATGGGACCTTCGGCACCGGCGGCCTGCTTCTGGAAGAACTGGGAATGTACTCTGACGGCTGCGCGGCGGCCAAGCTGGACGGGAAATGGGGCGTTTTGGGCGCTGATGGGCAGGAGTGGGTCATTCCGCCGGAGTACGATGGCATTGTTCAGGACGAACTGGGCCGTTGCTGGGCCCAGGATGCCGTTTTTGTGCGGCAGGATGGGCAGGTTCTCCTTCTTGTGGACGGAGAACCGGTGGGTGAGCCTTATGAAGACGCCAGGCCCTTTGCCGATGGCTGGGCCGCGGTAAAGAAAAACGGCAAGTGGGGATTTATCGACACGCAGGGTACAGTCATGCTTGACTATCAGTTCGAGGACGCCCTGTCCTTTGGCCAGCATTTGGCGGCGGTCAAACAAGGGCGGAATTGGGGCTATATCAGTCTGAGAGGCGAACTGGTCATTGAGCCTATTTTTCTGGAGGCGCGCAGTTTCTCTCAAGGCAGCGCGGCGGTTCGGACGGCGGATGGGTGGAAATTCATCACGCTTCTGGAGTACGAAGGAGGAACCGGTCTATGAGATATGAAATTGAGAACCGAAACGATCTCTCCGGCGCCCAGCTGGTCATACGGTTTCCAGAGGAGGATCTGGACCAGAAGGCGCTGTACACGATCCAGGCGGAACCGCCGGGATTCCTCGTACCATTCCGCTACCGGAGCATCGATGGGCAGGCGGAGTGTACCTATCAGCTGGGCGGCCGCAGCAAACTGCAATACCGCTATGGAAGCCGTGAGCCGGAGGAGTATATTACGTTCTGGCAGCAGGTACTGACCCCCATTCTTGAGTGCTCAGACTGGTTTTTGAAGCCGCTCTCCTTTGTGCTGGACGCCCGCTATCTCTATTGGGAGAAAGCGGAAGGGACGATCAGCTATCTCTATGTCCCGGCGCATACCGATTGTGCAGAGGCGGATTCTCTTCGGAAAATGGCGGCGGAGCTTTCGCGGCAGAATTCCGTCACCGATCCGGATTTGGAAAATAAGGTCCTGCGGGCGATTATGCAGGACTTCCAGCCCCGCTCATTTCTGGAAATGCTTCGATCCAGCCGCCCGATCCCGCGCAGAGGGGCGGCGGCCCAGATAACGGCGCCGTCCCCCCGCAGCGTGCCGGCCCCATCCGTTGTGCGCGAAGCACCCTCCGCACCTGTCCGCACCGTTTCCGAACAGCCCGCGCCGGTCCGTCCGCCGGAGCCTGCCGGGGCTCCCCGCCCCCAGCCCGGCACAGATGACATCGTCATTAATTTTGGAGAAAAACAGACCGGGAAGGAGAAAAAGGGAAAGGGATTTTCTTTGTTCGGAGGGAAAAAAGAGAAAGCGGCGCCTAAAGCGGCGGCGGGGAAAAAGGGCGGCCTGTTTGGCGGCAGGAAAGAAAAGATAGAGAAAGAAATGGTGCTGGGTGCCGCGGCCGCGCCCTCGGAGCCTCCCCAGAGCCGTCGGCCCTATCCTCCGGAACCGGCCGCGGTCTGGGCCCAGTCCACGGAGGAGTGGGAGGCGACTCAGCTGGAGGAGGATGGTCGGACTTATTTGCGCCTGGTGGGAGATCCGGCTCTGCCCCGAGAGATTCCGGTGGGGCTGCAGCCGGGGCAGGCATTCACCATCGGCCGCTTTGACGTCTCTGTTGGGCACCAGCAGTCCGATTATGAGTTTGACAAACAGACAAAAGCGGTCAGCAGACACCACGCCGCCATAGAGCGGGAGCAGGATGGATGCTATACCCTGGTGGATCTGGATTCCAAGGCCGGTACGTTTTTGAATGGAGAGCGCCTGACCCCGAATGTTCCAGTTCCCCTGACCCGGGGCAGCCGGGTCTCCTTTGGAACCGGCGGCGCTGATTATATCTGGGAAGAGTGAGAAAGGAACGATGGCCATGGAATGGATGGACGGGGAATGGATGTTGTACCTTGGTCTGGGCATAATGGCCGCCGCGGCGGCAGGCGCTGTGATCGTGTTTGTAGTATTTCGCGTCACAGGCCGGAGGCTGGAACGCCGGCTGACTGAGGAATTTGGGAAGAAGCGGCATTGACCCGCGCCGCGGAGGAATATTATGGCTCAAATCATTGCATCAACCTATGAAATTGTTCAGGAGATCGGCTCCGGCGGCGGCGGAATCGTCTATCTGGGCCGGCATCTGCGCCTCGGGAAATGGGTGGTTTTAAAGGCGGACCGGCGTACGCTGGCGGCCAGGCCAGAGGTGCTGCGCCGGGAAGTAGACGCCATGAAAAATCTGTCCCATACATATATCCCGCAGGTTTATGATTTTGTAGAAGAAGACGGCGTGGTTTATACGGTAATGGACTATGTGGAGGGGGAGAGTCTGGACAAACCCCTGAGACGTGGGGAGCGATTTGCCCAAGCCCAGGTGGTGGAATGGGCCTGCCAGCTGCTGGAGGCCCTGTGCTATCTTCACAGCCGGCCGCCCCATGGAATCCTCCACGGGGACATCAAGCCGGCCAATGTTATGCTCACCCCGGAGAACGATATCCGGCTCATTGACTTTAACATCGCGCTGGCCCTCGGTGAGGAAGGGGCTGTGCGGGTCGGATTCAGCCGTGGATATGCCTCTCCGGAACATTACGGGGTGGACTACGCGGCGGGGAATGCAACCCAAGGGGTGAATGAGAATGTCGAGACGCAATGCACCGATGATCCGGGAAAGACGGTTTTAAGCAGCCGGTCCTCGCCCTCCCCGCTCAATACAGGAAGCTCCGGACAGCGGGGTGTGCTGCTGGATGTGCGTTCGGATATTTACAGCCTGGGCGCCACGCTTTATCACCTGTTGACCGGAACGCGGCCCGCTCAGGACGCAAGAGAGGTGGTTCCCATTTCCGGGAGTGGGATCAGTCCCGGGGTGGCGGCCATCATTCAAAAGGCAATGGCGCCAAACCCGGGGCAGCGATATCAATCGGCGGCGGACATGCTCTATGACTTCGAACATCTGTGGGAGCAGGACCCGCGCGTCAAACGCCGCCGGCGGCGGAAAGCTGCTGCGGCTGCTGCTTTGGCGCTGGTGTTTCTAGCCGGCGGCTTCACCGCGTTTACCGGGCTGAAACGGCAGGAGCGGCTTCAAAATGCCTATGTACTGGCAGAGTATGCGCAAAACGCGTTGGCTGAGGGAGACCGGCCTGAAGCTGTGAGCACCGCCATGGAAGCTCTGACGTTGGAACAGGGGTGGTTCGATCCGCCCAACACCCCTCAGGCCCAAGCGGCCCTCACCGACGGTCTGGGAGTTTACGATTTATCCGATGGCTTTAAGGTCCATCGTTTGGTATCGCTGCCCTCGGAGCTGCTGAAGGTGGTCCTCTCTCCCCAGGGGACCCGGACGGCAGCGGTATACGCTTATCGTGTGGCCATACTGGATACAGAGACCGGAGAACAGTTGGCCGATTTGGCGTTAGAGCCATCGGCGCTGGCGGACGTGGTGTTTCTGGATGAGGACCGCCTTGTCTATGCCGGAGAAAATGGAATCTGTGCCTATGACGCCGCAGCTGGCAGAGAGCTCTGGTCCGGTTCTCCCGCCACAAATTTGGTGGCTTCCGGAGATGGGACCCGTGTGGCGGCAGTATACAAGGACGCCGGAGAGGCGGCCGTCTACGACGTGAACACCGGCAGCGTGGTCCAGACCGTTTCTTTCCAGGGAAAAAACCAGCCGGTCACGGTAAATGACCGCTTGGCGGACCCGGAGGACAGCTTGCTGGCGTTGAATCAGGACGGGACCATGCTGGCCGTGAGTTTTTCGGATGGGACGCTCTCCGTCTTTGATTTGGATAATCCGGATGGAACGCTGGAAATCCTGGACCCGTCGGCGTACACCCGGTTTGGAGGAGGATTCTTTGGCGATTATTTTGCCTTTTCCGCTTATGGTGAGGGAGATTCTCTGTTTGCGATCATCAACATTGCGGAAATGTACCAGACCGGCGCCTTTGCCGCCCAGGACCCTTTTCTGGCGCAGGTGGATGAAACCGGCATCTATCTGGGGCTTCTGGATACCTTGGTTCAGGTAGATCCGGAGACGGGGGAGCAGACCGAATTGGCCTTTGTCAATGAGAACATCTCTCATTTCTGCCACAGCGGCAATTATACGCTTCTCTCCACCGAGGGACGCGCCTATTCTTTTTTCGACCGTGGAGCCGTGCAGGTGGAGGAGACCCAGACGGACTATTCCTGCGATTTCCTGCAAATAGCTGGAAATTACGCGGTGGTGGGCAGCCGGGATACCCCGGAGCTGCGAATCCTGAAGCTGGAGTCTCACCCGGAGGCGGAGCTGTTCTCCTATGATCCTTCTTACGCTCACAATGAAGCCCGCGTCAGCGCCGACGGGAGCACCGTCATGCTGTTCCGTTACGACGGGTTCAGGCTTTTCAGCATGGATGGGGAGCTGTTGGCGGAGGTGGAGATCCCCCAGGCGGACCAGGTTTACGACCAGCAGTACCGCCGGGAAGGCTCGGAGAGTTATCTGGAAGTGATCTACAACGACGGACTGGTGCGCACCTACTCCGCTGAAGATGGTTCGCTGCGCTCCGAAACCCAGGGAGCGCTTCCAGACTTGTCCCTCTACGAGGAATTTATAACCGATTCCCTGCGCATTACCGCCCCTCTTCACGAGACACCCGCCGCATATGACCGTGAGACAGGAGAATTGATCCGAGAGCTGGAGAAGGACGCCTATCTGACCTATGTAACTCAGGTGGGAGACTATGTGATCACAGAATATATTTCCGCCCAGGGAGAGCGCTATGGACTGCTGCTCAACGAGGACTGCGAGACCCTGGCACGGCTTCCTGACCTGTGCGATATTGTGGATGGGAAGCTGGTATTCGACTACCCATCGGGAAATCTGCGGCTGAGCCGCATTTATTCCCTCCAGGAGCTGATGGCCCTTGGAGAATCTGTTTAGGAGGTATCGATATGAAAACCTGGAAACCGAGACTGGCAGGGCTCCTGGCGGGGCTGATGCTGGTCTCCATGCTGCCGACAGCGGCGCTGGCGGCGGAGCCGCCACCGGACAAGGATGTCCCGGAGATTTCCGAGATTGGCGTGCGGATTGGGGACGACTATGTGAAAGCGGAACCTCAGCAGCCGCAGATCGCCCCGATGTCCATGATGCCGTTGGAAGTGGAGCGGTATAACCTTGACATGACTGGCTATCTGCCCGAGGAACTGAAGTCGGTGGAGATCTCCACTGTGCTGGAGAACATGGAGGGCAGTTACGAGCCCACGGCCAATCCTGGGGATGTGGCGGTCTGGGCCAAGTGGGGCTACTATGACGAGGACGGGGACTACGTCTCTGAGAATGACGACTTTTACATGGTAGATGATTCCCTCACCCTGGATCTGTCCAGTTATTCCCAGTATAGCCGGCACGTCTATCTGGAGCTGATCGTTGGCACAGCGGACCAGCTGAACCTGAACAACACCCGTTATATCGTGGATGTTGAGCTCAGCAGCTATGACGATCTGCTGACCGCTACCGCTGCCGACGCCGAAGGGGTTCCCATTGACGTATATGACACTTATTTAAGTGAGAACAACCGTTACGGGAACATCTATCAAATCGGCGTGGATAAAAACGATTGGACCTCTGGAGAACAGGCCAGCCTGACCCTGGCGCTGTCCACAGAGTTTTCGGGACTGACTGCCACGGCCTATGAGGGGTATTATGAGTCGCTGGAGGAAATTCCCGCAGATGCTGTGGACATCACCAGCCAGCTCATGGGTACAGGTTATCTGGAAGATTATAGCTATCAGTCGCATTATGAAGGAATGCCCCAGGTTACGCTGGTCCTTTCCAGAGGCGAGAAGCTGGCTTTTGTCCTGCCGCTTATCCTGTATTTTTATGAAGATGGGTTGAGCATATCTTACAGTAGTGATCTGTACGCTGACCAAGAAAGCGGATCTTCAAGAAGATCTGTCACAGATACCACTGATTACGATTATCAAGAGCATAACTATCCATATTACACGATCACCCTGGACCCCGAATACCCGGCGGACGGGATCTATTACTATGAGCTTACCATGTACAATCCGGCAGACCCAACGGTGCAGAACAATGGGATCGCTTATGTGGACAAGGCGGTAGTCGGATATTATGCCACCGCGGATGCGATTCCGGAAGATGCAGCTAATATTAAGGCACAGCTTTTCTCGGATGCATATACAACCGGCGGCTACGGAGCCGATTTCAGCGGCGGGATCACCTTTACCATCGTAGACATTAACGGGGAAATCTACTGGGTCGGCCTTAGGACCGTGGAAAACCAGGGGGAGGAAGAACTCCCCCCTGCTCCCACTCCGGATTCCGCGGATACCTATTTCCGCATGGAAACCGCGGAGAGCTCTGACGAGGGGACCAGCACCCTGGCCTATGTGATGCCGTACGATGCGGACAGCTACTACTATAACGGCTACCAAACGGTGCTTCTGCTGAATCGTAACAACGAGAGCAGAGACGTCTACGCCGTGAGCAGCGACACTGTCACCCCGGTTTTCTATACCGGGAACCAGGTGGAGATGTTCGCCGGGCACAATGGAAGCAGCGGAGTCAAGCAGATCAGCGGCGAGACCCCGGTTGATTTTATCTCCGGCGAGGCGATCCCCTATTCTGCCGCCGCGGAAAATGGTACAGATCTGAAAAACTACTGGGTCACCTTCCTGACCCAGCAGAGCGGCCCCAAGCTGTTTGTCAACGCAACCAACGACGAGAGCCGCTATGTCGTGGTGGACGGAGAAGAGATCCCTCAGCGTGAGGTATTCCTGACGGACGAATACAATAACCACCACGATGTGTTTTTTGCCAATATCGGCGACCGGGACATCACCGGGTTGTACGTCCGCCTTGAAAACGCCCAGAACGTGGCCCTGGACCCGTATTGGACCATCGGCGAGACCACCACTCTCAGCGCCTTCACCACCACGGAACAGAAAAATTCCTACGGCGAACTGGCCAATGTGGCAAAGATCCGTCTGGTGCCCGCCACTGATGAAAACGGGAACGTCCTGGCCGGTACGGTCAGCGGTACCTTGGTCATCGGCTATACCGGCGGCGGCACAGAGCCGGTAGAAGAGGTGCGCATCAGCCTCACCGGCGTAGCTGGCGCCCCCAAAATCACCACGGAGACGGTAGTGGACGGCGTTCAGTACGTCCCGTACTCCAGCCTGATCCAGACCAACAACATGTATGAGAGCGACGCGGTCACCTTTGAGCTGACCGGCGGCGAGCTGCCGGAAGGCGTGATCGTAAAGCCCAACGGCGAGGTCTACGGCGTTCCCACGGAATACGGCGAGTTTACCTTCACAGTAACAGCCGTTTACAGAGGGGACGAGACCCTGTCGGACAGCAAAGAGTTTACCCTGACCATCCTGGACAACACCAATGAGAACGTGGAAAACGCCACGGATACCGGGTATGAACTGCTGGACCGTGTCCCGGATACGATGGACTCCTATACCGACCAGGTGTTCCGGTCCAACGGTGAATACGGACAGTTTGTTGATTTCTGGCTGGACGGCGAAAAGCTGGTGGAAGGCGAGGACTACATCTCGGAAGAGGGCAGTACCAAGATCACCATTCAGGCTCAGACCTTCCGCAATGCCGGCCGGGGCACCCACACCCTGGCGGCGGAGTTCCGAACCGGCGGTTCTGAGAATTTGGACAGCCAGCTGAAGCGTACCGCGCAGAATTACAGCTCTACGGTTTCCAGCGGCAGCGGAAGCAGCGGAAATAACTCCTCCGACACCACCTATCCTGTCACAGTATCCCAGCCCAATTTTGGTACGATCACGGTGACACCGAAGAATGCCTCCAAGGGGGACACGGTGACGATTACAGTACAGCCGGAACAGGGATATCAGCTGGAGTCTCTGAAGGTTACGGACAATCAGGGCAACGCGGTTGAGTTGACGGAGAAAAACGGAGCTTACACTTTTGTGATGCCTTCTGGAAAAGTGGACATTCAGGGTACGTTTACCCCGATTGAGCCGCCGGATGGCCGTACTCCGTTCACAGACGTGCATAGAAGCGACTGGTTTGCGGATGCGGTGGCATTTGTCTATGAGGAGGGCCTGATGGCCGGTACCTCCGTGAACGCATTCAGTCCGAATGCCGCTACGACTCGAGGAATGATCGTGACCATTCTGTATCAGATGGAAGGACGGCCGGAGAGCAGTGACACCTACTTTGCGGACGTGCCTATCAATCAATACTATGCGCAGGCGGCCTCCTGGGCGGCGGAGCAGGGAATTGTCTCTGGCTATGGCGACGGGAAATTCGGCCCTGATGATCCGATTACCCGGGAACAGATTGTGATGATCCTGATGCAGTACATCCAATACCGTCAGATGGATACCAGTGCCCACAGTGACTTGTCCCAGTTTGTGGACCGGGATGCCATCGATCAGTGTGCTCTGGATGCCATGGCATGGGCCAATGCAGAGGGCCTGATGAACGGAAAGGGCAGCGGTGTGCTGGACCCCAAGGGACCGGCTACTCGTGCGGAAGTCGCGGCGATTCTGACCCAGCTTTGTACGTTGATCCAGAGAGCGGATGAGGGCTAAAAGGACAGCATAATAGCGAAATTTACCGCATGATTGCATGAAACCGGACCCTCCGGCTGTATCCCTGCAGCCGGAGGGTCCGGTTATATTTAGCGCCTTGCGCCTGCATATGTGGACATGCGTGTATTATGCGCGATAAAGGATTGGAGAAGTAATGAATGGAATGGGAGGACCGGAGGCGGAAAACGGAGGAACTTATTCCAGCATGTACCGCTGGGAGGAGAAATTCTGTACTGCGTTGTTGGACAATCTGTTCCCGGAATTGTGAGACCCCTCGCGCCAGTGGGAGCCGTGTGCGATTGATAACTGTGACACACCGCTGTAAAATATGGTACTTCCTCCAGCACAAATCCTTCTATATCGGTCATCACTATGCTCTCCCCGCATCTTTCTTTCTCTGATTCATTTTTATCCCCATATCTCATTCCGCTTTACCAGAGTTGGGGGCGCATCAGTTTTTTGACAAACAAAAGGCTGGCAGGCACTTTCGTGCCTGCCAGCCTTTGTTTCCGGAAAGAGGAATTTCCGCCGAATATTACTTCGCGATATTCTCACAGAAGTTCATGAGGATCTGTGCGACCTCCGCGCGGGTAGCGGTGCCGGCGGGGTCCAGCACACCGTTGCCCTTGCCGGAGAGCAGACCGGCGTTGACCGCCCAGTCCATCGCCTCCAGGGCCCAGTCGGAGATAGCGCCGTAATCGCTGAACTCCCGGATGGACATGCCGCCCTGGGTGGTGTTATAGCCTCTTATCTGGGCATAGCCGTACAGGATCAGCGCCAGCTGCTCTCGAGTCACCGGATCGCCGGGCGCAAACTGAGCAGCGCTGTAACCGTTCACAATCCCATTGGCGGAGGCCCAGGTCACCGCGTCAGCGAACCAATCGTTGGAAGCCACGTCCGCAAAGCTCTCGGAGCCGCTCACCT
>NZ_NFKI01000052.1 GCF_002160305.1 Pseudoflavonifractor sp. An184
CAGGGCTTTGGTTGGTGTTGCCTTTTGGCTGCTCACATAGCTCTCCTATGGCGTTTTCTTCTGTTGTTTCCGTGAATCACCCTCTTGACTTAATACCATTGGACTTATTGACGATATGCGAATTATTAGTTCGTATTTTGATTATAAGCCATCCAAGACAGCTTGTCAACACTGAATGCGAAAAAATTATTCGTATTACGATCTTGTAATTCGCATAACTTCGTGTTACAATACAGACGAGGTGATGACAATGCACAGCAACCCAGCTGAAATTGGCGAGAGAATCAAGGCAGCCCGCAAGGCGGCCCACTTGAGCCAAACAGAACTGGCACAGCGTCTGGATAAGACGATGCGCACAGTTCAAAAATACGAAAGCGGTGAAATTGAGCCATCCATAGCGATGATCAATGCCATCGCCAAAATCTTAAACATATCTCCGGCAGACCTGATTGGCTACCAGAAACCCGAAATCCAGCTGGACAGCCTGTCTGATGTGATTGCGGTTCTTTACCAATTAAACAAGAAGGCCGGTATCCGGTTTGAGATCGATGTCCAGCGCCCGCCCCACAATGAAGAATGGTCCTGCTCCCTGAAATTCAAAGGGAATGACCGGTCCGCAGAGATGAATGATTCCCTGTGTCTGATTTTGGAAGAGTTCCGGGACGAGCGTGAAAAACTGGAAACCTATTGGACCGATCAGGAATCCTTTGACCGCTGGATTGAAAAGGAACTGGCCTACTATGCAGATGCCAAGTTGCAGGACAAGGAAGTGGAAGTCCTCTCCGATTTGGAGCGCATTCAGCGGCGCAACGAACTGGATCGGCAGATGCTGGAGAAAATGAAAAAGGCCGCCGAGGAAAACGGCGACCAGGAGTAACAGAGGGTGTTGCATACCCTTTATCAAATTTAATTCAAACGCTGGGAGAAAGGAAGTTTGAGATTTTTTGAGATTACCCAACGGATATGGAAGCGTCAAGAAAATGTCCGGAAAGCGAAGAAGGCCCTATGCAGTGAGGAAAACGGTAGGGTGGCACGTCAATCCTGAAACAGGGAAAACCGTTCAGGAACAAATCACCATCGGCTATGCGGCAACCAGAGCAGAGGGGCTGCAAATGCTGGCAGAGTACAACAACAATCCCTTTGACATAAAGGCATCCAAAGCCACCTTTCAGGAGGTCTATGAACGCTGGTCAAAGGAGAAGTTTCCCACCATCTCCAAGTCAAATGTAAAAGGCTATGAGGCGTCCTATCGGGTATGCGGAACACTTTACAACAAGGTATTTCGGGATATTCGGCTGATGGACCTTCAATTTGTGGTGGACACCTGCGGGAAGAATTACCCCACCCTGAAAAAACTCAAGGGGCTGTTCAACCAGCTGTACGCCTACGCCATGAAAAACGACATCTGCAACAAGGATTATTCCGAGTTTGTGGATTTGAGCCGGTACAAGGATAAGAACCCCAACAAGCGTGACCGAAACAAGTTCACAAAGGAGCAGATCGCCCGCCTGTGGGAGCTTGCGGAGGACCCGTACTATCAAATCGTGCTGATGCTGATCTACAACGGCTGCCGCATCTCGGAGTTCCTCGACTTGAAGAAGGAAAACGTACATCTGGAAGAACAGTACTTCGATGTAATCGCCAGCAAAACCGAAAACGGCCTGCGGAAAGTCCCCATTGCCGACAAGGTACTGCCATTCTACAAAGCGTGGTACGAAGGTTCTCAGTGTGAATATCTGCTCCACACGCCAGATCAAAAGCACTTTGATTACAGGAACTACTACGACAGTTACTTCACGCCCCTGATGGAGCAGCTTGGATATGACCAGACGCCGCACTGTACCCGGCATACCTGCATCTCCATGCTGACAGAGGCCCATGTAGACCAAACCATGATCAAGAAGATTGTGGGACACTCCGGTGCCATGACGCTCACCGAACGTGTCTACACCCACCTGGATATTGAAATACTGGTGGAGGCAATCAACAAGATCCAAACGGAAGAAGGAAAAGCCGTGCAGCACAAAAAAGCAGGAGATGCACTCCTTGCGGAATGATCTCCTGCTTCATAAGGCTTTTGTTTTCGCTTGCGATTCTTGTTCCTTGTGTGCTCCTTGCTTGCTCCTTACGAAGCAAAACGGACCACTTTCGAGGACCACGCACAGCTCCAAAAGTACTGAATTTTCCTGCAAATCGACGTCGTGAGACGTACTGAGAAGTAGGGAAAATTAGCGCTTGCTGAACTGGGGCGCACGACGGGCAGCCTTGAGGCCGTACTTCTTGCGCTCCTTCATACGAGGGTCGCGGGTGAGGAGGCCGGCGGCCTTCAGGGCGGGGCGGTACTCCTCGTTGGCCAGCAGCAGAGCGCGGGCCACACCGTGGCGGATGGCGCCGGCCTGGCCGGTGACGCCGCCGCCGGTGACGGTGGCCACGATGTCCACCTTGCCCAGCTGCTCGGTGGTGACCAGGGGCTGACGGACCAGGAGCTTCAGGGTCTCCAGGCCGAAGTAATCGTCGATGTCACGGCCGTTGATGGTGATGGAACCAGTGCCGTTGGGGAACAGATGCACGCGGGCCACGGAGGACTTCCGACGGCCGGTGCCATAGAAATAAGGCTTCTTGCTCTTATACATGATCGTCTACCTCCTGCTTACTCGGCGGCCCAAATCTCGGGCTTCTGGGCGGCGTGCTCGTGCTCGCCGGCGCGATAGACACGCAGACGGGTGAGGGCGCTCTTGGCGATGGTGTTCTTGGGCAGCATACCCTTGACGGCCAGCTTCATGGCCAGCTCAGGCCGCTCCTGCATCAGGGTACGGTACTTGACTTCCTTCAGACCGCCGATCCAGCCGGAGTGACGGCGATAGTACTTCTGATCCAGCTTCTTGCCGGTGAGCACGGCCTTCTCCGCGTTGATGATGATGACAAAGTCGCCGCAGTCGGCGTTGGGGGTGAACTCGGGCTTGTGCTTGCCCCGCAGCAGGGTGGCGGCGGCGGCAGCGGTCTTGCCCAGGGGCTTGTTCGCAGCGTCCAGGATATACCACTTACGCTCGATGTTCCCCTTGTTGGCCATAAAAGTGGACATAGGTGAAACCTCCATTTTCCTCTACTTCTTATGCGAACTGTTGATTTCAAATAAAATCAGCCGCTCCACTGTACAAGCGGAGCGTTTTGTATTATAGTATTTAGGCGGCTTTGTGTCAACAGTATTTTTTCAATTTTTTAACTCAGCTTTTGAAATCTCTTGTTTTCAAGCAAATTCAAAGAAAATCTCTTGAAATCTCGCATTCGATTTTCTTTTTGTTTGGGCGGAAAGGTTGTGCTTTTCCGCTGTTTTTCTCGAAAGGAGGCCAAAATGAACCGGATCTTATCCCTGGTCCGCCGGTGTGTGGAGGACTACGAGATGATCGCCCCGGGGGACCGGATCGCCGTGGGGGTGTCGGGGGGGAAGGACTCTCTGCTGCTGCTGGCGGCCATGGCCCGGCTGCGGGAGTTTTATCCCGTCCCCTATGAGGTGGAGGCCATCACCCTGGACATGGGACACGCGGACGGACTGCCCGGCATGGATTTTTCAGGCATCGCCGCCTTCTGCAAGGAGCTGGACGTGCCCTATACCATATTAAATAGTGAGATCCAGCATATCATCTTCGACCTGCGGAAGGAGAAGAACCCCTGTTCCATGTGCGCCAAGATGCGCCGGGGGGCCCTCCACAGCGCCCTGCAGGAGCGCGGGCTGAATAAAATCGCCCTGGGCCACCACTACGACGACGCGGTGGAGACCTTTTTCATGTCCCTGATCTTTGAGGGGAGACTGTCCTGCTTCCAGCCGGTGACCTGGCTGGACCGCACCCAGATCACCCAGATCCGCCCGCTGCTGTACTGCGGGGAGAATCTGATCCGCCACACGGTGGAGCGGCTCCACCTGCCCGTGGTGCACAACCCCTGTCCCGCCAACGGCAGCACCAAGCGGCAGGAGATCAAGGAGCTGATCTACGAGCTCAACGGCCGCTACCCGGGGCTGAAGGCCCGGACCTTTGGGGCCATGCAGCGGCTGCCCCTGCCGGAGTGGGGGCCGGTGGAGCACCGCCGCCGCCCTCTGCCCGAGGACCCGGAGGATATTTCGGCGGTTTGACGAAAGAAAGTTCAAAAATGTTATGGAAACCCGGGGGACCGGGTGCTATAATGGGAGCCAAGCCTGACGTTTTACTTTATAGAAAGGGCGGCCAAGCCGCCTGAGAGGAGAATAGAACAATGAGCGAGGAACTGAACTATACCGCCAACCCGGGCAAACAGCTGGTGCGTACCGTGGACGGCGTGGAGTACCAGCGCATCCCGGTAAAGACGCACCTGATTACCAAGGCCGATAAGATGGAGGATGTGGTCCTCCAGTACGCCAAGGACAAGATGCAGGCGGGGGACATCCTGTTCATCTCCGAGAAGGCGGTGGCCTGCACCCAGAACCGGGCCATCCCCATGGAGGACATCAAGCCCCGGAAGCTGGCCGTCACCCTGAGCCGCTATGTGACCAAGACCCCCGCCGGCATCGGCCTGGGCATCCCCGAGACCATGGAGATGGCCCTCCAGGAGTGCGGCACCCTGCGCATCCTGTTCGCCGCCTTCTGCAGCGTCATCGGAAAGATTTTGGGCAGGAAGGGCTGGTTCTACATTGTGGCCGGCCCCAAGGCCCGGGGCATCGACGGCCCCACCGAGGGGACCATCCCGCCCTACGACCACTACGTGGTCCTCACCCCCGCCGACCCCATGGGCACCTCCAAGAAGCTGGCCCAGGCCCTGGGCCACCCGGTGGCCATCGTGGACATCAACGACCTGGGGGCCAACATTCTGGGCTTCTCCGAAAAGGAGCCCTCCATGGACCAGATCGCCAAGATCCTGGGGGACAACCCCCTGGGCCAGTCCAGCGAGTCCACCCCCATGGGGATCATCCGGAAGGCGTAACACAATACGTGCTCAATACAGTCCGCCGCGAAGCATCTGTTTTGCGGCGGCTGTTTTTATTTTTGGAGCGGAGGAGAAAAATCCTGTAACAGATGGGAGCTACTCGTCCATCCGGGGATTCAGCCGCGCCTGGGAGGGGCGGAACGCGGTATTTCTGGAGTACACCGAGACCATCAAATCGGGTTTGATTCCCGACGGGGAACCCGCCCACATAGTCATCGGGAACGGATTCCTTCTGGACACCCAGAAGGGGGATGCGTTCCAGGTGGACCGGGAGATTCAGGCGGTCTACTACCTCGCCGGGGATTACGACGCCCTGCTCCAGATGGAGGAGGGGGAGTTCGCCCAGGCGGCGGAGGACGCCGTTCTTCTGTGGGAGAGCGAGTGACAAGAGAACAAGAGGTTTAAAACAGGGGATGGCCGAAACGGCCGTCCCCTGTTCCATATAGGACTGCGGGCGGCAAACGCCCGCGAAGAATACATCTTGCCCAACGGCGGAAAAAGGGTGTACAATATACCATCAAGGTACACCAGAGGAGGCGGGCCGGTGGCGCAGCAGACAAACGACTTTTCTCAGGGGAGCATCCCCAAAAACATTCTGGCCCTGGCCCTCCCCATGACGGCGGCCCAGCTCATCAACGTGCTGTACAGCGTGGTGGACCGCATCTATTTAGGGCTGCTGCCCGGCCACCTGGCCCTCACCGGGCTGGGATTGACGGTGCCGGTCATCTCCATAATCATGGGCTTTGCCAATCTGTGCGGCACCGGCGGCGCGCCGCTGAGCTCCATGGAGCGGGGCCGGGGAAATCGAGAGGAAGCGGAGCGTGTCATGGGCAACGCCTTTACTCTGCTCCTGATCTTCGGCGCGGCGGTCACCGCCCTGTTTCTGGTCATCAAACGGCCCATGCTCTACCTGTTCGGGGCCAGCGACGCCACCTATCCCTACGCCGACGCCTATATGACCATCTACCTGACGGGCACCCTCTTTGTGATGATCGGCCTGGGGATGAACCCCTTTATCAACGCCCAGGGATTTGGAAAGGTGGGCATGATGACGGTGGGGCTGGGGGCGGTTGTGAACATCGTCCTGGACCCGGTGTTTATCTTCCTCTTTGACATGGGCATTCAGGGGGCGGCCCTGGCCACGGTGATCGCCCAGGGGTGCTCGGCGGTGTGGGTGCTGAAATTTCTCACCGGGAGAAGGGCCATCCTCCGCCTGCGGCTGGAGTATCTGCGGCTCAGTGCTGCCCGGGTGCGGAAGATCATCGCCCTGGGCCTGTCCGGCTTCTTTATGAACCTGACCAACAGCCTGGTGCAGATCGTGTGCAACGCCACCCTCCAGAGCTGCGGCGGAGACCTGTACGTGGGGGTTATGACCATCATCAACTCCCTGCGGGAGGTCTTTACCATGCCCATCCAGGGCCTGTCCAACGGCTCCCAGCCGGTGACCAGCTTCAACTATGGGGCGGGCCAGTACAGCCGGGTGTGCGCCTCCATCCGGTTTACCATGGGGGTGGCGGTGGCCTGTACCGCAGTATTCTGGGCGGCGGCCATGGTGTTCCCCGGGGCGCTCATCCAGATTTTCAGCCGGGAGCCCGACGTGGTGGCGGCGGGCATCCCCGCCATGCGCATCTACTTCTGTATGTTCATTCCCATGTCCCTCCAGATGGCCAGCCAGGGCATCGTGGTCAGCCTGGGCCGCTCCAAGCAGGCGGTGTTCTTCTCCCTGCTGCGCAAGGCCATCATCAACGCCCCGCTGACGGTGATCCTGCCCATCTGGATGGGGACCACCGGGGTGTTCACCGCCGAGGCGGTGTCCCAGCTCCTGGGCGGGCTGGCCAGCAGCATCACCATGTATTTTACGGTCTACCGGCCCTACCGCCTCCGGCCGGACAAGCTCCGGGAGGCGGCCCCATGAACAGGGGAGAAGGAGTTCAGATAACAAGGAAAAAGGAGCGATGACCATGTGGCAGGGCGATTATCACACCCACTCCACGCTGGATGACGGAAAGAGCACGCTGGAGGAGATGGCGGCGGCGGCCCACGCCCTGGGCCTGCCCCGGTTCGGTTTCTCCGGCCACAGCTGGTGCCCCTGGGAGGAGGACTACTGCATCCCAAAGGACCGGATAGAGGAGTATCTGAGCACAGCCCGGGCCCTCCGGGACCGGTACGCTGGGAAAATGGAGATCTTCCTGGGGCTGGAGCTGGATTTCTACGGGGAGCGGCCCCAGGGATTGGATTATGTGATCGGTTCGGTCCACGGCCTGATGCAGGACGGGCGCTTCTACGCCGTGGACGAGAGCCCGGAGGCCACCCGCCGGGCGGTGGAGGAGGGCTTCGGCGGGGACTGGTACCGGTACACCGACGCCTATTTCGATCTGGTGGTCCAGCTGCCCGAGCAGACCGGCTGCGACTGGATCGGCCACTTTGATCTGGTGAGCAAGTTCAACCAGCAGGACCCCCGGTTCGACGAGGAGAGCCCCCGGTATCTGCGCCGGGCCCTGGAGGTGCTGGAGCATCTGGCCCGGCAGGGGCAGTGCCTGGAGGTGAACACCGGGGCAATCACCCGGGGGTATCGGAGTGTGCCCTACCCCGCGGAACCGCTGCTCCGCCGCTGGAGGGAGCTGGGGGGAGAGATCATCCTCAACTCGGACGCCCACCACGTCTCCCACCTGTGCGCCGGCTTCCGGGAGGCGGAAGAACTTGTGAAGGAACTTGGCTTTACCCATATCAATATTTGGACCAGGGACGGGCTCCGGCCGGAGCCCCTCTCCCGGGGATAAGGAGGTGTGCCGCCCATGCGGCTGCAAGGCGCGATTTTTGATTTTCACGGGACGATCTTGGATGACAAGGGAAATCCCCTGCCCGGTGTGGACCGGGTCCTCTCCATGATGAAGATGGAGGACGTGTGGATGTATCTGGTGTGCGACGGGGACCCGGCCCCGGTCCGCTCCGCTCTGGAGGGGGCCGGGCTGTGGGGCCGCTTCCGGGGGCTCATCTCGGCCGCCGAGCACGGAGGGGACCCCCTGGACCCGGAGCTATACGAGAAGACGGTGCGCCGCCTGCGCACCGCCAAGCAGGCCACCCTGGTGTTTACCGCCCGGGAGGAGCTGCTGGAGGTGCTGAAGAAAAACGGCTTCTTTGCGGCCCTGGTGGGGGAGGGGCACTCCCCGGAGGCCATAGCCCAGGCGGACGAGACCATCCCTAACTATGAAACCATGACCCAATAAATGCGCGTCCCCACCGGCGGAACCGGTGGGGACGCGTAATTTTTATTGGTTGCCCGAGCAGCCGTGCTTGTCCTCGCCGCAGGAGCCGCTGTGGCACTGGTGCCCCTCCTCGTGGTGGTGAGCGCACTGGGTGTCCGGGTCGTAGGAGAGCGTCCCCTTCAGCAGGGCCTCCACGCTCTCGTCCGCCCCGCCGGATACGCCGGGGCAGAGCTGGATGCCGGCCTCCGCCAGGGCGGTGCGGGCCCCGGCGCCGATGCCGCCGCAGATCAGGGTGTCCACCCCGTGGCTCTGGAGGAAGCCCGCCAGGGCGCCGTGGCCGCTGCCCACGGCGCTGACCACCTGGGAGGAGGTCACCGCGCCGTCCGCCGCGTCGTACAGCTTGAACTGCTCACAGTGGCCGAAGTGCTGAAACACCTGGCCGTTTTCATAGGTTACCGCGATTTTCATGGAACACACCTCGCATGTTATAGTACCTCTATTATTGTACGCCGATTCCGGAAAAAAGCAAGCCGTCCCTCCGCTTGTAAAAGAGAAAACCCCTGTGTTATAATAGGATTCGGCAAACTGTGCAAGAGGGAGTAGAGACATGAACGAGAGAGAAGTTGCCGAGCTCCGCCGCCGCTTCCGTCAGGACCGCAGCGGCATTTCCCATGTGCGGGGCTGTTATGTGAACGAGAACCGGGAGATTGTCTCCCAGTTCGACCAGTCCCTGGGGGTACTGACCCAGGAGGAGAACGAGAGGCTGCTCACCATCCTCCGGCGCACCCTCACCGGGACCCTGGGCAAGAATTTATTGGATATCACCTTCGCCACCCAGCAGGTGGTCCACGGCGCGGAGCACAAGCGGCTCATGGATCTGCGCGCCTCAGAGCTGAGGGACGAGGAGGCGGTGGGGGCCCTGTTCCAGGCGGTCATCCAGTCGGTCAATCTGGAGGGGAACTATATGATCCTCCTGGCCCACGACGCCTACGACGTGCCCTACCGGGGCAAGGACGGGGAGGAGCAGGAGGACGCGTCCTCCGAGGTGTTTTCCTATCTGATCTGCGCCATCTGTCCGGTGAAGCTCACCAAGCCCGCCCTCAGCTACCAGGTCCAGGAGGGGGTCTTCTGCACCAAGACGGCGGACTGGGTGGTGGCCCCGCCCGCCCTGGGCTTCCTGTTCCCCGCCTTTGACGACCGCAGCGCCAACATCTACGACGCCCTCTACTACACCAAGGACATCCAGGACGTGCAGGAGGCTCTGGTGGCGTCGGTGTTCGGGGCGCCGGCCCCCATGCCCGCCGCCGCCCAGCAGGAGAGCTTCCGGGCGGTGCTGGGGGAGGCTCTGGAGGAGGACTGCTGTCTCCAGGTGGTCCAGGCGGTCCACGACCAGCTGTGCGGCCTGATGGAGGACCACAAGGAGAGCCGCGACCCGGAGCCCCTGACCATCGGAAAGGGGGAGGTGCGCCAGGCCCTGGCCGCCAACGGAGTGTCCCAGGCGCACATCCAGACCTTTGAGCGGCAGTACGACGAGGCCTTTGGGGCGGACGCCCAGCTCAGCCCCCGGAATCTGGTGGACCCCAAGAAGATCGAGGTGAAAACCGCCGACGTGACCATCAAGGTCAGTCCCGACCGGGGCGATCTCATCGAGACCCGGATCCTGAACGGGGTGAAGTACATCCTGGTCCGGGTGGAGGAGGGCGTGGAGGTCAACGGCGTGCCGGTGCAGATCACGGAGTGAGTGGATGCGGGCGCTTCGCCGCCTGACCGATTCCAGTTAAGGCCGCTCCAGGCGGCGAAAGGCCTGGAGCAAACGCGGAGCTCCGACGCAACATGCGCGCAGCGGGAAGCAGACGCCAGGAAACAGAACCAAGAGAAAGAAGGAAACCTCATGCCAGCCAAAGCCATTATGATCCAGGGCACCATGTCCAACGCGGGGAAGAGCGTCCTCACCGCCGGCCTGTGCCGGATTTTCAAGCAGGACGGCTACTCCGTGGCCCCCTTCAAGAGCCAGAACATGGCCCTGAACAGCTTCATCACCAAGGAGGGCCTGGAGATGGGCCGGGCCCAGGTGATGCAGGCGGAGGCCGCCGGGGTGGAGCCCTCGGTGCGCATGAACCCCATTCTCTTGAAGCCCAACAGCGACACAGGCAGCCAGGTGATCGTCAACGGTGAGGTGCTGGGGGACATGCGGGCGGCGGACTACTTCCGCTATAAAAAACAGCTTGTTCCCCGGATCATGGAGGCCTACCGCTCTCTGGCGGCGGAGCACGACATCATCGTGCTGGAGGGGGCGGGCAGCCCGGCGGAGATCAATCTGAAGTCCGACGACATTGTGAACATGGGAATGGCCAGGCTGGCCGGGGCCCCGGTGCTGCTGGCGGGGGACATCGACCGTGGGGGCGTGTTCGCCTCCCTGTACGGCACGGTGGCCCTGCTGGAGCGGGAGGAGCGCTCCATGGTCAAGGGGACCATCATCAACAAGTTCCGGGGGGACGTGGACATCTTGAAGCCGGGCCTGTCCCAGCTGGAGGCGCTCACGAGCGTGCCGGTGCTGGGGGTGGTCCCCTGGCTGGACCTGGATCTGGACGACGAGGACAGTTTATCCTCCCGGTTCTCCGCCCAGCGAAAAGGAGCGCCTCTGGACGCGGCGGTGATCCGGCTGCCCCGCATCTCCAACTTTACCGACTTCAACGCCCTGGAGCGCCACCCGGCGGTGGGCCTGCGGTATATCGCCCGGGTGGAGGAGCTGGGGAGGCCCGACCTGGTGCTCCTCCCGGGCACCAAGAGCACCCTCCACGACCTGCGCTGGCTGCGCCAGAGCGGCCTGGAGGCGGCCATTCAGAAGCTGGCCGCCGGGGGCACGCCGGTCATCGGCATCTGCGGGGGCTATCAGATGCTGGGGGAGAGCCTGTCCGACCCGGAGGGGGCGGAGGGGGGCGGCCGGATGGCGGGGATGGGCCTGCTGCCCGTCTCCACCGTTTTCCGGCGGGACAAGACCCGCACCCAGACCGCCGGGACCTTCCCGGACTGTGGGGGCTTTTTTGCCCCCCTGTCCGGCGCGCCCCTGGAGGGGTACGAGATCCATATGGGGACCGGCGGCGGGCTGTTTTCCGTCCGGGACCGGGTGCTGGGCACCTACCTCCACGGGCTGTTTGATTCCCCCGCCCTGCTCCAGAGGCTGACCGCCCTGCTGCTGAGGGAGAAGGGGCTGCCGGAGGACGCGGCGGGGGAGCCGGAGGACGTTTGGACCTATAAGCAGCGGCAGTACGACAAGCTGGCCGCCGCGCTGCGGGAGAGCCTGGATCTGCCGGCCATCTACCGCATTCTGGACCGGGGACTGGAGAAAGGGGGCGCTGCCCGATGATTTATCACTGTGTAAAGGACGACTGCCGCTTCTGGGGGGAGGGGGACGCCGTGCCCCAGCGCTGCCCTCAGTGCGGCGCGCCCCTGGTCCAGGCGAAGGAGGGCGAGCTCACCGGAGACGCCTGGTCGGCCCTGGGGGTGTTCTGGGTGGAGCAGGACGGCCACGAGGCGCGGGCGCTGGAGTGCTTCCGGAAGTCCGCCCAGATGGGCAGCGGCTGGGGCACCTGCAACCTAGGGCTGTGCATGGAGCAGGGAATCGGCGTGAAGGCCGATCCCCGCCAGGCCGTCTGGCTCTACCAGCAGGCGGTGGAGATGGGCAGCCTGTCCGCCCTGTGCAATCTGGGCGTGTGCTATGAGGACGGCATCGGAACCGCTCCGGACCCCAAGCTGGCGGTGGAGCACTACCGCCGGGCGGCCGATTACGGCTCCGCCCGGGCCCAGCGGCTGCTCTCCCACTGCTACGAGCAGGGCATCGGGGTGGAGCGGGACCTGGAGCAGGGCTTCCGGTGGGTGCGGATGGCAGCTCTCCAGGGCGACCCCCTGAGTCAGACGATTTTGGGCAAGCACTATGAGTTCGGCGTAGGAGTGGACCCGGACCCGGAGCTGGCGGTGGGCTGGTACCGGACGGCCGCCCAGGCGGGGGACCCGGAGGGCCAGTGCTGCCTGGGCTGGCTGATGGAGCAGGGCAAGTGGGTGGAAGCGGACCCGGAGGGAGCGGTGGAGCTCTACCGAGAAGCGTGCCGGCAGGGGTCCGCCCGGGGGCTTCTGCTGCTGGCCGACTGTCTGTTGCGGGGCATCGGGACCCAGCCCGACCCGGAGAAGGCCGTCCAGTGCTACCAGGAGGGGGCCCGGAACGGAGACGGGAGCGCCATGTGCTGTCTGGGCTTCTGCTATGAGCGGGGAACCGGCGTGGAACAGAGCTGGGAGCAGGCCGCCCGCTGGTACCGCCAGGGGGCGGAGCACGGCAGCGGCCGGGCCATGGGCAATCTGGCCTGGTGCTATGACAACGGCAAGGGCGTGGAGCAGGACGTGGAGGAGTCCACCCGCTGGTACAAGCGGGGGGCGGAGGCGGGCGACGCGCGCTCCATGTACTGCTACGCCTTCTGCTGTGAGTACGGGGACGGCATGGAGCCCGACCTGGAGCAGGCCCTCCACTGGTACCGCCAGGCGGCTGAGGAGGACAACCCGGAGGCCATGTACCGCCTGGGCCGCTGTTATGAGCGGGGCAAGGGGGTGGAGCAGGACTGGGCGCAGGCCGCCGCATGGTACCAAAAGGCGGCGGAGAGCGGCAGCCTGGCCGGGATGGGCAGCCTGGCCTGGTGCTATGAGCACGGCAGAGGGGTGGAGAAAAATCTGGAGGAGTCCACCCGCTGGTTCAGACAGGGGGCGGAGGGAGGCAGCCCCCGGTGCATGTGCGACTACGGACTGCACCTGCTCCACGGCGTGGGCGCGGAGCGCCGGCCGGAGGAGGGCGTGGAATGGCTCCTTCAGGCGGAGGAACAGGAGTACCCCTACGCCATCTTCGCCCTGGGCTGGTGCAGCGAGATGGGCGAGGGCCTGCCCCAGGACTGGGGGAAGGCGGTGGAGCGGTATCAGAGAGCCGCTGACTTGGGTGAGGCCGCCGCCATGAAAAACCTGGGGATCTGCTATGAGAACGGCGCCGGGGTAGCCAAGGACCCGGAGCGGGCGGTGGAGTGGTATGAGAAGGCCGCCCAGCTGGGGCACGCCTCCGCCATGTGCTGCCTGGGCTTCTGCTACAAAGACGGCGTGGGCGTCCCCAAGGACGAGGAAAAGGCGGCTGAGCTGTTCCAGCAGGCCGCCGAGCAGGAGGACCCGGACGCCATGTGCACCCTGGGCTGGTGCTATGAGACGGGCTGCGGCGTGCCTCAGGACTGGGGGCAGGCGACGGAGTGGTACCGCAAGGCCGCCGGTGCGGGCAGCGGCCAGGCCATGGGCAACCTGGCCTGGTGCTATGAGCACGGGAAAGGGGTGGAGCTTGATCTGGACGAGGCCTGCCAGTGGTACCGGCTGGGGGCTGAGGCCGGGGACCAGCGCTCCGCCAGCCAGCTGGAACGCTGGCAGGACCAGCTCGGAACCCAGTTGGAGCCGGAGCGCGCCGCGGACCGCTGCCGCCGGGAGGCGGAGGGGGGAGACCCCGCCGCCATGCACCGGCTGGCTCTGCGCTATGAGACCGGGGACGGCGTACCCCAGGACTGGTCCCAGGCGGTCCACTGGCACCGCCTGGCCGCCGGGCGGGGATATGCCGCCGCCATGAGCAGCCTGGCCTGGTGCCTGGAGCAGGGAAAAGGCGCGGACAGAAGCCCGGAGCAGGCCGCCCACTGGTATCAGAAGGGGGCCGAGGCCGGAGACCGGCGGGCCATGGTCCGCTGGGCCCGGTGCTGCCAGGAGGGGAGTGGAACGGTCCAAAACCTGGAGGAGGCCGTCCGCTGGTACCGCTCCGCCGCCGAGGCGGGGGACGGTGCCGCCATGTACTGCCTGGGCCGGTGCTATGAGACCGGCTCCGGCGTGAAAGCGGACGCAAAAGAGGCCCAGCACTGGTACTACAAGGGAATGAAAGCCGGGGACCGGCAGGCCATGCAGGCCTTTCTGAGGGACGGCCCGGAGGAGACGGCCGGGCTGGACGCCGGAGAGCTGGAAAATCTCCGGGAGGCGGCCCGGAGCGGGGACGTGGACGCCATGTACCGCATGGGCCTGCACTGTGAGGAAGGGACGGGGACCTGCCCGGACCCGGAGCAGGCCCTGCATTGGTACCGGCAGGCGGCCGCCGGCGGGCACATCCCGGCCCTGTACCGTATGGGGCGGTGCTACGCCCAGGGGATCGGCGTGGCCAGAGACATGAGCCAGGCGGCGGAGATCTATCAGGCGGCCGCCCAGCGGGGGGACCCGGACGCCATGGTCAGCCTGGCCTGGTGCTATGAGCACGGAGAGGGGGTCCCGCAGGATAAAGCGGAGGCCGCCAAGTGGTACCAGCGGGGAGCCCAGGCCAAGGAGGCCAAGGAAAACGGGCGGAGCGGCCCCGCGCCCCGTTGACAGAACGGCCCCGGTCCGGTACAATATGCTCCGCGAAACACACAAGGAGGCGGCAGAGATGGAGCTGACAGACCTGCCCAACATCGGTCCGGTGCTGGCTGGAAATCTCAAAAAGATCGGGGTGGACACCCCGGAACAGCTGCGGGAGCTGGGGGCCGAGGGGGCTTTTCTGAAAATCCGCGGTCAGGTGGACCCGGGGGCCTGCCTCCACCAGCTGGAGGCCCTGGCCGGGGCGGAGGCGGGCGTGCGGAAAAGCCTGCTCCCGCCGGAGCGCAAGGCCCAGCTGAAGAGCTGGTATCAAACACTTTGAGGAGAATGTTATGTTTCAAGTGGTAAAAACGGAGGGCCGGGCCCGCCGGGGGGTGTTTACCTGCCCCCACGGCACGGTCCAGACCCCCGTCTTTATGAACGTGGGCACCCAGGGGGCCATCAAGGGGGCGGTGTCCGCCCTGGATTTAAAGGAGATCGGCTGCCAGGTGGAGCTGTCCAACACCTACCATCTGCACCTGCGCCCCGGGGACGGGGTGGTCAAGGAGATGGGGGGCCTGCACAAGTTTATGGGCTGGGACGGCCCCATGCTCACCGACAGCGGCGGGTTCCAGGTGTTCTCCCTGTCCGGCCTGCGGAAGATCACCGAGGAGGGGGTCACCTTTGCCTCCCACATCGACGGCCGGCGCATCTTTATGGGGCCGGAGGAGTCCATGCGCATCCAGTCCAACCTGGGCAGCGATATCGCCATGGCCTTTGATGAGTGCATCGAGAACCCGGCCCCCCGGGAGTACGTCCAGCAGTCGGTGGAGCGCACCTACCGCTGGCTGGAGCGGTGCGTGGCCGAGCACCAGAGGCTCAACCGGCAGCCCGACTGCGTCAACCCGGGCCAGATGCTCTTCGGCATCAATCAGGGGGGCACCTACCCGGACATCCGGCAATGGCACATGGACCAGATCGCCCAGCTGCCCTGCGACGGCTTCGCCATCGGCGGACTGGCGGTGGGGGAGTCCACCCAGACCATGTACGACATCATCGACGCGGTGGAGCCCCGCATGCCCGGGGACAAGCCCCGGTACCTGATGGGGGTGGGCACCCCCTCCAACATCATCGAAGCGGTGGCCCGGGGGGTGGACTTCTTCGACTGCGTCATGCCCGCCCGGAACGCCCGCCACGGCAAGCTGTATACCTGGCGGGGGACCATCAACATCAAAAACGAGAAGTACAAGCTGGACCCCCTGCCCATCGACCCGGAGTGCCGGTGCCCCGCCTGCCGGTCCTTCTCCCGGGCCTACCTGCGCCATCTGGTGACGGCAGGGGAGATGCTGGCCATGCGTCTGGCGGTGCTGCACAACCTGCACTTCTATAACGAGCTGATGGTCCGCATCCGCAGGGCCCTGGACGAGGGGACCTTTGAGGAGTTCCGGAAAAAATATTCCGGCATGCTGGACCGGAAAATCGAGGACAACCAATAAAATTTCCAGAAAGACTTGCCAACGGCCTGGAAAACAGGTATAATTACAAAAGCGCGTTTTTGCGGAATTTTTGACTTCTTGGAGGGACGAACATGGAAGTTTGGATTATGATCATTGCGATGTTCGCATTGATGTATTTCCTGATGATCCGCCCGGAGAACAAGCGGAAGAAAGAGGCCCAGAACATGCGGGACTCTCTGGCTGTGGGGGACGAGATCACCACCATCGGCGGCATCACCGGCACCATCTGCGCGGTGAAGGAGAACACCATCGTCATCGAGAGCGGCGCCGACCGGGTGCGCGTGGAGCTGACCAAGTGGGCGGTCTCCACCAAGAACGCCCAGGGTGCTGAGCCCGCCACCAAATAAAAAGGGCGATTCCAATGAAAAGCCGGAACAGAATTTTCTGTTCCGGCTTTTTCTTTATTCAAGAAAATGGATGGCCGCCTGCGGCGGCCATCCATTTTGCGATTAGTTCAGGAAGTCCTTCAGCTTTTTGGAACGGGAAGGATGGCGCAGTTTTCTGAGAGCCTTGGCCTCAATCTGGCGGATACGCTCACGGGTGACGTTGAACTCCTTGCCCACTTCCTCCAGGGTGCGGGTGCGGCCGTCCTCGATGCCGAAGCGCAGCTTGAGCACCTTTTCCTCCCGGGGGGTGAGGGTGGAGAGCACCTCCACCAGCTGCTCCTTGAGCAGGGTGAAGGAGGCGGCCTCGGCGGGCTCGGAGGCGTCCTCGTCGGGGATGAAGTCGCCCAGATGGCTGTCCTCCTCCTCGCCGATGGGGGTCTCCAGGGAGACGGGCTCCTGGGCGATCTTCAGGATCTCCCGCACCCGCTCCACGGGCATGGACATCTCCTCGGCGATCTCCTCGGGGGTGGGGTCGTGGCCCAGCTCCTGGAGGAGCTGACGGGAGACCCGGATGACCTTGTTGATGGTCTCCACCATGTGCACCGGGATGCGGATGGTGCGGGCCTGGTCGGCGATGGCCCGGGTGATGGCCTGACGAATCCACCAGGTGGCGTAGGTGGAGAACTTATAGCCCTTGGTGTAGTCGAACTTCTCCACCGCCTTGATGAGGCCCAGGTTGCCCTCCTGGATCAGGTCCAGGAACTGCATGCCCCGGCCCACATACCGCTTGGCGATGGACACCACCAGGCGCAGGTTGGCCTCGGCCAGGCGCTGCTTGGCCCGCTCGCCCTTTTTGATGGCCTTGTCCAGCTCGGCCTGGACCTCCGCGGGGATCTCCTCGCCGGCGGCCTGGAGCTCAGCGAGCTGCTCCTTGGCGGCGTTGCCCGCGTCCATGGCCTGGGCCAGCTCGATCTCCTCGTCGGAGGAGAGCAGGTTTACCTTGCCGATCTCCTTTAGATACATGCGCACCGGGTCGTCGGTGCCGAAGGAGTCCACCATGGAGTTGGGGTCCACGATCTCCTCCTCGCTGATGTCCTCCATGGCCTCCAGAGGAGGGTCCGCGTCGTCGGGCAGGTCGGGGATGTAGTCCTCGCCCACCGTGTCGATGCCCAGGTTCTCCAGGGTGTCATAGATTTTGTCCATCTGGTCGGACTCCAGGTCCATGTCCTCCAGCACGTCCATCAGTTCCGAGGAGGAGAGGCTGCCCTTCTTCTTGCCCCGCTCGATGAGCTCGGCCAGCTTCTCAGAGCCGGGAACGCCCTCCACCACCTTCATGATCTCCGCCTTACCGGCCTCCAGCTTGGCCTGGATGTCCGGACTGGCCTTCTTGGTCTTTTTCTCCAGGATCATGGTCACGCCGTCGCGCTGGGTCATCTGGACGGGGGTCGTGTCTTTCTTTTTGGTACTCATGGTGTCTCCTCCATATATGCTTTCTTCTGAAAATTCTTTTGCTGTGCGGCCAGCAGCAGGTCGTCCCCGCTGACGCCGCTTCGTTTCAGCGCCTCTCCCCGGATGACCGCTATGTAATCCGCCAGGGAGCGGCGGCTGTTGGCCAAGGATTCGGGCTGCCCGGCCACATAGGCCAGGTGGTCCATCTCCTCGCCGGTGAGCTCCCCCGCCAATAGGGGGAGCTGGGTGGAGAGTCCGTCCCGGGCCCTCCGGAGCAGCAGAGCATAGGCCTTGCCCAGCAGGGGGGAGGAGAAGTCCTCCTCCCGCAGCTGCTCCATGTCTCCCGCCAGAGAGGGGTCCAGCAGCAGCAGCCGGATCACCCCCTCCTCCGCCCGGGCGGAGCGGATGTTCTCATACCGCAGCCCCCGCTGTTTGGGCTGGAGCTGGACGGCGGGGGTCAGGTCCCGGCGCTCCTGCTGCTTCTGCTGTTTGCGCACCCGGCGGGAGAAGGCCTTCTTGACCTCCTGGGCCATCACCTCCGGGGACACCCCCGCCGCCTGGGCGGCGTGCCCCCCGTAGATCTCCCGCTCCACCGGGCTGGACAGGGTGGACAGCAGCTGGGCCGCGTCCTGGAGGAAGGCCACCCGCTGGGCGTCGTCCTCCAGATTGTACTGGGCTCTCAGCTGGTCCAGGCGGTAGTCCACCTGGTTCTCGCTCTGGTCCAGCAGCCGGGCAAAGGCGTCCCGGCCATAGGACTTGATGAACTCGTCCGGGTCCTTGGCCCCGGTGACCCGCAGCACCCGCACCTTCAGCCCCGCCTTCTCCAGCAGGGGGATGGCCCGCTGGGCGGCGGCGATGCCCGCCCCGTCTCCGTCGTAGGAGATGATGGCCTCGGGGAAGTACCGGGAGAGCAGCTGGGCGTGCTCCGAGGTGAGGGAGGTGCCCAGGGAGGCCACCGCGCTGTCAAACCCCGCCTGATGCAGGGAGATGGTGTCCATATACCCCTCGGTGAGGATGACCCGCCCCGCCTTGGACTTTTTGGCGATGTTCAGGGCGAACACGTTGCGGCTCTTGTTGTACACCGGGGTGTCCGGGGAGTTCAGGTACTTGGGGGTGGAGTCGTCCATCACCCGGCCGCCGAAGCCGATGACCTCCCCCCGGATGTCGATAATGGGGAACATGACCCGGTTGCGGAACCGGTCGTAGATGCGGCCGTCCTTGTTGTTCACCGCCAGCCCCGCGTCCAGCAGGTCCCGCTTGTCGTACCCCTCCTGGGCCAGCGCCTCGATGAGGGCGTCCCACCGGTTGGGGGCGAACCCCAGGCCGAAGCGGGTGAGGGTCCGCTGGGACAGCCCCCGTTTTCGCAGGTACTCCAGCCCCTGGGCCCCCTCCGGCTCATAGAGCCACTTATGAAAGGTGCGGGCGGCCTGCTTGTTGATGGCCAATAACTTCTCCCGGCGGGCCCTGGCCCCGGCGGAGGGGCCGCCGGTGTCCGCGGGCATCTCCAGCCCCGCCCGCTTGGCCAGCACCTCCACCGCGTCCCGGAAGGGGAGGTTCTCCATCTCCATGACGAAGTTGATGGCCCCGCCCCCCTTGCCGCAGCCGAAGCACTTGAAAATCTGCTTGTCCGCCGACACGGAGAAGGAGGGGGTCTTTTCGCTGTGGAAGGGGCACAGGCCCCAGTAGTTGCGGCCCTTTTTCGTCAGCCGCACCGATTCCGATACCAGGTCCACAATGTCGGTGCGGGCGATGAGCTCGTCCAAAAATCGCTCTGGGATAGGCAAAAGACTTCCTCCTTTCCGGATTATTTTGGCAGGGGTTCGCCGCCTCATCCCATCTTAGCCTTCCCCCTGGGGGGAAGGTGGCACGGCGAAGCCGTGACGGATGAGGGGGCAGAGTTTCGCCCTGCGGGGCGAGTGACTTTGCCCCCGGCGGCAAAGTCACCAAAACGCCGCCGGGGACGGCTCAGATGAGCGCTGACGCGCTCATATTCGCCTACCCTACCCCCTCTGTCGCTTCGCGACATCTCCCCCTGACAGGGGGAGTCGGCCCCGGACCCCTTTTTACGGGGGACGCACTACTGTTTCATGTTGCTGGATTTCCGGCGCGCAAAATCAGGAGTGCTTGCCTGCGTTTTCATCCGGCCCCACTGGGGGCCTGGGTATACAAAATTTGCCGCTGTTGCGGTTTATGAACTGCGCCTGGCTTTGCCGGGCCAACGCTTCTGATGCGGATTACGCCGTAGGGGCGGCTATCAGCCGCCCGAAAAGCCTTCCCCCTCCAAGGGGGAAGGTGCCCCCGAAGGGAGCGGATGAGGGTGACCTTTTGGTCCGAATCATCTACGGCGGGAGCTATAAGGGGCTCCCTACGCAAAGCGAAACCGTTCCACTTACCCGCAAAATAACCGTAGGGGCGACCCTTGCGGTCGCCCGCTGTGGGGAAGCAGTTCCATCCGTAGGGGCGGCGCACCTGGGCCGCCCGCCCGCAACAGGATTCTATTCCCGATCCTCCGACCGCCCCACCAGATAGTCGAGAGTGACCTGGTGAAAATTCGCCATTTTTACTAAGGTAGAGGCAACCGGTTCCCGCTCTCCGGACTCATAACGACGGTATGAGCGCAAAACGATTCCCATTTTCTCAGAAATAGCTTCTTGTGTCAAATGTTTTTCTTTCCTTAATTTCACTAAATTTTCTGAAAGCGTCGACATTTTTATGCAAAACCTCAAAAATGATGATTGACAGGACCGAACGGGAAACTTACAATAAAAACAATCCCAAATGGTCCGAATCGTTAGGAGTGTTACACATGAATGATCTGTTAAATACCCTTTACGACTACGTCCTGACCCAGTCGGAGTCCTACTTGGCGGTCTATCCCGAGTACCGCGACTTCTGCCGCCGGGCGGCGGAGAAGGAGCGGTCCCTGCGGGCAAACTTGTCCCAGGAGGACGAACAGCTTTTGGAGGACATGCTGGGGGAACTGTGGCTCCGGCATCAGGCGGAGCAGGAGGCCGCTTTTCAGGCCTCCCTGGCGCTGTGCCGGGAGCTGAACCGTGCCGCCTTGGCGTAAGGCCGCCCGCGTGGGCTTATTGTACGCCAAAATCCCCATATTTTATCCCAAAACTATGTAAAGCTATTTTACCGTCCAGGCCATGGGAATAAACAGTTTCGTAAACTGCTCGATGGCAAAAGGATCGGTCATGCCGATTCCCACGGGGCGGGCCCCGTGGGAGCCCTTTTGATTTTAAATGCTCGGGCGAAGTGAATTCGCCCCACGCCAAGGTTTCCGCCTGCGGCGAAAACGCTTGTACGCGCTGCGCGCGCCCCATCTGCGATGGGGCCCCCATCGCCGGCCCTATTTGACGGTCCAGGCCATGGGAATAAACAGTTTCGTAAACTGCTCGATGGCAAAAGGATCGGTCATGCCGATTCCCACGGGGCGGGCCCCGTGGGAGCCCTTTTGATTTTAAATGC
>NZ_NFKI01000053.1 GCF_002160305.1 Pseudoflavonifractor sp. An184
CCCGTTCTTCTATGCTAAGATGTTGGTAGTGGCTCATTGAGGAACGCCTCCTTATGGTTGGCTCGCAACTACCATTTTACTGGCTTTTCCTCTTTGAGTCACTCTTTTTCTTCACTGTTGCACTTGCATTGTAA
Organism: Pseudoflavonifractor sp. An184; assembly: GCF_002160305.1. GTDB lineage: Bacteria > Bacillota > Clostridia > Oscillospirales > Oscillospiraceae > Lawsonibacter > Lawsonibacter pullicola. Next base: position 135 of record NZ_NFKI01000053.1, read on the forward strand.
ATCGGCACGGCGGCAAAGTAACCAAAACGCCCCCGGGGTGCGCTCAGGACGAGCGCTCCGCGCTCATATTCGCTCCCCCCGGACCCCATTTACGGGGTCCCAATTAGGCGACTTGGTCTGTCAACGCAAAGGCGCGGGTGCTCAGCTGATTGGTTTCCGTTCTATTACCGCTGCCGCTAAAGCTCCGGTGATCTTTGGGTGTGTGTCCTCCTGACAGAAGTCGCGCCTTTTTAGGCTGGTGGGGCTCAATTTCGGTTCGGGAAATCGGCGGGCGGCGGATAGCTGTCCCGGTAGCACAGATAGGAAACCCAGGCGCAGAAATTAGACTGCATCAGCCGCAATTTTTGAAAACCCAGGGCCCTATGGCCCGACGGAAATTTAGACCAACCACTCAAATTTTGCGAGCCGGAAGGTCACCACCCGCCTAAAGTGGTAACCCCCGTAATGGGGTCCGGGGAAAGCGGCCTATGGACCTAGGCGGAGCGAAGCGCAGCCGTAGTCCATCGGACGCGTCCCCGGGGGCGCTTTGCCTACTTTGCCGCCCCTGGCAAAGTAGGTCGCCGCCCGGGAACGGGGTCGTTAGAAAAGAAAACTGTCCCAGGCGGTGAAATGGCAGCACAGCCGAGGGAGGCGGAAGAGGGAAGCCTTAGAGAGGGACGGCGAAACAGAAGCACAGCGCAAAAAACAAATTCCCCCTTGACAAGACTATCAGAGTGGCGTATTATTACATCATCACTTTAGCGAACTAATGAAATAGAACATAAAAGAGGAGGGCGCACCATGTCCCAGTTTTTCAGTGGTCAACTCAGCCAGCTGGCCCCCTACACCCCCGGGGAGCAGCCTAAAGATAAAAACTATGTGAAGCTCAACGCCAACGAGTCCCCCTATCCGCCCTCCCCCGGCGTGGCCGCGGCGCTCAATGCCCGGGAAGTGGACGGGCTGCGGCTGTACTCCGACGCCACGGCCATAGAGCTGAAAACCGCCCTGGCCAGCCAGTACGGGGTGAGGCCGGAGAACGTGTTCGTGTCCAACGGCTCCGACGAGGCGCTGAACTTCGCGTTCCTGGCCTACGCCACCGACGGCCGGGGGGCGGCCTTCGCCGACCTCACTTACAGCTTTTACCCCGTGTTCTGCGACCTGTACCACATCCAGGCCGACGTGATCCCACTGAAAGAGGACTTCTCTCTGGACCCCAGGGACTACTACGGGCGGAACCAGACCATTGTGATCGCCAACCCCAACGCCCCCACCGGCCTGGCCCTGAGCCGGGACGAGATGGAGGAGATCGTGAAGGCCAACCCGGACAGCGTGGTGGTGGTGGACGAGGCCTATGTGGACTTCGGCGGGGAGAGCTGCGTGCCCCTCACCCAAAAGTACCCCAACCTGCTGGTGGTCCAGACCTACTCCAAGTCCCGTTCTATGGCCGGAGCCCGGTTGGGTTACGCCATCGGGAACGCCTCCCTCATTCAGGACCTGGAGACCATCAAGTTCTCCACCAACCCCTTCAATGTGAACCAGCTGACCATGAAGGCGGGGGCGGCCGCCCTGGCGGAGCAGAGCTACTACGACGGGAACTGCCAAAAGATCATGGAGACCCGGGACTACACCACCCGGGAGCTGGAGAAGCTGGGCTTCACCGTGCTCCCCTCCAAGACCAACTTTATCTTCGCCAAAAAGCCCGGACTGGCCGGGGCCGCCCTCTACCAGGGGCTGAAGGAGCGGGGGGTGCTGGTGCGCTACTTTGACAAGGACCGCATCCGGGACTATAATCGAATCACCATCGGCACCCGAGAGCAGATGGACATTTTGCTGGAAAAAGTAAGGGAGCTGCTGCAAGTATGAGAACAGCCCAGATTGCGCGTAAGACCAACGAGACGGACATTCAGTTGTCCCTGAACCTGGACGGGAGAGGGGAGAGCTCCATTGAGAGCGGCGTGGGCTTTCTGGACCACATGCTCACCCTCCTGTCCCGCCACGGGCGGATGGATCTGGAGCTGACGTGCCGCGGCGACACCTACGTGGACGACCACCACACCGTGGAGGACATCGGCATCGCCCTGGGGCAGGCCTTCGCTCAGGCCCTGGGGGACAAGCGGGGCGTGAAGCGCTACGCCTCCCTGTGCCTGCCCATGGACGAGGCCCTGATCCTGTGCGCTGTGGACCTGTCCGGCCGGGGCGGGTACTATGAGGACCTGGACATCCCCACCGAGAAGATTGGCACCTTCGACACCCAGCTGGTGTACGAGTTCATGGAGGCCTTTGCCGTCAACGCCAAATTGACCCTTCATATCCGGAAGCTGGCCGGCCGCAACTCCCACCACATCGCGGAGGGGGCCTTCAAGGCCCTGGGCCGGGTCCTCCGGGAGGCGGTCTCCATCGAGGAGCAGTTTAAAAACGAAATTCCCTCTACCAAAGGGATGCTGTAAGAATGCTCCCCGGGGAGGCCCGTAGGGGCGCACACCGTGCGCCCGCTTTCCCGAAACCGAACCTTTTCCAGTGGGCGCGGCCAAAATCCGCTTCTGCGAAAGACGCACCACCGCAGGGCAGGGGCTTGCCCCTGCCGTGGGAAGGTAACCGCTGTGGGGCGGAGGGAGCTTGCGTCATCCTGTTGCAAACGAATGTTAAACCGGTTTCCGCCCCCGCAGGGGGCGGAAACACGATAGTATAGGAGTACCTATGTTAGAAGAACAGCTCAACCAACTGTACGAGGGCTACGGCTACCGGAAATTCCGCATGTCCAAGTTTGAGGACTACGACCTGTACGCCCAGAACAAGGACTTTCTGAAAAAGGGCCACATCATCACCTTCACCGATGTGGACGGCTCTCTGAAGGCCCTGAAGCCGGACATCACCCTGTCCATCATCAAGAACAACAGCGGGGACAGCGAGAAGGTGTACTACAACGAGAACGTCTACCGGGAGATGGGAGGCGCCTTTAAGGAGATTCTCCAGGTGGGGGTGGAGTCGGTGGGCCAGATCGACCCCTACGCCGAGGCGGAGGTCATCGCCCTGGCGGCCAAGTCCCTTGAAATTCTGTCGGAGGACTATGTGCTGGACCTGTCCGACGTGAGCTTCATCCGCTGTCTGCTGGGTGGGATGAACCTGTCCCAGGGGGACCAGGAGCAGGCCCTGGCGCTGATCGCCCAGAAAAACGCCCCGGGCATCCAGGCCATGGCCGACCGGGGGATTTTATCTGCCCAGGACGCCCAGGCCATTCAAGAGCTCATGGGCATCTACGCCCCCCTGAAGGAGGGCATCGCCCAGGCGGGGCGGCTGGCCCGGGACAATCAGAGCTGGGAGATTTTAAGGCAGCTGTCCGTCACCGCCTCCATGCTGGAGGCCTTCGGCCTCAACGGCCGCATCCGCCTGGACTTCTCCCTGGTGAACAGCATGGACTACTACAACGGGGTCATCTTCCAGGGATTTCTGCCCAATATCCCCTTCCCGGCCCTGTCCGGCGGGCGGTACGACAACCTGCCCCGGAAGATGGGCAAGCAGGTGGGGGCCATCGGCTTCGCCCTGTACATGGGCCGCCTGGAGCAGTACTTCTCCCAGGAGCGGCAGTACGACGCGGACCTGCTCCTCACCTACGGGCCGGACGCGGATTTGGCCAAGCTGGCCGCTTTCGCGGAGCAGATCCGCTCCAAGGGCTGTACGGTCCGGTGCGAGCGGGAGATGGGCCCCAGCGCCCCCGTGCGGTGCCGGACAAAGGTCCGCTACTACGACGGCCTCAGGCCGGAGGAGGTGTCCCTATGATCCAGGTAGCCCTGCCCAAGGGGAGATTGGGCGAAAAAGCCTACGAGACTCTGGCCGCCGCCGGCTATGAGTGCCCCTCCATTCTGGAGAAAAACCGGAAGTTGACCTTTGAGAACCCGGAGAAGGGGGTGCGCTACTTCTGGGTCAAGCCCTCCGACGTGAGCATCTATGTGGAGCGGGGGGCCGCCGACGTGGGCATCGCCGGAAAGGACATTTTGCTGGAGTACCGCCCGGACGTGTACGAGCTGCTGGACCTGAAGATGGGCAAATGCCGCATGTGCGTGGCCGGTCCCGAGGATTTTTACGACGACCCCAACAAGACCCTGCGGGTGGCCACCAAGTTTCCCCACATCGCCGGGGACTACTACGAGTCCCGCTCCCGGGACATCGACATCATCAAGCTCAACGGCTCCATCGAGCTGGCCCCCATCCTGGGCCTGTCCGACGTGATCGTGGACATTGTGGAGACGGGCAACACGTTAAGGGAGAACCACCTGGCCCCTCTGGAGACCATCGTGGACATCAGCGCCCGGTTTATCTGCAACAAGGTGAGCTATAAGTTCAAATACCAGGAGATCCTCGCCATGCGGGACGCCCTGGCCAAGAATCTGTGAGGTGTGCTCCATGATAAAGATATACGACCTCAACGAGGTGCCGGAGGAGGAAATTTTTGCCCGCCAGGAGGAGGCGGCGGACGTGTCCGCCCCGGTGGCGGACATCCTCCGCGCGGTGAAGGAGCGAGGGGACGCGGCCCTGCTGGAGTATGAAAAGCAGTTTGACCGGGTGGAGCTCTCCGCCCTGGAGGTGACCCCCCAGGAGCTGGAGGAGGGGGCCGCCCAGGTGGACCCGGAGTTTACCGAGATCCTCCGGGAGGCCGCCGAGAACATCCGCGCCTTCCACGCCAAGCAGAAGCGGGAGGGGTTCCTGATGACCCAGCGGGAGGGGGTAGTCCTGGGCCAGAAGATCACCCCCCTGGCCCGGGTGGGCATCTACGTCCCCGGGGGCACCGCCGCCTACCCCTCCACCGTGCTGATGAACGCCATCCCCGCCCACATTGCCGGGGTGGGGGAGATCATCATGGCCACCCCGCCGGGACGGGACGGGAAGATCCGCCCCGCCATCCTGGCGGCGGCCAAGCTGGCCGGGGTCACCCGAATCTTCAAAATGGGGGGCGCCCAGGCCGTGGCCGCCCTGGCCTGCGGGACGGAAACGGTGCCCAAGGTGGACAAGATCGTGGGCCCCGGCAACGCCTATGTGGCCGAGGCCAAGCGGCAGGTGTTCGGCCTGGTGAACATCGACATGATTGCCGGCCCCTCCGAGGTGCTGGTGATTGCCGACGGAAATTCCAACCCGGCCTGGGTGGCCGCCGACCTGCTCAGCCAGGCGGAGCACGACAAGATGGCCTCCGCCGTCCTGGTCACCGACTCCCGGGGACTGGCCCAGGCCGTTTCCCGGGAAATCGAGAACCAGCTCCGGACCCTGGAGCGGGAGGAGATCGCCCGGGCTTCGATTGAACAGAATGGCAAGATCATCGTAGCCCGGTCCCTCACCCAGGCGGCTGAGGTGGCCAACCGCATCGCCCCGGAGCACCTGGAGCTGTCGGTGGACGATCCCTTCGACTACCTGGGGCTTATCGAGAACGCCGGGTCCATCTTCCTGGGCCGCTATAACCCGGAGCCCATGGGGGACTACTTCGCCGGGCCCAACCACACCCTGCCCACCATGGGCACCGCTCGCTTTTACAGCCCTCTGTCGGTGGACGACTTCATCAAGAAATCCCAGTTCAGCTACTACACCAGGGAGGCCCTGGAGCGGGACTACCGGAAGGTGAGCCGCTTTGCCATGGAGGAAGGCCTCACCGCCCACGCCCGGGCGGTGGACATCCGCTTTGAGAAGGAGGGGGAGACATGATCGCCATCATTGACTACGGGGTGGGCAACCTGTTCTCCCTGAAAAGCTCCCTGGGGGCCATCGGGGAGGAGGCGGTGGTCACCCGGGACGAGAGCGTCCTGGACCGGGCGGACCACATCATCCTCCCCGGCGTGGGGGCCTTCGGCGACGCGGTGGAGAAGCTGCGGGACACGGGGATGTTCCAGGCGGTCCTCAACCAGGCGGCCACGGGCAAACCCGTCCTGGGCATCTGCCTGGGGATGCAGCTGCTGTTTGAAAAGTCCTTTGAGTACGGGGAGCACGCCGGTTTGGGCCTCATTCAGGGGGAGGTGCGGGACATCCGCACGGTGATCCCCCGGGGTCTGGCCGTCCCCCACATGGGGTGGAACGGCCTCCACTTCCCCAAGGACAAGGCGAGAAGTCCCATCTTCGCCGGCCTGGAGGAGGGGGAACACGTGTACTTCGTCCACTCCTTCGCGGGCTTTGACTGTAAAGGACAGTGCACTGCCACCACCGAATACGGCGCGGAGCTGACGGCGGCGGTCCAGAACGGCAATGTGTACGGCACCCAGTTCCACCCTGAGAAGAGCGGGGAGACCGGCCTGAAAATTTTGAAGGCCTTTTGCAGATTGGAGGGGAAGGCATGATCCTGCTTCCGGCCATTGATCTATACGACGGGAAGGTGGTCCGCCTGACAAAGGGGGACTACGCCCAGATGACCGTCTACCGGGACGACCCGGCGGCCCAGGCGGCGGACTTCCAGGCCGCCGGGGCCAAGTGGCTCCACACCGTGGACCTGGAGGGGGCCAAGGACGGCACCACCCCCAATTTCCCGGTGATTGCCGCTATCTGCAAAAAGACGGATTTAAAGGTGGAGATCGGCGGGGGCATCCGCAGCCTGGATACCATCCAGAAGTACCTGGACGCCGGGGTGTCCCGGGTGATCCTGGGCACCGCCGCCGTCACCGACCCCAAGTTTTTGGAGCGCGCCCTGGACCGCTTCGGCAGCCAGGCGGCGGTGGGGGTGGACCTGAAGGACGGGGCCATCGCCATCAAGGGCTGGAAGGAGACCGCCCCGGAGCGGGCCGAGGACTTTTTCACCCGCCTGTGCGGTCTGGGGGTCAAGACCGTCATCTGCACCGACATCTCCAAGGACGGCATGCTGGGGGGCGCCAATGTGGAGCTCTATCAGACCCTCTCTCAGCAGTTCCCCCTGGACTTCATCGCCTCGGGCGGTGTGTCAAGTATTTCTGACTTACAGAAGCTGAAAGCTCTGGGCCTGTACGGGGCCATTTTGGGCAAAGCCCTGTACACCGGGGCTCTGGATTTGAAAACGGCTTTGAAGGAGGTGGAGTGAGATGGTGACCAAGCGGATCATCCCCTGTCTGGACATCAAGGACGGACGGGTGGTGAAGGGGGTCAACTTCTTAAACCTCCAGGACGTGTCCAACCCGGTGAAGCTGGCGGACTACTACTCCCGCTCCGGGGCGGACGAGCTGGTTTTCTATGACATCACCGCCTCCTTCGAGGGCAGAAAACTGTTCACCGACATTCTCACGGCGGTGGCCTCCACCATCTTCATCCCCCTCACCGTGGGGGGCGGCATCAACAGCCTGGAGGACTTTGAGCGGGTGCTCACCTGCGGGGCGGACAAGGTGTCCGTCAACTCCGGGGCCATCAAGAACCCGGAGCTCATCGGCCAGGCGGCCAAGCGTTACGGAGACCAGTGCGTGGTGCTGTCTGTGGACGCCAAGCGGGTGGACGGCAAGTACCACGTGTTTTTGAACGGCGGCCGGGTGGACACCGGCCTGGACGCCCTGGAGTGGATTCGCCAGGGGGTGGACCGGGGCGCCGGGGAGGTGGTGGTCAACTCCATCGACACCGACGGGGTGAAGAAAGGGTTTGACCTGGAGATGCTTCGGGACGTGAGCGAGATCGTCCGCGTGCCGGTGATCGCCTCCGGCGGGGCCGGGGGCGTGCAGGACTTTGTGGACCTGTTTCGGGAGATCCCCGACATGTCCGCCGGTCTGGCGGCCAGCATCTTCCACTTCGGAGAGGTGGCCATCCCCGATTTGAAGCAAGTGCTGCGGGAGAACGGAGTGTGCGTGCGGCTATGATGGACTTGGATACCTTGAAATTTGACGACCGGGGGCTCATCCCCGCCATTGTCCAGGACGCGGACACGGGGAAGGTGCTCACCCTGGCCTACATGAACCGGAAGTCTCTGGAAATTTCCCTGGAAAAGAAGCTCACCTGCTTCTGGTCCCGGTCCCGGCAGGAGCTGTGGCTCAAGGGGGAGACCAGCGGCAACTACCAGCACATTGTGGAACTGCGGGCGGACTGCGACAGGGACGCCCTGCTGGTGCGGGTGAAAAAAGATGGGCCCGCCTGCCATCTGGGCACCGACTCCTGCTTTGACGGAAATCCCATTTATGAGAGCGAGGAAGATTGACATGGAAGAACAGTTCAGCTACGAGGGGCTCTATGAGCTTCTGGAGGAGCGCAACGCCCGGCGGCCGGAGGGGTCCTACACCACTTACCTCTTCGAAAAGGGTTTGGACAAGATTTTGAAGAAGGTGGGGGAGGAGTGCACTGAGGTCATCATCGCCGCCAAGGCGGAGGACCACAAGGAGACGGTGTACGAGATCGCCGACCTGGCCTACCACGTGATGGTGCTCATGGTCCAGGCGGGCATCTCCCTGGACGAGGTGAGGGCGGAGCTGGCCAGCCGCCACGTCATCGACCACAAGGTCAAGCAGGAGAAGATGGCCTCCGACTTTTCCTGACCTGCTTTTCTGGAAAGAAAAGTAGGCAAAAGAAGTTCCTTTTCTTGAAAGAAAAGGAACCAAAAGAACTTTGTGCGAAACTTCGTTTCGCCTCTTGGGGTTAAGAAAATCTCAGAAAAAAGCTGTGCCCCGCCGCGAATCAAGCGGCGGGGCATTTTTGTATATTCATGGGCCGGGCAGGCGGCGCAGGGGCGGGCCGTCCAGGTTAATCACCTGATCGGCCAGGGAGCGCACCAGCCCCTCGTGGCTGGACAGGACCACCGGCGCGCCCAGCTCCTTCAGGGCGGCCATCAGGGCCTTGATGCGGTCCCCGTCCACCCCGGTGAAGGGCTCGTCCAGCAGATAGAGCTTCCCGCCCAGGGCCAGGGCCCGCACCAGGGCCAGCCGCCGCTTCATGCCCCCCGACAGGGCGGCGGGGAGGGCGGTTTTTTCCGCCTCCAGACCGGCCAGGGCCAGCCAGCGGTCCGCCTCCCCCCGGCGGGACTTGGGGAGCACATCGGTGAGGTGCTGCTCCACCGTGCGCCAGGGGAACAGCCGGTCCTCCTGAAAGAGGAAGGCCGTCTCGCTGGGGGCGATGCCGGAGACGGTTCCGTTTTGGGGCCGTTCCAGCCCGGCGATGCACCGCATGAGGGTGGTCTTGCCGCAGCCGGAGGGGCCGGACAGCACCGTCACCCCGGTATCCGGCAGGGTGAGGGAGAAGCGGTCCAGCACCAGCTTGTCCCCGTAGGCCAGGGTCAGGTTGGAAATCTGGATCATGCCGCCGCCCCCTCTCTTCTGCGCTGGATGAGCCGGGTGAGGAAGCGCTCCATGAGCAGGCTCAGACAGATGACCACCGCCGTCCAGGCGAACAGGTCCGCCGTCTCAAAGGCCTGCTTGGCGTGGTTGATCTCGGTGCCGATGCCTGGCCGGGGGAGGCAGAGGACCTCGGCGGCCACCCCGGACTTCCAGGCCAGCCCCATGGCGGTGGTGACGGCGGAGAGCAGGTAGGGCTTCAAGCTGGGGAGGTACACCAGCCGGACGGTCTTTCCCCGGGAAAACCGGTAGGCCCGGGAGAGCTCCAGCAGCTGCCGGTCGGTGGAGCGGATGCCCTGAGTCAGGTTCTCCCACACCACCGGCAGCACCATCAGCCCGGAGATCACCGCCGGAACCTGATTCCGCCCGGTCCACAGGAGGACCAGCAGAATGAAGGAGGCCACCGGGGTGGCCCGGACAATGCGGATCACCGGGGCGAACAGCCGCTCGCACCAGGAGCTGGCGCAGGTGAGGGCGGCCAGAGCGCTCCCCAGGGCCACCCCCGCCGCCATGCCCGCCGCGATGCGCAGCAGGGAGGTGAGGGCGGTCCCCCAGAACGCCGGGTCCTGGGCCAGCCGGACCAGGGCGGAGAGCACCGTGGCCGGGTAGGGGAGGAGCAGCTCGTTGCCCCGGCCCTCCACGTGGAGCTCCACCAGAAAAGCCCCAAGCTGCCAAGCCCCCAGCCAGAAGGCTGGGGGCAGCAGAATGCTGACGTACGTTTTCAGGGAATTACTCCGCGCCATAGTAGAAGGAATTGTAGGGGAGCGCGCCCCCGATGGAGGTGGGGTCCGCGTCAAAGAGGACCTGGTAGTAGGCCTCCAGCACGGACTTCATCTCGTCCCCGGTGAGACACACCAGATTGCACTGGGGGATGGCCGCCTTGGCGATGTTGGCGTTGGCGGTGATGCCGTACTGGGCCACCAGCTCGGCGGCGGCGTCCAGGTTGTCCGGGTTGGACATGTACTCGATGGAATCCTGGTATGCCGCAAGGAAGGCCTCCACCCCCTGGGGGTTCTCCTCAATATAGTCGGTGCGGGCCACGATGCAGCCCATGGCCAGCTCGCCGTCGCTTACGCTGGACCACTCATCGGTGAGGGACAGGGCCTGACGCACGCCGGAGTCCTGGATCATCAGGGCGGTGGCGGCGGGGACGGGGAGCATGCAGATGCCGTCCTCCGAGGACGCCATCTGGGCGGTGACCTCCTGGGCGGTCATCCACTGGATGTCCACGTCGGCCGGGTCCACCCCGTTCTCGGTGAGCAGATAGTTGAGGACGTACTCCGGGTTGGCCCCCTCGCCGGTGGCGTACACGGTCTTGCCCGCCAAATCGGCCATGGAGGTCACGGTGTCCCCCTTCTCCAGAATGTAGAGGACGCCCAGGGTATTGACCGCCAGCACCTGGATGGATTCCGGGTTCTTGTTGACCAGGGTGGCCGCCACGTTGGTGGCCACGGCGGCGATGTCCGCGTCCCCGTTGATGAGGGCGGAGGACACCGCCTGGTTGTCCGCCTCCACGGTGGCGGAGGCCGCGACTTTGTCATAGAACTCCGCCGCCTCATTATCCGCCATCAGTTTGGCGGCGCCCACGCCGGTGGGGCCGGAGAGGACCATGATATTGGGCAGCGTATATGCATCCGACTGAGAGGTATCTCCCACACTTGAGGAGGACTGGGAGCCGGAGGCGCTGGAGCTGGAGCCGCCGTTGCCGCAGCCGGCCAGGGCGGACACCATCATAGCGCCGCACAGGAGCAGAGAGAGTTGCTTTTTCAGTTTCATTTGAATCTTCCTTTCTGAAGTTGTTGATGGAGGCCAGATGGGGAAATTTCGCCGTCATCTCTCTTAAGCCTGCCCCTGGGGGCCGACTCCCCTTGTCAAGGGGAGATGTCGCGAAGCGACAGAGGGGATAGGGAAAGGTGCCCCCGAAGGGGGCGGATGAGGGGCCAGTCTAAGAAACAAATGTCGTTAGAAGAATCTTGTAGGGCGGGGGCTTGCCCCCGCCGCCTCTTTCTGGTTTGTGCGGGGAATTTCGCCGCCTGCGGGCGGCGAGGTACTTTCCCAGCGATGGGAAAGCACCCAAAGGATCGCCGGGGGACGCCGCAGAGGCGAACTTCGTTCGCCAATGACGGCTTACCCCCGGTCCCACATTACGGGGGACGCGTACCTGAAAGTCGGCAGAAAATTTCCGGCGCGCAAAATCTGAGTGGCTTTCCGCAGTTCAATCCGGCCCACTGGGGCCTGGTATTCCCAAAATTGAAACTAATGCGGTTCCCGTTCTGCGCCTGGCTTTGCCGAGCAGGTGGCGGCTGGTGCTGGGCCGTAGGGCGCGGCCTCCTGGACGCGCCGCTTTTGGATGGCTGAAAAAATGCCGTAGAGGAGACACACCGGGCCGCCCGGCCCCAATGGGATCGGCGGGAGGCCCAAGGGCCTCCCCTACCCAATTCCGGAAGACTTTCTTGAAACCCGTAGGGGAGGGGCTTGCCCCTCCCGACGTTCCAAGATACGGCGGGCCGGTCTGGGACCGGCCCCTACAAAAGGATAGGAACGCTTCTACATTCAGCGTAGGGGCGGGTGTCCTCACCCGCCCGCTTTTGAGGGGGTCTCCGTTTGTAGGGTGCGGCCTCCCGGACGCGCCGTCCCTACGGAAATCCAGAAACGGTACAGGATACGCCGTCAGATTGAGCCGCGCTTGAGCCCCACCGCAACAAAGGCGCTTTCTAAAAGGGGGAGTGTCAAGCCCTCGACTATTGCCCGGTCAGCGGCAGCGAAAGACGAGGGGCAGGCGATCAGCTGAGCCGCCCGCGCCTTTGCGATGACCACCAAGACTGCCTAATTGGCGGCCCCCGTAAAACGGGGGTCCAGGGGACAAGCGTCATATCGGCTGAGGCGAAGCCGAAGTCGATCTGCGCTTGCCCCCTGGTGCCTCTTTGGTTTCTTTCTGGGCATCCAGAAAGAAACCCGCCCGCAGGGCGGAACCCCCGCACAAAGAGGAAACGCTCACAAAACCCCTTCCAGCCCCCCGCGGTCCAGCACGAACACCGTCTTGCCCTCCCGGCAGATGAGGCCCGCCGTCTCCAGGGACTCGAAGGCCCGGTAGAGGGAGGCCCGGCTGAGGCCCAGCCGCTTGGCCAGGTCGGTGGCCGGGGCGTGGACCGAGGGTGCCCCGCTGGAGAGGAGATACCGGGCCAGCTTGCCCTCCGCTCCGGTCTGGGCCAGGGCCCCCAGCCGCCCGGACAGGAACCGGATGCGGCCGGACAGGTAGCGCAGGTAGTTTTGGCGGAGGAGGGACTCCTCTCCCAGCAGCCGGTCCACGTCCTCCTGGGGCAGAAACAGGATGCGGCATGGGGAACGGGCGGTGAGGGTTGTGGCGTAGTCCGGCAGGTCGTTGTAGAGGGCGGCCGCGCCGAAGAGCTCCCCGGCCTCCAGCACGCTCACCGACAGGGCGGCGTTGGTCACCTGTACCTGACCGGACAGGAGAAACCCCAGGCACCGGCGGAACTGGTGGGGCTGATAGACGGCCTCCCCGGCGGGAAAGGCCTCGGCGGTGACGCCGGGGAGGGCCAGCACCCGCCGGAGCAGCGCCTCGTCCGCCCCCCGGAAAAAGGGGCACCGCCCCAGAAGCAGCAGCTCCTCCCGGGTGATCTCCGCCGCCATGGTCCCGCCCCCTTTTTAAAAGTGTCTTATTTGAGACAAAAAGAATATAGCATATTCTGGGACGGCGGTCAACCCCCCGGCATAGGATGGGCAGAAGAACAACCGAACAGGAGGGATCACCGTGGGAAATACCAGTCAAAACCGCCGGGATGGCGCGGGGACGCGCCGCACCGACCCGGAGGAGGCCATTGCCAAGATCCAGGCCGCGGCGGAGGAGATGACCATGCACCGGTATGTACATAGCCTCCCGGTGCAGACGGCCCGGGAATGGGAGCGGGAGGCGCTCTGGCGCCAGATGCGGGAGCTCAATCAGGTGCTGGACTATCAGAACAAGATTTTGGTGGAGATCCTGGCCGCGCTGGACCGGCTGACCCGGGCGGTGGGGGAGATGGGAGAGACGGGGTGACACGCCCCGCCTCTCTTTGTGTTTGGGGCCGGAGGATAAAATTTCAGGAAACAGTGGCAAAGCGGGCGCAAATACGATATAATAAACTGAATTGATGTGGGCGGGGGGAGACCCTCACCCTTGGAAAACCAGAGAAAAGGACGATGCAAGATGCCGACCAATACCTATGAAAGCCCCCTGTCTTCCCGCTACGCCAGCGAGGAGATGCTCTATCTGTTCTCCGCGGACAAGAAGTTCTCCACCTGGCGGAAGCTGTGGGTGGCCCTGGCCCGGGCGGAGATGGAGCTGGGCCTGCCGGTGACCCAGGAGCAAGTGGACGAGCTGGAGGCGCATATCTATGACATTGACTACGAGAAGGCCGCCCAGTGGGAGAAGAAGCTCCGCCACGACGTGATGGCCCATGTGCACACCTACGGGGAGCTGTGCCCCAAGGCCATGCCCATCATCCACCTGGGGGCCACCAGCTGCTACGTGGGGGACAACACCGACGTGATCCTCATGCGGGAGGGGCTGATTCTGGTCCGGAACAAGCTGGTGCAGGTGCTCGACGCCCTGGCCAAGTTCGCCCGGGAGTACAAGGCCCTGCCCACCCTGGGCTTCACCCACTTCCAGGCCGCCCAGCTGGTCACCGTGGGCAAGCGGGCCTCCCTGTGGATGAACGACCTGCTGCTGGACCTGGAGGAGGTGGAGCACCGCATCTCCACCCTGAAGCTGCTGGGCTCCAAGGGGACCACCGGCACCCAGGCCTCCTTCCTGGAGCTGTTTAACGGCGACCACGAGAAGGTGAAGGAACTGGAGCGGAAGATCGCCAAGGAGATGGGCTTCGACGGCGTGGTGCCGGTGAGCGGCCAGACCTACTCCCGGAAGATGGATTACAGCGTCCTGTCCGTCCTGTCCGGCATCGCCCAGTCCGCCAGCAAGTTTGCCACCGACATGCGCCTGCTGTGCCACCTGAAGGAGGTGGAGGAGCCCTTTGAGAAGAACCAGATCGGGTCCTCCGCCATGCCCTATAAGCGCAACCCCATGCGCTGCGAGCGCATCTGCTCCCTGGCCCGGTACGTCATCGTGGACGCGGGCAACCCCGCCGTCACCGCCGCCACCCAGTGGTTTGAGCGCACCCTGGACGACTCCGCCAACAAGCGCATCTCCGTCCCCGAGGCCTTCCTGGCGGTGGACGCCATCCTGAACATCTACCGCAACGTGGCCTCCGGCCTGGTGGTCCACCCCAAGGTCATCGAGAAGCACGTGCTGGAGGAGCTGCCCTTCATGGCCAGCGAGAACATCATGATGGACGCGGTGGTCCGGGGCGGCGACCGGCAGGAGCTCCACGAGCGCATCCGGGTCCTGTCCCAGGAGGCGGGCCGGAACGTGAAGGATCTGGGCCTGTCCAACAACCTCATCGACCTGATCGCCGCCGATCCGGCCTTCGGTATGACGAAGGAGGAGCTCACCGCCCACCTGGAGCCCAGCCGCTACATCGGCCGCTGCCCCGAGCAGGTGGAGGAGTTCCTGACCCAGGAGGTGCAGCCGGTGCTGGAGAAGTACGCCGGCGTTCTGGGGGAGAAGGAGACCGAACTGAAGGTCTGATGAGGCTTAGGAGTAGAGGAGGAACTGTCCTTTGAAGGGACGAGGAAAATATGGACCCTATCTGGCTGCGGGGGTCACCGCCTTTGCGGTAATTGCGGCCGCTATCCTGTTGTTTTTTCTGTTGGAGCACTTCTCTGCTATTCGCAGCCTGCTGGAGACCATCGGCTATATTCTCCGTCCCATCTGCTATGGCATTGTGCTGGCCTTTCTGCTGCTTCCGGTCCACCGGCGCATTCTGGCGGTGCTGACGGATCAGTGTCAGGGCATTCGGGACCCCTGGGGCAAGAAAAAGAACATCCTCAGTGCCATCTCCATCCTGTTAAGCCTGATTTTTGCCTTCCTGGTGCTGTATGTGCTGCTGGCCATGGTGCTGCCACAGCTCTATTGGAGCCTTGTGGGGCTGTTTGAGGCCCTCCCTGGCTATTTTCAGAGCGTTCAGCAGTGGCTGACCACCTTCCTGGCCGACAACCCTGATATCCAGCAGGCTGTACTGAGCTACTACCGTACGGCGGGGGCTGCCCTGAACCAGTGGCTCAGCTCCGATCTGATTCCCAACCTGGAGTCGGCCTCCAGCACCCTGGCTTGGCTGCGCTCGGAACTGCTGCCTCAGCTGACCGGGGTGGTCTCCGGCGTGTCCACGGTGGTGCTGGCTCTGGTTAACCTGCTCAAGGACATCATCGTGGCGGTCATTGTGTCGGTATATCTGCTGGCCCGGAAGGACGTCTTCGCCGCCCAGAGTAAGAAGATCCTGTACAGCATGTTTCCCACCCGGGTGGCCGACCTGCTGGTGGAGGAGAGCCGGAGCGCCTATCGGATTTTAAGCGGATTTATCAATGGGACCCTGGTGGATTCCTTCATTGTGGGTGTGATCTGCCTGATCTGCTTCACGGTGTTCCAGTTTCCCTACCCCATGCTGCTGGCGGTGATCATCGGGGTGACCAACGTGATCCCCTTTTTTGGACCCTTCATCGGGGCCATTCCCAGCGGACTGCTGATTCTGCTGGTCAGCCCCCGGCAGTGCCTCTATTTTGTGATTTTCATTTTTGTGCTGCAGCAGCTGGACGGCAACATCCTTCACCCGAAGATTCTGGGCAGCTCGGTGGGGCTGGCCTCCTTCTGGGTGCTGTTTGCGGTGCTGCTGTTCGGCGGACTGTTCGGCTTTGTGGGCATGGTGCTGGGCGTGCCCGTGTTCGCCATGTTTTACAGCGTGGTCAGCCGCCTGGTGAACCGCGGCCTGAAAAAGCGGGGCCTGCCCCTGAGTACCGAGGAGTACCTGGGAAAGACCGGCCCGCTGGCGGCGGAAAAGGCGCCCTCCCCGCCGGAGCCGGGCGGAACAAACGAATAAACACAGACGCACAGGGACGGTCCGATGGACCGTCCCTGTCAGTTTGTCGAAAAACCTCTGTTTAGGGTTGCGCTTCATGGTCGCCGCATTGTAGTAGATGGTGATGTCGGCCTGCTCGGCCATCTCAGGGGAGAGGTCTACATGCTCGCTGGCGGTCCAATTCTCCCAAGGCGTCCAGCCGCCGTCCCCCGCCATCTCCTCCAGGGTGAGCAGAGAGAAGCCCGGCTGAAATTCCTCCAGAGGGATGTTCTTCTCAACTTTGTCGGTGAGAGAGGCCAGCAGGGCGGCCGACACACCCGTCAGCAGCAGGACCGCGGCGGCGCGGGCAAATAGCCGCTGGAGCCGGTAGGGCCAAAGGGGGAGGCTGGGCCGCACCGTCTGGTCTCTGCGGGCCCGGCGGCGGAGCAGGGCCACAGTCAGGAGATCACTTCCCAGGACCAGCGCCAGCAGGACCCAAAGCAGGACCAGAAGGACCTGGACTAGGGTGACCAGGGGGATGGCCAGGTGGGGAGACTGCTGGAGGTCCATCTCCATGGCGGCGATGGATGCCCTCAGCCCCAGGTTCAGGGCAATAAGGAACAGAAGGAGCAACAGATTGCCTTTTGGAAAGCGCAGGGCGTACCGGAAGGAATCCGGGTCGGTGTAAGGTTCCTGGGCCTCCGGATTGTCGGTGGAAAAGAGGTACAGGGTGGTCCAGGGCCGGCCGATGTCCCCCTCGTAGGTCCACCCCGCGCCGGCATACAGCTCCAGCAGCTCCTGGGACGGCTTCTCCTGAGACTGCTGCTGCCCCTGGGCGGGACACACCCGGTACCGGCGGTGGGGGTGGGGCTCGTCCCGGCGGAATTTGACCCGGGCCAGGGAGAACAAGTTCTGCTGAACACGGTGCACCAGAAACCCCTTCCCGGCCATCTCCTCCAGCCAGGACTCAAAGCGGGGAAAGTCCATGGGGCTCACCGGGGACCACTTGGTGACCCGATTCTTTTGTTTCCCCATCGTTCGTCACTCCTTGTTTCAATTCATATTTTGCCTGTCGCGTGTCTCCCAAGGGGGAGGCGCGGGCGGTGCGCCTCTTGCGGCCGCCCACGGCCGCGCCCTTTGGGATCAAACAAACTGAGTAGGGCGGGGGCTTGCCCCCGCCGCCGGTCATGCCTCCGGCATGAGCATGGCGGCGATATCGCCGTACCACTCGGTCAGGTCCAACGTCCCGCCGTACCGCAGAGCCAGCACCCGATCCCCCTCCAGGGCGACCACATCCCAGTTCTCTCCCTCCCGGCGGACCAGAAACTCCTCCGCGCCGGGAACGGTTTCCCGCTGGAAGGGGAGTTGGTCGGGGAGGTAGGAGAGAAGGTCGCCGTCCGGGCTCTGCAGGTCCTGGACCAGGCTGGTCAGGAGCTCCCGGGCGGCCTGGGGATCATCGGCAATGTAGTAGTTGAGCTCCATGTCCGAGTCCCCGCTGGTGCCGTAGCCCGCCTGGCTGACGTCGTACCACATCGGGACGCCCCGGCCGGGGTCCTGGTACACGTCCGCCGCATTGAAGCGGAGGAGCTGGTCCGCGACCTCCAGGTCGGGCTCCGGGGTCCAACTGCCGTCCCCCTCCATCTCCGACAGGGTGAGCAGGTCAAAGTCGGGGTCGAACTGCTCCAGGGGCAGGTCGCTGTTGATGCGGAAGAGCGTGAAAATCAAGGCGAGAACCACAGCCAGGAGCCCCGTCTGGAGAAGGGAGAGAAGGGAGGAGAAGAGGCAGCGGGCGGCGAACAGGGCGGGGGGCGGAGCGGGCCGCACCGTGTCCCGCCGCCGGATCTCCTGCCGGAGGGCCAGAACGGTGAGCCAGTCGGTCCCATTCAGAAGGAGGGAGCTCAGCCAAAGGGCGATCAGCAGTGCCGCGGCCGCGGCAAGAATCCAGTTGGGCAGGAAGGAGAGCTGGCGGTCCAGGATTTGTGTGGCGCTGAGGATGGCGGCGGAGGTATACAGAACCACGCCCAAAAGCAAATCGTTGAGCACGTCTTTCTTCGGGGGCCGGAGGGCCTCATAGAGGGAGTCCGGGTCGGTGTAGGGCTCCGGGGCGGCGGGGTCGTCGGTGTAGAACAGGTAGTAGGACACGCAGGAGGTGCCCCAGTACCGCAGAAACTGCCAGCCGGACTGGGCGTACAGCTCCAGAGTCTCCTGGGAGGGCTCCGCCTCCTGGGGCCGGGTGGGGCACAGGCGGTACCGGCGCTCCGGTCTGGGGGCGTCCTTCCGGAACAGCACAATCCAGAGGGGGCCGGGGGCCAGGATACTCAACCCGGAGAAGTCGTGGAAGAACAGCCCCTGGGCGGCCATGTCCTCCAGCCAGGTCTCCGTGCGGGCGATGTCCTTGGCGTCCACCACGGCCCATTTTCGGATCAAATTGCCGGAGACTTCTTTCTTGGATCGGCTCATAGGATCAGCTCCTTATGGAAAAGTCTGCGCCCTGTTTTGGGAGAGGGAAACCGGTCATTCCACCGGCGTGAGCATGGCGGCGATCTCGTCAAACCACTCACTCAGGTCCAGCGTGCCGTCGTAGCGCAGCTCCAGCAGCCGGTCCCCCTTCCGGGCCAGGACGAACCAGGCGGGGGAGACATCCTCCTCGGGGGTGAGTCCCACGGAATCGCACCAAAATTCCTCGGCCCCGGGGACCTCAATGGGCTGGTAGTCGTAATATTCAGAGGAGGTCCGTTCCCGCTCCAGCCTGGCCTGGGCCGCCTCGCCGTCCCGGGCCAGGTAGTAGGAGATGTACAGGGAGGACGTTCCGCTGCTCCCCGTGCCGTCCTGATTGATGGTGTACCAGATAGGAATGGGCTGTTCAGGGGCCTCGTGCAGGTCCACTACGTTGTAGTGGATTTCCTTTTCCATAGAGGGTATGCCGGCGGCAAAGGTGAAGTCCTCGCTGGGGACCCAACTTCCGTCTCCCTCCATCTCCGCCAGAGTGAGCAGGTCGAAGTCGGGCTCCCAGTCCTCCAGAGGGACGTCCTCTGTGACCTGCTCCTGGGGGACCACGGCCTGGACCTCGTGCCGGGCGTCCAGAAGGCGGTCCATCCGCCGGAAGAAGGAGCCGCCCGGCAGCAGTACCGCCGCCAGAAAGGAAACCGTCTCGATCACTGCCAGGACCCGCTGGGCCATGAGCAGCCATCGGGGCAGGGAGGGCCGGGCTGTGTGCTCCTCCTTGATCTTGCGGCGGAGGAGGAAGTAGGTGAGCCACTGGAAGCCGCCGGAGATCAGAAGACTCAGCAGCAGGGCCAGCAGGAGGAGCCCAAACACCTGGAGGGCGGGGGAGAGCTGCTGGGAGGACTCCAGCCCGCCCCAGGACCCGGAGAATATGATCCCGTACACAAGAATCAGTATCAGCGTCGGAAATGCCAGGATCAGCAGATTCCGAACGGGGAAGCGCAGGGCCCGGTGGAGGGACTCCGGGTTCGAATTGGGCTCTGCCGCGCTGGGGTCGTCGGTGGCAAAGAGAAAGTAGGAGATGCAGCTGGAGGGGATATAGTCCACATAGGTCCAGCCGTATTGCCGGTACTGCTCCAGAAGGTCCGCGGGGGGCTCGGTGAGCATCTCCGGGGCGGGGTACAGGTGGTAGCGGCGGTTGGGGTCGGGGGCCTTCACCTGGAACCGGACCATGGGGAAGCCGCCCGGACTGAATCTTATGACCTTGTTGGAGTACCAGTGGTAAAAGAGCCCCTGGCGGGCCATCTGGTTCAGCCAGTCCTGAAACCGGGCCCTGTCCATCAGGTTCACCGGGCTGAACTTCCACTTGTAAGATGCGTTTTTGGGTGTTTTCATGGGAGAATCCTCCTCAGTAATAAAGTAAAAGGGAAGGCATGGGAGGCGCTGATACTTATGAGGCTGCGCCCATCCGTTCCAGCAGCAGGTCCAGGGCCTCCTCCGGCGGGACGGTGCCCCGCACCGTCAGGCGGAACGCCTGGTCTCCCGCCTGACCCAGCCAGTAGTAGGTGTCCGCAAACTGGTTGACGGTGTAGTGGTGGTCCCCCACGTCGTACCCTGCCGGCCCCTCGGGGACTTCTATGTAGGTATACAGGCGGTCCAGGCCGGGGCGGCTGGCCTCCTGCCAGGGGATGCCGTCCTCCACCTCGTCGGTGCGCTTCCAGCTGTCCAGCACCCACCCGGCAAAGGTGGGGGAGACCGCGTCCACATAGTCGATGGAGATGGAGGCGGAGGGGTCGTCCGGCTCCTCCCGGTAGGTCCACTGGTTCAGGTCCTGCTTGACAGCCAGGGGGGAGAAGGAGGTCTCCGCCAGATTATAGCCGTACTCCGGATTCTGAATGGCCGGGTCCAGCTCCAGGTCGTACAGGGAGACCAGGGGGG
>NZ_NFKI01000054.1 GCF_002160305.1 Pseudoflavonifractor sp. An184
GTGGGATCGAATGCCCCGAATGCCTTGCACGGCAAGGCGTTCGGCGAGCGCAGCGAGAACTTTTCCGCCGCTGCGCGGCGGAAAAGTAACGGCATTTTTGCAGGCTGTCAGAAAAGTCCTTGGACTTTTTTGACAGCCTGAAGGCCCCGGCTATGCCGGGGCCTTGTTTTATGTTTGGGAAAGGAAATCAGGACAGCTGAAACTGCCCGGTGTACAGCTGGTAGTACCGGCCCTTCTGCTCCAGCAGCTGGTGGTGGTCGCCCTTCTCCTGGATCTCTCCGTGTTCGATAACCACGATGCAGTTGGAGTTGCGCACGGTGGACAGGCGGTGGGCGATGACAAAGACGGTGCGCCCCTCCATGAGGGCGTCCATGCCCTTTTCGATGAGGGCCTCGGTGCGGGTGTCGATGGAGGAGGTGGCCTCGTCCAGGATCATCACCGGCGGGTCGGCCACGGCCGCCCGGGCGATGGCCAGCAGCTGCCGCTGGCCCTGGGACAGGTTGGCCCCGTCCCCGGTGACCACGGTATTGTAGCCGTCGGGCAGACGGCGGATGAAGGAGTGGGCGTTGGCGCTCTTGGCGGCGGCGATGCACTCCTCGTCGGTGGCCTCCAGCCGGCCGTAGCGGATGTTGTCCATGATGGTGCCGGTAAACAGGTGGGTGTCCTGGAGGACCGCGCCCAGAGAGCGGCGCAGGTCGTCCTTCTTGATGGCCTTTACGTCGATGCCGTCATAGGTGATGAGGCCGCCCTCGATCTCATAGAAGCGGTTGATGAGGTTGGTGATAGTGGTCTTGCCCGCGCCGGTGGAGCCCACGAAGGCGATCTTCTGGCCCGGGTTGGCGTAGACGGTCACGTCCTTCAAAATGCGCTTGCCGGGGACATAGGAGAAGTCCACGTGGTGGAAACGCACCGCCCCCTTCAGCTCGGTGAGGTAGTAGTCCTCGCCCGGCACGTTGCGCACGGTGCCCCGGATCAGGTGCAGGCCCATCTTCCCCTGGTGGTCCGGGTACTTCCAGGCCCAGCGGTGGCCCGACAGAGAGGCCGGATCCGTGACCTCGGTCAGGGTCCCGTCGGGGGACACCTTCACCCAGATGCCCTGGGAGGAGTCCACGCTGGGGGGCAGGAGCTTGAGGCCGTGCTCCGTGGGCTCCGCCTGGCCCAGCTCGGTGAGGGAGTCCTTCTCCCCCACCAGCACGGGCACCAGGGAGAGCCCGGCGGTGCGGGGGGTCTTCCAGGCCCAGATGTGGGGGCGGCCGGAGCCGGTGAAGGCGGACAGAGTGCCGTTGGCGTCCTTCTCCGCCCCCACCAGGGTGACGGAGCCCTGGTCCTCCTCGGGCCGGGTGTCCATCACCTCGAAGATGCGCTCGGCGCCCGCCAGGGCGGAGAGGAGGGTGGTCATCTGCTGGGAGATCTGGTTCAGGGGCTGGCCCACCTGCTTGGAGTAGTTCAGGTACACCACCAGTCCGCCCAGGTCGAAGCCCTGGAGGACGGACAGCAGGCCGCCGAAGGCGGCGGTGAGGGCGTAGCTGATGTTCATCAGGTTGCCGGAGATGGGCATGATGACGCCGGAGTAGAAGTTGGCCTTCTGGGCCGCGTCCCGGTAGGTCTCGTTGAGCTTGCGGAACTGTGCCTTGGCCTGCTCCTCGTGGGTGAAGGCCTTGACCACCTTCAGCCCCTCGATGATCTCCTGGATGTCGCCGTTCACGTCGCCCAGTGCGGCCTGCTGCTTCTGGTAGTAGCGGCGGCTGCGGCCGCCCAGCTTGTTGAACACGGTCATGGTGACCGCCAGCACCAGGGCGGTGACCAGAAAGAGCTTCCAGTTGATGAAGAGCATCATGGCCACCAGACCTACAAACATGAGGCAGCTGGAGCACATGGAGACCACGCTCTGCTCCAGGGCCAGCTGCACGTTGTCCGCGTCGTTGGTGAAGCGGCTCATCAGCTCCCCGTGGGGGTGCTTGTCAAAGTAGGACAGGGGGAGGTTCTGCAGCTTGTCAAACAGGTCGCTGCGCAGGCGGTTCACCCCCCGCTGGGCCAGGCGGACCATGATGGCCGACTGGCTGTAAGTGGCCAGACAGCCCACCAGGTACACGCCCACCAGGGCCAGAATGGCCCGGCCCAGGCCGGCAAAGTCGGTGCAGCCCGACCAGATGAAGTCGTTGATGATGCCCCGCATCATATAGGAGCCGCCGATGTTGGCGCACACTGACGCCAGCAGGCAGCCAAACACCGCCAGCAGGGGCAGCTTGCTGCGGGTCAGATAGCCCAGCAGGCGGCCGACGGTCTTTTTCAGGTCCTTGGGCTTCTGATAGCCCCCCCGGGGGGCGCGATTGGGTCCCGGCATTATCCACCCACTCCTTCCTGCTGGGATTGATAGATCTCCTGATAGATGGGGCTGGTCTTGAGCAGCTCCTCATGGGTGCCCCGGGCGGCGATGTGGTCGTCGTCCAGGATCAGGATCTCGTCGGCGTACTGCACCGAGGAGATGCGCTGGGCGATCATGATGATGGTGGTGTCCTTCAGGTTTTTGGCGAAGGAGGCCCGGATGGCCGCCTCGGTGGTGGAGTCCACCGCGGAGGTGGAGTCGTCCAGGATGAGCACGGCGGGCTTTCTCAGCATGGCCCGGGCGATGCACAATCTCTGCTTCTGCCCGCCGGACACGTTCACGCCGCCCTGGGACAGGTTGGTGTCAAAGCCGTCGGGGAAGGACATGATGAAGTCGTAGGCCTGGGCGTCCTTGGCGGCCTGGATGACCTCCTCCTCGGTGGCGTCCGGGTTGCCCCACTTCAGGTTCTCCCGGATGGTACCCGAGAAGAGGACGTTATTCTGAAGCACCATGCCGATCCGGCCCCGCAGCGCCTCCAGGGGGTAGTCCCGCACGTCCATCCCGTCCACCAGGACGGCTCCGCCGGTGACGTCGTAGAACCGGGGGATCAGATTGACCAGGGTGGATTTGCCCGTGCCCGTCCCCCCCACCAGGGCCACGAACTGGCCCGGCTGTACGGTGAAGCTGATGTGGGAGAGCACGTCGTCCCCGGTGCCGGAGGTCACGTACTTGAAGGACACGTCCCGGAACTCCACCTGGCCCCGGGGAGCGGGCAGCGTCCGCTGAGCGGCGTCCGGCGCATCCTCCACCGAGGGCTCGGTGTTCAGGACCTCGTGGATGCGGTGGGCGCAGGCCTGGGCCCGGGAGAGCTGCAGCAGGGACATGGCCACCATCATCACGCTCATGAGGATCTGGAAAATATAGTTGATGAAGGCCTGGAGGCTGCCCAGGTCAAACTCCGCCCCCATGACCATCCGGCCGCCGAAGTAGAGGACGGCCACCGTGGCCCCGTTCATGGCCAGCATCATCACCGGCAGGATGGCGATGATCCGCAGGCCCACCGCCAGGGCGGCCTCCATCAGCTCGTCGTTGGATTTTTTGAACTTTTTCCGCTCGAAGTTCTCCCGGACGAAGGCCTTGACCACCCGGATGGCCACCAGGTTCTCCTGGAGGGTATTGTTCAGGTTGTCGATGCGCTTCTGCATGGTCTCAAAGAGTTTCGTACAAAGCTTCATCAGCACTCCGATGACCAGTATCATGACAGGGATGACCACCGCCAGCACCAGGGCCAGCCGGGCGTTGAGGGAGATGCTGATGGCCAGGGCGGCAATGAGCATCACCGGGGCCCGCACCAGCATCCGCAGGCCCATGGCCAGCATCATGGTCATGGCGTTCACGTCGTTGGTCATGCGGGTGATGAGGGAGGCGGAGGAGAAGCGGTCGATGTCCGCGAAGGAGAACTCCTGCACCTTGTCGAACAGGCACTGCCGCAGGTTGGCGCCAAAGCCCTGGCTGGCGATGGTGGCGTATTTGGCCGAGCCCACGCCGCAGGCCATGGCGATCAGAGCCAGCGCCAGCATGGCGGCGCCCAGGATAAAGATATAGGTCTCATCTCCGGCGGGGATGGCGGCGTCCACAATCTCCGCCATGACCAGAGGGAGCAGCAGTTCGCAGATGACCTCCAAAACAATCAGAATGGGGGAGAGAACCGCCTGCCGCTTGTAGCCCTGGAGATGGGTCAAAAACAGTTGAAGCAAGAAGATGACCGTCCTTTCGTAGGATTGGGGTGTGTCCGCCGGCGGCCTGGCGCTCCGGTGGTAGAGATTTAGAAGTGGAAAAGTGGAGAAAACGGTGGATAAAGTGGAAAACCAGAAAGAATTTCAGGGAACATTCAGGATACCCCTGAAATTTGGGCGAGCCAGATAGGCTATTTTGACGAATGAGCGGCCCCCTGATCCGGCTGCAGATTGTCCAGCATCCGCAGGTAGAAGCTGCGCATCACGGCCTGCTCCTCGTTGGTGAGCCCGGCGTACATCCGCCGGGACACCCGCCGCAGGCAGGCCAGGCAGTCGTCCACCGCCTGCTGCCCCTTTTCGGTGAGCAGCACCCGGTTGCACCGGGCGTCCCCATCGCCTGGCTCCCGGAGGATGTATCCCTTGCGCTCCAGGGACTTGAGCGAGGTGGTCACCGCCGCCGGGGAGACGTGGAGCAGCCGGGCCAGCTCCCGCTGGGTGCGCACCGGGGTGCCCAGCCGGTGCTCCCCCGTGATGCCCAGCACACACAGCAGCATGGGGTGGCCGATCTCCTGGAGACCGGCGGCGGCCAGCTCCGCCTGGATGGCGTTCTGCCGGGCCTGGTGGAGCTGCCGCTCCAGCACGCCCAGGTCAAAATCCAGATTTGCCATGGGTTGGATTCCCTCCCTTCGAAATATAAAATTAACCCATTGATGGTTAACGTGCTACTCATTTTACTGACCGCCGGAGAAAAGTCAAGGGAGGCCGGGGAAGGTTCAAAGAAAATTCACAATTCCTCCGAGAGCGGCCAAAGGGACTGGAGTGTGGAACATTCGTTTGACTTTTTCGGGGAAATGTGGTACACTTTCAGCAAAGATTCCAGGCGAAGGGGCGTTTCACCGGCGCTGGCCAGGAAGGAGAATGACCATGGGAAACCTGACCCCCAAGCAGCAGCGGATTTACGACTTTATTCAGGACTTCGCCGCCCAGCACGGCTACCCCCCCTCGGTGCGGGAGATCGGCGCGGCGGTGGGCTTGAAATCCCCCTCCACCGTCCACTTCCACCTGAAGGGGCTGGAGGAGGCCGGCATGATCGTCAAGGCGGAGGGCAAGACCCGGGCCATCACCCTGGCCGCCCCCGCGGGGCGGGCCGTGGGGGAGGAGATGGACCCCCGGGCCAACCGGATCCCGGTGGTGGGCAATGTGGCCGCCGGTTCCCCCATTTTGGCGGAGGAGTGCATCGAGGACTACCTCACCTTCGACACCCAGGGGAAGGCGGGGGAGTTCTTTGCCCTGAAGGTGCGGGGGGAGTCCATGCTGAACGCGGGCATCCTGCCCGGCGACCTGGTGGTGGTCCACCGGCAGCCGGAGGCCAACAGCGGCGAGATTGTGGTGGCGCTCTTTGAGGATGAGGCCACGGTAAAGACCCTGCGCCGCCGGGACGGCAAGGTCTGGCTCATGCCCGCCAACGACGACTACGAGCCCATCGACGGCACCCATGCCCAGATCGTGGGCAAGGTGGTGGCCGTGGTGCGGCGGTATTGATTTGAATGACGAGAACGGTCCAGGACCGGTTCGGCGGAGGCCGAACCGGTCCTTTTGCGTCAAAGCAGAAACCGCCGGTCCAATCACAGGTTTTCGTTGTCATCCCCCCGGAAAGACGCTATAATAAAAATAGACCCGCAGACCGCTCGCAGGAGCGGTTTCAAGGATCGTCCATTTGGACAGGAGGTGCCTTGTATGAGCAACTATGTGATTTCCATCAGCCGTGAGTTCGGCAGCGGAGGGCGGATGATCGGCAAGCAGCTGGCCGCCCGCCTGGGCATCCCGTGCTATGACCGGACCCTGATTCAGAAGACGGCGGAGAAGAGCGGCCTCTCCCCGGAGTTTATCGCCCGGGCGGAGGAGCGGGCCCGGAGCCGGATTCATCTGCCGCTGGCCTCCCTGGGAACCGGGGTGGCGGCCTATACCCAGCAGGGGGTGCCTGTGAGCCTCCAGGCGTTTTTCGCCCAGTCGGAGGTCATCCGGGAGCTGGCCGACGAGGGCCCCTGCGTCATCGTGGGCCGGTGCAGCGATTATGTGCTGGGGGAGCGCCCCAACTGTCTGAAGGTGTTTATCCACGCCGACCTGGCCGACCGGGTGACCCGGTGCGCCGAGGAGTACCACATCGAGGCCGCCAATATGACCGAGCGGGTGAAGGAGATCGACCGGGGCCGGGCCAACTACTATAACTACTACACCGGGCACAACTGGGGTGAGATGCGCCAGTATGATCTGACCCTCAACTCCAGCGTCACCGGCGTGGACGGGGCGGTGGAGCTCATCGCCACGCTGGTCCGCCTGTGGGAGAAGCGGGACCAGGAGAGCCGGTGAGACGCCCGGCCGTGCCGCCCGCCATCCAGATCTCCGGGCCGGAGGGGCGGATGGATCACTACATCCGGGCGGTGGAGCGGGCCGGCGGGGCTCCGGTCCCCGGCTATGCCCCGGAGCCCGACTCCCACTGCCTGGGACTGGTGCTGTGCGGGGGAGGGGACCTGGACCCGGCCTGGTTCGGCCAGGAGGACCGGGGCTCCCACCCGCCGGATTCCAGACGGGATGCGGCGGAGCTGGCGCTGGTCCGGACCTGGCTCTCCTGGGGCAGGCCCATCCTGGGAATCTGCCGGGGGATGCAGGTGATCAATGTGGCTCTGGGCGGGACCCTGTTTCAGGACCTGGGGGCGGAGCGCGCCGCCCTGCACCAGGGGGAGGAGGACGTGTTCCACCCCGTCCGCACCGCCCCGGGAAGCCTGCTGGAGGGCCTGTTTGGCGAGAACGCCCTGGTGAACAGCGCCCACCACCAGGGGGTGGACCGGCTGGGCGAGGGACTTGTGCCCGCCGCCTGGGCCCCGGACGGGACGCTGGAGGGGCTGGAGCACCGGAGTCTCCCGGTAGTGGGGGTGCAGTTCCACCCGGAGCGGCTGCCAAACGGCGGGGGAGACGGTCTGTTCCGCTGGCTGATGGAGCGGGCGGTCCAACGCTGAGCGGCAAGCGCAGAGCTCCCCCTGGGGGGACATATACGTCTGAGAGATAAAGAGGAACGACTATGAAAGTGACCAAAGGGGTGATCTGGGCGCTGGCGGGGGTCCTGACCCTGGGGGCTGTCCTGGGGGGCGGCCCGGTGTGGACGGCCGCCCTGGCCCACGCCGGGGAGGAGCCCCCCTCCGGCGCCGTTCCGGCGGTGCCGGGGAAGGGGGTGCCGGAGCAGCTGGCCCTGGCCCGGCTGGGCGGACTTGGGCTGACGGAGGAGGACGCCGAGGCCCTCTGGGCGGACCTGGGGGAGGACCGCCGCCGGGAGCTGATCCGGTCCCTGGGGGCGCCGGAGTGGCTGGACTACCTGGCCTTCGGCTTCTCCTGGTGGGACCGGCTGGACCGGTATGAGGCCTACCACGCCCAGCACCCGGAGCTGACGGCGGAGGAGGCGGTGGTGCGGGTGAACATCGGCCTGGACGCCCCGCCCTATGGGGACCCGGAGGAGGTGGAGGACCCGGACAGCCTCACCGCCCTGGTGAACCAGTACCACGCCCTCCCGGCGGACTACGCCCCCAAGGTGGTCTATCTGACCGCCGCCTACACCAACCAGCGGGACCGCCTGCGGCCGGTGGCCTGCCGGGCCTTTATGGAGATGGCGGACGCCGCCGCCCGGGAGGGGCTGCGGATCTATAACGCCTCGGCCTACCGATCCTACACCACCCAGAAGTGGGTGTACCAGCGCTATGTGAATCAGGAGGGGGCCCAGGAGGCGGACACCTACTCCGCCCGGCCCGGGTGCTCGGAGCACCAGACCGGGCTGGCCCTGGACATCAACACCGCCAGCCTCAGCGACCACTTCGAGGAGACGGAGGAGTACGCCTGGCTGGTGGAGAACAGCTGGCGCTACGGCTTCATCCTCCGCTTCCCGGAGGGGAAGGAGGAGATCACCGGCTATCAGTTCGAGCCCTGGCACTACCGCTATGTGGGACCGGCGGCGGCCCGGGTCTGCTATGAGAACGGGTGGACCCTGGAGGAGTACCACGCCCGGCAGCCTGCTCCGGACCGGTAGTAGGGGCCGATTTGTGAAATTTGTCGCATAAAGTGGGAATGGGGGGTCAGATTCTCCTTTTATGCGACTTGCCAGTGGGTGGGATTTCGAGTACAATAGCGTCATCCGGCCAATCGCGGCCCGGAATCTGCCATATCTGAAATGAAAAGGAGGGAACGCCATGGAAATTGTCCGAGAGGAGCGCCGTGGCGTCCTTTTTTATGTCTGCCCGGAGATGCGGGAGGCGGGGTTCCCCCACGGCTTCTCCACCCGGGTGGGGGGCGTGTCTCCCGCCCCCTGGGACAGCCTGAATTTGGGTGGGAGCTGCGGGGACGACCCGGAGCGGGTGAGCGAGAACTTCCGCCGCTTCTGCGCCGCCATCGGGGCCGACCCGGACTGCCTGGTGAAAAACCAGCAGGTCCACGGGGACCGGGTGCGCCTGGTCACCCGGGCGGACCGCATGGCCTTCCCCGGAGAGCCGGGGACGGTGGAGGCCGACGGGCTGATGACCCGGGAGGCGGGGGTGTGCCTGGCGGCCTTCTCCGCCGACTGCATCCCGGTGCTTCTGTGCGACCCGGCGACCGGGGCGGCCGCCGCCGTCCACGCCGGCTGGCGGGGCACCGCCCTGGGCATCGCCGCCCGTGGAGTGGAGCGGATGGCGGAGGCCTTCGGCGCAAGGCCCGGGGACATCCTGGCGGCCATCGGCCCGGGCATCTCCACCTGCTGCTTTGAGACCCACGCCGACGTGCCGGACGGCCTGCGGGCGGGAATGGGCGCTGGGGCGGAGCCCTATATCAACCCCATCCCCGGCACGGGAAAATACCACGTGGACCTGAAAGGCGCCAACCGCGCCTGGCTGCTCCGGGCGGGGGTGGCCCCCGAGCACATCGCTGTGTGCGATGCCTGCACCGCCTGCGGCCGGGAGATCTTCTGGTCCCACCGGAAGATGGGGACGGCCCGGGGGAGCATGGCCGCCCTGATCCAGAGGGGAGGGGAGATATGAGACGGCTGTCTGCCCTGATCCTGGCCTGTATCCTGCTGCTGGCCGCCTGCGGCGCTCCGGCGGAGGGGAGCGCCTCCGCCTCGGCCAGCGGCGCTTCCAGCTCCAGCTCCAGCGCCTCCGCCTCGGTCCAGACCCAGCCGGAGGAGACGGCGGCCAGCGCCCCCTTTACTCTGGCGGCCTGCCCCGCGTACAGCTTCCACCCGGTGCTGGCGGAGAACTCCGTCAACCTGACCCTGGCCCCCCTGATGTACGAGGGGCTCTTTACCCTGGACAGCGCCTTCCAGGCCCAGCCCGTGCTGTGCCAGAGCTACTATGTCAGTGAGGACGGCCTCACCTGGACCTTCACCCTCCAGCCGGGGATCGCCTTCTCCGACGGGACCCCCCTCACCGGGGAGATTGTGGCCCAGGCCCTCCAGACCGCCCGGGGGGAGGGCTCCCGGTACGCCTCCCGGCTCGCCTCCGTCTCCTCGGTCCAGGGGAGCGGGGACCAGGTGTCCGTCACCCTCACCCAGCCCAACGGGGCCCTGGCGGAGCTGCTGGACATCCCCATCGCCCTGGGGGAGGGGGACCGCCCATTGGGCACCGGCCCCTATGTGCTCACCGACAGCGGCGGCAGCCTGAGCCTCACCGCCCGGAGCGACTGGCACGGAGGGGCGGAAAACCTGCCCATCGCCCAGATCCCGCTGGCCTCCATGACCCGGGCGGATGGGCTCATGTCCGCCTTCAACGCCGGAGAGATCACCCTGATGGATGTGGACCTGACGGGGAGCAGCGACCTGGGCTCCTCCGGCCGGTATGAGGTGTGGGACTACAACACCACCCAGATGCTGTACCTGGGCTTCAACGCCCAGCAGGGCCTGTGCCGGGACGCGGATGTGCGCAGGGCCATCGCCCAGGCGGTGGACCGGCAGGATGTGGTGGACTCCATCTTCGCCCGCCACGGGACGGCGTCCGCCCTGCCCATCCACCCGGACTCCCCCTGGTACAACGACGCGGTGGCCGGGGAACTGGCCTACGACCCCGCCGTGCTGGCCGATCAGGGGCTGGAGGGGCGCCCGCTCACCCTGGTGGTGAACATCGAGAACACCGCCAAGAGCGCCGTGGCCAACTATGTGGAGCAGCAGCTGGAGAGCGCCGGCCTGGTGGTCACGGTGGACCGCCTCCCCTGGGAGGAGTACCAGGAGACGGTGGCGGCGGGAGACTTTGACCTGTACATCGGGGAGGTCTATCTGACGCCCGACTTTGATCTGTCCCCCCTGCTGGGGCCGGGCGGGAGCCTGAACTACGGCGGCTGGACCAGCAGTACGATCAGCGGCCTGCTGTCCTCATTCCGGACGGCGCAGGGGGATGCCCGGGCGGCCGCGGCCGCCAGCCTGTGCCTGCATCTGGTTCAGCAGGCGCCCATCGCCCCCATCTGCTTCCGAAGCGGCACCGTCCTCACCCAGTACGGGCGGGTGGAGGGGCTGTCCCCTGTCTATGGAAATATCTTCTCCCAGCTGGATAGCTGGACCATTCAAGAGTAAATTCCCGGAAGGACAATGGAAATGACCGCGCGGGCGGGTCCCGGCGGTAAGGAGGAAAAGAAATGAGTGTATTTCGCTGTTATTCGGAAAAGAAGCCCGGCTTCGACGTGGAGGCCCGGGGCCTGTGCGGCCAGCTGCGGGAGCAGCTGGGGATTGACGCCCTGGAGGGCGTGCGCATCCTGAACCGGTACGACGCCGACCGCATCGCTCCGGAGGTGTATGAGGCCGCCAAGACGGTGGTCTTCTCCGAGCCCCAGGTGGACGACGTGTACGACGAGACCTTCCCCGTCCCCGAGGCCCCCCACAGCGTCCTGGCGGTGGAGGCCCTGCCCGGACAGTTCGACCAGCGGGCCGACTCCTGCGCCCAGTGCATCCAGCTCCAGTCCGGGGTGGACCGCCCCCTCATCGCCGCCGCCAAGGTGTACCTGCTGATGGGGACGCTCACCGAGGGCGACCTGGACAAGATCCGCCGCTACCTCATCAACCCTGTGGAGAGCCGGGAGGCCTCCATGGACAAGCCCGCCACCCTGGAGCAGGAGCACGAGACCCCCGACTCGGTGACTGTGGTGGAGGGATTTATTGGCCTGGATGAGGCGGGGCTCAAGGACCTGCTGGACTCCCTGGGGCTGGCCATGGACCTGGACGACCTGAAATTCCTCCAGGCCTACTTCCGGGACCAGGAGAAGCGGGACCCCACCATCACCGAGGTGCGGGTGGTGGACACCTACTGGTCCGACCACTGCCGCCACACCACCTTCTCCACCCACCTGGATGACATCCAGATCGATGACCCAGAGGTGAAGGCGGCCTATGAGCAGTATCTGGCCGCCCGGGTGGAGGTCTACGGGGAGGAGAAGGCAAAGAAACGTCCCCAGACCCTCATGGACCTGGCCACCATCGGGGCCAAGACCCTGAAGAAGCGGGGCCAGCTCCCCGAGCTGGACGAGAGCGAGGAGATCAACGCCTGTTCCATCCACGTCCCCGCCCAGGTGGACGGCCAGGAGCAGGACTGGCTGCTGATGTTTAAAAACGAGACCCACAACCACCCCACCGAGATCGAGCCCTTTGGCGGCGCGGCCACCTGCATCGGCGGCTGCATCCGCGACCCCCTGTCCGGCCGCGTCTTTGTCCACCAGGCCATGCGGGTGACCGGCGGCGGCGACCCCCGGGTGCCTCTGTCTCAGACCACCCCCGGAAAGCTGCCCCAGCGGAAGCTGGCCACCACCGCGGCGGCGGGCTACTCCTCCTACGGCAACCAGATCGGCCTGGCCACCGGCCACGTGGCCGAGGTGTACCACCCAGGGTACATCGCCAAGCGCCTGGAGTGCGGCGCGGTGGTGGGCGCCGCCCCGGCGGAGAATGTGCGCCGGGAGCGCCCCGCCCCCGGCGACGTGGTCATCCTGCTGGGCGGCCGCACCGGCCGGGACGGCATCGGCGGGGCCACCGGCTCCTCCAAGAGCCACAACCAGAAGTCCCTGACCACCATGGCCTCCGAGGTCCAGAAGGGCAACGCCCCCGAGGAGCGGAAGATCCAGCGGCTGTTCCGCCGGGGCGAGGTCACCCGCCTCATCAAGCGGTGCAACGACTTCGGCGCCGGCGGCGTGTCCGTGGCCATCGGCGAGCTGGCCGACGGCCTGAGCATCGACCTGGACGCGGTGCGCAAGAAGTACGAGGGCCTGGACGGCACTGAGCTGGCCATCTCCGAGTCCCAGGAGCGCATGGCGGTGGTGGTCGCCCCCGAGGACGCGGAGAAGTTCATCGCCGCCGCCCAGGAGGAGAACCTGGAGGCCTATCAGGTGGCCGTGGTCACCGAGAGTCCCCGCATGGTCATGACCTGGAAGGGCCAGACCATCGCAAACCTGTCCCGGGAATTTTTGAACACCAACGGCGCGGTGAAGCACGCCGGCGTCTCCGTGCCCAAGCTTGCCGGCGGCGGCGTGGAGCGCCCCTCCTCTCTGAAGGAGATGGCCGCCAGCCTGAAGAGCGCCAGCCGCCGGGGACTCACCGAGCGGTTTGACGGCTCCATCGGGGCGGGCAGCGTCCTCATGCCCTTTGGCGGAAGGACGCAGCGCACCCCCGCCCAGGCTATGGCCGCTCTGCTCCCCGTCCTGCCCGGCCAGGAGACCGACCAGGCCAGCGTCATGGCCTGGGGCTTTGACCCGGACCAGATGATGGAGGACCCCTTCTTCGGGGCCTACTGCTCTGTGGTGGCGTCATTGGCCAAAGTGGCAGCCGCCGGCGGGGACTATAAAAAAGCCTACCTCACCTTCCAGGAGTTCTTTGAGAAGCTGCGCAGCGAGCCGGAGCGCTGGGGCAAGCCCTTCGCCGCCCTGCTGGGCGCTCTGAAGGCCCAGCTGGACTTCGGCCGGGCGGCCATCGGCGGCAAGGACTCCATGTCCGGCTCCTTCAACGACCTGGACGTGCCCCCCACCCTCATCTCCTTCGCCATTGCCCCCATCAAGGCCGGCGAGGTCCTGTCCCCCGAGTTCAAGGAGGCGGGGCATCCAGTATACCGCTTTGCCCCCGAAAATGACAGCGCCCAGGCGCTGAAGACAGCTTGGGAGGCATTCTACGACCTGCACCGGCAGGGCAAGGTGAAGGCCGCCTGGGCGGTGGAGAACAGCTTGGCCGAGGCAGTCATGAAGATGTCCTTTGGCAACTCTATCGGCTTCCAGACCGGGCTGGAGGATGTAAACTGGTATGCCCCCTGTGCCGGTGCCATTGTGGCGGAGCTCACAGAGGAGATCAACCTGGACTGTGCCCGCCGGATCGGCGAGACTACCGAGGCCCCCTTCGTCGCTCTGCCCGGCGACGCGGTGTCCATCCAGGAGCTGCTCCAGCTCAACGAGGACGTGCTGGAGAAGGTGTACCCCACCCGCGCCGGCACCACCGAGGCGGTGGAGCCTATCTCCTGGGACAAGCGCTCCATCGCCGTGTGCAAGCATAAAGTGGCCCGGCCCAAGGCGGTCATCCCCGTATTCCCCGGCACCAACTGCGAGTATGACACCGCCCAGGCCTGCCTCCGGGCGGGCATCGAGCCGGAGATTATCGTCATCCGCAACCTGTCCACCGACCTGCTGGCCCAGTCGGCCCAGGCCCTGGAGAAGGCCATCCGGTCGGCCCAGATGGTGGTCCTCCCCGGCGGCTTCTCCGGCGGCGACGAGCCCGACGGCTCCGGCAAGTTCATCGCCTCCTTCCTGCGCTCCCCCGCCCTGTCCGACGCGGTCATGGACCTGCTCAAAAACCGGGACGGCCTGATGCTGGGCATCTGCAACGGCTTCCAGGCCCTGGTGAAGCTGGGTCTGGTGCCCTACGGGGAGATCCGGGACATGGATGCGGACTGCCCCACCCTGACCTATAACCTCATCGGCCGCCACCAGTCCAGCTATGTCACCACCCGGGTGGCCAGCGTCAACTCCCCCTGGATGCTCAAATCTCAGGTGGGCGACCTGCACACCATCCCCATCTCCCACGGGGAGGGCCGCTTCGTGGCCCCCGCCCAGGTGATCGCCGAGCTGATTGCCCACGGCCAGGTGGCCACCCAGTACGTCAACGCCGCCGGACAGCCCACCATGGACATTGACGCCAACCCCAACGGCTCCATGGAGGCCATCGAGGGCATCTTCTCCCCCGACGGCCGGGTCTTCGGCAAGATGGGCCATCTGGAGCGCCGGGGCCCCTTCGTGGGCGTGAACATCCCCGGCAACAAGCATCAGCCCCTCTTTGAGTCCGGCGCGGAGTATTTCCGCTGATTTTCTCACATTCTGCCATTTTGCACAAAAAATCGGGTCCGGTGCCGCCCTTTCGGC
Source organism: Pseudoflavonifractor sp. An184 (assembly GCF_002160305.1). Taxonomy (GTDB): domain Bacteria; phylum Bacillota; class Clostridia; order Oscillospirales; family Oscillospiraceae; genus Lawsonibacter; species Lawsonibacter pullicola. The sequence continues at coordinate 14,452 of NZ_NFKI01000054.1, forward strand.
GGCTTCCGGGCCCGGTTTTCCACAGGGGGGACCAAACCGAAAAAAATTTACATTTTGCCTCCTACCCCTGGCCCCCGTCCCGTGGTATAATTAGGACGTCAAGAAAATCGGAAAATTCAAGCGCGGCGGCGCGCCGCGCGGAAAGGAAGGTGCCTATGAAACAGATTCCAGAGTACAAGGGGACTCTGCGCAGCCATCTGCTCACCATCCCCCACTGCATCAGCGAGTGCAGCGGCATCCGGGTGTTCGGCCGGAGGATCAAATCCCTGGTCTTCTCCACCGACGTGGCCATCATTAAAAACGTGAATGCGGACGCCATCATCGCGGTCTACCCCTTCACGCCCCAGCCCTCCATCACCCAGGCCATCATCAGCGTCTCCGACGTGCCCTGCTTTGTGGGGGTGGGAGGCGGCGTGACCAGCGGGGACCGCTCGGTGCGCATGGCCGAATTTTCGGAGAACCAGGGGGCCTTCGGCGTGGTGCTCAACGTCCCCATCGCCAATGAGACGATCACCAAGATCAAGCAGGTGGTGGACATTCCCGTCATCACCACCATCGTCTCGGAGGAGATGGACATTGGCGGCCGGCTGGCCGCCGGTGCGGATATCCTCAACGTGTCCGGCGCGGCCAAGACCCCGGAGATCGTCGCCCACATCCGGGAGAAATTCCCCGACGTGCCCATCATCGCCACCGGCGGCCCCAGGGATGAGGACATCCTCCGCACCATCCGGGCGGGGGCCAACGCCATTACATACACGCCGCCCACCACCGCCCAGCTGTGCTCCGAGATCATGGTGGACCACCGCAGCAAATTTGAGAAGTGAGCCAGGGGAGCCTGACGGCCCTCCGGCCCGATCCCGGGGGAGCGTCTGCTCCCTCGGGAAGAAAAAATAAAAAAGTTTGAAAAACCTGTTGACAATTCCGGGGGAATACGCTATAATCTCTCTTGCCCTGTTCGAGAGGACAGGCCCCTTCTAAAAGGCGGCATAGCTCAGTTGGCTAGAGCACTCGGTTCATACCCGAGTTGTCCCCGGTTCGAATCCAGGTGCCGCTACCACTTTATCAAGTTCGGACACCAGTCCGTTCCATATAAAACGGCCCGGTGGTCAAGCGGTTAAGACTCCGCCCTTTCACGGCGGCAACACGGGTTCGAGTCCCGTCCGGGTCACCACCTCACTTCCCCGCCGTTTCTCCTACATGGAGGCATAGCTCAGCCGGTAGAGCGTCCGCCTCACACGCGGAAGGTCACAGATTCGAGTTCTGTTGTCTCCACCACATTGCAACAAGTCCGAACCGAGAGGTTCGGGCTTGTTGGTTTTCTGCCCTGTTCGGCGGTACACCGCCTCCAACGGGTCAGGTCACAGATTCGAGTTCTGTTGTCTCCACCACATTGAAACAAGCCCGAACCGAGAGGTTCGGGCTTGTTGGTTTTCTGCCCTGTTCGGCAGTACACCGCCTCCAACGGGTCAGGCCGCAGATTGGAGTTCTGTTGTATCCACCACTTTCTCCTATAGTAGCCGCCGCTATTCCGTATAGAATTACTTCCTTTTCAAGAACGATGGTGATTTTATAAAAATTTGAAAATTTCTTTTAATTCAATGAAAATTTAAATAAACATAGAAGCTCCATCTGAAATGATGGAGCTTCTATGTTTATTTAACTATATTAAAGTCAAAAATGTAGTCTTGAAGGGGCTGGTTCCAGTCATATGTACTTGCCTCCATAATTATCTGGAATGGTTCTTGTTGGATGGCAGGAAATACTACGACACCTTCTGTTGTTATTCCTGTTCGTATGCTTGATTGTAATTCTGGATAGTCGGCCATATAATTAGGCGTATACTCATGCTGTGTACCATTCTGTATCAAAACCATATTAAAGCCGTATAAACTAAATTCGCTGCTTCCGTTGTTTGTTACAGATATATAAGCCCGTGTTTCTTTTTCGGCAAGTTCTACGCTCTGAACAGTTACTGAATACCCATACTGCTCAACAGTATTGTTAATTGCTGTAGCGGTAGCAATCGTTGGCCTCACAGCATCTTTGTATGATATTACTTCGAGTGTATCCGCTTGTATGGCAGGTGCAACAATTTGCCCGCCCATCATATTTTTGCCTTCAAACACATCAATGACAGTTCCAGAGATACGAACATATTGTCCATCTTCAAGTGTTAATTCAGGGTCAAAATAAGCTATAACGGTGTTATAATCTATATTTTCTGGGTCTGCCCACATTTGGAAGTATATACCGTCGCCATCATAATCAACGCCACCAAAAATGATGCCCACAAGTTCAACGGTTGATCCAATATAATCTGATGGATTCGAGTACATCCGCTTGACTTCACTATCACTCAACGGTTCGGCTGGAGTTTCAGAAGATTCTGTATCATTATTACCAGACCCAGGAGTTGTGGAAGGTGTAGTACACCCAACTAATATGGAAAGTAGAACGATTAAAAGTGCTCCCACACAAAATCTATTTTTCACGTTATTTTCCTCCCTTTAGTATGGCTTTTTCAATACTCGATAATCTGCCCTATGCTACATTCAACATTTCCTATGATAGGTATTTTACCATTTTTTATTTGTGCATACAATGACACCCCCCAAATTTTTAATTCCAGGCTTTATTTATCCACTTGTACTGTATTGTGCTGTCAGTTTGACATTTATTCTCGAATACAAATTGAAGGCTGATAAAAGAGTTCTCCCCGACGATGATTTTTGTATAACACGATCCAGTGTTCAAAAATAAGGTAACAAGTAAAAGCATACGACTGGTTGCTAAGTAGCGAAGCCAGCGGGCGGCAGGATGAACGGCGCACCGCATTGCCGCCCGGCGGAATGCTTCGTCCGCCATGGAAGTACACCTTCTGAGACGGGCTGGTCTCCCGGGGCCCCGGAGGAGGTCCCCTTGAAACGGGCCTCATAAGAATACCCGCCGGGGGAGCAAAATATCCCAGCGCGAAAAAAGAAATTTCACATTCTTCAAAATTTGCAGAATCTGTATGCCCGGATTGCAAGTCGCCCCTGGACTTTTTTCGAATTTTCAGCTAAACTAAAAGGTACGATTAACAAAGGAGCGTGTCCAGATGGATGCAATGATACAGCGGCTGGCTCAGGAGCTGGAGCGGCCGGCACACCAGGTGGAAAATGTAGTCCATCTCATTGACGAGGGAAACACCATCCCCTTTATCGCCCGCTACCGAAAGGAGCTCCACGGCTCCATGGACGACCAGCTCCTGCGGCAGTTGGCCGAGCGCCTTCAGTACCTGCGGAATCTGGAGGCCCGGAAGGAGGAGGTGCGCTCCGCCATTGAAGGCCAGGGCAAGCTGAATTGCAGATTGAAGGCCGCCTTGGCGGCGGCCGAGACGCTGGCGGAGGTGGAGGACCTGTACCGGCCCTACAAGCCCAAGCGCCGCACCCGGGCCACCATTGCCCGGGAGAAGGGGTTAGCTCCCTTGGCGGAGCAGCTGTCCGCCCGGGGTGGAGCTCCGGTGGTCCCTGAGGAGGCCGCCCGGGCCTATGTGGACCCGGAGAAAGGGGTGGAGACGATCCAGGACGCCCTCCAGGGGGCCAGCGACATCCTGGCGGAACAGATCTCCGACGACGCTGTGGTCCGGAAGAAGCTCCGTCAGCAGTATCTGAAACGTGCCATGCTAGTATCCAAGGCGGCGGACGCGGAGCCAAAGGACAGCGTCTACCGCCTCTACTACGGCTTCAAGTGCCCGGTGGGCAAGGTCCAGGGGTACCAGACCCTGGCCATCAACCGGGGGGAGCGGGAGGGCTTCCTGAAGGTGTCGGTGGAGCTGGACCCGGAGTCCGCCCATGTGACGGTGCGCCGGGCGGCGGTGCCCGGCCGGGCCTGTATGGACTTTGTCCGGGCCGCGGCGGACGACGCCTGCGACCGGCTGATCCAGCCCTCTATGGAGCGGGAGATCCGCAGCTACCTCACCGACCAGGCGGACGAGGGGGCCATCCACATGTTCGCCCTGAATCTGAAGCCCCTGCTCATGCAGCCCCCGGTGAAGGGGAAGGTGACCATGGGTCTGGACCCGGGCTACCGCATGGGGTGCAAGGTGGCGGTGGTGGACGGCACCGGCCGGGTGCTGGACACGGCGGTGGTCTACCCCACCCACGGGAAGCGCCAGAAGGAGGAGGCCATCGAGACCCTCTCCAAGCTGGTGAAGAAGCACAGGGTGCAGCACATCGCCATCGGCAACGGCACCGCCAGCCGGGAGACCGAGCAGATGACGGTGGAGCTCATCCGCCGCCTGGGGGGAAACCTGCGGTACATGATCGTCAACGAGGCGGGGGCCTCGGTGTACTCCGCCAGCAAGCTGGCCGCCGAGGAGTTCCCCCAGTTCGACGTGAACCTGAGAAGCGCGGTGTCCATCGCCCGGAGGCTCCAGGACCCCCTGGCCGAGCTGGTGAAGATCGACCCCAAGGCCATCGGCGTGGGTCAGTACCAGCACGACATGCCCCAGGCCCGCCTGGGGGAGGCTCTGGACGGGGTGGTGGAGGACTGCGTCAACGCGGTGGGGGTGGATGTGAACACCGCCTCCCCCTCCCTGCTGCGGCGGGTGTCCGGCCTGAACGCCGCCACCGCCAAGAACCTGGTGCTGTACCGGGAGGAGCACGGGGCCTTCACCGCCCGAAAGCAGATTCTGAACGTGCCCAAGCTGGGGCCCAAGGCCTTTGAGCAGTGCGCCGGCTTCCTGCGGGTGCCTGAGAGCCCGGCGGTGCTGGACCACACCGGGGTCCACCCGGAGAGCTACGCCGCCGCCCAGAAGCTGCTGGAGGCCTGCGGCTGCACCCTGGAGGACGTGAGCGCCGGGAAGATCAGCGGCTTGAAGGAAAAGGCGGAGGCCCTGGGGCTGGAGGCCTTGGCGGAGACCTGCGGGGTGGGCGTGCCCACCCTGACGGACATCATCAAGGAGCTGCTCAAGCCGGGCCGGGACCCCCGGGACGAGCTGCCGCCCCCCATTCTGCGCACCGATGTGATGGAGCTCAAGGACCTGAAGCCGGGGATGGAGCTCCAGGGGACGGTCCGCAATGTCATCGACTTCGGGGCCTTTGTGGACATCGGCGTCCACCAGGACGGCCTGGTCCACATCAGCCGCCTGCCCAGGCGGGTGAAGCACCCCTCGGAGGTCCTCTCCGTGGGGGATATCATCACCGTGTGGGTGGTGGACGTGGACGAGAAGCGGGGCCGGATCGGCCTGACCATGCAGGACCCCAACAGCAAACAGGCTTGAACAAAAATGTCCCCGCCGCAGCTGCGGCGGGGACATTTGGCTGTCTGGAATTTGGAGGCGCGGGCTCCTGGGCAAGCCCGGCAGGCTGGAGGCTGGGAGGGGGTTCTTACAGGCGCTTCTCCAGCTCCGCCTTCCGGGCCTCGTAACCGGGCTTGCGCCCGCCGGGTCAGACCCCGGCGGGGACCCTTCGGGATTGAAACGCCTCCGGGCGAAGTGAATTCGCCCTTCGGCAAATTCCTCCGCCTGCGGCGGTGGAATTTACGGCGCAGGCGCCGTTGCCCGCGCAGAGCGCGGGCCCTGGGCAAGCCCCGCAGGCTGGAAGCTGGGAGCGGGTTCTTACAGGCGCTTCTCCAGCTCCGCCTTCCGGGCCTCATAGCCGGGCTTGCGCCCGCCGGGTCAGGCCCCGGCGGGGACCCTTCGGGATTGAAACGCCTCCGGGCGAAGTGAATTCGCCCTTCGGCAAATTCCTCCGCCTGCGGCGGTGGAATTTACGGCGCAGGCGCCGTTGCC
>NZ_NFKI01000055.1 GCF_002160305.1 Pseudoflavonifractor sp. An184
ACCCTGGACACCTACGCCCACGTGACCACCTCGGCCCAGCGGCAGGCGGCGGAGGCCATGGAACACGTTCTCTCCGGCAGTTTATAGCCCTCTCCAGTCCGGAAAAATTCCCGTATGGGTCAGAATCTGGGTCAGATTTAAAAGCCAAAAATAAACCCCTCAAAAAAGTTGCAGAAAACAAAAATAATCCGCTGGAATCAGACGATTCCAGCGGATTTCTGGTTGCGGGAGGAGGACTTGAACCTCCGACCTCCGGGTTATGAGCCCGACGAGCTACCAACTGCTCTATCCCGCGATATGGTGCCGGAGACCGGGGTCGAACCGGCACGGGATTACTCCCACGGGATTTTAAGTCCCGGGCGTCTGCCAATTCCGCCACTCCGGCAACGGGTGGGTCCAGTCTCGTTTAAGCGCTTTACTAGCATATCATATGGCAAGGATAATGTCAAGTGAATTTTAAAAAATTTTTGAAATAGAATTTGTGGGACTACAATAGATATTGGACAGAGGAAGAAGAAGGATAATGCCTCATCAGTTAAAACTGGAGTTGCGGGCACCAATGCAACAAGAGTGCGCCATAGTATGGCCTATTACTCCCCTTTGAGATGTAGCACTATGAGCTAGAATTTCGTTGTTGAAGGTATCCAGTAGGATCATCCACTCTCAGCAAGCTATTCCAACTTTAAGCACGGCCAATCGCAGAGCACAACCTGAAGGCCACCCAGGGCGACACGGGCCATGCGGAGATCGACATGATTACCAGCGCGTATGCCCATATCCTGGATTAGGACCGGAAGGTGAACGCCCAGAAGTTCGAGGACGCCTTCTACGCCAGCGCCAATCCCGATCTGCGGACGGTGCGCCCTCCGGCAAAACCCCAGGGGCCGAAGGAGCCGGAGAGTGTGTCGCTGGACCTGGAGGCCCTGGTGGAACAGCTCCGCAAGTCGCCGGAACTGGCCAACACCCTGGCCGCATTGCTGGCGGCGGCCCCATCCGAAAAATAGGTCGGAAAAATCGTTTTAGCAAAGTGTCGATTTTTATTAGCAAAATCGAAAAAAGTGTTCGAAGCCAATTAGCAGGGATACAGCGGGAAATGTATAAAATTGTTCCGGCGGAGCGGCAAGACTGCCCAAAGGAAACGATAACAAAAACCGCTGTAAACCATTGAAAAACGGCTTACAGCGGTCATTTTGGCACCCCCGGCGAGACTCGAACTCACTACATTCCGCTTAGGAGGCGGACCCTCTATCCCGGTGAGGTACGGGGGCATATACAGAAAATATTCCATTATGAAGGGCTCCAGGGTTCGAACGGTTCGATTGTTAGGAGGCGGCCGCTCTACCCAACTGAGCCACGGGGGTATACGGGTATCCGGCCTATGGTACAGGCGGATAGGTACCGTACCATTTTATCCGGTTCCGGGCTGTCTGTCAACGGTGGAAATGACAGAAGCGGGCCGGGCGGCGTGAGTGCCGCCCGGCCCGAAGTGCGGTTCCCGCCCGCTTCAAAGAACAGGGCGCGGGTCGGAGCCGGGTCACCTGTACCGCACTGCGGTTCCGTAGGCGATGACCTCGGCGGCCCCCTGCATCACCGAGGCCGAGCCGTACCGGACGTTGATGACCGCGTCCGCCCCCAGGGCCTCCGCCTCATCCACCATGCGCTTGGTGGCAATCTGGCGGGCCTCGATGAGCATCTCGGTGTAGCCGGTGATCTCGCCGCCCACCAGGGTCTTCATCCCGGCCATAAAATCCTTGCCGAAGTTTTTGGACTGGACCACGGTGCCCTTTACCAGGCCCAGGGCCTCGATTTCTTTTCCGGGGACGTACTCAATATTTAGCAGCAGCATCAAATTCTCCTCCTTCGATTTCTTGGAAGCGCTGTTTCAAGATAGGCCAGATAAAGAGGACCGGGACGCCCACGATCAGCGTCAGAATCCCCAAAACGGTCTGGAGCCACGGGAGTTCCGGAATCAGGGAAATGCTCCACAGCAGGACGATCACCGCGGCCAGGCGCAGGGCGGCAAACAGCAGAGCCCCCTGGACAGCCTCCCGCTTTTGGCGGCGGCGTCTTTGTTCAATATCGCTTGGCATCCTCTTCCTCCCCTCCGCTGATCTCGTGCAGGCGCTGGATGGTGGCGGCAATCACGCCGCCAATCACCGCCGCTCCCGCCAGGACATATAGAGCCATGAAGCCCAAGGCAAAGGCGTTGGCGCCTCCCATGGCCAGAAAGGCCAGCAGTATGCTGCCCACGATCAGGAACACTACCGCAATCACGCAGACGGCCACGAACACCGGCGTGATCCGGCTGGGGCGCTTGGGATCAGTACTGTTTGGCATCGTCCGCCTCTCCTTTCTCAATCTCCCGGAACCGCTGCGCCACGGCCAGCAGCACTCCGAAGATGACCACGCCGGGGATGGCCACCAGGACCACCACCAGAGGCGTGGGAACCGGGTCCTCCTCCAAGGCGAAGCCATAGAGCATCAGGGCGATGAGCCCGGCCATGAGCAGCACCGTCAGCACGGTGACCACAGCCGGAGCCACATACCGCACCCGCTTGGTGTCCTCCCGCTGGCGGTTGAGGAAGGTGGTCCCTTCACGCTCCATGACCTCCATCTGGGAGAGCAGTTCATCGGTCTCCAGGTCGTCCAGCTGCTGCTCCCGGTCCTTCAGGGTGCGGCACAGCTCCATGGAGTGCTCCAGGTTCCGCCGCTCCCGCTCCAGGCTGATGAGGTGGCGGCGCATGCCGTCCCCCACGGTGTGGGCCCCGGACTGCATCTGCCGGATCTCCTCGATGGGGACCCCCAGCTTCCGCAGGAGCTTGATCTGCTTGAGCTGCTCCACCTCCCGGGGGCCGTACTCCCGGTAGCCGTTTTGACTGTTCCGGTGGGGCTTTAAGAGCCCCTGATCCTCGTAAAACCGAATGTTCTTCTTGGTGATGCCCACCTGGGCCTCTACCTCGTTGATCTTCACCGAAGCATCCTCCTCTTGTGGATAGGATAGACCTTCCACCTGGGGGAAAGTCAAGTGATTTCCGGGATTTTTTGTCCTGAAAGCCGCAGAGAGGCATAGGTCCGGCGGGCCAGCAGGACCAGGCCCACGGCCCAGATCAGGGCCGCCAGCTCCACCCCCGCGATGGGCAGCCAGGCGGAGGTCAAAATGGCACAGGCGTCCACCCCTGCATGGAGCAGGATGGCCAGCACAAGCCCCTTCCACGACCGGTTCCCCACCGCCGCGTATACCAGCACCGAAAGGGACAGGTGGATGGCGATGGCCACCACCCGCTCAAAGCCGCTCCACAGATACATCCCCGCCGGGGCGGTGACCAGAGGGACCAGGGTCGCGATCTGAGCGTCGGACAGAGGGCCCGTGCCCATCAGGGCCTCCACCCCCGCCAGTCCGTCCTGGTTCAGGGCCACGGAGACCAGCAGGTTGTTGAGCATCATGCTCCCCGCCAGCAGGGCGGCCTCGATGCCGCCGTGGCCCGCTCCGTACATGAGGGCGTCCTCCGGCCCACGGCTCCAGCGCCTGGTCAGGCGGAAGGCGGCCCAGCGGCCGCACTCCTCAAAGATTCCGGCCATAGCCCCGCCGAACAGGGCGTACAGCCACAGGTTTCCCGTGACAGCGCCCCCCATGGGGCCGTACAGAACCGCCCGGTTGACGCTTCCCTCCAGGGTCAGGGCGAACAGGGGGAATACCACACAGCCCAGCAGAAAGAACCGCCAGCGGCCTCCGAACTTCCTCCGGAACACCAGCCCCAGGCCCAGGGGAAACACCACCGTAAACAGACCCACCAGGGCCATGACCGCCATGGCGGCAGAGGACACATTCCAGCTTTCCGGCATTTCGCCTCACTCCTTTCGGAGGGAAGCATATTCGCTCCAGCCAGGGGAAAGTCAAGAAAAAGTTTCAAATTTTTAACCTTCCACCAGGTGGAAAGCAATGCTTTTCAGAAAAAACGCGCCCGCAGAGGATGCGGGCGCGCAGTCGTTCAGTTGAACTTATAGATTTTCCGCACCAGCCGGTAGAGGCGCACCGACAGCTTCCGCCCCTGGTAGCCGGGGAAGTTGGTAAAGGCGGACACCGCCCGGTACTTCATCTTGTGATAGATCCCCGCGTCCACCGTGCGTAAATACTCCCACAGCTGGGTCTTTTTGCCCAGGGCCTCGGGGCTGCCGTCGATGAGCAGGAAGATGGAGGAGACGGTCATCATCATAGCCAGGTAGTTGAACATGTACCGCGCCAGCTTCTTGTGCTCCGCCGCCACCTTCCGCAGGTTGTGGGAGGCGATCATCTGATAGGTGACCCGCAGCTGCTGGTCCACCCGGGTGACCATCACCTTCTCGTTGACGCTCTGGTCCGCCCGGCCGATGAAGTAGCGGTACAGGTCCACATCCAGGTAGTACATGTTCTTCACCCAGGGCAGGGGCTGGTAGACGAAGATGTTGTCCACATAGAAGGTGTGCTTGGGCAGTTCCAGGCCGCAGTCCCTTAAAAGCTGGGTGCGGTAGATCACCGAGTGCATGAGCAGGTACTGGGAGGGGCGGAACCGGCCGATCTGCTCCCAGCCGAACACCCGGTTCCGGGGGAACACGTTCCGGTAGTGCATCACCCGCTGGGTGTTGTCCTCCACATGCTCATACACGTAGTTGCAGATGAGCATGTCCACCGCCTTTTTGTCCCGGACAAACTGGCGCAGCTTGTCCAGGGCTTTGCGGAGGGAGGGTACGTCCACCCAGTCGTCGGAGTCCACCACCTTGTAGTAGATCCCCCGGGCGTTGCGGAGTCCCTGGTTGACCCCCTCCCCGTGGCCGCCGTTGGGCTGGTGGATGGCCCGGACGATGTCCGGATACTGCTCGGCGTAGCGGTCGCAGATGGCGGGGGTGTCGTCCTTGGTGGAGCCGTCGTCCACCAGGATGATCTCAATGTCGTCGCCCCCCTGGAGCAGGGTATCCACACAGTGCTCCATGTAGGCCGCCGAGTTGTAGCAGGGGACGGCGAAGGTAATCAATTTGTCCATGTTTTCTTTCTCCATTTTTGTAGGGGCGGCCTTTGGCCGCCCGACAAGATTGAGCGCTGTTGGCAATGCGGGCGGCCAAAGGCCGCCCATACAGCATTGCGGTGGTTTGTGTGTGATACCAGCATATCCGCCAGTTCCAGAGCCCGGGCCACGATGGCGTCCTCGTCGCCGCAAAGTCCGCTCCGCCCCGCAGATTAAATCAGCTGATCGGACAGCTCCAATGCCCGGGCCACGATGGCGTCCATATTGTAGTACTTGTATTCCGCCAGGCGGCCCAGCAGGCGGAGGTTGGGGAAGCGGCCCGCCGCCTCCTGATACCGGGCATACAGGGCGTTGTTCTCCGGGTTGATGATGGCGTAGTAGGGGGTCTCCTCCGGGGCGCCGGTGTAGGAGCGGGAGTACTCCTTCACGATGGTGGTCACCCCCGGCTTCACCTGGCCGGTCATGTGCTTGAACTCGGTGATGCGGGTGTAGTCCTCGTCCACCGTGTAGTTTACGGTGCCGTAGCCCTGGAAGTCGTCCCGGGGCAGGGTCTCAAACCGGAAGTCCAGGGTGCGGTAGGGGAGGGGGCCGAACTGGAAGCCAAACAGCTCGTCCGCCTGGCCGGTGTAGATCACCGGGCCCTCAAACACTTCCCCGTCCACCCGGACGCGGTCCCCGGACAGGTCCAGCCGCTTCAGGGCGTCTGTCCCCAGCTCCACGGCGATGCCGGGGTGGTCCAGGAGCTTCTCAAACAGGGGGGTGTAGCCCTCCAGGGGCATGCCCTGCCAGGCGTCCTGGAAGTACCGGTCGTCCCGGGACAGGAACACGGGCACCCGGGCGGTGGTGTTGGGGTCGATTTCCTCGGGGGTCTGGCCCCACTGCTTCATGGTGTAGTGGACGAACACGTGCTCATACACGTAGTCCGCCAGGGCGGCAATCTCAGGGTCGGCGCTCTGCCGCAGCTCCAGAATGGTGACCTTCCGTTCCGGGCCATAGGCCTCCAGCAGCTTGTCCCCCAGCCGCCGTCCCTCTTCCAGGCCGAAGGCCGTCTCCAGAGAGGTGAGGTTGAAGGGGACCGGGTAGGTCATCCGTCCCCCCGTCTTCCCGTCTGGAATGTTGGCGATGACCCGGTGCTGATAGTCCCGCCACTGGGTGAAGCGGGAGAGGTAGTCGAACACCCGCTTGTTGTTGGTGTGGAAGATGTGGGGGCCGTACTGGTGGATGAGCACCCCCGCCTGGTCCAGGCAGTCATAGGCGTTGCCGCCAATGTGGTCCCGGCGCTCCAGCACCAGCACCCGCAGGTTTCCCCGCTCCGCCAGCTCCCGGGCGGTGACCGCCCCGGCAAAGCCCGCGCCCACAACCAGGGCGTCAAATGTATGATTCAAAAAAATCCCGCCTTTTTCTCTGTTGGGCCGGAGGTTCTCCGGCCATACACAACTAGTATACCATACTTCCTTCGGAAAGGAAATGAAATTGCCCTCTGGAAAAGATTAAAAATTCTTTTAGACGGCGGCTTCAGGAGGCGCGGAACAAGGGAGACATGTCCGTCTCCCCCTTCCGGCGGAGCTGCCTGGCGGTCTGTGGGCGGCGCATCACGCCGCGGGGACCTCGCCGGACTCCCCGGTTAGATCCCCGGCGGCCGCATCCGGCTCCGGCAGAGTGACCTGGGCCTGGGCCCGGCCCTCCACCGTGAGGGTATAGCCGTCTAGAATGGAGGCCTCCTCCTGACTGGCGGCGTGGGTGATGGTCACCCGATCCCCCACGTTGAGGATCACGGCCGTGGTGTTGTCCGCGGCGGACAGGGCATAGAAGACCTCCTCCCCCTCCAGGCGGACGAAGTAATAGGTGTTCCCCTCCAGCACCGCCGAGCGGATCTCCGCTACCGTGCCGGACGCCTCGGTCTGGGGCAGATCTTCCGTCTCGGTGACTCCGCTCTCTGACAGGAGCTGGATATACTCCTGCTCACACTGGGAGACGGTAGTCCCGGTGGCCACAATCTGGTACTGGGCCACGTTGACCATGGCGTACATCTTCACCAGGTTGGCCTGGTCCTTCAGGGGGATGAAGTAGGTGGGCTGGTCCGCGATGTTCAGCAGCAGGGGGAAGGTGGCAATATAGCCCAGGTCCTGGACCACACCCTGGGCGGATACTTTGGCCGCCTCCTCGGTGGCGCCGGGAGCGTCATAGAACTTGGTCTCCTTGGTGCGCTGATTGCTCAGGAGGAAACCCAGGTTGGACTGGTCCGCGTTGGCGGAGGTGACGCCGGTATACACGTACACATCGTCGTTGATGGCGATATAGTTGTAGCCCTGAGTGGTAATGGTCACGTCCCGCTGGCCCAGAACGGAGTTGATGAAGCCGTTGATCAGGGTGCCGTGGTAGTCGTACTGCTGCATGATGAGCTCAGGGGTGTACACATTGTCCACCCAGGTGGGGACCTCATCCTTGGCGTAGTACTGGCTCTCCCCGGTAATGGCGTTGCACAGCACCGCCCCATCGATGTCGGTGCCCCCGAACAATCCGATGGTTTTGACCACCTTGGGGGCGATCCACCAGGGATTGCCCTCCTCGTCGATCTCAAACCGTGGGGTGGAGAACATGAACGTGGGGTACTGGAACCGCAGGTGGCGCAGAATGTTCCGATTCAGGGGCTCAGAGAAGGAGTACTTCATCCCCTGCCCCTCGGGGAGGCGGACCACCTGGGCCTCCTGGGTGACCATGTCCACCACCACATAGGCGGGCAGACCCTCGCCCCGGTTGGTGAACCACTTGATCAGGTCGGCATAGGCGATGGGGGCCACCCGCACGGGCCGGCCCTGGTAGTTGATCTGGGTGGAGCTGTTGGAGTAGTCAAACTGACTGACCATGTCGCTGAGGGTGCCCATCTGCCGGTCCCCCAGGTAGTTGGCGGAGTCCCGGTCCAGAGTGGGGATCTCATTGAAGGAGATCTGACTGATGTCCTGGGTGAACTCCCCGTTCTCCACGGTGAGCAGGTCCCGGTAGGCCCCCGCCCGGAAGATGGGCAAGGAAACGATCTGGCCCACTACGATCACAACGACCATGGCGATGAGCAGGATGCCCACCGGCAGGCACTGCTGCTTGATGAAGGTGAGATACTCCTTCAGCTGTCCCCGCTGGAAGGGCTTCTCGCCCTTTTTCCCCCGGAACCCGGAGGTCACCAGGGCGCACAGCAGGTAGATCATGCACAGCATGAACACAAAGCTGTAAAACTCCCCGGCCTGGAGGTTGATGGCCGGGATGGCCACATAGAAGTAGACCGCCCCCGCAATCAGAGTAATCAGGAGGTTCAGCAGGACATTGCCCAGTCTGCCCCTGGGGGCCCGGGCCGCCGCGTCAGAATTTCGTTTCAAATGACATTCTCCTTTGCCGCGCCGGAGCGCGCATTGTAAACGGGACAAGTATACCTGTTTTCCCGTCAAAAAGCAACTGAATTCCATGGGTGAAACATTAAAAATTAGTTAAGATGCCGTGAGCGGCCCCGCTGGTATGTTTTTCCGCCCGCTGGGTATAATGAACGTACCGACACAACATTGGGAAAGGATGCGCTTTTTATGGAAATCAAAGACCTGATGAACCCCAGCGTGGTCACCATCGAGCCCACCGCCTCCGCCGCCCTGGCCGCCCGGCTGCTCAGCCGCCACAACGTGGGCTCCCTGCCCGTGTGCGGGGAGGACCGCCGGCTGCGTGGGATGGTCACCGACCGGGACATCGTCCTGCGGTGCGTGGCGGCGGAGGAGGACCCGGCCCAGACCCTGGTGCGGGACATCATGACCCGGGGATGCGCCTCTATCTCCCCCCACGAGGACTGCCGGGCCGCCACCCGTTTGATGGCCCAGCAGCAGATCCGCCGCCTGCCGGTGGTGGAGGAGGGAAAGCTGGTGGGCATTATCTCCCTGGCCGACCTGGCCCGGAGTCAGCGGTTCGACATGGAGGCCGCCCAGGCCCTGGGGGAGATCTCCGAAAATATCGTGCGGAGATAAAAAGAGCAGGCGGCGGAACCGCCTGCTTGTTTTTAAGTATCCCCCAAAATTGCCGCTGCTGCGGTTCCACAACCGCGCCCGGCACTGCCGAGCCAACGATCCCGGTCCGTTCACGCCCTACTTCCGCCCGGCCCTCTGTCGGGGACGGGCGGTGACGAAGGAGGGCTCCTCCTCTTCCTCCGGGGCGGAGCGCCGCCGGGAGAGGGCCTTGGCGCACTCGCAGATGGGCACCGGAGCGGCGGCCAGCACCAGCACGGTGAGCCACTGGGCGAAGTCCATGGGGACCACGGAGAACACCCCCTGGAGGGGCGGGATCAGCAGCACGGAAAGCTGGAGGGCCAGCCCCGCCAGAAAGGCCCGGTTCATGGCCGGGTTGGACAGCGCTCCCTGGGCGAAGATGGAGCGGTCCTCGCTGCGCACGTTGAAGGCGTGGAACAGCTGGCTCAGGGTGAGAGTGGAGAAGGCCATGGTGTTGGCGACGGCCCCCTCCATCCCGGGGGCGGCCAGGCGGGTGAAACCCAGAAAGTAGGCCGCCAGGGTGAGCCCGCCCACCATCAGCCCCTGCCAGGTCAGGCGGAGGGAGAACTTCTGGTCGAACAGCCCCTGGTCCGCCGGGCGGGGCGGCTGCTCCATCACCCCGGCCTCCACCGGCTCCACCCCCAGGGCCAGGGCGGGGAGGGAGTCGGTGACCAGGTTGAGCCACAGCAGCTGCACCGGCACCAGGGGCATCTGACCGAAATTCAGCAGAGTGGCCGCGAAGATGGTCAAAATCTCCCCGATGTTGCAGGAGAGCAGGTAGTGGATGGCCTTGCGGATGTTGGCGTAGATACCCCGGCCCTCCTCGATGGCCTCCACGATGGTGGAGAAGTTGTCGTCGGTGAGGATCATGGCGGCGGCCCCCTTGGCCACGTCGGTACCGGAGCGGCCCATGGCGCAGCCGATGTCGGCGGCCTTCAGGGCGGGGGCGTCGTTCACCCCGTCTCCCGTCATGGCCACGATCTTCCCCTTCTTCTGCCAGGCGTTGACAATGCGCATCTTGTGCTCCGGGGACACCCGGGCGAAGACGGAGAACTGGTCAATGTCCTCCTCCAGCAGCTCCTGGGGCAGAAAGTCCAGCTCTGCCCCGGTGAGGGTCCGGTCCCCGGGCCGGAGGATGTCCAGCTCCCGGGCCACGGCGGAGGCGGTGGCCTTGTGGTCCCCGGTGATCATCACCGGCCGCACCCCCGCCCGGTGGCACAGCTCCACCGCCGCCTTTGCCTCCGGCCTGGGCGGGTCCATGAGGCCGAACAGGCCCAGGAAGGTGAGGCCGCTCTCCAGAGTCTGGGAGTCCAGGCTGGGGGGCAGAAAGGCCAGGTCCCGCTCTGCCACCGCCAGCACCCGCAGGGCCTGCCCCGCCATCTCCTCGTTGGCCCGGAGGATGCGGCTGCGCTGAGGGGCGGTGAGGGGGCCGCGGGGCCCGGCGGTGCACCGGTCCAGCAGCACGTCCGGAGCCCCCTTCACATACACCCGGAACCCGCCGTCCGCCTTGGGGTGGACGGTGGACATGAGCTTTCGGGTGGAGTCGAAGGGCAGGTCGGCCCGCCGGGGCTGCTCCTCCTCCAGCTTGTTCTTGTCCAGACCCTCCCTGGCGGCGGCCACCACCAGGGCCCCCTCCGTGGGGTCCCCCTGGGCGGCGGGGGCCCCCGCCCGCCACTCCAGGCGGGCGTCGCTGCACAGGCACCCCGCCAGCAGGGCCTCCCGCCGGCGGCCTCCGGCGGGAATCCACACCTGCTGGACGGTCATCCTGTTCTGGGTGAGGGTGCCCGTCTTGTCCGAGCAGATCACCCCGGCGCACCCCAGGGTCTCCACAGCCGGGAGCTTTTTCACAATGGCCCCCCGCCGGGCCATCCGGCCCACCCCCAGGGCCAGGACGATGGTAACAATGGCGGGCAGCCCCTCGGGGATGGCGGCCACCGCCAGAGAGACGGCGGTGAGGAACATGTCCAGCAGGTCCTTCCCCTGGATGAGCCCCACCCCGAACATCACCGCGCACACGCACAGGCACAGGAAGGACAGGGTTTTCGAAATTTCCCCCATCCGCCGCTGGAGGGGGGTGTCCGTCCCCTCGCTGTCCAGGAGCAGCCCGGCGATACGGCCCATCTGGGTGTCCATCCCGGTGGCGCACACCAGGGCGGTCCCCCGGCCGGCGGTGATGAGGGTGCCCGAGATGACCATGTTGGTCCAGTCCCCCAGAGGGGCGTCGGCGGGCAGGGACTCCGACGGGGCCTTCTCCACCGGCACCGACTCCCCGGTCATGGGGGACTCGTCCGCCTGGAGGCGGCTGCACTCCAGAATCCGGGCGTCGGCGGGGACCAGGTCCCCCGCCTCCAACAGGATTACGTCCCCGGGCACCAGCTGGGCGGCGGGAATTTTCGTCACCTTTCCTCCCCGGAGGACGGCGGCCTGGGGGGAGGATAACTTCCGCAGCTCCTCCAGAGCCTGCTGGGCCCGGTCCTCCTGGGAGATGGAGATGATCCCGTTCACCACCACGATGACCAGGATGATGACCGCGTCCAGCCAGTCCTCCCCGCCGCTGGCGGCCAGGGACACCCCCGCCGCCCCCAGCAGCACCAGAATCATGGGGTCCCTCAGCTGCCCCAGAATCCGCCCCAGCAGCCCCTCCTGCCTGGGGGGCTCCAGCTCATTGGGGCCGTACCGCCGCAGGCGCTCCTCCGCCTGATGGGGGGAGAGCCCCCCGGGTCTGGCGTCCAGCTCCTGGAGAAGCTGGGCCACCGTCTCACTGTGCCAGCGGTTCATATCATCACGCTCCTTCCGTTTTCTTCCATTATACGAAAGGGCCTGTCCGCATTTTGGGGAAAACGGGGAGGACGAACTCTCCATACCGCAAAAAGAACCGGCCGCCAGCAGTCTGGCGGCCGGTTCCTCAGTTTGTCAAAAAACGCTGTTGAGCAGAATCAGTCTCAGTCTGGGCGGGGGAGCTCGAGGGGGCAGCGGCCCGCCTCGAATGGAATCAAATGCCCCGGAAACCTTGCTGTGCAAGGATTCCGGCAAGCGAAGCGCGGACTTTTGCGCCGCTGCGGGGCGCAAAAGTAACGGCATTTTTGCAGGCTGTCAGAAAAGTCCTTGGACTTTTTTGACAGCCTGAGAACCGGCCGCCAGCGTTGCTGACGGCCGGTTTCTGTTCCTGTCATTGTGCATGAAGGCGTACCCGGAGCGGGAGGGCAGGCGTCGCTCCCAATCAGAGGGGCGCGCCCGGCCCCCACTCCGCCTCCTCCCGCAGGGGGAGGGAGAACATCTGGTCCACCGCCGCCTCATAGGCGGGGGAGTCGGCCGCCTTGCGGATGCGCTTGAGGGGTTTTCCTTCCGCCCCCACAAACAGCCGGGACAGGTAGCTCCACAGCTCCTTCATGTGGAATACCGTGTTCCGCTGGCTGGCGAAGCGCTCCAGATAGGTGTGGTACAGCTCGTCGTGGAAGGCCCGGAGGGTCTCCTTGTCCGGTCCGGGGCCGCCCCTGGCCTGGCGCACCAGGGCGGGGTTGGCCAGCAGGCCCTGGCCGATCATCACCTGGTCCACGCCGGGGAAGTCCCGGGCGAAGCGGGCGCAGTCTCCGGCGGTCACCAGGCCGCCGTTGAAGCACAGGGGGCCCTGGTAGTGGTCCAGGGCGTAGCGGAACCACTCCGTGCGCACCGGGCGCTTGTAGAAGTCGGCGCGCACCCGGGGGTGGAGGATGAGCAGGGAGACCGGGTATTTTGCAAAAATCTCCAGCAGGCGGGGGAACTCCTCCGGGTCCTCCAGCCCAAGCCGGGTTTTCAGGGAGATTTTCATGGGGGGAGCCTGAGAAAAGACCGTATCTAGAAAACAGTCCAGCTCCTCCGGCCGGGCCAGCATCCCGGCCCCCTTCCCCTTGGCGGTCACCGTGCCCGAGGGGCAGCCCAGGTTCAGGTTCACCTCGCCGTACCCCATGGCGGAGAGCTCCCCGGCGCACCAGAGGAAGTCCTCCGGGTTTTTGGTCAGCAGCTGGGGGACCGCCCGGAACCCCTGATTGTGCTCCGGGAGGACGTTGCGCAGCTCCCGCGGAGTGAACACGTGGTCCTGGGTGGGGGAGAGAAAGGGCATGTAGTAGGCGTCCACGCCGGGGAACCAGCGGTGGTGGGCCCGGCGGAACTCCGAGCCGGTCACCCCCTCCAGAGGGGCAAAGTAGTAGTTCAAAGGTCTGTCTCCTGTCTTTCCAAGGTTTTGAAGGCGGGGGAGGTCAGTTGGGGTGCTCGTCCACCCAGCGGCAGGCGGCCAGCCCGGCCACCGCCCCGTCCCCCACGGCGGTGGTCAGCTGACGCACCCCCTTGGAGCGGCAGTCCCCGGCGGCAAACACCCCGGGCAGGCTGGTCTTGCAGTCCTCCCCGGCCAGCAGATATCCGTCCTCGTCCGCGGCGAGCAGGGCGGAGAAGGGCCCGTTCTGGGGCTGCTGGCCCACGGCGATGAACAGGCCGTCCACCTCCAGCTGCTTGGCCTGGCCGGTGATCCGGTTCCGGACGGTCACGCCGGAGAGGCCGCCCTCCCGGGTCAGCAGCTCCTCCACCGTGCTGTCCATCTCACAGACAATGTTGTCCCGGGCCAGCGCCTGCTCCACCAGCCGCCGGGCCCCCCGGAACTCCTCCCGGCGGTGGATCAGGGTGACCTGGGAGCAGATCCCGGACAGGAACAGGGCGTCCTGGAGGGCGGTGTCCCCGCCCCCCACCACAGCTGTCGCTTTTCCGGCGTAGAAGGGGCCGTCGCACACGGCGCAGTAGGAGACGCCCTGGCCCACCAGCTCCTCCTCCCCGGGCAGGCCCAGGGTGCGGTGCTGCACCCCGGTGGCCAGCACCAGGGCCCGGCACTCCCGCAGGGCGCAGTCGGTGGTCACCTGAAAGCCGTTCCCATGGGTGCGGAAGCCGGTGACCGACTCGTACTCCAGCTCCACCCCCAGCTCCTCCGCCTGGCGCAGCAGGTCCTCGGAAAACCGGCTGCCGGGGATGGAGGGCAGGCCGGGGTAGTTCTCCACCAGGGGGGAGAAGTTGATCTGTCCGCCGGGGGCGTTCCCCTCCAGCACCACCACCGACTTGCCCGCCCGGGCGGCGTACAGGGCGGCGGTGAGCCCCGCCGGGCCGCCCCCCGCCACAAGGATATCCGTCATGCTTGCAGCACCTCGCTTCCGGCGCCCGCCCGGGCGCCTTTTTTCCTATTGTAATCCATCCGCCCCAAAGGCGCAAGCCTGGAAGGACGGGACGGAGCGGGAAAACCAGTTTTCTTGACAGAGTGCCAAGTTTCATTGTTTTTTTGCCAAGTGTACTTGACATAACGAGGGCGGCGTGATAGGATAAGCTCACAGCAGAGGATGCTCCCGCCTCCGCCCCAAGGCGCCGGGGCCGGGAGGGGGCTCGAACTGGAAAGGAGCTTTTATGGATAAGAATGAAATCCTGGAGAAGAGCCGGAAGGAAAATCAGCTCCGTGACGAGGGGGTCCTGCACGCCCAGGAGAAGGGACGGAAGTGGGGCGTAGTTGGATTTTTAAGCCTGCTGATAGCGGTGCAGATCTACCAGTTGGTACTGGGACTGGACATCAATCTGCCCCAGGCATTCTTCATGGGCTATGTCTCCTGTGAGGCCCTGGGCGAATATGGATTCCGGCGGAAAAAGAGCTATCTTGGCCTGGGAATTGTGGCGGCCCTGGCCTGTGTACTCAATTTGGCGGTTTATGTGATGGACACCCTACCCGCGCTGCAGGGATAAGGAGGGAAACGGTATGGAAAAACAGGATATTCTGGAAAAGAGCCGGCAGGAGAAGACGGACGAGGGCGTCACCTACGCGGAAAACGAAGGCCGCCGGTATGGAGAGATCAGCTTTTGCCTGCTGGTTATCGCGGTGTTGGTCTATGACTTCACGAAGGGGCTGGACAACTATCTGCCCATGTCCCTGCTGTGGGCCTATCTGGCCGCCCAGGCTCTGGGTAAGTACCAGGCGCGGCGGGAGCGCAGATTCCTCTGGGGGATCGTGTTCGGGGCCGTCGCCTCCCTGTGCTTCCTGCTCTGCTATGTGCTGCGGACCTGGTGAGAGGGGGCGAGGGTTTGGATGAACAGCTGGTTTTAAAAAACCGTTTGAAGGTGGCCCGGGCGGAGAAGGGCCTGTCCCAGGGGGACCTGGCTCAGCTGGTGGGGGTGTCCAGGCAGACCATCAGCTCCATTGAGACGGGGCAGTTCAACCCCACCGCCAAGCTGGCCCTGATCTTGTGCATCGCCCTGGACAAGAAATTTGAGGACCTGTTTTACTTCTGAATGGACCAAAAAATCCCCTCTCTGCCGCCCGGCGGCAGAGAGGGGATTGGCGTATTATTAGATGTGCTGGTGGACCTTGGAGAGCTCCTGGGCGATGTTCAGAATGTGGTCGCCGATGCGCTCAAAGTCGGTGAGGAGCTCGGAGTAGAGGATGCCGCCCTCGGCGGAGCACTCCCCGCTCTGCATCCGGGCCAGGTGGCCCCGGCGGTAGTCCCGGGTCATGTCGTCGATGCGCTGCTCCAGGGCCGACACCTGGGTGAGCCACTCCACGCTCCCGGCCTGGTCGGACAGGAGCTGCTGGATGCCCTTCAGGCAGATGTCCTGCATGGAGACGATCTCCTGCTGGGCGGCCTGGGAGAAGGCGATGTCCCGC
Source organism: Pseudoflavonifractor sp. An184 (assembly GCF_002160305.1). Lineage (GTDB taxonomy): Bacteria > Bacillota > Clostridia > Oscillospirales > Oscillospiraceae > Lawsonibacter > Lawsonibacter pullicola. The sequence continues at coordinate 15,684 of NZ_NFKI01000055.1, forward strand.
CGGTTGAGCATGCGGGTGTAGCCGGCCAAATTGTCCGCGTGGTCGCCGATGCGCTCGATGTTGCCGGAGATGGTGAGGAAGCTGCTCACTACGGCGGAGGCCTGCTGGTTGGTCTCATAGGCGATCACATGGGAGATGTGGAGGGAGATCTCCCGGTTCAAAAAGTCGATATACTCCTCGGTCTCCTCCACCTGGGAGAGCTCGTCCTCGTTCCGGTCCAGCACCGAGCGGAAGCTGGCCTCCACGTTCTCCTGGGCCATGAGCATCATCCGGTGGAGCTCATGCTGGAGCTGGTCCACCTGGATGGCGGACACGCCCAGGCCGCTCTCCTTGCTGCCCGTCTGGATGGGGGTGAGGTACTCCAGGTGCATGCGCTCGTCCTTGTCCTCGGGGCGGTCGGGCAGAATCTTCACCGCGGCCTTGGCCAGGTAGTTGCCCAGGGGCAGGAGGAGCAGGGTGGTGATGATGTTGAAGCTGGTGTGGGTAATGGCAATCTGGCCGGCGGGGGTGGCGGGCAGCACGCCGCTCAGGAAGCTGCCGAGGGCGCCGGGCAGCACCAGGGAGCCGTCAATCACGCTGGCGATGGGGAAGAGGATGAACAGGGCGGTGAAGATGACGGTGCCGATGATGTTGAACATCAGATGGATGATGGTGGTGCGCTTGGCGTTGCGGGTGGTGCCGATGGAGGCCAGCACCGCGGTGATGCAGGTGCCGATGTTCTGGCCGAACAGGACGAACACCGAGTTGGAGTAGGCGATGACGCCGCTGTTGGCCAGGGCCTGCAGGATGCCCACCGAGGCGGACGAGGACTGGATGATGGCGGTGAAGATCATGCCCGCCAGGATGCCCAGCACCGGGTTGGAGAAGTTGGACATGATGCCCACAAAGGCCTCCGACTCCCGCAGGGGGGACATGGCGGCGCTCATCATGTCCATGCCGATAAACAGCACGCCCAGGCCGGCGAAGATCTGGCCCACGTGCTGAAGCTGGGGCTTTTTCACAAAGACGGCCAGCACCACGCCCACAAAGGCGATGAGGGGGGCCAGCTCCCCCACGTCCAGAGCGATGAGCAGGCCGGTGACGGTGGTGCCGATGTTGGCGCCCATGATGATCCAAACCGCCTGGTTCAGGGTCATCATGCCCGCGTTGACGAAGCCCACCACCATGACGGTGGTGGCCGACGAGGACTGGATGACGGCGGTGATGGCCGCCCCCACCAGTACCCCTAAAAACCGGTTGGCGGTGAGCCGCTCCAGAATCTGCTTCATCCGGCTGCCAGCCGCGGCCTCCAGGCCGGAGCTCATCATCTGCATGCCGTACAGAAACAGGGCCAGGCCCCCCAACAGGCTTAAAAAGTCTGTCATCTGCATAAGATTGGAATCCTCCTCTTTCTCTCTCGTTTCAGGGAACTATCTATTGCTATTGTTTCGGGTTTGCGGTAAAAATATAAAAAGGCACAGCCCACGGGCCCGGCGCTCCGCCGGCTCCGCAGGTTATGCCAGTATTGTCCGATGAAGTTGTAGCAGGCCGGTTCCCTCCGGCCCGGGTCCCGATGCTCCCATGGCATTGTTCCCTCTCTGCACACCGCATTTCTTTCTTAACACATTCTTTATTATAGGGGCAGGTCCCGGGCACCGTCAATGAATTTTACTTATATTTAACATAGTTCAAACAATTTTCCATGGTTCAAACAAAAATGCGTACCCGGACAGGTCCGGGGGCGTGGATTTTACCAGAGCGGACGTCTCGGAAATCCGGGACCCGCGGCCGGACCAGAGAAAGGGAGGAATGATCCATGATCCAGCTGGTGGTCAGCGATATCGACGGAACTCTGCTGCAGGATGGGGCGAACGCCATCCCGCCGGCCATTTTTGAACAGATCGCCCGCCTGAAGGAGCGGGGCATCCGCTTCTGTCCCGCCAGCGGGCGGCAGTACACCAGCCTGCGGAAGCTGTTTGCCCCGGTGGCGGACCAGCTCTACTACCTGTGCGAGAACGGGGCGGTGGTCTATGGTCCGGGGGCCCCGGGCCCCATCCTCAGCCGCACAGAGATGGACCGGGACCTGTCCCTGGAGCTGTGCCGGGAGATTCTGGCCCATCCCCGGTGCGAGGTGCTCATCTCCGGGGCCAACACCAGCTACCTGTGCCCCAAGGAGGGGGATATCGTCTCCCTCATCCGGGACTTTGTGGGCAACAACGTGGCCCTCCTCCCCCGGCCGGAGGACATGCCCGAGCCCTTTGTAAAGGTGTCCGCCTACTGCCGGGACGGAGCAAGAGGGGTGGAGCCCGAGCTGGCCCCCCGCTGGAGCGGGCATTTCCACGCCGCCGTGGCGGGGGAGAAGTGGCTGGACTTCACCCTGGCGGACAAGGGGGTGGGGCTGAGGCGGCTGTGCGCCGTCCTGGGGGTCCCCCTGGAACAGGTGATGGCCTTCGGGGACAACTACAACGACCTGCCCATGCTGGAGCTGGCGGGCCGCCCCTATCTGATGGAGAGCGCGGCGGAGGAGCTGCGGGCCCGGTTCCCCCTCCGCTGCCACAGGGTGGAGGATGTGCTGGCCGGGCTGTGAGCGGCCCGGGCGAAGAAACAGCCCGCCCCGGCGCTCCCCGGTCCCATTGGGACCGGAAGGCGCCGGGGCGGGCAGATAAAAGGGGGAGAGAGAAAACCGAAAGTGGGATGGAATGGATCAAAGGGGGGCTTACCAGAAGAACCCGCCGAAGGGCCAGTTGTTGTAGTAGGACCCGCCGCTCTGGGAGTTGTTCTGCTGGTCTTGGCTGGACTGCTCCTGAATCTGGTTGGCCGCCTCGGTCTGCTCGTTCTGCTCGTCCAGGGTGACGGACAGCTGGACCTGCTGCTGGTTGCGGATCACCGTCAGGGTGACGGTGTCCCCCGCTTTATAGTTGCTGGACAGGGCGGCGGTGAGGGCGCTGCTGGAGTCGATGGCGGTGTCGTCAATGGCGATAATGATGTCGTTCACCTGCAGGCCGGCCTCCTGGGCGCAGGAGCCGTCGGCCACATAGAGGACGGCGGCGCCGGCGGAGATGCCATAGCGCTGGGCCTCGTCGGAGACGTCCTGCACCTGGATGCCCAGATAGGGCTTGCCGGTGACATAGCCGTGCTCGATCAGGTCGTTGATGATCTCCTTCACGTCGTTGATGGGGAGGGCGAAGCCCAGGCCCTCGGCGGAGACGCCGGAGCTGGTCTGCGTATACTTGGCGGTCACGATGCCCACCACGTTGCCGTAGCTGTCAAACAGGGGGCCGCCGGAGTTGCCCGGGTTGATGTCGCAGTTGGTCTGCAGCACGTTCAGGGTGGTGGTCTCCGTCTGGCCGGTGGTCTGGTTGGTGCTGCTGGTGGTGATCAGCCGGTCCAGAGCGGACACCAGGCCGTTGGAGAGGGAGTAGGTCAGCTCGCCCAGGGGGTTGCCGATGGTGTACACCGTCTCGCCCACCACCAGCTGCTCGCTGTCGCCCAGGGTGACGGGCTGCAGGCCGGTGGCGTCGATCTTCAGCACCGCAACGTCGTTGTCCTGCTCGCCGCCCACCAGGGTGGCGGTGTACTGGGCGCCGTCGGCAAAGGACACCTCAATGGACACGGACGAGTCGTCCACCGCATCCTCGATGACGTGATAGTTGGTGACGATGTACCCGTCCTGGGTGAGCACAAAGCCGGAGCCGCTGGCCGCCGAGGTGGTGGTCTGCCCGAAGATGTTCACCGAGGTGGTGGACACCGTGATGCCCACGCAGGAGGCCAGGTTGGCCGCGTACAGCTGCTCCGGGGTCATGGGCTGGCCGCCGTTGCTGTTGGCCACCGTGTCCACGTCCACCGTGGGCCGCTCGCCCTGGTAGACCACCGTGTCCGGCTTGGCAAACTGCTGATAGGCCGCCGCGCCGCCTGCGCCGGCGGCCCCGCCCACCACCACGCAGGCCAGCAGCAGGGCGATGGCCCGCTTGGTGAACCGGCCGGGACGCTTCCCGGGCGACTCAGGTCCGGGACCGGCAGGGCCCGGGACGGGAGCCGGAGAGGGGTCGGCGTAGTCGCCGAAGCCGCCGCGGTATCCGTCGTTCTCACTATTATAAAAATTGAATTCATTGTCTGCCATGATCAATCACTCCTCCGTGTGAAGCTGTGGGGGTTTTCCCGTTTGACAAGTCACAGTATACGGGAGAAATATGAAAAAAGCATGAAGAAACTTGGGGCCATTTTTTAATTTTTCTGCAAGAAATTGAAAACTGAGGGAAAAAGATGGGGTGTTTACCCAAAAAGCGCGCATTTTTTAAAGTTTTCTGAAATGCTTCCGGCCCCGGCCGCAGAAAAACAGCCGCCCGCAGGCGGCTGTTCAGCTTGTCGAAAAACCTCTGTTCAGACGAATCCGCCGGAGCGTTGGCGGGGGAGCTCGAGGGGGCGGCAGCCCGCCTCGAGTGGGATCGAATGCCCTGAATGCCTTGCAGAGCAAGGCGTTCAGCGAGCGCAGCGAGGACTTTTCCG
>NZ_NFKI01000056.1 GCF_002160305.1 Pseudoflavonifractor sp. An184
CTCGGGCGAAATAAATTCGCCCTGCGCCAAGGTTTTCGCTTGCGCGAAAACGCTTGTACGGCGCAAAAGCGCCGCCGCCGCTGTGCGGCGGAATCGGCGAGCAGGCTCTGCTCAGCCGGGAGGCCAGGTCATGTCCCGGCCAGACAGCACGTGGAAGTGCAGGTGCGGTACACTTTGCCCCGCCTGCTCCTCCCAAAGGCTGTTTTGACAGCCTTTGGGTTCCCGGGTTTTATCCATGCTCGGGCGAAATAAATTCGCCCTGCGCCAAGGTTTTCGCTTGCGCGAAAACGCTTGTACGGCGCAAAAGCGCCGCCGCCGCTGTGCGGCGGAATCGGCGAGCAGGCTCTCCTCAGCCGGGAGGCCAGGTCATATCCCGGCCGGACAGCACATGGAAGTGCAGGTGCGGTACACTCTGGCCAGCCTGCTCGCCGATGTTGGACACCACCCGGTAGCTCTCCAGCCCCAGCTCCTTGGTGACTTTGGAGATGACGGCGAAGATGTGGGCCACCACGGCGGCGTTGTCCTGGGTGACCTCAGCCACCGAGGCGATGTGCATCTTGGGGATCACCAGAAAGTGGGTGGGGGCCTGGGGATCGATGTCGTAGAAGGCGTAGCAGACCTCGTCCTCATAGACCTTGTTGGAGGGGATCTGTCCCTCCGCGATCTTGCAGAACAGACAATCGCTCATAAACGGAAGTCCTCCTTTCCTGGGCGGAGACCGCCCGATTCATTCGTTCCCATTGTAGCACGCTTTTGGGAGAAGCACAACCTCACTGCACGTGGACGTGGTCGTTGATGTGCTTCATGCAGTAGCAGTAGTAGCCGTTGCACTTGGAGCAGTACCGGAACTCCATGTTGGGGTCGTCCGCGTCGGTGATGCCGCACACGGCGCACTTGTGGAGGTAGCCCTTGTGCTCCCGGACCTGCTTCTGGGCCTTTTTGAAGTTGATGGTCTGGGGATTGGCGCGGTAGGCGGCCCGCTGTCCGGTGCGGCGGACCACGCCCATCAGGTCCTCCCAGAAGAAGATGAGGTAGTTGAGGATGGCCACCAGGGGCAGGACCGCGGTGATCCACTGGCGGGAGAAGATGCTGAAGAAGAAGTCAAAGGCAAACAGCGCCGCGTCGATCCAGGCCAGCCACTTCACCTTCAGGGGCAGGATACCGTACAGCAGCACCTGCAGGTCGGGGTACAGAGTGGCAAAGGCGAAGAACATAGACATGTTGATATAATACATAGAGGTGGAGCCCATCAGGAAACCCACCAGAATGTTCAGCACCACGCCCAGGCCGTAAAAGACGGTGAAGCGGGCAGTGCCCCACTGCCGCTCCAGGGCGTTGCCGATGTAGTAGTAGAACAGGGTGGTCATGGCAAACCATAGAATGGAAAACATGCCGCCGTAGCCGCTGGTGGGGACAAAGAGAAAGCTGATGATTCGCCAAATCTGTCCCTGCAGAATCAGCGGGCTGAAGAAGGAGAACAGCCAGGAGACATATCCGTTGGAGAACATATCCAGGAAGAACACCAGCACGTTGCCGATGACGATGAACTTCATCAGATTGGGGATGCCAAAGTTGGGGTGATTATAACAGAAGCGGTCCAGCCAGCGGGAAATGGCCTTCATGGACAGCCCTCCTTTTGTGATGATAATTGGGCATACAAGCAACATTGTATCCGCTTTCCGGGGAAATGTCTATAACCAAAGTGTAAACATTTTCGGCGGGGAACAAACCTGCCCTTCCCCTGGGAGGCAAATCGTGATACAATAGCATCCGCGAAAAACGGGCCGGAACGGCTCAAAAAATAGATTTATTTTTCGAGAAGAGAGAGGAACGGTATCTATGAGCATCGTAAAGGATATGTCCCTGGCCCCCTCCGGCCATCAGAAGATCCAGTGGGTGAGGGACTTTATGCCTGCCCTCAGCGGCATTGAGGAGCGCTTCCGCCGGGAGAAGCCCTTTGAGGGGCTGACCATCGCCGTCTCCGTCCATTTGGAGGCCAAGACCGCTAACCTGGGTCTGGTCCTCCGGGAGGGGGGCGCCAAGGTGTACCTCACCGGCTGCAACCCCCTGTCCACCCAGGACGACGTGGCCGCCGCCATGGCCGACCTGGGGGTGGAGACCTTCGGCGTCCACGGGGTGGACATGCAGGGGTATGAGGACCTGCTGGTGGAGACCCTGAAGTGCCGCCCCCACCTGATCGTGGACGACGGGGGCGACCTGATCTCCCTGATGGGGGGCAAGTGCGCCCAGTACGGGGACCGGCTGCTGGGCGGCTGTGAGGAGACCACCACCGGTATCCACCGCCTGTACGCCCGGGAGCGGGCGGGCATCCTCCCCTGCCCCATGATGGCGGTAAACGACGCAAAGGCCAAGCACTACTACGACAACAAGTACGGCACCGGGCAGTCCTCCTGGGACGCCATCATGCACACCACCAACCTGATGGTGGCGGGCAAGACGGTGGTGGTGGCCGGCTACGGCTGGTGCGGCAAGGGCATCGCCATGCGGGCCAAGGGCATGGGGGCCGACGTGATCGTCACCGAGGTGGACCCCTTCAAGGCCCTGGAGGCCACCATGGAGAACTTCCGAGTCATGCCCATGGACGAGGCGGCCAAGTACGGGGACATCTTTGTCACCGCCACCGGCTGCAAGGACGTGATCGTGGAGCGCCACTTCCAGGTGATGAAGGACAACGCCATCCTGTGCAACTCCGGCCACTTCGACTGCGAGGTGGACGTAAACCGTCTGGGCGAGCTGGCGGCGGAGCGCTTCTCCCGCCGGGAGAACATCGAGGGCTTTCGTTTGCCCGATGGACGCACCCTCAACGTGCTGGCCGAGGGCCGTCTGGTCAACCTGGCGGCGGGCAACGGCCACCCGGCGGAGATCATGGACATGTCCTTCGCCGTCCAGGCGCTGTCCCTGGAGTGGATGGCCAAGCACGCCGGACAGCTGGAGAGGAAGGTCTATAACGTCCCCGAGGAGATCGACGACCAGATCGGCCGGGTGAAGCTGGCCGCCATGGGCCTGTCCATCGACACCCTCACCCAGGAGCAGAAGGACTATCTGGCCGGTTGGGAGGCGTGACCGTACGCCCGGCGGCACGTCCGCCGGGCGGGCTGAAATTTTCCCCGGACTATTCTATTCCCAGGGAAGATTTGTTATAATAACGGTACGATCATACTCTGGGGGCGTGCGCCCCCGGTTTTATTTGGAGGTTCTATGGAGCGGTTTGAACAGCTGGCGGCGGCGCTGAGACAGTCCTGCCCCGCCCTGGAATTGAGAGAGCATGAGCCCATGGCCCGCCACACCACCTTCCGCATCGGCGGCCCGGTGCGGCTGATGGCCCTGCCCCGCAGCGAGAGGGAGGTACTCGCCTGCCTGAGAGAGGCGGAGCGGGCCCAGGTCCGGCTGGTGGTGCTGGGCAACGGCTCCAATCTGCTGGCGGCGGACGGGGAGATCCCATGCTTTGCGGTGCTGCTCACCGGCCTGGACGCTCTGGAGCGGACGGGGGAGCGGGAGATCTGGGCCGGGGCGGGGGTGTCTCTGGCCCGGCTGGCCTCGTTTGCCGCCCAGGAGGGGCTGGCGGGCCTGGAGTTTGCCCACGGCATCCCGGGGACCCTGGGGGGCGGCGTGCTGATGAACGCCGGCGCCTACGGGGGCGAGATGGTCCAGGTGGTGAAGGAGGTCGCCGCCGCCGGCCGGAGCGGTGTGGAGACGGTTCCGGCGGAGCTGTGCGGGTTCTCCTACCGCCGCAGCGCATTTTCCGACGGGGAGCGGGTCATTCTGGGGGCGAAGTTTCAGCTGGAGCCGGACGACCCCGCCGCCATCCGCGGCCGCATGGACGATCTGGCCCGGCGGCGGAAGGAGAAGCAGCCCCTGGAATACCCCAGCGCCGGCTCCATGTTCAAGCGGCCGGCGGGTCACTTCGCCGCCGCCCTCATCGAGCAGTGCGGGCTGAAAGGCCTCACCGTGGGCGGGGCCCAGGTGTCCGAGAAGCACGCGGGCTTTGTCATCAACCGGGGCGGGGCCACCTGCGCCGATGTGCTCGCCCTGGTGGACCAGGTGAAGGAGCGGGTGCTCCAGCAGACCGGCGTGGAGCTGGAGATGGAAGTGCGGGTACTGCGGTGAGGCTTGGATGTTCCGCAGCATGCCGAATAACGACATTCAAAACGCGGCAAGTGCGGCGAGGAGCGTTTTTGCGTGAAAAGGGAGTGAGCGGCTATGCTGAGAGCTAAAAAAGCAGAAGAAGTTTTGTCATTGGAAGCATCGTCTACTCGTGCCGGATGGATATTGGTTGTTGGTTATTTTCTATCGTTAAGAGTCGTATATGGCCTCCCGAGTGGGAAAGAGATTCTCTTTTATCCAGTCTGGCTTCTGTTTTTCCTGATCGCGTTTCCACGCGTCTTTCCTATTGCGCTGCGCGAGCTTGATTTGGTCCGCCCGCCCAGAGGTCTTTTAAAAGATTTGGCGTTTACGTGTCAGATTTTGGCGCTCAACGAATTGATAGGAATATTGTACTTTCTGCTTTTCGTAGGAAATGCGGAGAGCGGTGTTTCTGCGGAGCCGCCGGTTACCGTTAGCTTGGTTTTAAGCGGCTTGGTGCTGGCGCCGATTGTTGAAGAAACAATTTTTAGAGGACTGCTCTGGCGAACACTGAGTCAGTATGGGCAGCTGTTTGCACTCCTTACGACCAGCATATTATTTGTATTGATGCATGGAGCGGGTGCGCCGTTTATCCTTGGCATGCTGGGAGTATCTGTTGGTCTGGTTATGGCGAGGACAGACAATCTCATCTATCCGATCCTAATGCATATGATTCATAATTCCGGCCTGCTTCTTCCCACCGTGACGGATGGCGGTAAGGTGGAGTATTTGATTCCGGCAGCCGTAAACCTGGGGTTGCTTGCGGCTTCTTTTTTCCTTTTAAAAGCAAGCTCGACATGGAGCGAAATGGGGAAATCCTTATACGACCCTACTCTGGCAAAAAAACTGGCACAGTTTTTCTGTACAAGCGGCATATTGCTGTATATGCTAATATTTGGAGGGCAGATGATTCTTTCGATGATCACCCCCGCATAAATTTGTGGATATTTGACCCATTTGTTTGACAAAAGAGGTGAGTGGCATGGAATTTATTATCATCTCCGGCCTGTCCGGGGCGGGCAAGAGCCGGGCGGCCTCCATCATGGAGGACATGGGCTTTTTCTGTGTGGACAATCTGCCCGCCCCGCTGATCCCCAAGTTCGCCGAGCTGGGGATGGGGGGCAACGGGGAGTACGACCGGGTGGCCCTGGTCACGGACGTCCGGGGAGGCACCAACTTTGACGGCCTGTTTCAGGCTCTGGATGGGTTGAAGGCCATGAAGTGCGGCTACCGCATCGTGTTCATGGAGGCCTCCGACCCGGTGATCATCCGCCGGTACAAGGAGACCCGCCGGAATCACCCCCTGGCGGAGGAGTGCGGCTCTCTGGAGGAGGCCATCGCCCTGGAGCGGAACATGCTCGCCCCATTAAAGGAGCGGGCCGACTGGGTGATCGACACCTCCAACCTGTCCACCCGGGCCCTGCGGGGAGAGCTGCTGCGGATGTTTTCCAAAAATGCGGCGGAACGGTCCATGGAGGTGCGGGTGATGTCCTTCGGCTTCAAGCACGGCATCCCCGCCGAGGCCGACCTGGTCTTTGATGTGCGCTTCCTGCCCAACCCCTACTACGTGGCCGAGCTGCGGCCCCTCACCGGCCTGGACGCGGGGGTGCGGGACTACGCCCTGTCCTCCCCCCAGAGCCAGGAGTTTTTGAAGAAGCTCACCGACTTTGTCACCTACCTGCTGCCCCGGTACCTGGAGGAGGGCAAGGCCGCCCTGGTCATCGCCGTGGGCTGCACCGGGGGACACCACCGGTCGGTGGCGGTGGCCCACGCCCTGGCGGAGACCATCCGCGGATTGAACTACCCGGTGACCGAGAGCCACCGGGACATGGGGCGGACATAGAGCCTTTTGTTTTGAAGCCTGACACAAGCAAGAGAGGAGATCGCTATGCTGGAGATGCTGCCCAACGCCCAGCAGTGGGAGCGCGGCCCCAAGATCACCGCCATCGGCGGCGGGACCGGACTGTCCACCATGCTCCGGGGCTTGAAGAAATATACCCGAAACCTCACCGCCGTGGTGACGGTGGCCGACGACGGCGGGGGGTCCGGCGTGCTCCGCCGGGACATCGGCATGCCCCCGCCCGGGGACATCCGCCACTGCATGGAGGCCCTGGCCAACGTGGAGCCCATCATGCAGCGGCTGCTCACCTACCGATTCACCGAGGGGGGGCTGGCCGGCCAGTCCTTCGGCAATCTGATCCTGGCCGCCCTCAACGGGGTCACCGGCTCCTTTGAGGAGGCGGTGTCCCAGATGAGCCAGGTGCTGGCCATCACCGGCCGGGTGCTGCCGGTGACCAGCGCCGACGTGCAGCTGGAGGCCGTCTTTGAAAACGGCGCCCGGGTGGTGGGAGAGTCCAAGATCTGCGACGTGAAGAAGCAGCAGGACTGCCGTATCCACCACGTGGAGCTGATCCCCGCCAAGCCCAAGGCCCTGCCCGCCGCCCTGGAGGCCATCCGGGAGGCCGACCTGCTGCTGCTGGGGCCGGGGAGCCTGTACACCAGCGTCATCCCCAACCTGCTGGTGGCCGGGGTGCCGGAGGCCATCCGGGAGTCGGACGCCCTGAAAATTTACATCTGCAACATTATGACCCAGGACGGGGAGACGGAGGGATATACCGCCGCCGACCACCTGGAGGCTCTGATGGACCACGGGGCCAGGGTGGACCTGTGCCTGGCCAACTCCGCCCCGGTGGGGGAGGGGCTGGTGGAGCGCTACCGGGCGGAGGACGCCGCCCCCCTGGTGGTGGACCGGGAGCGGATCTCCGCCATGGGCCTGGAGCTGGTGGAGCGGCCGGTGGCCTCCGAGGGGGGCGACTACGCCCGCCACGACCCGGATAAGCTGGCCGCGGCGGTGCTGGAGCTCTACCGCCAGCGGGCCGTGCGCATTTTCCGGGGCAAGAACCGCTATATCATAGAGGAGTGAGGGCATGACCTTTGGAGGAGAGGTAAAAAACGAGCTGTGCCGCCTGGAGGTGCACAAGAAGTGCTGCGCCCAGGCGGAGGCCTACGGGGTGCTGCTCTACTGCAACACCTTCAGCGGGGACGAGGTGCGCATCGTCACCGAGCACGAGGCCTTTGCCCAGCGGCTGCCCGTCTTGTTCAAAAAAGCCTTCCGGCTCACCTTCGACCGCCTGCCCCAGGGGGAGGGAAAGTACATCTTCTCAATCCAGGACCCCGGCAAGCTGGAGACCATCCATCAGACCTACGGCGCGGACCGGACGGCCCTGGCCCTGCACATCAACTTCGCCGTGCTGGAGGAGGACTGCTGCCGGGCCTCCTTCCTGCGGGGGGCCTTTCTGGCCGGGGGCTCGGTGACCGACCCGAGAAAGGGGTACCACCTGGAGCTGGCCACCTCCCACCACAGCGTCAGCCGGGAGATGCTGGCCCTTATGCGGGAGGAGGACTTCTCCCCCAAGGACGCCCGGCGGAAGGGCAATTCGGTCATCTACTTCAAGCAGAGCGAGTCCATCGAGAACTTTCTCACCGCCGTGGGCGCCCCCCTGTCCGCCATGGAGGTGATGAACGCCAAGCTGGAGAAGGATTTGCGGGGGAGCGTGAACCGGCGGGTGAACTGCGACGCCGCCAACCTGGACAAGGTGGTGGAGGCCGCCCAGGCCCAGCTGGAGGCCATCCGGCGGCTGGAGCGGGACAAGGTGCTGGAGAAGCTGCCGGACAAGCTCCAGGAGGCCGCCCGCCTGCGGATGGACCACCCGGAGGACACCCTGTCCCAGCTGGCGGAGCGCTGCGACCCGCCGGTGACCAAGTCTGCGCTGAACCACCGCCTGCGCAAGCTGGTGGAATTGGGACAGACGCATGAAGAAGGAAAGGCGGGGCGCACATGAATTCGAAGCGAAGCGTAGAATTCCCGCAGGGCGAATTTACTTCGCCCGAGGATTTCAAAAAACGGGCCCCCACAAAATCTATGATTTTGTGGGCTGACCCGCCGGTGACCAAGTCTGCGCTGAACCACCGCCTGCGCAAGCTGGTGGAGCTGGGGAACCCTGGAGAAAAGGAATAGGGACCGTATGCTTCACATCATATGTTATGCGGCCGCGGCGGGGCTGAATCTGGTGTGGCTGCTGCTGGGGGACGAGCTCCATCTGACCCACCAGCTGGCCGTTCCGGTGCTGACCGTGGCCATCGCCGGGGCGGGGGTGCTGCTGCGCCTGCGGACCCTGCCCCGGACGGCCTGGAGGCGGTATCTGAGGGGGAGCTTGTGGGTGCTGTTCTGCTACTATTTGTTCCTGCTGCTGGTCCTGCTGTTTTTCGGCGGCCTGTTCCACATGGACCGGGGCTGGGGGGGCACCGTGAACCTGGAGCCCTTCCACACCATCCGCAATTACATCCGTTTCTACCGCAACACCGGCAGCTATGTGAGCATTATGAATCTGCTGGGCAACGTGGCCATCATGGTCCCCCTGGGGGTGCTGCTGCCCCTGCTGTTCCGGGGGATGCGGCGCTTCTGGACCTTCCTGCCCCTGGCCGCCCTGGCGTCGGTGGGGGTGGAGTATATCCAGTGGCGCACCGCCACCGGGGCCGCCGACGTGGACGACTCCATTTTGAATTTCCTGGGGGCCTTTTTGGGGTACTTCTTTGTACGGGTGTGCCAGATGGGGTATGCCGCCTATGTGCGGCGGCGTCAGAGAGGAGAATTGCCGTGAGTGAGACCATGAAATTCCGAAAGGCGGTCCCGGGGGATGAGGGGCTGATTTTGACCTTTATCCGCGAGCTGGCCGACTATGAGGGGATGCTGGACCAGGTAGTAGCCGATGAGGCTACCCTTCATACCTGGATCTTTGAAAAGGGAAAAGCGGAGGTCCTCTTTGTCCTGGAGGGGGAGACTGAGGTGGGGTTTGCCCTGTTTTTCCACAACTTCTCCACCTTTTTGGGCCGGGCGGGCCTCTACCTGGAGGACTTGTATGTCCGGCCGGAGTGCCGCGGAAAGGGCTATGGAAAGGCACTGTTTCGGAAGCTGGCGCAGGTCGCCCTGGAACGGGGCTGCGGCAGGATGGAGTGGTGGTGCCTGGACTGGAACCGGCCCTCCATTGATTTTTATACCAAGGGCATGGGGGCCGAACCTATGAGCGACTGGACGGTTTACCGCCTGGCGGGGGAGACCCTGAAACAGGCGGCAAATCAGCCATAAGTACTGGGGGCGCGCTGGATTGCTGATTGAACGTTCCCGGGCGGCCCGGTGTGCCGCCCCTACGGACCTCATCCGCCTCGCTTCGCGCGGCACCTCCCACTTGATAAGAGAAAGGCACGGGCGGGTCTAGGACCCGCCCCTACGGCTGAGACAGAAGCCTTCCCTCCGTTTCGTAGGGGCCGGTCCCAGACCGGCCCGCGGGCGGCCGCAAGGGCCGCCCCTACGGCGAATCAAGAGGCGGTCGTGTTCTTCTCGTAGGGGCCGGACACTGGCCGGCCCGCAGATATACGCGGCGCGTCCAGGAGGCCGCGCCCTACACCCCAGCACTAGCTGCCGCCTGCTCGGCAAAGCTAGGCGCAGTTGTGAAACCGAAGCGGCTGCAATGTTCCACCCAAATAGGCCGCCGAAGGGCGGCCCCTGGCGATTCTTTGGTTTCTTTCCCATCGCGGAGAAAGAAACTCGCCCCGCAGGGCGAAACCCCTCCGTAAAAGCAGAGAAAAGGAGAACCACCATGTCCTTTGTCCACCTACATCTACATACCGAATTCTCCCTTCTGGACGGCGCCTGCCGGATCAACAAGCTGGTCAAGCGGGTGAAGGAGCTGGGCCAGGCGGCGGTGGCCATCACCGACCACGGGGTCATGTACGGGGTGATCGACTTCTACAAGGCCTGCAAGGCGGAGGGGATCAAGCCCATCATCGGCTGCGAGGTGTATGTGGCCCCCCGGGGCCGGACCCGGTTCCAAAAGGTCCACGAATTTGATTCCAACTTCTCCCACTTGGTGCTTCTATGCCGGAACGAGGAGGGGTACCGCAATCTGTCCTACATGGTGTCCCAGGCATTCCTGGAGGGCTTTTACATGAAGCCCCGCATCGACCTGGACCTGCTGAAGGAGCACTGCGGCGGCCTCATCGCCTGCTCCGCCTGCCTGGGGGGCGAGGTGCCCAAGCTGCTTGCCGCCGGGGACTACGACAAGGCCAAAGAGGTGGCCCTGGAGATGCGGGAGTGGTTCGGAGAGGACGGCTACTACCTGGAGCTCCAGGACCACGGGATCCCCGCCCAGCGGCAGGTGAACGCCGGGCTGATGCGCCTCCACCAGGAGACGGGCATCCCCCTCATCGCCACCAACGACGCCCACTACCTGCGGCGTGAGGACGCGGAGATGCAGGACATCCTCATGTGCATTCAGACGGGCAAGACGCTGGACGACCCCAACCGCATGAAGTTCGAGACCCAGGAGTTTTACGTCAAGAGCGAGGAGGAGATGGCGTCTCTCTTTCCCAACTGCCCCGAGGCCCTGGAGAACACCGCGAAAATCGCGGATATGTGCAATGTGGAGTTCGAGTTCGGCAAGTACCACCTGCCCCACTTCCAGCTGCCCGAGGGCTGGACCGACGGGGACGCCTACTTTGAGAAGCTGTGTATGGACGGCTTCCGCTGGCGCTACCCGGCGGAGCCCCCGGAGTACCTGGAGAAGCTGCGGTACGAGATGGGCATGATCCGGAAGATGGGCTTTGTGGACTACTTCCTCATCGTCTCCGACTTCATCGCCTACGCCAAGAGCCACGGCATCCCCGTGGGGCCGGGGCGCGGCTCGGCGGCGGGTTCCATGGTGTCCTACTGCCTGAATATCACCGACCTGGACCCGGTGAAGTACAACCTGTACTTCGAGCGCTTCCTGAACCCGGAGCGGGTGACCATGCCCGATATCGACATCGACTTCTGCATCCGCCGCCGCCAGGAGGTCATCGACTATGTCTCCCGGAAGTACGGGGCCGACCATGTGGCCCAGATTGTCACCTTCGGCACCATGGCCGCCCGGGGGGCGGTGCGGGACGTGGGCCGGGTGCTGAACATGACCTACGCTGAGGTGGACGCCATCGCCAAGCTGATCCCCAGCGGCCCGGGGGCCCTCCACATCACCCTGGAGGAGTCCCTGAAGCTGTCCAAGCAGCTCAAGGACGCCTACGACGAAAATCCCCAGGTGAAAAAGCTCATCGACACCGCCAAGGCCATCGAGGGCATGCCCCGGAACACCTCCACCCACGCCGCCGGCGTGGTCATCACCAGCCGTCCGGTGAGCGACTATGTGCCCCTGGCCAAAAACGACGACCTGGTGGTCACCCAGTACATTATGACCACCCTGGAGGAGCTGGGCCTCTTAAAGATGGACTTTTTGGGCCTTCGAAACCTGACGGTGCTGGACGACGCGGCCAAGCTGGTCCGCCGCAGCCACCCGGACTTTGACCCGAAAAAGATCCCTGACGACGACCCGGCGGTGTTCCAGATGCTGTCCGACGGCAAGACCTCCGGCGTGTTCCAGATGGAGTCCGCCGGCATGACCGGCGTGTGCGTGGGCCTGAAGCCCCAGAACATCGAGGACATCACCGCCATCATCGCCCTGTACCGGCCGGGGCCCATGGACTCCATCCCCCGGTTCATCGCCTGCAAGCACAACCCGGAGAAGGTCACCTACAAGCATCCCTCCCTCATCCCCATCCTGTCCAACACCTACGGCTGTATCGTCTACCAGGAGCAGGTCATTCAGATCTTCCAGCAGCTGGGGGGCTACTCCCTGGGCCAGGCGGACATGGTGCGCCGGGCCATGTCCAAGAAAAAGGTGAAGGACATCGAGAAGGAGCGGGCCACCTTCCTCCACGGGGACCCGGAGCGGAACATCGCCGGCTGTGCCGCCAACGGCATTCCCGAGGACGTGGCCCAGAGCATCTACGACGAGATCTACGACTTTGCCAACTACGCCTTCAACAAGGCCCATGCGGTTTGCTACGCGGTGGTGGCCTATCAGACGGCCTGGTTCAAGTGCCACTACCCCAAGGAGTATATGGCGGCCCTGCTCACCTCGGTGCTGGACTCCAGCGACAAGGTGGCCGAGTACATCGCCGAGTGCAAGGAGTGGAACATCGCTCTGCTGCCCCCGGACATCAACGAGTCGGAGGCGGACTTTGCCGTGTCCGAGGAGGGCATCCGCTTCGGTCTGGTGGCACTGAAGGGGGTGGGGCGGAGCGTGATCAACGGCATGCTGGAGGAGCGCTCAAAAAACGGACCCTTCAGCGACTTTATGGACTTCTGCGACCGGATGTTTGACAAGGACCTGAACCGGCGGGTGCTGGAGAGCCTGATCAAATCCGGGGCCTTTGACCGGATGGGCTATAAGCGCGCCCAGCTGATGGAGGTCTTTGGGCAGGTGCTGGACGGCATCGCCGCCAGCCGCAAGCGCAACCTGGAGGGTCAGCTGGACCTGTTCGGTATGGGCGGGGGAGAGGCGGAGGAGGCCGCACTGCCCGCCCTCCACCTGCCGGATGTGCCCGAGTACCCGCCCCAGCAGCTCATGTCCATGGAGAAGGAGGTCACCGGCCTCTATCTCACCGGGCACCCCATGGACGCCTATCGGGAGGCGGCCAAGATGGTGGGGGCGGTGACCATCGGCTCCATTCTGGGGGACTTCGGCCGGGAGGACGGCCCCGCCCGCTACCGGGACGGGGAGCTGGTCACCATCGCCGGGGTGATCTCCACCTATAAGACTCGGACCACCCGGAACAACACCCTGATGGCCTACGTCACCCTGGAGGACGACACCGCCTCCATGGAGCTGCTGTGCTTCTCCCGGGTGCTCAACGAGAGCGGGGGATATATCCGGGAGAACAGCGCCGTGCTGGCCACCGGGAAGATCTCCGTCCGGGACGAGAAGGAGCCCCAGCTCATGGTGGACTCCATCCGCCCCCTGGGGGACCTGGACGGCAAGGCCCAGGGGAAGCCGGAGAAGCTGTGGCTTCGCCTGCCTACCCGGGAGGACCCCCGCATGCGGAAGATCAAGCTGGCCCTGTCCTTCTTCCCCGGCGAGAGCCAGGCGGTGCTTTACTTCGAGGACTGTAAAAAGCGGGTGGGCACCCGCTGCATGATCCACCCGGCCCTGGTGCAGGACCTGAAAGAGCGCCTGGGGGAGGAGAACGTGGTGGTGAAGTAACAGGCGGACGGCCGCAAGGCGGCAGATGCCTCCGCGGCGGGCGGCCCAGGTGTGCCGCCCCTACGGCGGATGCAGAAGCGGTTACTTTTTCCTCGTAGGGGCCGGTCCCAGACCGGCCCGCCGACTACGGACCAGCTATCACCTGCTCGGTAAAGCCAGGCGCGGGAGTGAAACCACACTGCCCCCAATTTTCCACTTCAATCGGCCGCCGAAGGCGGCCACCAACGCAAAGCCCAGCGAAGCGGGTTTGCGTTGGAGAGGAGGAGCGATGGAGTGAGCGAGCTTTGCCCGATCCGGGCGAAGCGAGGGATACGAAATCCGCGACGACGAAGGGCCCAGTGGCCCGGCGGGAATTTAGACACCCACTCAGATTTCCACGCGCCGGAAATTTTGCTCATCCTAACAGGTGTGCGTCTCCCGTAATAGGGGTCTGGGGCCGACTCCCCCTGTCAGGGGGAGATGGCCCGAAGGGTCAGAGGGGGTAGGGTGGGCGACTATGGACACGCTAGTGTCCATCGGAGCCGTCCCCAGCGGCGTTTTGGTGACTTTGCCGCCGCGGGCAAAGTCACTCGCCGCCCTCAGGCGGCGAAACTCCCCAAAGTCCGAGCGAAAAGTCAAAGAAAGACCCATTTGTGCAGAATTAAAAAAATCCATTTAAAATCACGAAAAAAGTTGACAAGAATGTGGGAAAGGTCCTTGACAATCGGAGTGGAGTCTGGTATAGTGGACTCAACTAATAAGAATAATTCTTGTTAGAAAATAACAATACATAGATTTAGGGAGGAATTTACGATGCCGGAACTGAAGGGCAGCAAGACCGAACAGAACCTGTGGACCGCCTTTGCCGGGGAGTCCCAGGCCCGCAATAAGTACACCTACTTCGCCTCCAAGGCCAAGAAGGACGGCTATGTGCAGATCTCCAAGATCTTCGAGGAGACCGCCGCCAACGAGAAGGAGCACGCCGAGATCTGGTTCAAGCTGCTGGGCGGCATCGGCACCACCGCCGAGAACCTGGAGGCCGCCGCTCAGGGTGAGAACTACGAGTGGACCGACATGTACGCCACCATGGCCAAGGAGGCCAAGGAGGAGGGCTTCGACCACATCGCCTTCCTGTTTGAGGAAGTGGCCAAGATCGAGAAGGAGCACGAGGACCGCTACCGCAAGCTGCTGGCTAATGTAGAGGGCGGCCTGGTGTTCTCCCGGGACGGCGACATGATCTGGCAGTGCAGCAACTGCGGCCACATCCACGTGGGCAAGGAGGCCCCCGAGGTCTGCCCCGTGTGCGCCCATCCCCGCGACTACTTCCAGCTGAAGGCGGAAAACTACTAATCGAATCAATTAGATCGCAAAAAACAGCGGCGGGAGCGCTCATTTGAGCGCCCCCGCCGTTCCAGTTACTCCTGCCCGGGCCGTTCCAGCCCGGTGCAGTCGTAATACTCGTCGCTGTACTGAATTTTGCTGTCGTCAAAGCTGGCCTGCAATGCCTTGACATAGGCAAAGGGGTCCTCCATAGGGGTGAGGCCGAAGGTGCCCTGAAGCAGCTCCAGGGCGGCTTTCTGCGCCTCGGTCTGGATGGCCCGCTCCGCCCGCAGGTGGTTCTCGAACAGCTCCCGGCTCATCCAGGCGATCTGCTCCACCGGGTTGGCAGAGCCGCAGGCCAAAATCAGCCGGAGAAAATCGGAGAAGGTTTGGGCCAGCGGATACACACAGCGGTCCGCGCAGCTCTCCGGGTTGGCGGCAAAGACCATCCCGCCGTACTCGGGCAGAAAACAGTACAAAATGCACCCCTCAAATCCGATGGGGACGGCGTTGACCGGATAACAGAAGTAGGGGAACTCTATGGAGCCGGGCTCGAGAGAGAGCAAACTTTTGTCCATGGAGAGCGTTTGGAAGTGCTCAAACAGGTCATCCATCTCTATATCCTCCCAGTCGATGGTTATTGGGGCATTCCCGCCTCATAGTCTAGCCCAGTGAGGTACCGCCGGGCCAGGTCGAAGGCGTGGTGGGCGGTGATGGTACGCAGCCGTTCCCGCACCGGGCGCAGGGTGATATGGAGGGGCCGGACGTAGGTGCCCTCGTAGGTGGCGATGCCTATGAACATGGTGCCCACCTCGTTGCCCCGGTCGTCCTTGTCCGGGCCGGCCACGCCGGTGGAGGAGAGGCCGATGTCACAGCCCAGTACCCGCCGGGCCCCCTCAGCCATGGCCTCTGCCACCGGGGCGGACACCGCCCCGTACTGGTCCAGCAGCTCCTGGGGCACCCCCAGCACATTGTGCTTCACCTCATTGGTGTAGGAGACGATGCCCCCCTTGAACACCTGGGAGGCTCCGGAGAGGTCGGTGAGCCGCTTGGCCATGAGGCCGCCGGTGCAGCTCTCGGCGGTGCCCAGGGTGCGCCCCCTCTCCTTCAAAAGTCCTTCCAGCACAAACTCCAGGGAGGGCACGTCCACCCCGTACACCAGGGGCCCGAAGTGCTCCTTCAGCTTGTCCACGGTGGGGAGGAGCAGGGCCTGGGCCTCCTCCTGGGTGGCGGCCTTGGCGGTGACCCGCAGCTCGCACTCCCCCTCCTTGGCGTAGGGGGCCAGGGTGGGGTTGGCCATGGCGTTCATCTGCTCCCGCAGCTGGGCCTCCATGGCGGACTCCCCAATGCCGAACAGCTTCAGGGTGTGAGAGGCGATGACCCCCTCGGAGAACTGCTGCAGGTAGGGGACCGCCCGGTACTGGAACATGGGGCGGCACTCGCTGGGGGGGCCGGGGAGCATGATGACATGGACCCCCTCCGCTTCAAAGGCACAGCCGGGGGCGGAGCCCCAGTCGTTCACCAGAACGGTGCACCCCTCGGGGAGCATGGCCTGCTGATAGTTGTTCTCGGTGAGTTTGCGCCCCCGCTTCTTGGCAAACTCCTCCAGCCGGCGCACCGAGTCCTCATCCCGGTACAGCTTTTTCCCAAAGGCCTCCGCCAGCACGTTTTTGGTCAGGTCGTCGCAGGTGGGGCCCAGGCCGCCGGTGGTGATGATGATGTCCGCCCGCTGTTTGGCGATGGCCACCGCCTCCCGGGCCCGCTGGGGGTTGTCCCCCACCACCGTGTGCCAGTACACATTCAGCCCCAGGGCGCTGAGCCCCTGGGAGAGCATCTGAGCGTCGGTGTTGGCGATGCTGCCCAGCAGCAGTTCGGTGCCCACCGACAGGATTTCCACTTTATGAGACAAAGGAAAGACCTCCATGATAGGGCGCGGAAGAGGCGCCCTTAGTTTGTGCGTTTATAGATCAGGGGCACGTCGTAGCCGAACACCCGTTTTCCCTCCCGCTCCATGGACTCGGATACCTCCAGGCGGTCGGGGAAAAAGCGCTCAAAGAGGGTGAATTTCATAACGGGGGAGAACATGCTCTCACTGCCGCCCACCCATCCGCCGTCCTGGAACCGGTAGAGGGCGGGGGTGAACTTCTGGGAGGGGGAGAGCTGGTCAAAGGGGAGCTCCGGCATGGTCTCATAGGACAAGGTCTTGGGGTCCAGCCCCCGGGGCAGGTCGTAGGAGGTGAGCAGTATCCCGTCCGCCTCCTGGGTGAAGCAGAACAGATGGGGGGAGGCGTTGGTGCGTCCCTGGACGGTGTAGTAGCTCTCCTCCAGCAGGAAGAGGCCGGGGAAATCCGCCGGAAGACCGGAGATTTTCTGATTGCAGAGGGTGTTTACATGCCGGGCAAAGGGGAAGGAGGTGTCTCCCGCCGCCTGGCGCTGTTCAAACTGCTCGCGGTTGTCAAAACGGCCGCAGAGCAGGTCCATAAATTCCGACAGATCGTGCATAAAATAGCGCCTCCTGAAAGGTTTTGAATTAGGTGGTTGATTTACAGGTTGACCTGCACCCGCTCAATGCCGTCCACGGCGGCCTTCACCATGGCGCCGACGTCCAAGGCCTGTTCGGCGGCCTCCACCTCGCCGGGCATGGGCCGCAGGCGGGGGTGCCGGGGGGTGAAGACGGTGCAGCAGTCCTCATAGGGGAGGATGGAGGTCTCAAAGGTGCCGATTTTCCGGGCGACCTGGACGATCTCCTCCTTGTCCATGCCGATGCAGGGGCGCAGGACGGGCAGGTCCACCACCGCGCCGGTGCAGCGCAGCGCCTCCATGGTCTGGCTGGCCACCTGTCCCAGGCACTCGCCGGTGACCAGGGCCTTGGCCCCGCAGCGGTTGGCCACCTCCTGGGCAATGCGCATCATAAAGCGGCGCATGAGGACGGTGAAGAGCTCCTCCGGGCAGGAGCGGCGCAGCTCCTCCTGGATGGCGGTGAAGGGGACCACGTGGACGGTGAGCCGCCCGGTCCAGGGGGTGAGCAGGCGGGCCAGCTCCAGCACCTTGTCCTTGGCCTCGGGGGAGGTGTAGGGGTAGGAGAAGAAGTGGACCATGTCCAGAGCCACCCCCCGCTTGGCGATCATCCAGGAGGCCACCGGGGAGTCGATGCCTCCGGACAGCAGGGAGACCGCCCGGCCGTTGATGCCCACAGGCAGGCCGCCCGCCCCGGGCTGGGCCTGGGCGTGGACGTAGGCGGCGTAGTCCCGCACCTCGATATACACGGTGAGCTCCGGGTGGTGGACGTCCACCTCCAGATTGTCATAGGCCTCGTGGAGCTCGCCGCCCACATACTGGCTGAGCTGGATGGAGGTCATGGGGAAGGTTTTATCTGCCCGCTTGGTCTCCACCTTGAAGGATTTGGCGGAGCGCAGCTCGGCATCCAGGAATTCTTTGGCGGTGGCCAGAATGGCGTCCTTGTCCTTCTCACAGGGCCGGGCCAGAGACAGGCCCGCGATGCCGAACACCTTTTTCAGGGCCTCGTAGGCCCCCAGCACGTCGCAGCGGTCGTCCTTGGGTTCCACATAGGTGGCCGACTGGCGGGTGTACACCCGGAACTGGCCGTAGGGGTGGAGGCGGCGGTGGATGTTGGCCTGGAGCTTGTCCTCAAAGCTGCGGCGGTTCAGACCCTTCAACACTAATTCGCCCAACTTGAGCAGAATGATTTCGTTCATTGGGATTCCTCACTCTCAATTTATAGCAGTTCAATCGAGAGTATTATAGTCGAAAGACAGGGGGATTGTCCAGAACAACCGGGAAAAAGAGAATCATCCAAAATCGTGCCGGTTTCCGCAACTCACGCCCATATCTTCCAAAGTCTGAACAACAGCTTCGATTTTTTGAAAGCACTCCGGATCAGAGAGGGCGTCGTCCTTGAGAATGGCCTGAATTTGGCACAGGGCTTGATAGCTGGCCGACTCCAGCAGATCCTTGGCAGTCAGATCCAGAGTCGGAAAAGATACGGTGATTTCCCGCCGTTCCAAAATTTTTGCCAAAAGTTCTACTGCCAGTTCCATGTTCAGCACTCCTTTATTTTATAAGTGGACCAATACTGGTCCTATTATATCACCGGATTTTCATAAAATAAAGAACAAGGCGAGACTTTATGGAAATGGGTGATGTGGGTGCGGGAACAAAAGATCAAGCAGGACGCTATTCCAATCGGCGCAAACATCCGCCGTATCCGTATGGAACGAAAGCTGGGACAGGCGGAGCTGGCTCGGAGATTACAGCTTGCGGGCGTGGAGATGACCCGGGAGACGCTGGTGAAAATTGAGCGTGGAATCCAGCATATTACAGCCAGTCAACTGCGAGGCATTCGAGATGCGCTGGAGACGACTTATGATGAATTGCTGAAAGAAGCCCCTTGAATCGGCCGGAGAGACGGATTCAAGGGGATTTTTCATTGCCTTGTTCCACTTTAGCCTTCCCCCTGGGGGGAAGGTGGCACGGCGCAGCCGTGACGGATGAGGGGGCAGGATTCGGATTGAACTCGTTGTACGCAGGGGGATTTCGCCGCCTGCGGGCGGCGAGTGACTTTGCCCGCGGCGGCAAAGTCACCAAAACGCCGCCGGGGAACGGCTCAGGATGGACACTTCGTGTCCATATTCGCCCACCCTACCCCCTCTGACCCTTCGGGCCATCTCCCCCTGACAGGGGGAGTCGGCCCCGGACCCCATTACGGGGGACGCGTACCTGAAAGTCAGCGGAAGATTTCCGGCGCGCAAAATCTGAGTGGCTGGTCTAAATTCCTGCCGGGCCACTTCGTCGTCGCGGATTTCGTATCCCTCGCTTCGTCCTGACGGACAAAGCTCGCTCACTCCATCGCTCCTCCTCTCCAACGCAAACCCGCTGCGCTGGGCTTTGCGTTGGGGACCGCCTTCGGCGGCCTGTTTGGGTGGAAAATTTCAGCCGGTGCGGTTCAATTTCTACGCCTGGCCTTACCAACCAGGTGGCGGCTGGTCTGCAGTCGGCGGGCCGGTCTGGGACCGGCCCCTACGAAAGAAGGGATAGCTTATAGAGTTGCCGTAGGGGCGGCCCCATGTGGCCGCCCGCTATTTTCCGCCGCATTACTTGAGTTTACCACTGGCATTAAAATCCCTGTGGTGAAAAATGAACCAATTCAGGCACATGTGTCAAAACCATCTCCCTGCCGGGCATACTATTCCAGGGGTGAGGAACATGAGCAAACGCAAAACCAAACGGTCATCCCAACAAATGGGGGAGAACCTGCGCCTGAATCCCCAGCTGCGCCTGTGTCCCAAATTTGACCCGGACAGCATCGCGGAGTTCCATGTGGGGGAACCAGGTGAGATGGGCGTCCGGGTGGTGGACAACTGCGCGGAGGAGCACATCATGTAAAACGTGTGCAGAAGGGCCCCAGCCTGCGGCTGGGGCCCTCAGCTTGTCAAAAACCTCTGTTCAGACGAATCCGCCCGAGTGCTGGCGGGGGAGCTCGAGGGGGCGGCAGCCCGCCTCGAGTGGGATCGAATGCCCTGAATGCCTTGCTTGGCAAGGCGTTCAGCGAGCGCAGCGAGGACTTTTCCGCCGCG
>NZ_NFKI01000057.1 GCF_002160305.1 Pseudoflavonifractor sp. An184
CAGGAGGTAGAGAACTTGACCCTGCTGTCCTACAGCTATTGTATCACGGGCATCTCTAAGCCTGCTGATATCTGAATTATTAACTTTCAAACTTATTATACGAGGAGGACTTTTATGGGATACGATGTAAGTTTTCACCCGATCTCGCCAGACGAAATACAGGAATGGTATTTTACTCCCCTAACCTGGATACAGCAGGGACAGGAAGAAAAGGTTCTGGCCCTTGCCGCGCAGCATGGAATCGAGGATTTCTATACAGAAAAGTATCTGGACACCCTGCGGGTTGGGGCAGGGACAGAACCGGACGAGCTGTTTGATAAAAGCCATGGTTTTTATATTGCGGTGGTCCAGGGATTCTTCCGGGACTACTATTATACCAGAGGGAGCAGCTTCTCCTTCCTGATGGAGGAAAAGCCGGAATATGCCCGGTACTTCACCCCATGGGCGCAGGTGGTGCCCACTGCCTTACCCAACCCGGCAAAGAACCAGATCATTGAAAACTACTGCTCCGGCGTGTACCTGTCTCCAAATCAGGTTTTGCAGATTCTCCGGGATCTGGAGCAGGAACCAAAGGTACTGGAAGATCTGGAGAAACATTGGAGCGATGGGCAGTTTGCTGTTCTGAAAAAGGCTCTTACTGCTGCGGCTGAACTGGGTACTGGTCTACTGGAAGCCACCGAAGTAGTGGAACCGAATCCCCTTCACCCGAACGAAAGCACATGTTACTCCAACCTGTTCCACTGTGATCGTGATGGGGTGTATCTCTATATCGACATGGCTATGAAACAGATCGCCCAAGCAATGGAGCAAAATAAGTCCGACCCGTGACGGCAGAAAATAACTCGGGAATGAGATGGTTTGTGCCTCTGTTTCCCTGCCCCATATTTGATTTGCAAATGACCGCTGAACCCCAGAAAAAGTTTTTGTAAGGAGGTGGAGACTATGGAACAAAAACGCCCGGCAGATATATTTCAGGAGCTTCTGGACTACCTGTGGAACGGCCTGGGCCTGGAGGAAAAGGGCTGGAAGCGGCTGAAAAAAGGCGACTTCAAAAAGAAAACGAAAAACGGGCTGACCTATCAGATCTGGTTCGACCGGAGCCACTACAACTACATAGACTACGAAATCGGCCATGGAAATGTGGAGGTGGGCTTCAGCTGTATCATAAAGCAGGGAGATGACTACCTCTACTCTTTCAGAATTGAACCCACAACAGGCGGTTCATTCTTTCGGATGCTGACAGAGGACCTGCGGCTGGACACCGGGCTCCTGGACACCTTCCTGCCCCTGGTCAAAGCCAACTACCTCGACTTCATCGACCGCTTCGAGGCAGACCCCGTGGAGGCATTACAGCCGGTCTGCGCCCCCTTCACCGAGGCGGAGGACTACAGCTGGCGCATCCATGTGGACGAGCAGATGGTGGAACGATACGGGACAGTGGAACAGCTGGCGGAGTACCGCCGTCAGGCAGAATTGCGCGGAACGCCGGAGTGCAAGGCGAAGACCCATACTGGAAAGTTGCTGTTCTACCAGTCCCATGCCAAGGATGTGGATCATGCCTGGGCCTCAAGCCGCACCAGAGAGGAACTGGACCAGGTGGTGGAACCCTTTGTGCAGGCCATGCGGCAGACAGGACAGTGGACACAGGAGGATGAGGCGGGCTATCATCTCTACCGGCAGGAGACAGACCCAGAGAAGCGCACCTTTCGGGCCTGGTATCTCATCGCCAATCCCCAAGGCCTGCCGAAAGAGTTTGTCCAGAGAGAACTGGAGTTTCGGTGGAAGCTGTTCCCGGAGAAGAAGGAGGAAATCGAATGAGCAATCAAGTGTTCAAGCAGAACCTGGATGACAAAAAAGGCCCCCAGCCCGGAGGCCCCTATCTCATTCAGATGCTGTTCAAAGAGCCGGTGCCCATGCCGGACAAAGAAAAAATGACTGCCGTAATGGGGAAACACATCGGATCAGCAGAGTGCTTCTGTTATGATAAGAAAATGGCTGGCTTTGCCGCCCTGGATCATATCGCGGAGTTTCAGGACGGCAAGTGCCCGGTGCAGCTGATGGTGATGAAATGCGACAAGTTCAAGGGCAAAGGCTTTGATGCCTTTTTGCTGAGCCAGATGTGGGACTGCCAGGAAGACCGAGAGCGGATTTTCCGGGAGTGCCGGTATCAGGTGGTGGCCACCGATATGTTGGCTGCGGCGCTTCCGGCGCTGGAGCGGGCCAACCTGGACGCCGACTTCTTGGAGGCTCTGGCGGAGCTGTACCCCACCTGTGAGGCATTCTATTTCCAGAACTGCGGCAAGCTCCTGCTGGCGGAGGATGTGCGTTCCCACCAGATCGAAGGCTCAGATCGGTTCATCCGTTTTGGCGTCAATGTCCGCTTCTTCAACATTGAGGGTACCGAGGATATGCTCATTGATACAGTGGGCATGAGTACTTTGTTCCTGCCGGATCTCCAGTACCATTTCCACGATATGAACCCCAACTGGGTGGTAAACCACGCCTACAATGTGGCGTCCTATATTCTGGAGCATGACAACCCTATTAAGAATGGGGAAACGGTAGACGGCGTAGCGGATGGCCAAATGAGTCGGGAAATCCAGTGGAAGTGCCAGTATGAGGATGCCCTGATCCAGCCACCCAGAGGAGTGCTGGACATCCATATGGGAGAATTTGCTGCTGGGCAGCGGTAAAATATAGTGTGTTTGGAGAAGATAGGGATGCTTTTCTTATATACAAAAGAGTAGGGGCCTATTGCTTTTTGACTTGCGCCATCATGCTGCGTATTTTTGGCTCATGCAGTTGTGACCTGTTGTTGAAAACAGCAGACAGACTTCTCGCTGCTCACAACATTGAGCCAAATCAATCAAGCTGTTGTATGCGGCGCAGTAGTTCACCTTAATAATGTTTTTTGTGTTAAAGATCTGATTTATACATTGAAATGGTTACTCCGGGAGGCCCTAAAATATGAGTTTGCGATAACGCATATAATACTTATGACTTTGCTCTGCAGACAAGCAGCATCGTATTACGGGCTTTACTTTGAGAGCGTGTCCCAGATTGTCTGGCAGAGTTCTTCTCTTTTTGCAAAAACAAAGCTGATATGTGGATACATGGCCTGATGCCGCAATACCTGTTGGTATAAGTGGGTCCCAATAAAAGTCTGATTTTTAATTGTGAACTGCCAACAGCATAAATCCGAAATCTGTTCCACCCGATTGTCTGGGGTAGTACCAATCACATATACCAGCTGTTTACCAGCCATCTGCGTAAGGAGTGCAGCATTTTCGTAGGATTCCCTGTTTTGAGATCCTGCAAAATCCTTGTAGAGTTCCAGTATGTTATCTTTGCGGTCTACAATGGCATTACCGTCCAACAAAGTATAATCTCCAGCAGGTAAGTACTGCGGCAGGATGATGACACCATGCTCTGCGCACCAATCGACCATGGGGGAGTGGCCTTCGCGACTGTCAGCATTAAGCACAGGAAGTCCAGAAAGGTTTGCCAGCAGCAATGCGTGCCGCCAGTTAGGATCACCCTGCCGCCAGCCACCTGTGGTGCCAATACGGATATCATCTGGAGTAATTTGAGCTGCGGATGCTGGCAACGATCTCCTTACATCTATATATTTGGTGCCCGTCCGGCGATGTAGCTCCAGACATATATGATGTCCGGCTGCCTGCGCCAATGATTGTATCCTGCAATGGCTGCCGCGATTGAGTGCATCCAGCGCACACCGGATGGCGGTGGTACCTCTACGCTTATCCAGTCTCCAGATTAGAGGCCACTTGCCGGTTTGCTGATATATATAGGTAGCCCAACCAACACATGGGCCAACCGATATGTCATAGCGGATATAAAAGGCCGCATCGTCTTGCTCGGCGGAAAGAAGTTTTACTCTGTAAATAGCATCTGTGGGTGGATTAGGTGGATACATTGATTATCTGCCTCCAACACAATAGATTCAAGTTGCGGATTGATTATAAGCAAAGCAACTTAATTCTATTGGCAGGATGTTTCTTTACTATCCCATACCACTTATAACTTGCAAAGCAAGACAGGTCCTGCTATAATCGTCTTAGTTGAAACGAATCTCCTTAGGTACCATGTACTTGTCCCCCCGCAAACAAGCACATTGTCCCTAAATAATGACTCACAAAAGAGTCCGAGGAAATTCGTTTCCTCGGGCTCTTTTTTTATTTATTTTTTGTTTTAGCCCGGGTTTTGGCTTGATTTAGAACTAATTTAGAATTTTTTGAGAAAGAGATTGGGCGAGCAGCTTGTGGTCAAAATGGTTGGACAAACGACCGTTTTGGAAGGGATGACCACATCTCTTTCCTGAATACGAATTGATTAAAATGAGGCCGAGGCAGCACAGCTGCTTCGGTCTCATTTTTATAAAAATCCTCCCGGTGCAGCGCACCGGGAGGACCACAATGCCGGAAATCAGCCGTGGGCAATGGCGGCGGTGTCCATGGCGATCATCAGCTCCTCGTTGGTGGGGATGCTCCCCAGCGGGCCAAGGCCCGCCGGGGACCCCGGTCCTTTTTATGCTCGGGCGAAGTGAATTCGCCCTGCGCGAATTGCCGCGCCGCGGCAATTCTCTGGTCATCCCCACCAACAAAGAAAGCCCTCCCGGCGCACTGTGCGCCGGGAGGGCTGCTGCGTTGGAAATCAGCCGCGGGTGATCGCCGCGGTGTCCATGGCGATCATCAGCTCCTCGTTGGTGGGGATGACCAGAATCCGCACCTTGGAGTCGTCGGTGGCCACGTCCACTTCCTTGCCCCGGGTGTTGTTCTTCTCGGGGTCGATCTTCACGCCCATGAACTCCAGGCCGGAGACCACGTTGGCCCGGGTGTCGGGGCCGTTCTCGCCCACGCCGGCGGTGAAGATGATGGCGTCCACCCCGCCCATGGCGGCGGCATAGGAGCCGATGAACTTCTTCACGCTGTAATCAAAGACGTCCAGCGCCAGCTGAGCCCGCTGGTTGCCCTGGGGAGCGGCGGCCTCCAGATCGCGGAAGTCGGAGGAGACGCCGGAGACGCCCAGCACGCCGGACTTCTTGTTCAGCACGTTCAGCATCTCGTCAATGTTGTAGCCGTGCTTGTGCATCAGGTACTCCAGGATGCCCGCGTCCAGGTCGCCGGAGCGGGTGCCCATGGGCAGGCCGGCCAGAGGGGTGAAGCCCATGGAGGTGTCCACGCTCTTGCCCCCGTCAATGGCGGTGATGGAGGAGCCGTTGCCCAGGTGGCAGGAGATCAGCTTCAGCTCCTCAATGGGCTTGCCCAGCATGGCGGCGGCCCGCTGGGACACGTACTTGTGGCTGGTGCCGTGGAAACCGTAGCGGCGGACCTTGTCCTGCTCATAGTACTCATAGGGCAGGGCGTAGGTGTAGGCCACGGGGGGCATGGTCTGGTGGAAGGCGGTGTCGAACACGGCCACCATGGGGGTGCCGGGCATCAGCTCCTGGCAGGCCTTGATGCCGATGATGTTGGCGGGGTTGTGCAGGGGGGCCAGAGGATTGCACTCCTCGATGGCGGCCATCACCTCGTCGGTGATCAGGACAGACTGGGCGAACTTCTCGCCGCCGTGGACCACCCGGTGGCCCACCGCGTCGATCTCCTTCATGGAGCTGATGACGCCGTTCTTCTCGTCCACCAGGGCGTGGAGCACGGTCTGAATGGCCTCAGAGTGGGTGGGCATAGCCACGTCGGCGTCCTTGATGGGGTCCTTGCCGGCGGGCTTATAGGTGAACTTGCCGTCGATGCCGATGCGCTCGCACAGACCCTTTGCCAGCACCTCCTGGGTGTCGGGGTTGAGGAGCTGGTATTTCAGGGAAGAGCTGCCTGCGTTGATGACAAGAATGTTCATGGGAATCAATCTCCTTTTCCAAAATTACAACTGCCGGGCTTGTCTTTGACGTTTGGAATGTAGTAAACTAAAGAGACAGTCCAACGCCGCGGTTCAATTTATTGTAACGCTTTTCCACCGCCAGGACAACCACTTTCGGGGAAAAAATTTCTTTTTTCCCCGAAAAAAAAGAAACTCTTTTTCCAAATCCGTTTCCACAGACAGGGAGGCACACTATGAAAATCGCCGGCATCGTGGCGGAGTACAACCCCTTTCATACGGGACACGCCTATCAAATCGCCTGCACCCGGGCACAGCTGGGGGAGGACTGCGCCGTTGCAGCGGTGATGAGCGGCCACTGGGTGCAGGGCGGGCGGCCCGCCATTGCGGACAAGTGGACCCGGACCAGGCTGGCCCTGCTGGGGGGCGCGGACCTGGTGCTGGAGCTGCCCACGGTGTGGGCCGTGTCCTCGGCGGAGACCTTCGCCCGGGGGGCGGTGGGGCTGCTGGCCGCCGCCCAGGTGGTGGACGTGCTCTCCTTTGGCAGCGAGTGCGGGGACGCGGACAAGCTCCGGCGCGCCGCCAGCTGTCTCAACAGCCCGGAGTACGAGGCCGGCCTGCGCCGCCTTGCAGAGGGGGGAACCCCCTTCGCCGCCGCCCGGCAGAGGGCGGTAGAGGGGCTGCTGGGACCGGAGCTGGCCGAGCTTCTGTCCACTCCCAACAACAACCTGGGGGTGGAGTACATCCGGGCCCTGGACAGGCTGTACCATGACATCCGGCCCATGACCATCCGCCGGGAGGGCGCCCCCCACGACAGCCTGATGCGGGGGACAGAGCGGCCCCGGTTCTGCTCCGCCACCCAGCTGCGCGCCTTTCTGGAGGGAGAGGACTGGGCGGCTCTGGCGCCTTACCTCCCCAAAAACGGGCTGGAAGTGCTGCGGGCCGGCTGGAGCGGCCCCAGCCTGGAGCGGGCGGAGCGGGGCCTGCTGGCCCGCCTGCGCACCATGACGGCGGAGGACTGGGCCAATATCCCGGACAGCGGCGCAGGAGAGGGCCTGCCGCCCCGGCTGGAGCGGGCAGGAGCGCAGTGCCGCACCCTGGGGGAATTTATCGCCCTGGCCAAGCCCAAGCACTGGACCCAGGCCCGCATGCGGCGGCTGCTGGTGTGGACCTGGCTGGGTCTCACCCGCGAGGACCGGCCGGCCCAGCCCCCCTATCTCCGGGTGCTGGGCTTTAACGGCCGGGGGCAGGCCGTTTTGAAGGGGATGAAGGAGCGGGCCCATCTGCCCATCCTCACCAAACCCGCCCACGCCCGCAGCCTGGACGGCCCGGGGCGGCGGCTCTTTGACCTGGAGGCCCGGTGCACCGACCTGTACGACCTGTGCCTGGAGGCCGTCCCCACCCCCGGCCGGGAGTGGACCACAAGCCCGGTCCGCCTCTGACCCACGCAGTTTTTCCGGAAAGGAGTCCCAAATGCGCCGATTTTCTCCCCCAAAAATTCTTTTGCCCGTCATGCTGATCCTGCCCGCTCTGCTGGTCCTGCTCTTTGAGTGCCTCAAGGGTCAAAAAGCCCTGATGGACGGCTGGGTATCCGGCTTCATGGCCCCGGCGGAGCAGTTCCTAGGGCGGGTGTGGTCCCTGCTCCCCTGGTTTTCTGTGGCGGAGGTGCTCACCGCCCTGCTTTTAGCGGGAAGCGCCGCCTGGCTCATCCGGGCCGTGGTCCTGCTGGTCCGGGAGCGGGCGGGCCGGCGCTTTCTGCGCCGCCTGCTGGCCTTTGCCTCCGCCCTGCTGTGGCTGTGGGCGGCGGTGAGCTGGATGTGGAACGCCGCCTACTACGCCTCCAGCTTTCAGGAGAGGAGCGGACTCAAAGCAGAGCCCTACTCGGTGGAGACCCTGGCCCAGGTGACCGCCCTGTTTGCCCAGCGGGCGGCGGAGTTCTCCACCCAGGTGGAGCGGGACGGGGACGGCCTGTTTGCCGAGTCCCTGGAGGAGGTCTTTGACCGGGGCCCCGCCGTCTATGAGAACCTGGTCCAGGAGTTTCCCTTTCTGGAGCTGGAGCCCTCTGTGCGGGTAAAGCCCCTCTTTTTCTCCCGGCTCCAGAGTATTCTGGGCTTTACCGGGGTGTATTTCCCCTTCACCGGAGAGGCCAACGTGAACATCGACGCCCCGGCCTGCATGATCCCCGCCACTGTGGCCCACGAGATGGCCCATCAGCGGATGGTGGCCTCGGAGCAGGAGGCCAACTTTGTGGGCATCGCCGCCGCCGTCACCAGCGGGGACCCGGTCTTTCAATACTCCGGGTACCTGTTCGGCCTGGTTCAGCTGTGCAACGCCCTGGCTCTCGTGGACCGGGACGCCTGGAACGCCATTGTCCAGCAGTATTTTACCCAGGAGATGGCCAACGACTGGAACGCCAACAACGCCTACTGGGCGGAGCTGTCCTCCCCCGTGGAGGAGACGGCGGAGCAGGTGTACGACTCCTTTCTGAAAGGCAACGATCAGGAGCTGGGCATCCGCTCCTATGGGGCGTGCGTAGACCTGCTGGTGGCCTATTTCGGAAACAATGCCTGAAAATCTTCTGCGCCGCGCACTCCATGCGCGGCGCAGAATTTTTTTCCTGCCCGGAGGGAGAAAACTCCGGCCCGGTCCTTTTGGAAAAAGAGGTTGACGGTGGAATCCTCCGGCGGTATCATAGAAATCAAAGCAGGGGCAAATTTCGATCCGTTTTTTGTAGGAACTGACAACCGCTACATTACGATAAACGAGGAGGGAAAACCATTGAGCCGTCTATCCATTGAGATCCCCGACCGGGCCCAAACGGTACTGAACGATCTGTACCGGGACATGGGCCGGCGTATCAGCGCCAGCCAGCCGGGGCTTTGTCCGGTGGACATGTCCCTGAACTTCCTGCGGCTGTGCCACGCCCAGACCTGCGGCAAGTGCGTGCCCTGCCGGGTGGGCCTGGGCCAGCTGGCGGTGCTCATCGAGCAGGTGCTGGACCGTACCGCCACCATGGAGACCATCGACCTCATCGAGCGCACCGCCCAGGTGATCGCCGACTCCGCCGACTGCGCCATCGGCTATGAGGCGGCCCACATGGTGCTCCGGGGGGTGCGGGGCTTCCGGGAGGACTACGAGGAGCACGTGCTCCACGGCCGGTGCATCAGCGGCCTGAGCCACCCGGTGCCCTGCGTCTCCACCTGCCCGGCCCATGTGGACATCCCCGGGTACATCTCCCTCATCCGGCTGGGGCGGTACGAGGACGCGGTACGCCTCATCCGAAAGGACAACCCCTTCCCCGCCGCCTGCGCCTATGTGTGCGAGCACCCCTGCGAGGGCCAGTGCCGCCGGCGGATGGTGGACGACTCGGTGAACATCTGCGGCCTGAAGCGGTACGCGGTGGATCATGCGGGCGATATGCCCGCCCCGGAGCGGGCGGAGGACACGGGCAAGACGGTGGCCGTCATCGGCGGCGGGCCGGGGGGCCTGACGGCGGCCTACTATCTGTCCCTCATGGGCCACAAGGTCACCGTCTATGAACAGCGCCCCAAGCTGGGGGGCATGCTCCGCTACGGCATCCCCGACTACCGCCTGCCCCAGGACATCCTGGACCGGGACATTGCCCACATCCTGTCCGCCGGCATCTCCGTGCGGACGGGGGTCTCCATCGGGAAGGACCTGCCCATGGAGAACATCCAGAACAGCTTTGACGCGGTGTATATCGCCATCGGGGCCCACACGGACAAGAAGCTGGGCCTGGAGGGGGAGGACAGCGCCAACGTCATCAGCGCCGTGGAGCTCCTCCGGGGGGTGGGCGAAGGAAGCTCCCCCGACTTCACCGGCAGGCGGGTGTGCGTTATCGGCGGCGGCAACGTATCCATGGACGCCGCCCGCACCGCCCTGCGCCTGGGGGCGGAGCAGGTCACCTGCGTCTACCGCCGCCGGGTGGAGGACATGACCGCCCTGGCAGAAGAGATTGAGGAGGCTATGGCGGAGGGGTGCCAGATTCTGCCCCTTCAGGCCCCCGCCCGCATTGAGGCGGACGAGAAGGGCAAGGTGGCCGCCCTGTGGACCCGGCCCCAGCTCATCGGCCGCTACGGCCGGGACGGGCGGCCCGCCCCCGGGAACGCCCAGGCAAAGGAGTTCCGCATCCCCTGTGACTATGTGATCGTGGCCATCGGCCAGGCCATTGAGGCCAAGCCCTTTGAAGCCATCGGGGTATCCACCAAGCGGGGGGCCATTCAGGCCGACCTCACCAGCGCGGTCCCCGGGGTGGACAATGTGTTCGCCGGGGGCGACGCGGTGTCCGGCCCCGCCACTGTCATCCGGGCGGTGGCCGCCGGCAAGGTGGCCGCCGCCAACATCGACAGCTTTCTGGGCTTCAACCACAAGATCCGCACCGATGTGGAGGTCCCCCCGGCCCATCTCACCAGCATGCCCCCCTGCGGCCGGGTAAACCTGCACAGCCGGACGCTGGAGTGCTACGCCGGGGACTTCTCCCTGGTGAAGGAGGGTATGACCGGCGAGGAGGCCCACCAGGAGGCAAGCCGCTGTCTGCGGTGCGACCACTTCGGCTTCGGCAGCTTTAAGGGAGGGAGGAATACAGAATGGTAACCTTGACCATCAACGGACAGGTGCTCCAGGTGGAGAAGGGCACCACCATCCTGGAGGCCGCCGCCCAGGCGGATATCCACATCCCCCACCTGTGCTATCTGAAAGGGCTCAATGAGATCGCCGCCTGCCGGGTGTGCTGCGTGGAGGTGGAGGGGGAACGGGCCATGGTCACCGCCTGCAACACCCCGGTGCGGGAGGGTATGGTGGTCCACACCAACTCCCCCCGGGCCCGTGCCACCCGCCGCACCAATGTGGAGCTGATCCTCTCCCAGCACGACTGCAAGTGCGCTACCTGTGTGCGCAGCGGCAGCTGCCACCTGCAGAGCGTGGCCAACGACCTGGGCATTCTCACCCTGCCATACGAGACCCAGCTGCCCCAGGGCCTGCGGAAGGCCTGGACCACCACCTTCCCTCTGTACCACGACTACAACAAGTGCATCAAGTGCATGCGGTGCATCCAGGTGTGCGAAAAGATCCAGACCTTGGGCATCTGGGACCTGGCGGGCACCGGCGGGCGGACCACCATCGACGTGTCGGGCAACCGGGTCATCAAGGATTCGGACTGCGCCCTGTGCGGCCAGTGCATCACCCACTGCCCCGTGGGCGGCCTGCGGGAGCGGGACGACACCCAGAGGGCCTTTGACGCCCTGGCCGACCCGGACAAGATCACGGTGGTCCAGGTGGCCCCCGCGGTGCGCACCGCCTGGGGGGAGTACTTCGACATGCCCCGGGAGCAGGCCACCATAGAGCGCATGGCCGCCGTCCTGCGCCGGCTGGGCTTTGACTATGTGTTCGACACCAACTTCTCCGCCGACCTGACCATCATGGAGGAGGGCAGCGAGTTCCTCCGCCGCCTGAAGGTGGGCGGCCTGGAGCGCTGGCCCATGTTCACCAGCTGCTGCCCCGGCTGGGTGCGGTTTTTGAAGAGCCAGTACCCGGAGCTCACCGGACAGCTGTCCACCGCCAAGTCCCCCCAGCAGATGTTCGGCAGCGTCACCAAGAGCTGGTTTGCCCAGAAGCTGGGGGTGGCTCCGGAGAAGATCTTCTGCGTGTCCATCATGCCCTGTGTGGCCAAGAAGGCGGAGTGCGAGCTGCCCACCATGCGCACGGAAACCGGGCCCGACGTGGACCTGGTGCTCACCACCCGGGAGTTCGTGCGGATGATCCGGGCGGACAAATTGAATCCCATGGAGCTGCCCGAGGAGGAGCTGGACAGCCCCCTGGGCGCCTACACCGGGGCGGGTGCCATCTTTGGGGCCACCGGCGGCGTGATGGAGGCCGCCCTGCGCACCGCCGCCTACCTGGTAAACGGGGAGAACCCGGACCCGGACGCCTTCGCCGCCGTCCGCACCGGCCCCGGCCTGCGGGAGGCGGAGTATGAGTTGGGCGGAAGTAAAATCCGCTGCGCGGTGGTCAGCGGCCTGGGCAATGCGCGGAAGCTGATCCAGGATCTGAAGGCGGGCCGGTCCAAGTACGACTTTGTGGAGGTCATGGCCTGCCCCGGCGGCTGCGTGGGGGGCGGAGGCCAGCCGGTGTCCGTGGAGGACGAGGAACTCTACGGCGTGCGGGGAGAGCGGCTGTATGACATCGACCGCGCCTGCAAGCTGCGCTTCTCCCACGAGAATCCGGAGGTCCAACAGCTGTACCGGGAGTTTCTGGGCGAGCCCCTCAGCCACCGCTCCGAGGAGCTCCTCCACACCGACCACAGGGCCTGGGACATGCCCAAGTAATTGTCTCCAGATGCAAAAAGGAAGCGGACCAAAATATGGTCCGCTTCCTTCGTCATTCGAAACACAAAAAGCAAGGCCGGAACCGCTCCCGCAGGAACCTCCGGCCTGTCTTTCTTATCTTGGGATCAGCCCTCGCGGCGGCCCAGACGCAGCTTCTCGGACTGGAAGGCCCACAGCATGCCGCACACCACAGCCAGCATACCCAAAACGGTGATCGCATCCATCATATACGCTCACTCCTTTCTTTCGAATCTATCCTACTCCATCTCCCCCCGATCCGTCAATGGACACTCTGACAGTTCTTTTTATCCCTCCCCCGGGCCGTTTTGTGCAATATTTTCGTTTTTTTGCCTATATGCAAAAATCAATTATTATAGTTAAATATTCTCCACTTTTATTATATTTTTGTTGTAATCAATTATTTTTCCCATTTCATTCCAAAATCGCATAGAATGACGCAGCGATTTTTTCGTGAAAGAGACGAATCCCACTCCAGCGTGGGACTCACAGCCGCCGGCGCCGCTTGACGGCGCGGGACAAGCTGTGCTATTCTGGGACCATCTGAACGCAGCACAAGGAGGATTTCCCTATGTCTGATCCATTCATCCGCACCCGCATGCTCATTGGAGATGAGCCGCTGTCCCGTCTGGCCGCCGCCAAGGTGGCCGTCTTCGGCGTGGGCGGCGTGGGCGGCTTCTGCGTGGAGGCCCTGGCCCGGGCCGGAATCGGCACCCTGCACCTGTACGACGACGACACCGTGTCCGAGAGCAATTTAAACCGGCAGCTGGCCGCTCTCCACTCCACCCTCGGCCGCCCCAAGGGGGAGGTGCTGAAAGAGCGGGTCCAAGACATCAATCCCGCCTGTCATGTGGAGGCCATTCGGATGTTCTATCTGCCGGAAAATGCGGACACAGTGGATCTCACCCAGTACGACTATGTGGTGGACGCCATCGACACCGTGGCCGCCAAGCTGGAGCTGGCCGTCCGGTGCACCGCCCTGAACATCCCCATCATCAGCGCCATGGGCTCCGGCAACAAGCTGGACCCCGC
The DNA here is from genome assembly GCF_002160305.1 of Pseudoflavonifractor sp. An184. Classification (GTDB taxonomy): domain Bacteria; phylum Bacillota; class Clostridia; order Oscillospirales; family Oscillospiraceae; genus Lawsonibacter; species Lawsonibacter pullicola. The sequence continues at coordinate 13,245 of NZ_NFKI01000057.1, forward strand.
CGCCTTTGTGGTCACCGACCTGAGCAAGACCCAGGGCTGTCCCCTGGCCCGGGTGATGCGCAAGGAACTGCGCAGGCGGGGCATTCAGCACCTGAAGGTGGTCTACTCCACCGAGGAGCCCCGCTCCCCCATCCGCCCCGCCCAGGCGGAGGCCCCGGCAGGGAGCGAGACCCGTCCCGGCACCTCCGCCCGGCGGGACACCCCCGGCTCCATCTCCTTCGTCCCCGCCGCCGCCGGGCTGGTGCTGGCCTCCGCGGTGGTGCGGGATCTGGGGCAGTTTTAATACCTGCATGCAAAACCGGCGGAACGCGCCTTCTAAGGACGCGCCCCGCCGGGCTTTTTCTTACGGCTGAACGGCAATTTTCAATACACCGTCCCCCTTCTGTTCAAACAGGTCGTAGGCCTCCATCACCCGCTCCAGGGGATAGGTGTGGGTAATCAGGGGCTCGGCGTTCAGCTTCCCCGCCGCGATGAGCTCCAAAATCTCCCCACAGTGGCAGGCGTCCACACCCCCGGTCTTGAATGTCAGATTCTTGCCGTACATATCCGGCAGGGGGAGCACCTGGGGCTCCTCGTACATGGCTGCCACAGTGACTGTGGCATTGGGCCGGGCCAGCTGCCAGGCGGTCTGGAAGGTATCCCTCCCGCCGGCCGCCTCCAGCACCACGTCGGCCCCCCGGCCGTCGGTCCAGCTCTTCAGCACCTCCGCCGCCCAGGGGCCCGGCTCCACCGCCTCGTCCGCCCAGCCCTGGGCCAGGGCCAGCGTCCGGCGGGCCGGGTCGGGCTCCACCGCCAGGATGTGGGCGGGCCGGTACAGCCGGGCGCACATCATGGTGCACAGGCCCGTGGGACCGGCCCCCAGCACCAGCACCGTGTCCCCCGGCTGGATCTGGCTGATCTGGGCCGCCCAATAGCCGGTGGACAGGATGTCCCCGGTAAAGAGGGCCTGCCGGTCGGTGACAGAATCCGGAATTTTAGTCAGGCCGTTGTCCGCGTAGGGAACCCGCACATACTCCGCCTGTCCCCCGTCGATGCGGCAGCCCAGGGCCCAGCCCCCGCTGGGGTCGGTGCAGTTGTTCACAAAGCCCCGCTGGCAGAAGAAGCAGCAGCCGCAGAAGGTCTCCACGTTTACCGCCACCCGGTCCCCCGGCTGTACGGAGGCCACCTGTTCCCCCACCGCCTCCACCACGCCCACAAACTCATGTCCTACAATGGTCCCCGGCACCGCTCTGGGCACAAATCCGCCCTTGATGTGCAGATCGCTGGAGCAGATGGACGTCAGTGTCACCCGGACGATAGCGTCCGTCGGATCCTGAATTTTGGGGACCGGCCGCTCCTCCAGGGCAAAAACGCCCTGCTCCCGGTAGACCACCGCCCTCATGTTCTCTCTCATCCCACATCCTCCTCCCACAAAGATTCGTTCAGCAGCCGGGCCAGGCTCTCCGGCGCGTCCCGGTTGACCTCACGGCCCGCTTCCGTATTTTTTCTTAGTGTACCACAGGTGGGAAACTGCTGCAAGCTGCCCGGAAATTCGCTGAACCCACCTCTTTCAAGGAGAAATCTTCATTTTCCATTCCCTTTTTCTCCATTTCATGGTATGATAATGGCTGTAAATTCGTCGATTTGGGGGCGTTCTCCCATGTTTGTCAAAAATCCGGAATATTTTCTTGCCATTGTCAAGGAGCGCAGCATCTCCAAGGCCGCCGACCGGCTCTACCTGTCTCAGCCCTACCTCAGCCAGTATCTGGCCAAGCTGGAGTCCAATCTGGGGGTAACCCTGCTGGACCGCTCCCACACCCCCCTGCGGCTGACGCCGGCAGGGGAGCTGTTCTACGCCTATCTGGAGCGGCAGGACTATCTGGACCGCCAGCTGGAGAGCGACCTGAGAACCCTGCAGTCCCAAAAGCCCCCGCAGCTCCACATCGGGGTGTCCACCTGGAGGGGGTCCATTCTCCTGCCTGACATCCTGCCCAGGTTTGTCCAGTTCTACCCGGAGGTACAGGTGGTCCTCCACGAGGCCCCGGTGCCCCAGCTGGGGGATCTGGCCGCCAGCAGCGTCACCGACTTCTGCCTCATGCACATTCCAAGCGACCTCACCGACCTGAGCTATGAGCTGGTGATGCATGAGCGCATCCTGCTCATCACCCACCGGGACCACCCTCTGGTACGGGGGCTGGAGAGCCCCTGTGATGCCCCGCTCCCCTTCGGCGATCTGCGCCGTCTGGAGAAGGAGCGGCTGATGATGCTCCCCGAGGACTGGCGGCTGTCCAAGCTGCTCTACAACATGTTCAGCGTCCAGAGTGTGGAGCCGGTGAACATCCTCACCACCACCAACAACACCACCGCCATCAACCTGGTGGCCGAGAATATGGGCTTCACCTTCCTCCAGGAGAGCGGCATCCGCCGCACCCCCTACATGGACCGCCTCTCCTTCTTCACCGTTGGGGAGCCCCCCCTCACCTGCCCCATGGCCCTGGTGTACAAGAAAAACGGCTTCCTCTCCCCCGCTGCCCGCACTTTTATGAACCTCATCAAGGACTACTACCGGCAGTTTGACCGGGGCTCCGCCCTGACAGATCAGTGACTGCCTCTTTTCCCCCGCAAAAAATACCAATACTTTCCCGCCGCTGCGCGGCGGAAAAGTCCTCGCTGCGCTCGCTGAACGCCTTGCCATGCAAGACATTCAGGGCATTCGATCCCACTCGAGGCGGGCTGCCGCCCCCCTCGAGCTTCCCCGCCAAAACTTGAGCGGATTCATCTCTACATAGGTTTTTGACAATCTGAAATGCCCAGGAACAGAGCAATCTCTGTTCCTGGGCATTTTGACTTACATAAATGCAAGTCCGTCACATCTGGGGCGACTCAGCCCCAATCTTCGGCTTTTGCGCGGTAAACCAGGCTTCCAGCTGCCCCATGGGGCGGCGGATCTGTCGAGTCAGCGTCCCCACCAGGAGGGCCGCGGCCAGGGTACCCTCCCGGACGCCGGAGATCTCTCCGGTAAACGTCAGGGAGAGGACACAGGCGCTGACTACCAGGGTCACATCAAAGATCACCTTCATGGCGGAAAACTGGATCGGCGCCACCTTACATACGGCCAGGACCACGCCCTCTCCCGCCAGGACCGCTACATCGGCGGTTACCTCGCAGCTGACTCCCACAGCCACCAGGCAGATCCCTACCAGGCACACCAGCCACTGCTGCCAATAAGCGGTACATTGAATCCAGTCCACTGCCCACAGCGCAAAATCCGTCAGATATCCAAACAACAGGGCCACGGGCAGCTGAATCAGCTGCATGGGGTCGTACTGCCGCCGCAGAATCAAAATCTGCAGCAGAATAAAGCCCACGTGCATGATAATGGTGCAGGTTCCTACGGTCAGGGGCAGGAAGCCGCTCATGGCGTAGGGGAGGCTGGAAATAGGCGACGTACCCAGCGCCCCCTTGATGGAACAGGCCACCCCCAGGGACATGATCCAAAGCCCCACACACAAGACCAGATACCGCTTTCCCCACTCTTCTATGGTTCGTTTTGTTGTCATTGAATTTCGCTTTTCTCCTCTCCGCTGTCATGCTGCATACGATGCGTCTCCATGCTCCTCCACAGCCGGTCTAGAAGCCCTTTCAGCTGTTCCAGTTCCTCTGGCGAAAGGCCGGAAACCGCCGCCGTCTCTGTCTCTCTGAAAATCTCCGCCACTGCCGCAGCCGCCTGCTCCCCCTGCTCTGTCAGCGACACGAACAGAGAGCGGCGGTTTCCCTCGTGCTGCCGCCGGACGACCAGGCCGGAGCGCTCCATCCGCAGCAGAATGCTGCCCACCGTGGCCGGCTCGATCTCACAGTAGGAGGCGATGGTCTTTTGGTCTGATTCCCCATGCTGAGAGAGAAACTCCAAAACCTTGGGCTGTCCGGCCGTCAGCCCAACCTTTCCCGCACAGTTCAAAATTTGCCGGTTCAGGATGGTATGGGTCTTCATCAACAGATAGTGCAGTGATTCCATAGAGACACTCCTGAAATAATAAGCATTCTTACTATGTCATATATTATTATAAGAAAACTTATTATTTATCGTCAAGGTCTATTGTGTCTCAAATTCGCATCTCTCTCGGCACAAGATTGAGCAAATTTCATTGTATGATATGAAACGAACCCATAAAAATTCCAGCCCAGCGAAACCTCGCCGGGCTGGATTCCACGGATTCAAATTGATATCTGCCGCGTTAAAAGGCGCGGGGCGCTTGCGCGCCCTTCAGCCGGGACACGTTCTCTCCCTTATCTCCGGGCCAAAAGGGCATCCACCCGGTCGGTCTTCTCCCAGGGCAGGTCCAGGTCGTCCCGTCCGAAGTGGCCGTAGGCGGCCAGCTGGCGGTAGATGGGCCGGCGCAGGTCCAGGTCCCGGATGATGGCGGCGGGGCGCAGGTCAAAGACGGCAGTGACCATATCGGACAGATCCTCGTCGCTCAGCTTCCCGGTGCCGAAGGTGTCCACCCGCACGGAGACCGGCTGGGCCACGCCGATGGCGTAGGCCAGCTGCACCTGGCAGCGGGAGGCCAGGCCAGCGGCCACCACGTTCTTGGCCACCCACCGGGCGGCATAGGCCGCGGAGCGGTCCACCTTGGTGGGGTCCTTGCCGGAGAAAGCTCCGCCGCCGTGGGGGGCGCTGCCGCCATAGGTGTCCACAATAATCTTCCGCCCGGTGAGGCCGGAGTCACCCTGGGGGCCGCCCACCACGAAGCGGCCTGTGGGGTTCACGTAGATCTTGGTGTCGTTGTCCATGAGGCTGGCCGGAATGGTGGGACGGATGACCAGGTCGATCATATCCTGGCGGATCTGGGCCAGTTCCACCTCGGGCCCGTGCTGGGTGGATACCACCACCGCGTCAATGCGTAGGGGTTTGTCGTTCTCGTCATACTCCACGGTGACCTGGGTCTTGCCGTCGGGACGCAGATAGTTCACCAGCCCCTCCTTGCGCACCTGGGTCAGGCGGCGGGCCAGCTTGTGGGCCAGGGAGATGGGCAGAGGCATATACTCCTCCGTCTCATCGCAGGCGTAGCCGAACATCATGCCCTGGTCTCCGGCTCCGTTGTCCAGGCCGTCGTCCTGTTCCCCCTCCTTGGCCTCCAGGCACTTGTCCACGCCCATGGCGATGTCGGGGGACTGCTCGTCAATAGAGGTGAGCACCGCGCAGGTGTCGCAGTCAAAGCCAAACTTGGCCCGGTCATATCCGATGTCCCGCACCACATCCCGGGCGATCTTGGGGATATCCACATAGCAGCTGGTGGTGATCTCCCCCATCACATGGACCAGGCCGGTGGTCACTGTGGTCTCACAGGCCACCCGCGCGGCCGGGTCCTGAGCCAGGATCGCGTCCAGCACCGCGTCGGAGATCTGGTCGCAGATTTTGTCGGGATGCCCCTCGGTGACGGATTCCGATGTAAACAGTCTCTTTGCCATAGTATAATTCCTTTCTCTGGTGTTGAGGCGAAAAAAACGCCCCGCCGCGGCGGAGCGTTTGGATTCTTCGCACCCTCATCTTTCGATCCACTGCCGCCGGATTTAGCACCTTGCAGAGTTTTCCTTCCTCCGCAGGTTGCCGGGCTTCATCGGGCCGTTCCCTCCGCCGCTCTTGATAAGGTAATTCAATTTTACGATGACATATTATATCAGATTTTCCCAGTCTGTCAACTAGGTTTTTAAAATTTCTTGCCAGCAAATGTTTCTGCTCTATGGAAGCTCTAAATCCGCAGCGATCCAAAGTTTGCACAGCTCCTGTATTTTACATACTTGGAGGGCCCTTTGCGCCGCTCCATCGTCGTTGCAAACTCCGCTAAGCTCCGTTTCCGCCTAACGGCGAAAACTGCGCACGCCTCCTTGCTCCTCCTCTCCCAAAGCGGGCCCGCTGTGGTGGACCCGCTTTGGGTCCCCTTTGTGGGGCCCCGGGCGGCCGCACACAAAAGAGGCAAAAGAAATCCCCGCCAAACGGCGGGGATTTCCGCAAAGAGTAAGAATTACTCCTCGATGTCGATGACAACGCTTTTCCCACGGTGCGGCCAATCCCACGAAAGCTTCGCTTTCGCGGGTACCCTGTTAATTGAAATGCTCAGGGCGGCAAAGCCGCCCTTCCGCCAAGGTTTTGTCCTTCGGACAAAACGCTTGTACGCGCCTTGCGGCGCGCCCCATCTGCGATGGGGCCCCGGGCGGCCGCACGGCATCTTTGCAAAAAGAAATCCCCGCCTTTGGGCGGGGATTTCTTAAAGGGAGCAAAAATTACTCCTC
>NZ_NFKI01000058.1 GCF_002160305.1 Pseudoflavonifractor sp. An184
GAGCAAGGCGTTCAGCGAGCGCAGCGAGGACTTTTCCACCGCGCAGCGGCGGGAAAGTAACGGCATTTTTTCAGGCAGTCGGAAAAGTCCTTGGACTTTTTCGACTGCCTGAAGGGACAGGTCTAAGACCTGTCCCTTCAGCTTGCCAAAAAACCTCTGTTGAGATGAATCCGCTCAAGTTGGGGCGGGGGAGCTCGAGGGGGCGGCAGCCCGCCTCGAGTGGGATCAAATGCCCTGAACACCTTGCAGAGCAAGGCGTTCAGCGAGCGCAGCGAGGACTTTTCCACCGCGCAGCGGCGGGAAAGTAACGGCATTTTTTCAGGCAGTCGGAAAAGTCCTTGGACTTTTTCGACTGCCCGAGGGACAGGTCTAAGACCTGTCCCTTTTCACTATACAGAGCAATTTTATAGATGCGGCGCGGAGGCGCCCGCGGGCTGGCACTGCCAGCGCCGTCAACAACCTTGGCAAGTTTCCCATCGGCACGACGCCAAGAGCACTTGTCCGCATGGCGGGCGCTCCGGCATGATTTAAAACGCGCGCGGGATGTAAAAAGAGAGAGCCGCAGGTTCCCTCTTAAAAGTGAAACTTTGCGGACCGGCCCCGAAAACAGCAAAAAGAAACCGCCGGAACCCCTTGGCGCGCAAGGCTTTCCGGCGGTAGACCTGGTAGAGATTTGGTAGACCGGGCAGATGATGACAAACCGCGGTTATGCTCCATATGTCTCTTTCAAATATTGAATTGCCTGGCGGTATCCCTCGAATCCCAGCCCGGAGAAGGTACGTTCACAGGCCATTCCGGGGTAGGAGATACGCCGGAAGGTCTCACGGCTGTTCACGTCGGACAGGTGGACCTCCACGGCGGGGAGGGACACCGCCTTCAAAGCATCTAAAATAGCCACGCTGGTGTGGGTATAGGCGGCCGGATTGATGACGATCCCATCCATTTTTCCATAGGCCCATTGGATTTTTTCCACCAGCGCGCCCTCATAATTGGACTGGAACAGTTCCACCTCTACCTGAAATTCCTGAGCCGCGCTTCGGATAAACTCCTCCAACGCGGCAAAGTCCTGCCTGCCGTAAATATCCGGTTCCCGAATGCCCAAGAAGTTCAGGTTTGGTCCGTTTAAAACTAGCAGCTTCATAATCCAAGCCTCCTGATAATTTCATTTGCTGTCTCTGCCGGTGTGCCGCGGTTCTCCACCGTCAGGTCCGCCAGCTGTTCGTACAGAGGGGCGCGCTGGCGGTAGAGTTTTTCAACCGGATTGGCCTGGGACATGGGGCGGCCGCTGGTGGGGAGCAGAGACAGGTCCCGGCGCAGGTAAATGACGGTGGAGTTCTGCCGCATGGGGTCCCAGTTCTCTTTCCTGGTGACGATGCCGCCGCCGCAGGCGATCACCCGTCCGGATTCCTTGGAAACCGCGCAGAGGGCCAGATGCTCTCTGATTCGGAAGCCCTCCTCACCCTCCTGGGCGAAGATCTCCGGGATAGGGCGTCCGGCCGCCGCGGCGATACGCCGGTCCACATCCTCCAGGGGACGGTTCAGGCGGCGGGCCAACTCCCGGCCAACGGTGGTCTTGCCGCAGCCGGGCATGCCGATGAGCAGCAGGTTGTGTGTTTTCTTTTCCATATCGGCGGTAATTTCAGCCACCCGCTCCTCTGAAATTGGGACATCCAAAAAGCGCTCCGCCGCCGCCCGGGCCTGGGCCACCAGCATCCCCAGGCCGTTGGCCCACAGCATGCCCCGCCGCTGGCCGTCCAGCAGAAATTGGGTCTTGGCGGGGTTGTAGATCAGGTCAAAGACCCCTTTGCAGCGGGGGAACTGGTCCAAATCCACCGGAGATATGCCGGTGTTGGGGTACATCCCCACCGGGGTGGCATTGACGATATACTCCGCGTCCCGGTGGCGGTCCAGGTTGCCGTAGTTGTCCGGGCCGCGGCGGGAGATGGTGACCACATCCCCAGCCCCCAGGTCCGCCAGCACCGCCCGCACTGTGAGGGATGCTCCGCCGGAGCCCAGAACCAGCACCTTCTTCCCCCGGACCTGGGCCCCCGCCGACTGGAGCAGGTAGCGGAATCCGTCGTAGTCGGTGTTGTCCCCGTACAGAGAGCCGTCCGCTTTCCGCATAATGGTGTTGACGCTGCCGATGCGCTCCGCCGCCGGGGAGAGTTTTTGGCAGTAGGCCATCACTGTCTTTTTGTATGGGATGGTCACGTTCAGCCCCCGGAAGCTCCCCTCCTGGAGAAAGGGGCCCACCTGGTCCGGGGGGAGCTCCACCAGCTGGTAGTCATAGCCGCCCAGCTGCTTGTGGATGGCGGGGGAGAAGCTGTGGCCCAGGTGCTCCCCCAGCAGGCCGAACTCCAGATGCTCCGGGACCATCAGCAGATGACCTCGTTGTAGGTGCCCAGGTAGCGGAACTGCTCGCTCTCCTCCTCCAGATCCCGGAACAGCCGCTCCATCTCGGGGGCGTAGACGGAGCACTCCAGGTCGAAGTAGAACATGAACTCAAACTCCTGGTCGGGGAGGGGGCGGCTCTCCAGCTTCCGCAGGTTGATGCCCAGGGAGTAAAACTTGGAGAGCACGTTGTACAGAGAGCCGGGCTTGTGGGGCAGGGTCATCATCAGGGAGGTGCGGTCCGCCCCGGGGTAGATCTCCGGGCTCTTGGAGATGCAGATGAAGCGGGTGTAGTTGTTGTCCTGGTCCTGGACGTTGGTCTGGAGCAGGTTCAGGCCGTACTCCTCCCCGCAGAACCGGGAGGACAGGGCGGCCACGTCGGTGCGGTCGGACTGGGCCACCATGCGGGCGGCCATGGCGGTGTTCTCCACCACCGTCACCTTGACGCCCTTCAGGCCGGCCAGGTAGTTGGAGCACTGGTTGATGGCCTGCTCGTGGGAGAATACCTCCCGGATGTCCTCCAGCTTGGCGCCGTGCTTGGCCAGCAGGTTGTGGCTCACCTTCAGCCGGGCGGCGCGGACGATGGAGAAGTTGTGGCGGGTCATCAGGTCGTAGATGGCGTTCACCGAGCCGGCGGTGCTGTTCTCAATGGGCAGGATGCCGTACTGGCACATGCCGGTCTCCACCGCCTTGAACACGTGTTCAAAGGTGTTGAAGTACAGGATGGAGGGGGACTTGAAGATGCTGTCGCAGGCGATCTGGGAATAGGCCCCCTCAATGCCCTGGCAGGCCACTACCGCCCGCTGGGGAAACAGCTCCGGAGTGGTGTCCAGGGCCCTGCGGATGGTCTCGTACACCTGGGACTTGACCCCGCTGCACTGGTTCTGATAGGAGCGGCCCGCCGCCAGGATGGAGCGGAACACCGACTCGGTGTACTCGGCCAGCTCCTCTCCGGCCTGCGCCCCCACCTTGGCCAGCAGGGCCCGCTCCCGGCCCGCGTCCAGGGTGGGCAGGCTGTGCTCCTTCTTATAGGCGGCGATGTCCCTGGAGACGGCCATGCGCTGTTTGAACAGGTCCACCAGCTGGGCGTCGATGGAGTCGATTTTCCCCCGCAGTTCCTTTAAATCCTCGCTCATGATTCAATCCTCCTGGTATTATCACAGTATAATATTTATAATGGTTATAAAAATGGAACCGCTTCTCAAATCTGCGGCCCGACTCAAAAAGTGGCATTCGCCACTTTTTCGACAGTCTCAAATCTGGTCGGCATTCCGGTCCAGCAGGGCGTCCAGCAGCACCAGGGCGGTCACCGCCTCCACCACCGGCACCGCTCTGGGGACGATGCAGGGGTCGTGGCGGCCGGTGATCTGCAGGTCCGCCTCTGTCCCGGTGGACAGGCGGACCGTGCGCTGCTTCCGGGCGATGGAGGGGGTGGGCTTGAAGGCTGTCCGGAACAGGATGGGCATGCCGCTGGAGATGCCCCCTAAAATGCCGCCCGCGTGGTTGGTCCGGGTGCGGATGGCCCCGTCCTCTATCACAAAGGGGTCGTTGTGCTCCGAGCCCCGCATACGGGCGGCCTCGAAGCCGGAGCCGAACTCCACCCCCTTCACGGCGGGGATGGCGAACAGGGCGGCGGAGAACTGGCTCTCCAGCCCCTGGAACATGGGGTTCCCCAGTCCCGCAGGCGCCCCCTGGGCGATACACTCCACCACGCCGCCCACCGAGTCCCCGGCCTCCCGGGCCTGGAGGATGGCGGCCCGCATGCGCTCCCCGGCCCGCTCCTCCAGCACCGGGAAGGGGGCACGCTTTACTCCCGCCAGCACCTCCAGGGGCTCCCCCAGGGGCTGGAAGGGCCGGTCCTCCACGTTGGCGATGGAGCGGATGTGGGCCCCGATATGGATGCCCCGGCGAGACAGAATCTGGAGGGCGACGCCCCCGGCAATGCACAGGGGGGCGGTGAGACGGCCGGAGAAGTGGCCGCCCCCCCGCACGTCCTGGCAGCCGCCGTACTTCACCTGGGCGGTGAAGTCGGCGTGGGCGGGCCGGGGCTTGTCCCGGAGCTCGTCGTAGTCTTTGGAGCGGGTGTTGGTATTCTCGATGACGGCGGCCAGCGGGGCTCCGCAGGTGACGCCGTCCACCAGTCCGCACAAAATTTGGGGCACATCCCCCTCTTTCCGGGGGGTGGAGGCGGCGTCCCGGCCCGGGGCCCGGCGCTGGAGGAAGCGCTGGAGCTCCTCCAGGTCCACCGCCTCCCCGGCGGGCAGGCCGTCCACCGTCACCCCGATGGCCGGGGCGTGGGACTGGCCGAACACCGACACATGGATGTGCTTACCGAAGTACGAGGCCATGAGCTTTCCCTCCCAGCTGTATAAAATGATTCCAAAATTCCGGATAGGATTTTCTGACGCACTCCGCGCCCAGCAGTTTCACGGGCGCCTGGGCGAAGGCGGCGGAGACGGCGGCCATCATGGCGATGCGGTGGTCATTGCAGCAGTCCACCGTCCCGCCCCCGGGCAGCCGCTCCCGGCCGTGGATGGTCAGGCTGTCCGGCCCCTCCTCCACCTGGGCTCCCATCGCCCGCAGGGCGGCAGCCACAGTGGAGAGCCGGTCGCTCTCCTTTATCCTGAGACGGGCGGCGTGGGTGAGGCGGGTGGTCCCGGCCCGCACGGCGGCCATGGCCGCCAGGGGGGGCACCAGGTCGGGGCACTGGGACACGTCCAGCTCTGCGTCGCCGGGCTTGGCCAGCTGCCAGTACTGGAGGGCGATGACCTTGTCCCCCTGCTTGGACTCCATGTTCAGTCCTTGAATATCCACCTGTCCCCCCAAAAAGTTGGCGGCGTACCAGAAGGCGACCTGGGACCAGTCGGCCTCCACGGTAAAGTCCCGGCTCTCATAGTGCTGATTACCGGGGACATGGAAGGCGTCCGCCCTTTCCTCCACTCGGATGCCGAAGGTGCGGAGCACATCCAGGGTCAGGTCCACATAGCCCCTTGACTCCAGGGGACTGGTGAGTACCAGGTCGCTGTCCCCGTCCAGCAGGGGCAGCACAAACAGCAGGCCGGTGATGAACTGGCTGGACACGTCCCCGGGGAGGCAGTACTTCCCCGGGTCCAGAGCCAGACGGTCGTAGCCCCGCCCGCTGTCGATGGTGAGGACGCCGTTTTCCAGACTCCAGGAAATTCCTTTCTCTTGGAACAGCGCTTCATAGGGGGTCAAGGGCCGCTCCATCAGGCGGCCCTGGCCGGTGAACCGAGCCTCCCCCTGGACAAGCAGAGCCACGGGGATGAGAAAGCGCAGGGTGGACCCGGACTCGCCGCAGTCCAGCATCGGGAAAGGTCCCGCCTGGACGAGGGAGTGACCAATCCCGTGGACCCGGACCTTATCTGGGGTCAGGTCTTCAATCCAGGTGCTCAGATTTGAGAGACACCGCCGGGTCGCCTGGATGTCCTTGGAGTCCCCCAGGTTGGAGATGGTGCTGAACCCGCCGCTGAGGGCGGCGGCAATTAACGCCCGGTGGGCCACCGATTTGCTGGACGGTGGAGTGACAGTCCCCCGGAGTTTATTGGGAATGATCGTCACATCCATGGCCTATCTCCCCAGCATAGGCTCCAGCAGGGCCAGGAGCTCGTTCTTTTTCATCCGGTGGGGCACAGCCCGGCCCAGCCGGGTGAGGAGGATCAGGGTGATGGAGTCCCCGGAGCGCTTCTTGTCCAGGCCCACCGCCTCCACCATGGTATCCCAGGGGCAGGGGATGTCAATGGGCAGGCCGAATTTCTCCACGGTGGTCCGGATCTGTCCCACCACCTCCGGGGGCGTGACCCCCAGGGCCACCCCCAGCTGGGCGGCCCAGCTCATACCGGCGGCCACCCCCTGTCCGTGGGTCCAGACCTGGTAGTGCCCGGCCAGCTCGAAGGCGTGGCCGATGGTGTGGCCGAAGTTCAGGGTCATGCGCACTCCCGTGTCCCGCTCGTCCTGGAGGACCACCTGCCGCTTCAAGTCGCAGCAGGTGTAGATGACCTGCTCGATGTGCTCCATCACGCCTGCCCGGCCTCCGCACCGGTCCAGCATCCAGAAGAAGTCGTCGTCCCGGATACAGCCGTATTTGATGACCTCCGCCATGCCGTCGGAGAAGGTGCGGTCGGGCAGGGTGTCCAGGCAGTCCGGGTCGATGAGCACCCCCCGGGGCTGCCAGAAGGCCCCGGCCAGGTTCTTGCCTGCCTTCAAATCAATGGCCACCTTGCCCCCCACGGAGGAGTCCACCTGGGCCAGGAGGGTGGTGGGGATCTGGATAAAGTCCACCCCCCGGAGGATGGAGGCGGCGGCGAAGCCCGCCAGGTCTCCCACGACCCCGCCTCCCAGGGCCACCACCGCGTCGGTGCGGGTGAGGCCGAAGGCCATCATGTCCTCCCACAGCTCGATGAGCTGCCGGGCGTTTTTGGAGGCCTCCCCGGCGGGGACCACGTTCACCTTCACCTGGAATCCGGCGCCGGTGAGGCTGTCCGCCACCCGGTCCCCGTACAGGGGGGCCACGTTGGAGTCGGTGATCACATACAGCCGCACCGCCTTGGGGAGGAGGGCTCTGCACCGCTCCCCCGCCCGGGAGAGCAGGCCCCGCTCGATCTCAATGTCGTACTCCCGGCCCGGCAGGGCCACGTTCAAAACCTTTCTGTTCATTCCGCGTCCACCTTCTCCTTGCAGATCCGGCCCTCCGCCAGCAGGGTGCACAGCCGGTCCCCGTTGCCCTGCTCCAGGGCGGTCTTGTACTCCTGCAAATGGCCGATCATCTCGTCCAGCTCCCGGAGCAGAAAGTCCCGGTTTTCCAGAAACAGGTCGGTCCACATGTGCTCGTTGAGCCAGGCCACCCGCGTCAGGTCCATATAGCTGCCCGCGGAGTAGCCCTTGTGCATCTGGGCCCGGGGGCTCTTTACATAGGCGTTGGAAATCACGTGGCACATCTGGGAGGTGTAGGCGATCATCTCGTCGTGGTGCTCCGCCGTGGTGACGGTGACGTGGCTGAACCCGGCGGGGGTGAGCAGCTTTTTCACCCGGTCCAGCAGGAGAATGTCGTCCCGCTCCCGGGGGACCACCACCATGGGGGCCCCCTGGAACATGTCCGCCTTGCTGTTGGCGTAGCCCGAGTACTGGGTGCCCGCCATGGGGTGTCCGCCCACATAGGTGAAGCCGTACTCATCTGCCAGGGCGAAACCCACCTCACAGATCTCCCGCTTCACGCCGCAGCAGTCCATGACCAGGGCGTTTGGGGGGATATAGGGGGCGATATGCTTTAAATACTCAATGGACACTTGGGGGTACAGGGCCACCAGCAGCAGGTCGCACTCTTTTACCGTGTTCTCGTCCAGGTCCCCCTCCAGAACCCCCTGGAGCTTGGCGAAGTCCTGGACCACCCGGTTTCCGTCGTAGCCGTACACCACCGCCCCGCTTCTATTGTAAGCCTTGGCCAGGGACCCGCCGATGAGCCCCAGGCCCGCGATTCCAACCTTCATGGGAAAAAACCTCCTCTGCCGTCAGTCCTGGGCCAGGGCGGCCGCCCGCACCCGGCGCACCGCCTTGGCCACATCCTCAAACTGTTCGGGCCGCAGGGACTGGGCCCCGTCGCACAGGGCGTGGGGGGGATCGTTGTGGACCTCGATGATGAGGCCGTCCGCCCCGCAGGCCGCCGCCGCCATGGCCATGGGCTTCACGTACCGGGCCACGCCGGTGGCGTGGCTGGGGTCCACGATGACGGGCAGGTGGGTCAGCTCGTGGAGCACCGGCACGGCGGACAGGTCCAGGGTGTTCCGGGTGGCGGTCTCAAAGGTGCGGATGCCCCGCTCGCACAGGATCACGTTCTCGTTGCCGCTGGCCATGATGTACTCGGCGCTCATCAGCAGCTCCTTGATGGTGTTGGCCAGGCCCCGCTTGATGAGGATGGGCTTTCTCGTCTTGCCCAGCTCCTTCAAGAGCTCGAAATTCTGCATGTTCCGGGCCCCCACCTGGATCACGTCCACGTCCTCAAACAGGGGCAGGTGGTTGGCGTTCATGATCTCGGTGACGATGGGCAGGCCGGTCTCCCGCTTGGCCTCCAGCAGCAGCTCGATGCCGTCGGCCTTCAGGCCCTGGAAGTCGTAGGGGGAGGTGCGGGGCTTGAAGGCGCCCCCCCGGAGCATGGTGGCCCCGGCGGCCTTCACGCTCCTGGCCACCGAGATGATCTGCTCCTCGCTCTCCACGGAGCAGGGACCGGCGATCATGGCGAAGTTGCCGTGGCCCACCTTCAGCTTCTCCTCGCCCACCTCGATGATGGAGTCCTGGGGGTGGAACTTCCGGTTGGCGCTCTTGAACGGCTCAGACACACGCTTGACCCCCTCTACAATATCCAGTCCGCTGATCAGGTCCTCGTCCAGCTTGCTGGTGTCCCCGATCACCCCGATGATGGTGGAGTAGTCCCCGGTGGACACGTGGGTGCGCAGGTTCTGGGACTCGATCCACTGGATCAGATCCCGAATTCGTTCTTCTTTTGTACCGTCTTTCACGATGATGACCATAATAAACTTCCTTTCTGTCCGTCTCACCGGGCCTTAGGCCTTGTTTGAAAATTGGAAATGTGCCCGACGGCGAGGGATTTTTTCGCCAGACAAGGCGATTTGACGCGGCAATACTTTGTGTATTGCAAGGAAAATCAACGCAGTATGGCGGAAAAAGAACCGCCGTTTGGGTATATTGACATTTTTCAAACATGGCCTAAACCCTCATGAGCAATCCGGTCCGCACAAGAGCATGGAACATGTCGCGGCTCATGAAGGTTTCCGTATCATTTTCGGTTGCCCCGAAGGGGCGAGAAAATGGCGAATCTCAATTTTTGCTGCGCGGGGCACAGCAAAAAGGCCTGCGGTGAAGTGTTTGTTCACCGCAGGCCTTTGACCTTCCTATACTCCGCTTATGCTACGGAGGGGAGCCGTTTGTTTGCAGCAAAAAACACTCTTACCTTTTCAACACTGAAGCCGAAAAAGTAAAAGTAGCCATAAAAGAACGCCGCAAACTTCTTCATAAAAGCATGGCTCCTTTCCTCAAGTTTCATAAGCTAAGATAGATTTATGTTAGCACTTTGCCCGGATGATGTCAATTCTGAAAAACCGGATATTTTCGCAAAAAATTTTCCTCCTTATCAGAGTAAAATTATCTGATATGCCGGGGAGGGGGGAGGCGGCGCAACGCGAGGAGAAGTTCCGCTGCTTGCGTGCTGCCGCCTCACTTTTCTGACAACCGTGACAGCATAAAGCAGCATCAGACAGGCCACAGTTACAGGCACCAGGGGGGCGAGCCCCCATATCAGTGTGTACATCAGGATCAGTCCGGCGGTAAAAAAGTCCAGTCCAGCCATCATGCTGCGTTTATTGACCCGGTCGGCCACTGCTCCGCCGATGGGAGACAGAATCACCATGGGCAGGAAGGAGCAGGCGGTGACCACCCCGAACAGCGCGGAGGAACCGGTCTCCCGCAGCAGGTAGAGCGGGAGGGCAAAGTGGAGGATGGCGTTGCCGAACAGAGAGATAATCTGCCCGATGACCACCAGGGTGAAGTCGCGGGAAAAAACTTGCTGCTTCATAGAATACCTCCTAAATATAGACCGACCGACGGTTTGTATATGGGCCGGATAAAACCGCTCCTGAGAGCGGTTTTATGCTTATGCGCGCCAGTAGCCCTCCAGCTGCCGGATCAGCTCCTCGTCCATCAGGGTAAAGCCGAAGGGGCGGGTGAGCTGATTAAGAAAAAGACATCGGCTCCGCACCTCCTCCGGAGGAACAGGCTGTAAAATGGGAGCGGCCCACAGGTCGGTGAGCAGCAGCAGGGCCTGAGCCAGTTCCCGGGGGGAGTCCGTCTGAATGGAGCCGTCCGCCATCCCCTCCTCCAAAATGGGCTGGACGTAATGGGGGGCGGCGTCGTCCAAGACGGAGCGGATCAGCAGAGCCAGGAATTTGGGGTTGTCCAGCAGACAGGGCATCATGCCCAGCAGCTGCTGCTGGTAGTCCTGGAGCACAGCCGTCCGAAAGAGCTCCCGGAGCTTCTCCGCCCCGGTGAGCCCCTTCCGGTCCCGGATCTTTCCCAGCATGTCCTCATTGACCATGAGGATCTGGTCGGCAATGCGGAGCAGAATATCCAGCTTGGAGGAGAAGTGGTGGTAGATGGCCCCCTTGGACAGGTGGGTGGCGTCCATGATATCCTGCATGGAGGTCTCGTCATACCCCTTTTGGGCAAAGAGCCGTGCGGCGGTCTCCAAAATGAGCTGAACGGTCTGTTCCGGGTGTTTGTTTCGGGCCATGGCGCTCCTTTCCTTCAAACAGACCGACGGTCTGTTTGAATTTTATCACAAGGGAGTTCCCCTGTCAACTTAAACTTGCGATGAACTGCCGGGCCACCCGGGGGGTCCGCCCCGCGTGGCGGATCTCCCACTCCATGGCCTTGGCGTGGAGGACCTCCCGGTTCATCTCCACGTGGTACAGCCCGGCCAGATGGTCGATGAGGGCCAGATACTCCGATTTGCTCATGGTCATGTAGGGGATGCGCAGGCCGAAGCGCTCGGCCAGGGCGGTTTTTTCCGAGATGGTCTCGAAGGCGTCCACCTCGTCCCCCGCCCGGTCGGAGAAGGTCTGCCGCACCAGGTGGCGGCGGTTGGAGGTGGCGTAGATGGCCACATTCAGGGGCCGTTTCTCCAGCCCGCCCTCCAGAATGGTTTTCAGGGAGGAGTAGGTCTTGTCGTCCTGGTCGAAGGCCAGGTCGTCGATGAACAGAATAAAGCTCTGCCGCCGCCCGGCCAGGGAGCGGATGAGCCGGGGCATGCCCACCAGATTCTCCTTCTGGATCTCGATGAGCCGCAGGTTCTCCATGCCGGGCAGATAGAGCATGGACTTCACCGTGGCCGACTTGCCCGTCCCCCCGTCGCCGAAGAGGAGCACGTTGTTGGAGGGCTTCCCCTCCACCAGCAGGCGGGTGTTGTCCAGCACCTGCTTTCGCTGCTGGTCATAGCCCAGCAGCTCCACCGGGTGGGGGCAGTCCGGGTCGGCCACGGGGACAAGCTGCCCATCCTCCCAGAGAAAGGCCCGGTATTTGGCGTACAGCCCGGCCCCGTTCTCCCGGTAAAAGGCGGAGAGCTCCTCAAAGGTGAAGGGGGCCCCCGTCTCCCAGGCGGGGAGGTTGTCCAGCACAGAGACGTACTCCTCCGTCAAAATGGGCTTCAGGGCGACGCGGATGTCCTCCGCCCCTAGCCGGGCCAGCTGGAGAAGGGCGTCCACATCCCGGCGGGCGGCCCCCTCCAGCTCCGGGTCAGAGCGGCCAGAGCCGGCCAGATCTCCATAGGGGGTCTCGGTATATCGAAGGGTATCCCACATCCAGGTCCCCAGGCCGGAGTACCCCTCCGCCTTCAGAAGGTAAAACATTTGGTCATAGGCGGCCAGGGCCCCCTCCCCGTCCCGACGGGCCGCGGCGTCCAGCAGTTGAAGCGCGTCTTTCAGCATAGGGGTGTCCAGCAGGGAGCGGAAGGCGGACAGCCCCCGCAGCTGGGCGCGCAGAAGAATCAGATTCATGGAAGTTCCTCGCTCTCTTTGCATGCAGCATTACCTCAATTTTAATGTCTGCCGCCGCCCTTGTCAACGGCTGTGGGGGTGTGATACAATGGACCGGCTTAGACCAGAGAAAGGATAGAGACGGCGGAGGGACGGCCAGCGGGCCGCTCCGCCGGATTATATTGATATGGTATCCATTGGAGGAATCGAAATCAAAACGCCCCTGGCCCTGGCCCCCATGGCCGGGGTCACCGACGTGGCCTTCCGCACCATCTGCCGGGAGCAGGGGGCGGGGCTCACCTGCACCGAGATGGTCAGCTCCAAGGCCCTGTGTTTCCAGGACAAGAAGTCCATTCCCCTTTTAAAGCTGGGGGATGGGGAGCACCCCGCCGCCGCCCAGATTTTCGGCAGCGACCCGGTGTGCATGCAGGAGGCGGCCGCCATCGCCCACCAGGTGTCCGGGGCCGACTTCATCGACATCAACATGGGCTGTCCCGTGCCCAAGGTGGCCAACTCCGGGGACGGCTCCGGCCTGATGCGGAATCCCGACCTGGCGGTGAAGGTGATGGAGGCGGTGGTCCGGGGGGCGGGCTGTCCCGTCACGGTGAAGTTCCGCCTGGGCTGGGACAAGGGCTCCATCAACTGCGTGGAGTTTGCCCGGGCCATGGAGGAGGCCGGCGCGGCGGCGGTGGCCGTCCACGGCCGCACCAAGGTGCAGATGTACGCCGGCGCCGCCAACTGGGACTGGATTCGGGAGGTGAAGAAGGCGGTACGCATCCCGGTGATGGCCAACGGGGATGTATTCAAGCCGGAGGACGCCCCCCGCATCCTGAAATACACCGGGGCGGACATCGCCATGATCGGCCGGGGGATCTTCGGCAACCCCTGGCTGTTCGCCCAGTGCAGGGCCGCCCTGGAGGGGCGGGAGATCCCGCCCATGCCGCCCCTGTCGGAGCGGTGCGACACGGCGGTGCGGCAGTTTGAGCTGTCCGCCGCCAATAAGGGGGAGAAGATCGCCTGCCTGGAGGCCCGGCGGCACTACGCCTGGTACCTGAAAGGGGTCCCCCATGCGGGCTACTACAAGGAGCAGATCGTGAAGATCACCACCCTGGAGGACGTGTACCGGGTCACCAAGGGGATCAAGCGGGACCTTTGCTGAGATAGGAGTGAGGAGATAGGAGATAGAAGTTATGGAGCGCGCGCAGCGCGCAATGAAATCGTCCGGCTCCGCCGGACTCCGTCACTCCTATCTTCTATCTCCTATCTCACATCTCAATTTATGTGGAGGGGATCGGATGAAGCAGAGTACAGAGATTCGCCCGGCCCGGGAAGCGGACATGGAGGCGGTGGGACGGCTGTACACCGACAGCTGGCAGCGGACCTACCGGGGACTGATCCCGGATTGGGTATTGGATGAGATGACCCCAGAAAAGAGCCGGGACAAGTGGACCCGCTATCGGGAGCAGAAGGAGAACGGCCTGTTCGTCCTGGAGCGGGACGGGGCCGTGGCCGGGCTTGCGGCCTGCCGCCCCTTCCCGGAGCGGGAGAACAGCGCCCTGCTGGACTCCCTCCATGTGGCCCCTGAGGCCCAGGGGAGCGGCTGGGGTAGGAAGCTCATCTCCCGGGCGGCCCGGTGGGCCCGGGAGAGCGGGTTTCGGGAGCTGGTCATTTTTGTGGTCCAGGGCAACCGCCGGGCGGAGCAGCTCTACCGGGGCATGGGGGCTAAGGAACTCTATTTCTTCCACGACCCGGTGGACGGGGCCCCCTCCTGGGCCCTGGCCTGGGAGGATCTGGAGGCTTTAGAGGAATTAGGAGATAGGAATTAGAAATGAGAAATTTGCCGGCCGGAGAAATTGGTTGAGCTGCTTTCGCAACTCCTAATTCCTCATTCCTAATTTCTAATTAAAAAAGGGGGGACAGGGCATGACACAGACAGAGCGGGAGCTGGTGTCCCGGGCCAGGGCCGGGGACACGGCGGCCTTTGAGCAGCTGATGCTGGACAGCCAGGACCGGGTGTACACCCTGTGCCTGCGGATGACCGGAAACCGGGAGGACGCCCTGGACCTGGCCCAGGAGACCTTTCTCAACGCCTGGCGGGGCCTCTCCTCCTTCCAGGGGAACAGCAGCTTCTCCACCTGGGTGTACCGCCTGGCCAGCAACGCCTGCATCGACTTTCTCCGGAAGCGGAAGCGGCGGCAGCAGGGGGAGAGTCCCCACTCCCTGGACGATGAGGAGGCCCCCCTGCCAGAGCCGGCGGACCCCCGGGGCTCCCCGGAGGAGGAGCTGGAGCGGAGGGAACTGCGCCGGGCGGTGGAGCGGGGCCTCCAGGCCCTGCCCGACCACCACCGGCAGGTGCTGGTCATGCGGGAGCTGTCCGGGATGTCCTATCAGGAGATCGGCGCGGTATTGGACCTGGACCTGGGGACGGTAAAATCCCGCATCGCCCGGGCCCGGCTGGCCTTGAAAAAATTTTTGGTCCAGGAGGGGAACTTTTCCCCAGAAACTCCGTCTAAGCAGACAAAGAGCAGGAGAGGGGGGTGAACACCGATATGCTGACATGCGAAGATGCGCTGGAGCGGATGAGTCAGGCCCTGGACGGCCCGCTGCCCCTGGAGGAGCGGCAGGCGCTGGAGGAGCATCTGGAGTCCTGCCCGGAGTGCCGGGCGGCCTATGCGGTCCTGTTTCAAATGGAAGACGCCCTCCGGGAGATCGGTGAGACCCCCGCTCCGGCGGAGCTGTCCGCCCGGGTGATGGAGCAGATCCAGGCGGAGGCGGCCCCGGCCCGCCGGCCCGCTTCCCGCTGGAACCGGGCCGGATGGCGGAACCTTGCCGGACTGGCCGCCTGTGCGGTCCTCTGCCTGGGACTCTGGCACGGGGCCGGTTTGGGGAGCCGTGAGAATGTAGTGGATGAGCCCTCCGCCGCCAGTCAGAGCGAGGGACAGGAAGATACCTCCTCCAGCGGCCTTCTGGATGAGGCGGGGCCCGCGCAGGAGGAGGACCCCGCCGGCGCCCAGCCCGCACCGGCCCAGGCGGACGCGCCGGAAGAGGAGGCTCCGGAGAAAGCGGAATCCTCCCTGTCCTCCGGTCAGGAGGAGGCCGTCTCCTCCCAGGTTGAGGAGGTCCCGGCCGCAGACACCCGCAGCGTTCTGGGACAGGAGAGTCCGGAGGTCCCGGAGGCATACGCCCATACGCCCGATGCGGACAGCTCCGGCGCTCAGCCCGCGCAGGAGCCGGCCACGATCCAAGAGCCGCAGGGGGAGCCCGAGCCCCAGGTTCAGGGGACCGCCCCGGCCAGCCAGACACAGGAGAACGGCTCGGATACCCAGGAGCCGGAGGATGAGCCCCAGGAGACAGCCCCGGATCAGGGAGGGGACGCCGGGCTGCCGGACAGCCTGGACGCGTCCGCCCAGGTTCCGCACCCCTGGGGGGAGGGCACTGCCCTGGTGCTGTCCGCCCTCCCTCAGGAGGCGGAGGAGCTTCTCCCCGCCCGGGAGGAGTGGAATCAGGAGGAGGACGGCGCCTGCTGGTGTACCGTGACGGCGGAGGAGCTGGAGGCCGTTCAGGCCCTCCTCATCCAGCAGGGCGTGGAGACAGCGCTGCCGGAGCAGCCCTGGACCGAGCCCTGCGCGGTGGTGATCCTTCCGGCGGAGCCCCTTCCATCCAGCCCGGAAGAGCCGGCCAACTGAATGATTCTCTTCCCGCCCGAACCCGGGCGGGATTTTTTATGCCTGGCATAAGGTTGGTTAACTTGAACAAACGAGCTGTTTTTAGTCACTTTTCCAAAAAATGAACCTGTTTTTTGAAAGAAAGCCGACGGCGAACCGTTGATACGCCCGAAAAAACAGTTGCCAGAACGGGGAAATTACGTTATAATAACCAACAGATTGTACCATGGGCGGGCGGCCCACCGTTCTCCTGTGTGACACCGACGTCTAAACTTTAAGGAGTGGAAGCAACCATGAGCTATTCTGTACAAAACATCCGCAATGTCTGCCTTCTGGGCCACAGCGGGAGCGGCAAGACCGCTCTGACGGAGAGCCTGCTCTATATGACCGGCGCCATCGACCGCATGGGCAAAGCCGCGGACGGAAACACCGTGTGCGACTATGATCCGGAGGAGATCAAACGTCAGATTTCCATCTCCACCTCTGTGGCCCCTCTGGAGTACAAGGGCTGTAAGATCAACATTCTGGACGCCCCCGGCGCTTTTGACTTTGCCGGCGATGTGATGGAGGCCCTCACCGTGGCCGACGCGGCCATCATCGTCTGCTCCGCCAAGGACGGCATCAGCGTGGGCCTGGAGAAGGCGTGGAAGTACTGCGAAGAGCGGGATATGCCCCGTTTCATCTATATCTCCAAGACCGACGAGGAGAACTCCGACTACAACGCCACCTTCGACGCCCTGCGGGAGCGCTTCGGCAACAAGATCGCCCCCCTGGTGGTCCCCATCTGGGACGACAACAAGCGGGTCACCGGCATCATCGACGTGCTGAACAAGCGCGCCTATGAGATGCAGAACGGCAAGCGGGTGGAGATCGACCTCCCCGAGGGGAAGGACGAGGTGGTCACCGAGTTCAACGACGCTCTGAAGGAGTCGGTGGCCGAGACCAGCGAGGAGTTTATGGACAAGTTCTTCTCCGGCGAGGACTTCACCTACGTCGAGATGATCCAGGGCCTGCGCCAGGGCGTGCGGGAGCTGTCCCTGTTCCCGGTGCTGTGCGGCTCCGCCATCAACACCATGGGCTCCCTGATGCTCATGGACCACATTGTGGACCTGCTCCCCAACCCCGCCGAGGGCAATATGCGCAAGGGCACCGCCCCCGACGGCACCAAGGAGGAGTTTGCCGTAGCCCCCGGCGGCGTGCCGTGCGCCTTCGTATTTAAGACGGTGGCCGATCAGTACGGCAAATACTCCTTCATCAAGGTCCTGTCCGGCAACATCACCCCCGACCTGACCCTGGTGGATTCCCGCACCGGCAACAGCGAGAAGCTGGGCCGGCTGTATCAGATGCGGGGCAAGAAGGCCGAGGAGGTCAAGGAGCTCTCCTGCGGCGACATCGGCGCCATCGGCAAGATGGAGAAGGTAAAGACCGGCGACACCCTGTGCGACGCCCGAAAGGTCATCTCCCTGGCCCCCATCCCCTTCGCCGAGCCCAACTACTCGGTGGCCATCTCCCCCAAGACCCGCGGCCAGGAGGACAAGGTGGCCCAGGGCCTGAACCGGATGAACGAGGAGGACCCCTCCTTCCGGGTGGAGAACAACGCCGAGACCCACCAGATGGTCATTTACGCCGCCGGCGATATCCAGGTGGATGTACTGGTGTCCAAACTGAAGAGCCGCTTCAATGTGGAGGCGGAGCTGAAGACTCCCCGGGTACCCTACCGGGAGAAGATCCGCAAGACCGTCTCCAAGCAGGGCCGCCACAAGAAGCAGACCGGCGGCTCCGGCCAGTTCGGCGACGTGTGGATCCGCTTCGAGCCCAACCCCGACGCGGAGGAGATGGAGTTTGCCGAGGAGGTCTTCGGCGGCTCCGTACCCAAGAACTTCTTCCCCGCCGTGGAGAAGGGCCTCCGGGAGGCCTGCGTCCACGGACCGCTGGCCGGCTATCCGGTGGTCAACCTGAAGGCCGTGCTGTACGATGGAAGCTATCACCCCGTGGACTCCTCGGAAATCGCCTTCAAGACCGCCGCCCAACTGGCCTATAAGGCCGCCATGCCCGAGGCCAACCCCGTGCTGCTGGAGCCGGTGGGCGAGCTGAAGGTCACCGTGCCCGACAGCTATATGGGCGACGTGATCGGCGATCTGAACAAGCGCCGCGGCCGCGTGATGGGGATGAACCCCGCTCCCGGCGGCGAGCAGATCATCGAGGCCGAGGTGCCCATGGCGGAGATGACCTCCTACGCCATCGACCTGCGGGCCATGACCCAGAGCCGCGGGTCCTTCACTTTCCACTTCGTCCGCTATGAGGACTGCCCCCCCATGGCTCAGGAGAAGGCAATCGCCGCCGCCAAGGCGCTGGCCGAAGAAGGCTGATCCCAAACACAAAACAGCCGCCCCAACCGGGGCGGCTGTTTTTATGGGGGCGGTCCTCAGGGCGCGGGAGCGCCCCGGCGCATTTGCGCCGCTCGAGCATTTTGCCGGAGGCAAAATCTCGCCGCAGGGCGGATTTACTCCGCCCGAGGATATCAAAAAACGGGGTCCCCGCCAGCGTTTACGCTGGTGGGGCGGGACTGCCCCCCCATGGCTCAGG
>NZ_NFKI01000059.1 GCF_002160305.1 Pseudoflavonifractor sp. An184
GCACAGATCCTCATGAACTTCTGTGAGAATATCGCGAAGTAATATTCGGCGGAAATTCCTCTTTCCGGAAACAAAGGCTGGCAGGCACGAAAGTGCCTGCCAGCCTTTTTATGATGGCATAAACTTATCCTTACCTCTTTACTCTTTCCTCGTGAGAATTTCGTTCGTTTCCTGAATAATATAGATGGGACGGTGCTTTGTCTCTAAATATGTTTTCGCTAAATACTGTCCCAAAATTCCAATGCAGAAAAGCTGAATTCCCCCAAGAAAAAGAATCACGCACATTGTGCTTGGCCAGCCGCCAACAGGGTCACCAAAGGCCAGCGTCTTGACTAAAATCACACAAATAAATAAAAACGCGATAAAACATAAAATAACTCCCATGATAGAGGCTATCGCAAGCGGCGCGGTAGAAAAGGCGGTAATTCCTTCCAGCGAATATAAAAACAATTTCCAGAAAGACCACTTTGATTCCCCGGCAACCCGCTCAATATTTTCATACGGGAGCCACTTGGTCCGGAAGCCAACCCAGCCAAAAATACCCTTAGAAAAACGGTTATATTCACAGAGGGAAAGAATGGCATCTACCATCTGCCGGGTCATAAG
Source organism: Pseudoflavonifractor sp. An184 (assembly GCF_002160305.1). Classification (GTDB taxonomy): domain Bacteria; phylum Bacillota; class Clostridia; order Oscillospirales; family Oscillospiraceae; genus Lawsonibacter; species Lawsonibacter pullicola. Next base: position 607 of record NZ_NFKI01000059.1, read on the forward strand.
ACGAAAGTCCCGAGCACCATCCACAATATCTGCGTCTGAAATCTTATTGATGAGTTTATAAAAACTACGGGCAAAGAAACTGCGGATTGGGGGTTCTCCCTTCCTGGTCACCCGACGGGTCGCTACACTGTCATATTCTCCAGTCTGCAAGATTTCATACATCTGCGGGAGCAGCGACGGCGGGTCCTGCATATCTGCGTCCATCACCGCCGCGTAGTCGCCCACACAGTTTTGAAAACCCGCATACATGGCAGCTTCTTTTCCAAAGTTGCGGGAAAAAGAGAGATAACGAACTCTGCTGTCATGCGCGGCAGCATCCCGAAGTACCGCCAGGGTGTTATCTTTGGAGCCATCATTAATAAACAAAATATCCAGATTTACACTATAAGCTGCGGACATATGATCCGCTACCTTTTTGATCTCTGGCAGGAAAAATGGCAGGGATGCTTCCTCGTTGTAGCATGGGACAATAATTGAAATTACCGCCATGTCAAGCTCCCTCCACCAAGTAGATATTGCCCCTGTATCCCGTAAGTTTTTCAAAATTCAAAGGCGATGCAAATAATTTCTGAATATTTTCAAGATTTTGCGTATCTTCACCAGATTCGGTATAAAGCAAAAATCCGCCTGAAAGGTTTTGTTCTTGCAAGCGGGTTTGTAATGGAGATAAATCACTTTCTAAGCAAAAGAATGTTGCCGGATGTTCCATTAATTCATTAGCCAATGTCGCTCCACGATAATCTTTGCTGAGCAATGCAACTACAGGTAACAAATGATACTGTTCTGTAATTTCAGTTCTTTCCGAAGCACCTGTATACAAATAATGATATGTGCCAACTTTCCAAGAAAACATTGTCAATAATAGACAGACAATAATCGCAAGACTAAATCCGCATTTATAAATAATCTTACTTGAAATCGCCATGGCCAAGGCAGAACTATAGATTGCTGCAATAGGAAACAGCAACATGATATATCGGTCCTCCCTATACGGCGCAATTCGAGCTATCATAAGGAGGAATGCACAACTGCTCAGAACAAGAACCAAAAGAAACGGAGCACAACTAGGCAGTGTCCATTGCAAATCTATATGATTACAGCGTTCTCCAACAATTCTCAATTTTCTAGTCGTGCAGTCATACTTCAAAGAAAGTTTCATATAGAAATGCTGGAATCCCCATACCAATATCCATATAATTGCAAGTATTCCGAAAATCTTCAAACATCCCCAGCATACAGAATGGCTGAAGAGAGATAAATACGTTTTCAAATATTCAATACAAGAGTCATTATTTTCCAGAGCAGAAAACGCCGCTTCTCCCCTATATCCCCCGAACATATGCCGGAGTAATGCAGGATAAATGACTACGCTCATTAATACCGCCAATAGTTCTCCACAGGCGTACTGAATCAAGATTTTCCACTTTCTACGCAAAAGCAGATACAGGCACCACAGACCACAAACAAAAAACGCAAAAACCAAAAAATAATATTGCGTCAACGTTCCCAATATTGTGGTCACCATAAGGAAAGCCAAATTTCGATATGAAAGTTTATTTTTTGACAACTGGGATTCACTGAATAATAAACTATGCGCATATAGGAACAGCATAACCCAAGCAGAAAGCAGTGCATACATCCGGATAAATGTTACCGTATTAATCGCTCCAATACTGAAGCCCCATATAAATACAGCCAACAATGCACATTTTTGATCCAACAATCTTTTGGTCAGCAAATATAAAATAATATCAATCCCTACAAAACAAATTAGGTTTAAAATAATACCTTGCCATTTTGAAAACACCCCTACAGAGAAAGAACAAACGGTGTGAAAGAGAATATACCAAATCGGCGGGTGTACATCCTGCGTCTGATTGTAAACGACGGAACCATACGCAAATCGGTCATCTTCTGTTACTTCCAAAAAATCTGCTATTCTTTCAGATGTTATCCACTCTTCCCCATATCCTTCCAGTTGTTGAATAAAGGGAGTATAGTAACTATTTGCTAATCCATAACTATACATCTCATCAACATGATATCCGTTTTTCTGCATTCCCCAATAAATCATCACAAGGACCTGGAGAATAATTAATACAACGATTGCTATAGATTGTTTTTTTGAGCGTATCATTTTCCACGTCTCTCCTCACAATGAAAGGTATTTTTTAATCTGTTTGTGCAATTTATCCCAGCCCTACAAAATCCGTTGGGCTAGGATGATTTTGCACTAGGATTTTTCTACCGGAAGGGGAATCTCCCCGTTCAAAAACTGCTGATACTGGCGGCAGACCTCCTCCACCTGGTCGGTAAAGGCCACCTGCCGGCCCTTATGGAGCCAGAGGATCTTGCTGCACATCTCCCGCACCTGTTCGATGGAGTGGGAGACCAGGATAGTGGTGGCGCCGCCGTGGATGATCTCCTTCATTTTGTTCTCGCTTTTTTTTCGGAAGGCGCCGTCGCCCACGGAGAGCACCTCGTCCAGAATGAGGATATCCGGGTTCACCAGGCTGGCGATGGAGAAGGCCAGGCGGGACTTCATGCCGGAGGAGAGCTGTTTGAAGGGCCGGTCCTGGAATTCCTGGAGCTCGGCAAAGTCGATGATCTGGTTGTAGGTGTCGTCCATAAACTTCCGGGTGTAGCCCAGCATGGCCCCCCGGAGGTAGGTGTTCTCCCGGACGGTCAGATCCCCGTCAAAGCCGCTGCCCAGCTCCAGCAGGGCGGCGATGGAGCCCTCCCGGCAGACGAAGCCCTGGGTGGGCTCCATAATGCCGGAGATGACCTTCAGGAGGGTGGATTTGCCCGCCCCATTGGTGCCGATGATGCCCAGCATGTCTCCCTTTTCCAGGGAGAAGGTCACGTCCCGGTCGGCCCAGAACTCCACGACCTTATAGTTGTGGGTGAGCTTCCGCATGAAGAATTCCTTCAGACCGATCTCCTTGAAATCGCCGGTCATATAGCGGATGGACACGTGATTTACCTCTAAAATACTCATCACAATCCTCCGTCAGACGTAGTACAGGAACCGGGTGTTGTACTTCTTGTACATCCAACAGCCGATGCCGAAAACGATAATCACGTCGGCCAGCATGAGCAGGTGGAACCAGATGGTGGGGATGGTGGCCTCAATGACGATCTTTCGGAAGTAGCGGATGAACAGGTACAGCGGATTCAGAAGGAAGAGGCACTGGACCGTGTAGCTGTAACTGTCAATGGTGTAGAAAATGGCGGACATGTACATGAGCAGCTGGGTAAAGACGCTCCACAGGTACTGGATGTCCCGGAAAAAGACGAACATGGCGGAGAGAATGAGCCCCACCCCCACGTTGAACAGCACCAGGCAGCAGATGGGGTAGAGCAGGCAGATAAACTTCCAGGTGAACGTGATGCCGTCCAGCACGCAGAACACGAAGAAGACGCACAGGGTCAGGCCGAAGTTGATGAGGGTCTGCACGTTTTTGGAGAACAAAAACAGGTACTTGGGCACGTTGACCTTGGTGAAGATGCCCGCGTTGCCCATGAGGGAGGTCATGCCCTGGCCGGTGGACTCGCTGAAATAAGAGAACACCAGGTTGCCGCAGAACAGGTAGGTGGTGTAGTGTTCCATGCCCCGGCCGAAGAACTGGGTGAACACCAGGCGCATGACCAGCAGCATCAGCAGGGGGGATAGGATACTCCAGGCCATGCCCAGCACGGTGCGCTTGTATTTTTTCTTGAAATCGCGCTTGACCAGTTCCTCAAAGAGGAACTGGTGGCGCAGAAGTTTATTGAACATAGAAATGGGCTCCTAATCGCGGAAGTAGAGGTCGCGGGTGTAGACTTTGTCCATGACGGGCTCCAGCTGGGAGCTGTACCGGTTGGCCACGATGACCTGACTGACGCGCTGGAACTCGTCGAAGTCCCGGATGACCCGGCTGCCGAAGAAGCGGTCCTCCTGGAGGGTGGGCTCGTAGACGACCACCTCCACCCCCTTGGCCTTCAGGCGCTTCATGACGCCCTGGATGCTGGACTGGCGGAAGTTGTCGGAGTTGGCCTTCATGGTCAGGCGGTAGAGCCCCACCACGCAGGCGTTGCCGGAGGTGCCGTCCCGGCCCTGGCCGCCAGGGCCGTAGTAGCCGGCCTTCTCCAGAATGCGCTCGGCAATGAAGTCCTTGCGGGTGCTGTTGGCATCCACGATGGCGCCGATGAGGTTGCTGGGCACCTGGTCGAAGTTGGCCCGGAGCTGCTTAGTGTCCTTGGGCAGGCAGTAGCCGCCGTAGCCGAAGGAGGGGTTGTTGTAGTAGTTGCCGATGCGGGGGTCGTAGCACACCCCCTCGATGATCTGGCGGGTGTTCAGGCTCCGGAGCTCGGCGTAGGTGTCCAGCTCGTTGAAGAAGGCCACCCGGAGGGCCAGGTAGGTGTTGGCAAAGAGCTTCACCGCCTCGGCCTCGGTGGGGTGGAGGAGCAGGACGGGCACGGCCTTTTTCTCCGCCCCCTGAGCGAGCAGATGGGCGAAGGTCTCCGCCGCCCGGGCCATGTCCCCGTCCCCCTCCGGAGCCCCCACGATGATGCGGGAGGGATACAGGTTGTCGTACAGGGCGCGGCCCTCCCGGAGAAATTCCGGGGAGAACAGCAGCCGCTTGCAGGACAGCTTGTCCCGCAGAGACAGGGTGTAGCCCACGGGGACGGTGGACTTGATGACGATGACGGCGTTGGGGTTGACGGCCATGACCTGGCGGACCGCCGATTCCACCGAGGAGGTGTCAAAGTAGTTTTTCACCGGGTCGTAGTTGGTGGGGGTGGAGACCACCACAAAGTCCGCGTCCCGGTAGGCCGCGTCCCCGTCGGTGGTGGCGGTGAGATGGAGGGGCTTGTGGGCCAGATAGTCCTCGATCTCCGGGTCGGCCAGGGGGGACTTCTTGGCGTTGATCTGGTCCACCTTGGCCTGCACCAGGTCTACCGCGGTCACCTCGTTGTGCTGGGAGAGCAAGACCGCGTTGGCTAGGCCTACATAACCAGTGCCGGCAATGGCGATTTTCATCTGTTTCATCCCTTCTTATATGGGTCAGCCTTTATATGCAGATGCACCAAAAGACGATCCCAAGTGTAAGAAAAGCCATGCTCTTGGAAACACAAAATTCCATTACGCAATTTTCGGGGAAACAATGTAATCGCCCTTCCTACACGAAAAGAAACGGAGTTTACCACATCTGTATAAAGTTGTTTATATTTCAAATTAGAATCGGTCTGTTTTTGATTCAAACTGTTTAAATAAAAATTTTTCAATGGCTTTATAATATATGGTTCCGCATACTCCGAAGATATCAATTCATGATTAATATTACAGTTAAATTTTATTAACAACTCAAATAATTGAATATTGGAGGCATATAAGCCATTTTCTATGATCTCATAATAATCTTTATTAAGTCGTTCAATACATCTGATATGCAATTGAACTAACTGATGTTTGGAAGAGATTATTAAGTTATCTAGCAAGCCACGTACCAAATCATTCGTTCGACGCTTATTCCAATTAACATTTTGATGTCCCCAACGATAAGTATAAACATCATCAGGTATACAATAAAATTTTTTGGCACATACCATTGCCTTAACAAAAAAAGGAGGGTCTTGAAATCTTAAATAATCAGGAAATCTAATATTATTGTGATCTAATAAATCCTTCCTGTAAATATATCGATAATATCCATAGTCATATTGAACTTCACTATAAAGGACAAATCTTTCTTCAGTAAAGATGTGCATAGGGAATTGTGTTTTCCCTCTACGAATAGATGTGCCAATATCTGTTTGTAATGATCCCCCACATATTAATGCAGAATGCTCTACCGCACTTGTATACAGCCGTTCTAAACAAGACGGTGATGGATAATAGTCATCTCCATCCATAAATGCAATATATTCTCCTCCTGCATGTGTTAATCCATTATTTCTAGCCGCTCCAGAACCAGAATTCTTTTGTGTAATAATTTTAACTCTGGCATCTTTAGCATGAAATTCTTCCAAGATATGCGCAGAATTATCAGTGGATCCGTCATTAATGCAAAGAATCTCAATTTCTTTAAGGGTTTGTGTTAGAATGCTTGATAAGCACTGATACAAATATTTTTCAGCATTGTATACTGGTATAATAACAGAAATCTTAATCATCGTTATCTGGCCCTTCCTGCTAAATGGTCTACAATACGGTGCAGAGTATATGACAAACCATGTTCTGCATAACAGCGGCTCAATCCTCTAATTTTTCGAGGCAACCAAGTTACACAGCGCCCGATCTTATAGGAAAATGAGGCCCGGATAAGTTCCGCCTCTTTATCTTGCGAAGAAGAAGCTTTAAGAATATTTAGATTTGTTCGCATGAGAATAAATTCATTAAGATATAACTCTTCTACGTCATTTAATTTCCCTACAGCAATTTTTTTATCTTTTTGATCTCTATATGTTCCGCGGATGAGATTACATATAGAATAGAGTTCATTCCTCATAAAAAAATATGTTTCTTTATCGTACGAAATGCCGAGCGCTGTTTTCTGCATATCTAAAAAAGCAGTCAGATATCCATACAAGTGCAAAAATGACTTTTGTGAAGTCATTGTAGAATTGATATGGACTCGCCGCAACAAATATTTTTCAGTAATATGCGCTACTCGCTCCGCGTTTAACATACATGCAAAGCTAAATGGATTATCTTCATGGTAAATTCCTTCAATAAATCGAAGGTTTTGTTTATTTAAATAGTCCCGGGAATAAATGGCTAGGCACGCAGTTGGACGATACTTTTTGTCCTTTTTCATCCGGCAAAAAAGTGCTTTTCCCGTAAGCACATCGGGAAGTTCTACATTATATTCATATGCAGTCAGATAATATGGGTGCTTCTGCTTTAATTCAGGAGGCTCAAAGAACGATGTTCCATCAAAATAAAGTACATCTAAGTTTCTTTCTACAGCAATATCAACTAAGTTTTCTAAGGCATCATGTTCCAATAGATCGTCGCTGTCCAAGAAATAAACATATTGTCCATGCGCTACAGAAATACCTACATTTCTTGCCGCTGATTGACCTTTATTGATTTGATTAATTACCGAAATGCGAGAATCCTTAGACGCATAATCTAATAAAATATCTAATGTTGTATCAGTAGAACCATCGTTGACACATATAATTTCAATGTCATGCAGAGATTGTGAGGTCAAACTATTAATCGTTTCACCAACATATTGCGCATAATTATACACCGGAATAATAATGGATACTTTCGGTTTTGCACAAGATGCAGTACGAAGTATCTCAAAAGGAAAAACAGTAGATAAAGTAGGCCGCGTAGAATAAATTTTACAGCTATTTTGAAAATAACGAATTGGATTTTCAAGAATTTGTGTTAAAGTGCCCCAATGAGTTGGAGGAAACAGCTCTTGTTGTAATAGTCCATGTTTTTTTGCTTCTTGAAATTCTTTGTAAAATAATTCCAAAAATTCCCATTGAAATTGTGGCGCTAATCGCGCATAATTCCAGCGATACTTTTCATATTTTAAAGCCATATAAAACGGTTCAATACACGCTTTATATTCAGAATTCTTTGATAAAAATTCCTCATAATAGTGCATTTCATCGCTAACACAAAAGACTTTTCCCGGAGAATTAACAGAGGAATTTTCATTATCGCGACGATAATGGAGGAAGTATTGATCCAACAGATAACAGCGTTTAGAGACCGTACAAACCATAAAGTGGAAAGATGTATCTTGGTATGAGGCCCCCGGAGTTTCATTAAACTGGATATTATTTTCAAAAAGCATCTGGCGGGAATAAATACCACTCCAAATAGACGGAGTTACAGTAAAAATAGTTTTATCCTCAAGCGGACAAAAGACAGCCTCTTTTTTACATTTGGCCAGATTATTAAATGGTTTATTTTGGACTGATGGTTTCGTTGTATACCAATAATAGTTTGATTTGACAAAGTCCGCTTGGTGAGATTCTGCTGCTAAATATAATGTTTCAAACATATCGACAGCAGCGTAATCATCAGTTTCAACGATACCGATATATTTTCCTTTAGCGGCTGCCAAGCCAAGATTCATCTGATAGCCATAACTTTTTCTATCAGAATGAATTAATCTGATACGACTATCCGCCCGAGCATACTCTTGCAAAATTTCCCATGTTCCATCTGTAGAGCCAGCATCAACACAAATAATCTCAATATCATTTAAAGATTGCTTTATAACACTTTCTATGCATTCACGAATATAGTTTGCTACATTTAAAGACGGCATGATAACGGAGACTCTAGGGTTGTCATACGTCATTTTACACACTCCACTTTCATTAGTTACATAGAGCATAAAAAGTCCATTCGTTCAGGGCAAAATAAAACGCTGATTTTATCGCCAGAATATCTGCCCATTTGGTACTTAATTTGGCTCTGAGCAAGGAATCGCTCTATTTCCTGAACAGTATTTATTTCCCCGATCCGATTGCAGTCATCCACCATAATGACGAACTTCTCACGTAATCCATCGGGAATCAGGTTCAGCACGTCAATTCTGGAATACTGCTTCATATCGCCTCCAAACGGCGCGTCCACAGAAATAAAATCGAACTGCTGTCCCTGGAAAGTTTCCTTGAAACCTTTGAATACGCGGACGGACTCCGCGTCTTTATAAGGGACCATTTCCCGCTCCAGCATGACGACCTTTGTATTTTTGGGAAGGGGGAAGTCATTGCAGAAGAACTCCACCCACTCCGGGTCGTGTTCCACCACAATATGCTCCACATCCTGGAAGGCGGCGGCATACTGGGCGATCATGCGGGTGGACTGGCCCAGGCCCAGTTCCAGGATGCGCTTGGGCCGTGTCTCGTTGAGCACCCGGTACATGACATACAGATAGGGGTAACCCACCGCCCACCGCCCGGGGGAGAAGGTCTTGTCCTTCAGCCACAGGCTTTCGGAGATGGTGTTGTTGAAAATCTGGGCCCACACCGCCTCGGAGGCGTGGCGGGCGCTGTCCGCGGCCTGCCTGCGGGCTTTTTCCGCCGTGTCTGCCAGGATTTCTGCCCGCTTGTTCAGGGCATCTGCCTGCTGACGGGTGGCCATCTGCTCCCGTCCGGCGGCGAAGGCCTCCGCCAGCGCGTCCGTCTGCTTTTGCAGTCCGGCGGCGGACTGCTCCAGGGACTGGGACAGGGCGGCCAGGGTCTTGGCCTGGCCCTCCAGGGCCTTGTCCAGGGCGGCCTGCTGCTGCGCCCGCCACTCGTCCCGGGCCTGGGACTCCCACTGGAGGCGGCGCGCCCGCTCCGCGTCCAGCTGGCGGCGGAGCTGGTCCAGGCTGTTCCCCTGGGCGGCGATCAGCTCCCGCAGGGCGTCGGTCTCCCGGCGGCTCTGATCCACCGCGTCCAAAATCCGGGCCACCTCTCGGTTGAACGCGTGGACCGGGGGCGGAAGAATGCGTTTGAGTAGATCTTTAAAACTCACGAGGACTCCTTTCTCATGGGGCCGCCTCATGCCGCGCGGCGGCCTTTGATGGCTTTATAGAACCGCAATATGGCGGAAAAAACCGGATACGGCGCATACTTGGCCAAGCGGTACTTGGCGAAAACCGTCCGGTTTGTAAAATAACGTTTGGGATACCGGTCAAAGTGCTGCTCCGGAAGCCAGCTCTGGCGCAGGACCCGGAAATACCGCCGCTGGACCGCCCGGTCTCCGATGCTGCACACGTGCCACACCAGAAACTCCATGGCCCAGTTGAGGAAGCTCTGCCGGTAAATCTCCATCAGCCCGCGCTCCTCCAGACACGCCTCCACCAGCTTCAGCGCCTGATACGAGGCCTCCGGCGTTTTTGAACGGGAGTTGGACACCGACGCGAGCCGGTTGACCCGGTGGTGGATGAGCACCCGGTCCAAAACGGCGATGCGCCCGGCGCAGAACACGCTGGGGTAGACGAACACCAGGTCCTGAGACACCGCCAGGTCCGGATACCGGAACTTCTCCTTTAAAATATAGTCCCGCCGGTACAGCTTGTCCCACGGCCAGCCATAGGTGAACTGGAACACCGCCCCGGCGGCCTCCCGGGGGGAGAACACCGCCCCGGGGAGCAGCTGGGTCTTCAGCATCCAGCTCCCGTCGTAGACCTGTCCGCTGTGGGTGTCAAACTCGTCCGCGCGGCAGATGGTCACGTCCGCGCCGGTCTCATCCGCACGGGCCGTCATGCGCTCCAGAAAGTCCGGCTCGAACCAGTCGTCCGAGTCCAGAAAAATGAGATACCGGCCCGAGGAGCGCTCCATGCCCCGGTTGCGGGCCGCGCCGGGACCGGCGTTGGCCTGCCGTATCACCTGGAAGCGGGGGTCCTTTTGCGCATACTCCTCCAAAATGGCCGGAGAAGCGTCGGTGGAGCCGTCGTCCACACAGACGACCTCCAGGTCGGAGAGGGTCTGCCCCGCCACGCTGTCCAGGCATTGCCGCAGATGGGCCTCGATGTTGTAGACCGGGATGACCACGGAAACCTGCGGCATCTAACCACGCCCCCCTCTCAGCCCCTTGACCACGCTGCGCCGCCGGCTCCCCGGGGGGAGCGCCGCGTTCAGCAGCCGCTGCCGGAAGTAGTCTTCCCGGGAGAGAAAGTGCACCCGGGGCAGTTCCAGCATACGCACGCCGCCCTCCCGGCGCAGCTGGGCGGCGTAGATCCCCAGCAGACGCTCCGCCAGGTAGCCGTCCACCCGCCGCTCCTGGGGGGAGTAGCCGGAGGTGTCCGCCCGGGCGTCAAATTCCGCCAGCAGCGGGAACAGCCACGCGCAGTAGGCTTGGAAAACTGCTCTGCGCATAATGAACAGGTTGCCGAAATAGCACACGCTCCCGTTCAGATACGCCTCCGCCGCCCCGGCAAACTCCGGGTGCCGTTCCAGCAGGATGTCCCGGACAAGGGACAGGTCCTCCCCGTGGTGGAAGGGCGCCTGGGCGTAGTGCTTCCACACCGGGAGATGCATGTTCTCCCCCTTGGGGAGGATCACATCGTACCGGACGATCAGCTCCCCGAACCGCCCGTAGCCCAGCCGGTCCAGGACCTCCGGAGCGGGGGACCGCTCCAGCCGGTAGGGGAGCCTGGCCTCCGGCTCCGGGTAGAGGTAGCGCCGGTAGTGGAAAAAGCCGTAAAAATCCGCCTCCGCGTGCTTCCAGGCCCAGTATTGCGCCGTCAGCTCGCAGTAGGAGCGGTTTTTGGCGGAGAGGTTGTCCGCTCCCACGTCGTCCTGCAAAAAGCCGGGGAAGCGCTCCTCCGCCAGAGCGGCCCCCACCTGGATGGGAACGAGAAGAGGGTGCTCCGGCACAAAGCTGGGCTGGTGACAGCACACAAACAGCTGGATCTTTGCCAAAAAAGCACCCTCTTTCCAGTGAGATAAAACCAGTTTTCAGCGTTAGTGTAACCCCGCGCCCTGAGAGACATACCAGGGGCCCGCCGGGGCGGGAAAATGGGGAAAGATTTCCAAAACAACGACAGTTTAACACAAAAAGAGCGGGACCGCAAGGCCGGGGCGGGGGAAGCGGAAAAGTTTCTTACCCCAGCGCGGCGGGCTGGCGCTCCTCCAGCGGGAGGAGGCGCTGGTACTGCTCCATGACCTGGGGCAGGACCCGGTCCAGGCCGTAGGAGAGGACCGCCTCATGGGCCTGGGCGCCCAGCTGGGCGGACCATGTCCGGTCCCGGAGCAGGGCGGACATCGCCTCTCCGCAGGCCATCCAGTCGCCGTAGGGAAAGAGCAGTCCGGTTTCTCCGGGGCGGATCAGGTCCGTGTGCCCCTTGACCGCTGAGGCGGCGATGGGAAGCCCGGCGTACATGGCCTCCATGATGTTGAAGGGGAGCCCCTCGCTGCGGCTGGCGGAGACGGCTCCGTCGGCGGCGGCGTACCACCGGGGCATGTCGGACACCTGGCCGGGGAAGATGACCCGGCCACCCAGGCCCAGCTCCTCCGAGAGGCGGATACAGTCCTCCCGCAGGGCCCCTTCTCCGGGCAGGGCCAGCACCGCGGCCTCCGGCAGGAGGGACAGGGCCCGGATCAGGTGGGCCTGGCTCTTCCGGGGGGAGAACTCGGCGGCGTAGAGGAAGAGAAACCGCTCCGGGCCGAGCCCCAGATCCCGCCGCAGGGCGGCCCCCTCCTCCGGCGGACAGGCGTCCAGGCGGGAGAAGTCCACCCCCATGCCGGGGATCTGGACGGTCCTGCGGCCCAGGCGGTGTTTCCGGGCGTAGCGGCCGTCCCAGTCGTTCATGGTCATCAGCAGGTCCGTGACCGGGGCGGTTATCCGCTCGGCCCCGGACAGCAGGGCGCGCTTGACCGGAGCGGACTGGCCGTCAAACAGGTAGCCGTGGCTGGTGCAGGCCACCAGAGGCCGCTCCCGAAGCCCCATCACAGCCAGACGGGTGAAAAACGAGGCCAGGGAGGTGTGGCAGCTCACCAGGGCGTAGCCCTCCTCCCGGACCATACGGCGCAGCAGGCGGACCGCCTGCCAGTTTTTGGGGGAAGTCATACTCTTTTCGAGAGGAATATGTATGATCCGTTGGGCCTCTGGAATGTCCCGCTCCGGTCCGCCGCAGGCCACATGGACCTCCCAGCCCAGCCGGACAAACTGCGCCAGATAGGGGCGGTGAAAATTGGCGATGTGGGAAAAGGTAGAGGCGGTAAAGAGAATTTTGTGGGACATAAAAGACCTCGTTTTCTAACGGCGGAACTGCTTTGGGTTGATTATACCATGGGGGGGCGGAGAAGTCTATGTAAAAAAGTATGGTTTCCAGCAGAAAACGGCTGTAAGCAAAGAAAAAATAAATGGAAAATGAAAAAATGCGGGGCTTGACCAGATGGTAAGGCGCGGAAAATTCGAATAAATGTACGACAAAGACGCCGAAAAGGCAGCGGAACTCTGATTTTTATGATAATGTTGCGAAAATCGTCAAAAAATCGCGATATTAGACACTATGCAGCCAGCATATTGTATTTTTAGAAAGTTATGATAAACTGAAACCGTAACTTCCGGGCGCGAAAATCGCGGCGCGGAGCCGGAGCGGGAGGTGGTGGGCCCGGGCCGGTCCCCGCGCTGTTTTATCCCCGGAGGCCGCGCCGGAGTGAAAGCGGCCGGATGCTTTCTGCCGCTCCCCATTGAGAACGGCGGAAGGGTTCCATTTCCTCTTGGATGCGGCGGCGTGGAGGTGATACAAAGAGTTATTCTTCCGAAAGACGAATCTTAGCATAAGGAGGAAATCATATGAGAAAACGAGTTTTGTCAGTGCTCATGACGCTGTGCATGGTGCTGACGCTGCTGCCGGTGTCCGCGCTGGCGGCGGAAACCAAAAACCCCATTGTGAGTACTATTGAACAAATTGATGAGGATTACAATGGAGGCAGAGGGACACTTTATGCGCGTGAGAGCGGCGGTACTGTTACCATCGGCGGTTCCGTTTCGCTCGGAAATCGAACCATGGTTTTGGACGGCAGCGCAGCGGACAAAATTAATTTAGCGGCGAATATAAATGGCTCGGTTATGGTCCAGTACGGTGGCCCTGAGATTACAGTGAGTGGTTCCATTATTAGCGAGAATGGTACCGCACTTTATCTTGATACCGACGTTGTGAAGTATATGTCTCTGGAGGTTACTTCTAGAGGTATCCTACGCGGCTCGGCAAACGGTGTTACTGTAGGCGGCAACACCGGCGTTACTTCCATTGAAGTCTCCGGTACCGTAGAAGGCGGGCAATCTGGCATCGTAAGTACGAAGTCGATTGGTTGGATAGAGGTTTCCGGTACGGTTTCTGGTGCTGGTGAGATAGGCGGTAGTGGTATCTCAGTTAGTGCAGGGGCTCCGGACATTACAGTAAGAGGTGGCACTGTAAGCGGCGGTATGTATGGCATTTTGCTTAGCAGCCTCAATGCAGCGAGCGTGACTGTCACTGGCGGCGGAACTGTGGAAGGCGGCTGCGGTATTTTGGCATCGTCGGGCAACCTATATGATGGCAATGGCGCAGAAATCGTTATTGAGAACGGCAGTGTTATAGCCAATGGAGACGACCCAGCGATCTGGATTATGACAACAGATTCGACTATTGAGGTGGGAAGTCGGGGATCAGTAATAGCGGTTGAAAACGCCGCCATTTTGGAGGATCTCTCCAATCCTGATTCTGGATATTGGGGTCCTGACAAAACGGTCACCCTGACTACCCGTGCTGGCAGCTTTATTGCGGGTACAACCCAAACCTGTGTTGAATCGGAGAATGATGCCTTAGTTGACCGCTACATTGGCGGAGTGCGGGTGCGGTTGGACAAGCCGCTCAAAAGTACCTACGAAAAATACAGCACAGAGGGCTTTACAGTCCTGACCGAGGGCGCTTCTGCCTATTGGACAGACAGTTCTGCCAACGACTATGGCTACATCACGTGGCGCGATTCTGACAACAATCAGGGCACTGACCGTATCCCCGGTGTGACGGTCGTGGAGGGAAGCATCTCGGCGCCCACCTTCACCATCACCCTGGACCCCAACGGCGGCACCCTGCCCGCAGGCGCTTCCGACACCTATGAGACGGACACCAACGGCAGACTGGTGAACGACAATAAGCCTCTGCCCACTCCCATCCGGGATGGGTATGCGTTCCTGGGCTGGTATTGGAATGACCAGAAGGTCCTTCCGGGCAGCGCCAGCACCACGATCTTCTCCGAGGACGCCACTCTGGTGGCTAAATGGGAGAAGAACGATGTGGCGGGCCACATCAACTTTACCCTGAAGAACAGCGAGGCGGCGTATACCGGCCAGGGGTTTGCCCTGAACTACTTTGCGAACCCGGCGACCTATACCGGCACGGGCGCTGCCCCCACGTTCACCTACACCCTGTCTAAGGACAACGGTGCGGCCCAGACGGTGACCCTGAACAGCACCGTGACTGAGGCGGGCTCTTATACCCTCACGGCTACCACCACCGTGAACGGCATGACGGGCAGCAAGTCCGTGAGCTTTGTCATCGAGAAGGCCGACCGCACCATCACCGTGGAGGCTCTTCCCGAGCTGTATGTGGGCGGCGCGACCGCTCAGGTCAAGGTGACCGATACTGCTCCCGAGACCGAGAGCCGTACTTACACCTATGCCACCAGCGACGAAAAGGTCGCTACCGTAAGCAGCACCGGCGTGGTCACTCCTGTGGGCGAGGGCACGGCCACCATCACTGTGACTGCTCCTGCCACCGCCAATTATAAGGAGGCCGCCGCCACCGCCACCGTGAAGGTGAGCGCTCTGCCCGGTCAGGAGGTCTCCTTCGCCAAGGAGGGCGACCAGACCGCCACTTATGGCGACGCCTTTGAGAACGCGGCCACCAACGCCACGGCGGACGGTGACCAGGAATTGACCTACGACAGCAGCAACAAAGAGGTCGCTACCGTGGATAACACGGGTAAAGTGACTATCCTGGGGGCGGGCGAGACCACGATCTCCGTCACCGCCGACGGTGTGGACGGCAAGTACGCCGCTACCACAAAGAGCTATAAGCTGACTGTGTCCCCCAAGGCCATTACCGCTGCCGCTGAGGCGGTCGAAAAGGTCTTTGACGGCACCACCGATGCGGAGGTCAGTGTGACCTTTGACGGTCTGGTGAACGGAGAAACCACAGTGGCCTATGAGGCGAAGGCTGTCTTTGACGATCCCAATGCGGGCACCGGCAAGACCGTCACCGTCACCATTACTCTGAACACCCCCAACTACACCCTGACCAACGGAACCATCACCCTGGAGAACGGTGTGATCACCAAGGCGCCCGCTCCGGTCATCGAGGACTGGACGCTGCCGGTGCGCTTTGATGACACCGCCGAAAAGACCTTCGACCTGTCCGGGCTGATGCCGGTCAATGCCGGCGATCTGGAGGTGGCCTTGACCGAAGAAGCTGTGGGCGGCGACGCGATTTACAGCGTACGGGAGGACACCTTCGTGTACCAGCTGGCCGAGGATCTCACAGAGGACGATGTGCAGAGCATTGAGGTCCCTGTCACCGTCGCCAGCCAGAACTATGAGGACGTGACCGTCACCATGGTGCTTCGGATCACCGACAAATATGTTCCTGTGATTTCTGTTGAGGACATCATTACCACCTATACCGGCAAGGATGTCGCGGACAGCGAGATCAAGGGTACGGCCAGCGTGGAGGGCATTTGGTCCTTCCTGGCCAATCAGGCGCTGATTAATGTGAAGGACAGCGGCAACAAGATCGTGGTCTTCACGCCCAGCGACCTGGACGTCTATGAGACAGTGAAGGACACCGTTCTGGTCACCATCAACAAGGCGGACCCCGACGGCGAGCCCAGCTACACCGCCATCACCGGCTCCGGCCACACTCTGGCCGACGCGGCGCTGAACAAGGGCACCATCGCCATTCGTGGTGCGATTGTCTGGGACGACGGGGACGACACCGTAGTGGAGGCCAACACCGCCTACGGCTGGACCTTCACCCCTGAGGACACCGACAACTACAACATCCTCACCGGAACCATCACTCCTTATGAGAGAAGCTCCGGCGGCGGTTCCGGGTCCGGCTCCAGCAGCACCACCCGGTACTCCGTGACTGTGAAGAACAGTGACAACGGCGATGTGGAAGCCAATGTGAGCCGCGCCGCCAAGGGCGACACCGTGACCCTGACCGTAACCCCCGACAAGGGCTACGTTCTGGATACCCTCACGGTGACCGCGGCCAACGGGGATAAGATCAATCTGAACCGCGGCAGCAACGGCCGCTACACCTTCGAGATGCCTGCCTCCCGGGTGACCGTGAAGGCCACCTTCGTGGAAGAGGGCGGCGAGGAAGCTGCGGAGCCCTTCGTGGACGTATCCGCTGGCGACTGGTTCTATGACGCTGTGGTCTACGTCTATGACAACGGTCTGATGAGCGGCACCGCCGCCACCACCTTCGGCCCCAATGTGGGCACCACCCGCGGCATGATCGCCACCATCCTGTGGCGGCTGGCCGGTTCCCCCAACGGCGGAGCCAATCCCTTTACCGATGTGAGCGGCAGCGATTACTACGCTGAGGCCGTGGCTTGGGCCGCTGGTGAGGGTATTGTGGGCGGTTACGGCAACGGCGTGTTCGGGGCCAACGACCCCATCACCCGTGAGCAGATGGCTCTGATGATGTACCGCTACGCCCAGTACGCTGGCTATGAGACCAGCCAGAGAAGCGCGCAGCTGTCCTCCTATGCGGACTACGCGAGCATCTCCGACTGGGCTGTGGAGGCTGTGAGCTGGGCCAATGCGGTCGGCCTGATGAACGGCCGCACTGCCAGCACCATCGTGCCCACCGGAACCATCACCCGCGCCGAGGCTGCCACCATCCTGATGCAGTTCGGCGAGAACGTACAGAAGTAACGCAAAGCAGAGAAATGACTCCTATCGAGGAGAGCAGACTGAAACGCACCGCGGGATTGAACAGCACCCCAATTGTTAGACAGTATGGTATACTACTAACGAATGGGGTGTTGTTTTATGCCAAAAGGGAAACCAAATAAAAGATACACAGGGGAGTTCAAACAAG
>NZ_NFKI01000006.1 GCF_002160305.1 Pseudoflavonifractor sp. An184
GCTCGATGGCAAAAGGATCGGTCATGCCGATTCCCACGGGGCGGGCCCCGTGGGAGCCCTTTTGATTTTAAATGCTCGGGCGAAGTGAATTCGCCCCACGCCAAGGTTTTCGCCTGCGGCGAAAACGCTTGTACGCGCTGCGCGCGCCCCATCTGCGATGGGGCCCCCATCGCCGGCCCTATTTGACGGTCCAGGCCATGGGAATAAACAGCTTCGTAAACTGCTCGATGGCAAAAGGATCGGTCATGCCGGCGATGTAGTCGCACACGGCCCGGTCCACACCCTCCTCCAGGCGGATCTCCTGAAAGTCGGGGGGAAGCTCGTCCGGGTTTTTCTGGTAGTGCTCGAACAGCCGCCGGAGCATCTCCTGGGCCTTGCCCTCCTCGCCCTTGGCCAGGGGGTTGGTGTAGACGCTCTCGAACATGAACTCCCGCAGGGCGGCCATGGCCTCGCCCACCTCCGGGGACTGGCAGATGGCGTCCTGGTCCCGGCTGGCGGTGATCACGTCCTCCACCAGGGCGTTGATCCGCTCCCCGTGGGTGAAGCCCAGAATTTTGGAGATGGCCAGGGGGATGTCCATGGGGTAGATGATCCCGCCCCGGAGGGCGTCCTCAATGTCGTGGTTGATGTAGGCGATCTGGTCAGCCAGGCGGACCACCTGGCCCTCCAGGGTGGCGGCCTGCCGGCCCTTGGTGTGGCAGACGATGCCGTTGCGCACCTCCCAGGTGAGGTTCAGCCCCTCGCCCTCCTTTTCCAGCCGGTCCACCACCCGCAAAGACTGCTGGTAGTGGGCGAAGCCCCCGGGCATAATGGAGTTGAGCAGCCGCTCTCCGGCGTGGCCGAAGGGGGTGTGGCCCAGGTCGTGGCCCAGGGCGACGGCCTCGGTGAGGTCCTCGTTCAGGGAGAGGGCCCGGGCGATGGTCCGGGCGATGCGGTTGACCTCCAGGGTGTGGGTCATGCGGGTGCGGTAGTGGTCCCCCTCCGGCTGGAGGAATACCTGGGTCTTGTGCTTCAGCCTCCGGAAGGACTTGCTGTATACGATGCGGTCAATGTCCCGCTGGAAGCAGGTGCGGATGGAACACTCCTCCTCCGGGCGCTGGCGGCCGCGGCTGTCTTTGGCCTGACAGGCGCGGGGGCCCAGGAGGGACGCCTCCACCTGCTCCCGGTGTTCCCGGGGCGTCATAGGCAGAACCTCCTTTCCCACGGGCAAAAACCCTTCTACTACAATATACGAAAAAACAAGGGAATTTCCTTCTTGGTTCCGAAAAAAATTTGAAAATTTTTCGCCTCACTGACCGGAGCGGTCCCGCAGCCAGCTGGGCAGGTTCCGGGCCTTGATGCTGGAGACGATGCCCATGGCGGCGTACAGGGTGATGATAGAGGAGCCGCCGTAGCTGAAGAAGGGGAGGGTGAGGCCCATCACGGGGAAGACGAACAGGCACATCCCCACATTGGCCGCCACCTGAATGAGCAGCATACCCGCCATCCCCATGGCCACATAGGCGTGGAAGGGGGAGTTGGCGTTTCGGGCCACCCAGATGCACCGGAGGATGATGAGGGAGAGGAGGAGCAGCAGGGCCAGACAGCCCACCATGCCCAGCTCCTCGCCGCACACGGCGAAAATAAAGTCGGTGTCCCGGGCGGGGAGCGCGCCGGTGGTGGACTGGGTCATGCTCCCTTGCAGGTAGCCCTTGCCGAAGATCTGGCCGGAGCCGATGGCCAGGAGGGAGCGGGTCTGCTGGAGGCCCACCCCCAGGGGCTCAAAGCTGTGGTCAAAGAGTACCCGGATGCGCTTGATGAAATATACGCTGTCCCAGGCGGCTGTGTTGGGCAGCACAAAGATCCAGAGTACCGCAAAGCCAATGACAACGGCGCCGATTGCCAGCACGAACCAGCGCAGCTTCACCCCAGCGCTCCATGCCATGGTGACGAAAATAAAGGTATACACCACGCACATGCCCATGTCGCCGCACACGGCGGCGATGAGCCCCAGCATAAAGACGGTATAAGCGCCGATTTGGAGGACCGAGAGGACTGAGCCGATGTCCCGGCCCTGATCCTGAATCTTGGTAATCAACAGGGCCAGAAGAAGGATGAAGGGAATCTTATCAATCTCGTTGGGTTGAATGTTGATAGGGAGAAAAGGAAGGTCCAACCAGTTCCGGTTGCCGCCCACATTACTGCCAAAGGGAGTGAGCAGCAGCAGGATAAACAGGACGCTGCCCACAAAGAGCCACTTCCAGTTTTTCTCCACGAACAGCTGAAAGTCCACAAAGGTACAAAGGATATAGACCACCACCCCCAATAGGATGGCGATGATCTGGATGATCACCTCCCGGTCATTCTCATTGTACCGGGTGGCGGAATAGATCAGAGCCACGCCATAGGCGCTGGCCAGCAGACACAGGAGCAGAAGGAGCTTGTCCCCTTTTTTCCAGAACTCCTGAAGGGGGGAGAACAGGGTATTCACAGGTTCACCTCCGGTCAAATGGAATACGGCCCTATATTTTATCACTTTTTTGTGGAAAGGGGAAGGGTATCTGTGTTATAATCAAAAAGATTCTGAAAACATTTTGTGAACGCGGGGGAGATCCCATGGAGTATATTTCCAACAGCGCCCAGGAGACCGAGGCCCTGGGGGAGCGACTGGCCGCCCGGCTGCGGCCGGGGGACGTAATCGCCTACACCGGCGACCTGGGGGCGGGCAAGACCGCCTTTACCCGGGGGCTGGCCCGGGGTCTGGGGGTCATCGACCGGGTGACCAGCCCTACCTTTACCATTGTCAACGAGTACGAGGGGGGGCGGCTGCCCCTGTTCCACTTCGATTTGTACCGCATGGACTCCCCGGAGGAGCTCTTTGACATCGGCTGGGAGGACTACCTGGCCCGGGGCGGCGTGTGCGCCGTGGAGTGGAGCGAGCACGCCGAGGGCGCTTTTGAGGAGGAGCCCATCTGGGTGGACATCCGGCGGGGGGAGAGCGATGAGCAGAGGGTTATCTCCATCCGCAATGCTCCAGACCTTCTTTAAAAAGGAAGTTTGGAAAGAAATTTTGTGCGGGACGGCGTTTCACAAGGGTTTCGCCCTGCGGGGCGAGGTTCTTCTCTGTGATTCAAGGGGGAGTTTCGCCGCCTGCGGGCGGCGAGTGACTTTCTGGCCGTCCAGAAAGTCACCAAAGAACCGCTGGGGACGCGGCCGACGGGCACTTCGTGCCCATAGGACCGCTTTCCCCAGACCCCGTTTACGGGGGATGCGCACCTGCGAGTCGGCAGAAAATTTCCGGCGCGCAAAATCTGAGTGACTTTCTGCCTCTCCTTCCGGCCCACTGGGGCCTGACTGTTCCAAAATTGCGGCCAGTGCGGTTTCCCTTCCGCGCCTGGCTTTGCCGAGCCAACGCTCCCGGTGCGTATTTGGGAGGGAGCCCCAAGGGGCTCCCCTACCCAAATTCAGAAAAAGTGTCCTTGAAACCCGTAGGGGAGGGGCTCGCCCCTCCCGACGTTCCAAGATACGGCGGGCCGGTCTGGGACCGGCCCCTGCGAAATGGGGGACGGCTTCTGTGTTCGCCGTAGGGGCGGCTATCAGCCGCCCGAGCCTTCCCCTTTAGGGGCCGACTCCCCTTATCAAGGGGACGATTCCCCCTGGGGGGAAGGCTTATAAAAAGCAGACGGCGCAGCTCCCCCTTGAAAAAAGACAAAGAAGGAATACAACCATGAAAATTTTAGCCTTAGAATCCTCCGCCACCGCCTGCTCGGCGGCCCTGTGGGGGGAGGATGGGCTCATCGCCCAGAACTTTCAGAACAGCGGCCTCACCCACAGCCGCACCCTGCTGCCCATGGCCCGGGACCTGCTGAAAAACTGCGGGACCTCCCTGGAGGAGGTGGACGTGATCGCGGTGGCGGCGGGGCCGGGGTCCTTCACCGGACTGCGCATCGGGGTGGCCACCGCCAAGGGGTTATCTTGGGGGGCGGACAAGGACTGCGCGGCCTGCTCCACCCTGGAGTCCATGGCCTGGCCCCTGGCCTTTTATGAGGACGCGGTCATCGTGTGCGCCATGGACGCCCGGCGCAAGCAGGTGTATAACGCCCTGTTCCAGACCGGCGGGGAAAAGCTGGAGCGGCTGACCCCCGACCGTGCCATCTCCCTGGAGGAGCTGGGGGAGGAGCTGAAAAAAATCCAAAAACGGAAAATTGTCGTTGGAGACGGGGCCAAGCTGTGTTATAATACCCTTCGAGAGGCCGGGCTCCAGCTGGAGCTGGCCCCCGAGCCCCTGCGCATGCAGAGCGCGTGGGGGGTGGCCCGGGCAGCGGTGGAGCTGGCCCGGGCCGGAGAGCTGGTCAAAGGACAGGACCTGGTCCCGGTGTACCACCGCCTGTCTCAGGCGGAGCGGGAACGGCTGGAACGGGAGCGGCAGGGCCGCTGACCCAAGAAAATGAACCAAAGAAGGGGCTTGATTGCAATGTATGAAAATGACAGCAAAGTACATGTGTTAGACCATCCGCTGCTGCAGCACAAGCTGAGCATCCTCCGGGACGAGCGCACCGGCGTGAAGGAGTTCCGGGAGATCGTCTCCGAGATCGCCACCCTGGAGTGCTATGAGGCCACCCGGGACCTGCCCACGGAAGAGGTGGAGATCAAGACCCCCGTGGCCACCGGGACCTTCCGGGTGCTGGCCGGCAAGAAGCTGGCCATCGTCCCCATCCTGCGGGCCGGCCTGGGCATGGTGGAGGGTATCCTCACCCTGATCCCCTCGGCCAAGGTGGGCCACATCGGCCTGTACCGGGACCCGGAGACCCTGGCTCCCGTGGAGTACTACTGCAAGATGCCCAACGACATCGCCGAGCGGGACGTGATCGTCCTGGACCCCATGCTGGCCACCGGCGGCTCCGCCGTGGCGGCCATCCACTTTATGAAGAACTACGGCTGCAAGCACATCAAGCTCATGAACATCCTGGCCGCCCCCGAGGGCATCAAAGCCGTGCGGGAGGCCCACCCCGACGTGGACATCTACGTGGCCGGCGTGGACGAGAAGCTCAACGACCACGGCTACATCGTCCCCGGTCTGGGGGACGCCGGCGACCGGATCTTCGGCACCAAGTAAATTGCTTTGGACAACTACCAGCGGGGCGGACTTCTGCTCCGCTGGTAGTTTCTGCGTCTGGGAGCTGGACGCCCGCGCTCCTTCCAAAAGCAGGCGGTCCAAAATGCGCCTGTTGTCTTGAGTATTTCAAAGGAATGTGATAAAATACATGGTCAGCGTGTAGACTGTGAGAAGAAGGAATTCCAAATTTCCCAAGAACCAAATCAGGTATAAGGTGGTTGATACCATGAAAATTGTCGTACTGGCCGGCGGCCTGAGCCCGGAGCGGAACGTCTCCCTGTCCTCCGGCGCCATGGTGTGCGAGGCCCTGCGGTCCAAGGGGCACCGGACGGCCCTGGTGGACCTGTTTTTCGGCATGGAGGGGCGCGACCCCGCCGTGGACCCCTATGAGGCCCCCGTCCCCCAGGAGTTTAAAAAGGTGAGCCCTCAGGCCCCCGACCTGAACGAGGTGCGCCGGAGCCGGAAGGACCAGAGCCCCTCCGCCATCGGCCCCGGGGTGCTGGAGCTGTGCGCCGGAGCCGACGTGGTGTTCCTGGCCCTCCACGGCTCCTGCGGGGAGGACGGCCGCATCCAGGCCGCCCTGGACCTGCTGGGCGTGCCCTACACCGGGGCGGGCTGCCTGGCCTCCGCCATCGCCATGGACAAGGACATGACCAAGCGCCTGGTGTCCGGTCTGGTGACCACCCCCCGGTGGGAGACGGTCACCGTCACGGCGGACAACCTGGAGGAGCTGGTGGAGCAGACCCCTCTGCCCGCGGTGGTCAAGCCCATCGCCAGCGGCTCCTCCATCGGGGTGACCATCGCCCACGACCGGGCGGCCCTGCGCCGCGGCCTGGAGGAGAGCATGGCCCTGGGCGGCCGCACCGTCCTGGAGCAGTACATCAAGGGGCGGGAGATCCAGGTGGCCGTGCTGGACGGCAAGGCCCTGCCCTCCATTGAGATCATTCCCCAGGCGGACTTCTACGACTATGAGAACAAGTACCAGCCCGGCGCCGCCAAAGAGGTGTGCCCCTCGGAGATCCCCCCGGAGTGGGAGGAGAAGGTGGGCCAGGCGGCTCAGACCGTCTTCCAGGCCATCGGGCTGTCGGTGTACGCCCGGGCGGACTTCATCGTCACCCAGGACGGCACCCCCTACTTTTTGGAGATCAACACCCTGCCCGGCATGACCCCCACCAGCCTGGTGCCCCAGGAGGCGGCGGCGGTGGGCATTGACTACGCCGCGCTGTGCGAGACCATCGTGGAGGTCTCCCTCCGGGTGCGGAAGGAAGGAGCGTAACGGCCCATGGAAGCCATTACTCTGCGGGAGCTGCTGGAGGCGGTGGGGGGGACCCTCATCGGCCCGGCGGCCGGTCTGGAGCAGACGGTCTCCCATGTGGACACCGACAGCCGGAACATCCACCCCGGCTCCCTGTTCATCCCCCTGGTGGGGGAGCGCTTTGACGGCCACGCCTACATCAACTCCGCCCTGGAGGGGGGAGCGGCGGGCTGCCTCACCCAGCGGGAGCGGGAGAGCTATCGGGAGGACCGCTTTTATATTAAGGTAAAGGACACCCAGCGGGCCCTGCGGGACCTGGCCGCCTGGTACAAGGACCGCTTCCCCATCCCCTTCGTTGGGGTGACGGGCAGCGTGGGCAAGACCACCGCCAAGGATATGATCGCCGCCGTACTGGGGGTGAAGTACAAGGTCCTGAAGACCGAGGGCAACTTCAACAACAACATCGGCCTGCCCCTGACCCTGCTCCGCCTGGACCGCACCTACCAGATGGGGGTGCTGGAGATGGGAATGGACAAGTTCGGGGAGATCGACTACCTGGGGGACATCGTCCGGCCCGAAGTGGGGGTCATCACCAACATCGGCGACGCCCACATTGAGAAGCTGGGCAGCCGGGAGAACATCTTCAAGGCCAAGTGCGAGCTGCTGCCCCACATCCGGAAGGAGAACGGCCTGCTCATCCTCAACGCCGACGACGGGCTGCTGGTCACCCTCCGGGGGAACACCCCGGTAAAGACCGTCTTCTGCGGCAGGAGCGAGGGGGCGGAGTACCGGGCTCAGGTCACCGGCGGGGATGGGGTGAGTCACATCCACTGCCACCTCACCACCCCGGCCATGGACCGGGAGGTGAAGATCCCCGCCCTGGGGGAGCACATGATCTACCCCACCCTCATCGCCGCGGCGGTGGGGGAGCACTTCGGCCTCACCGCCTGCGAGATCGAGAAGGGGATCTCCCGCTTTGTCCCCACCCGCATGCGCATGAACCTGGTGCAGCGGGGGGAGAACATCACCATTCTGGACGACACCTACAACGCCAACCCCCAGTCCATGCGGGCGGCCATCCGGGTGCTCTCCGACAGCCACAGCAGCTATAAGGCCGCCGTGCTGGGGGATATGTTTGAGCTGGGGCCCTACTCGCCCGCCCTCCACACCGAGGTGGGGGAGTGCCTGGGCAAGCAGAACATCCACTGCCTGGTGGCGGTGGGGGACGAGGCCAGGCACATCGCCCAGGGGGCCAAGACAAGCGGCGTGCCCCAGGTCTATTACTGCAAAGACAAGGAGGAGGCCAAAAAAATCCTTCCGGAGATCGTCCGGCCGGACAGCACCATCCTGGTGAAAGCCTCCCGGGGCATGAAGATGGAGGAGCTGGTGGCCCGGCTGGTGGAGCTGACCCCTGAGGGGTAACAGGGCCCTTTACAAAGGAGGAGACCGGCATGAGAGCATGGACATGGAAAACGGCGGTCAAACTGACCGCCCTGATCTGCGGCATCCTGCTGCTGGGCTATTTCTTTCTCACCCCTATGGGAGCGCTGCGGCTGGCTGTGCTGTGGGGAGGACACCCCATCGTTGCGGCCACCATGCAGGTGCGGGAGGCTGTGCCGGAGGACGCTTTTTTGAAGTGGTTCGACAATCCGCCCAATACCACAATTTATCACATTGAGGACCCGGTCCCGGTGAGCCGTTTGACGCTGGTGCCCATGGAGAATTGGATTGTGACAGAGGTCGGTCCCTTCTACTGGGCGGACTACTATGGATATTGCTGAGAAATAACGCGACGAGGACACTATGATCGACATTTCAGTTTCCAACCTGGTGAAGGAGTTTGAGGTTGGACATAAAATTTTAGACGGACTTACCTTCCAGGTGGACACTGGGGAGCGGGTGGGTCTGCTGGGCCCCAACGGCTGCGGCAAGACCACCCTGCTCCGCATTCTCACGGGGGTCATGGACTATGACGAGGGGGATGTGGTCATTGCGCCGGGCAAGCGCATGGGTCTCATCTCCCAGATCCCCGTCTACCCGGCGGGGTACACCGTGGAGGATGTGCTGGCCACCGCCTTTGAGCCCCTGCGGGAGATGGAGCGGGAGATGGCCGCCCTGGCGGAGCAGATGGGGGAGGGGACCGACCCCGCCCTCCTGGCCCGGTACGACAAGCTCACCGCCGCCTTTGAGGCCGCCGGGGGCTATGAGACGGACACCAAGACCAACAAGGTGTGCAACGGCCTGACCATTCCCCAGAGCATGCGGGAGCAGCTCTTCGACAAGCTCTCCGGCGGGGAGAAGACGAGGGTGAACCTGGCCCGGCTCATTCTGGAGGACACGGACATCCTCCTGCTGGACGAGCCCACCAACCACCTGGACCTGCGGGCCACCGAGTGGCTGGAGGAGTACCTGGACAAGTTCAAGGGGACGGTGCTCACCGTCTCCCACGACCGGTACTTTCTGGACAAGGTGGTAAACCGCATCGTGGAGATCCAGGCTGGGAAGGCGGAGTTCTACTCCGGCAATTACAGCTTCTACGTGGTGGAGAAGGAGCGCCGGTACGAGGAGAAGCTCCGCCAGTACGAGAAGGAGCAGGCCAAGATCGAGCAGCTGGAGAAGGCCGCCGAGCAGATGCGGGTCTGGGCCTACTCCGGCATGGACAAGACCTTCAAGCGGGTCAAGTCCATGGAGAAGCGCATCGAGCGCATGCGCACCACCGACCGCCCCACCAGGGAGCGGAAGATGGAGGTCCGCTTCGGGGAGCGGGAGTTCCGGGGGGACGAGGTGCTCACCATCAAGGGGCTGACCAAGTCCTTCGGGGAGCGCACTCTGTTCTCCAACCTGAGTTTGGAGGTGGCGGGGGGCGAGCGCATCGCCCTGCTGGGAGACAACGGCAGCGGAAAGACCACACTCCTGAAGATTCTCCTGGGGGAGGAGGAGCCGGACGCCGGAAAGGTCCGCATGGGGCCGACTGTAAAGGTGGGTTACCTGCCCCAGCGCGTCCACTTTGACCACCCGGAGCGGAACCTGGTGGACACCCTCATTTACGAGCAGGACTGCACCGCCCAGACTGCCCGGAACCGGCTGGCGGCCTTTAAGTTCCGGGGGGAGGACGTGTTCAAGCCCGTGTCCGCCCTGTCCGGCGGGGAGCAGAGCCGCCTGCGGCTGTGCATGCTCATGGACGAGAAGATCAACCTCCTGATTTTGGACGAGCCCACCAACCACCTGGACATCCAGAGCCGGGAGTGGATCGAGGAGGCCGTGGAGGAGTACGAGGGCAACCTGCTCTTTGTCTCCCACGACCGCTATTTTATTGACCGCTTCGCCAGCCGCATCTGGATGCTGGAGGACGGACATATCACCGATTTCCGGGGAAATTATCAGGAGTACCAGGCGGCCCGGGCCCGGGGGGCGGCGGGCAAGTCTGCCTCCGACGTGCAGGTTTCCGTGGAGAAGGCCCCGGAGCCCAAGGAGAAGAAGGAGAAGCCCAAGCGCCCCGGCGGCACCAAGAACCTGGAGAAAGAGGTGACCGCCGCCGAGCGGGCGGTGGCCAAGGCGGAGGAGCAGATGTACGACCTGGAGCAGCAGATCCAGGAGGCCTCCGCCGACTATTTAAAACTCCAGGAGCTGTATGAGCAGCGGGAGGCCCTGGAGGAGGAAATTTTGAAGCTGTACGGCGCCTGGGAGACCCTGTCCGCCCAGCTGGAAGAGGCTCGGGGCTGAACAAGGCCCCAGGCCGTGGAGGGATGAGCCGATGAAATTACAGAGAAAACGTCCCTATGCCTATCGGGGCAAGCGCCGCATCACCTGGTGGAAGGCCCTGGCCGCCCTGGCGCTGGCCGGAATTTTGGTGTTTGCCGGACTGTTCGGCGCGGTGATGTACGGCTCCTACGACCACATCCAGGACGACCCCCAGGTGATGGTCGTTTTGGGCTGCCGTGTAATGCCGGAGGGGCACCCCTCCATTCTGCTCCAGGACCGGCTGGACACCGCCCTGGACTACTGGGAGGAGCACCCGGACGTCACCATCGTCACCTCCGGGGGCCAGGGGAGCAACGAGCCGGTCTCCGAGGCCCGGTGCATGGCCGACTATCTGATGGAGGGCGGCGTGCCGGAGGACCGGATTCTCCTGGAGGACCAGTCCCACAATACGAAAGAGAATTTCCTTTACAGCAAAGAGCTGCTGGCGGATGAGGGGATCGACGTGGGAGAGACGGACGTGCTGGTGGTCTCCAACGGCTTCCACCTCACCCGGGCCCGGATGCTGGCGGAGCGATTCGGATACGGGGAGGTCTCCACCCTGGCCGCCCCCACCTCCCACCTCCCGTCCAGGATTCAAATGTACATCCGGGAGCCGCTGGCCCTGGTCAAATCCTTCCTCCTGGACCGATAGGAGAACAGTCCCAGGTTGAGGCAAACAGGAGAAAAACGATGGAACGCTATCGTATACTGCCCATAACAGAGTGTTACGGCGGGATGGAGCACCGCCTGTACCCGGTGGTGCTGTTTGGCCCGGAGGACGCGGTCCTGGTGGACTGCGGCTATCCAGGATGCTCCGCCGCTCTGGAGGAGGCGCTGACCCAGGCGGGCGTCCGGCCGGAGCAGCTGACCAAGCTGCTGCTGACCCACCAGGACGACGACCACATGGGGGCGGCTTTTGAGCTGGTCCAACGATATCCCCGGCTCCAGGTGGCCGCTTCCAGGACCGAGCGCCCCTTCCTTTCCGGAGAGAAAAAGAACCTGCGCTTGGAGCAGGCGGAACAGCTCCAGGAGCACCTTCCGGAGGAGCAGAAGGCCTTTGGCCTCCAGTTCTGCCAGCGGCTCCGGGCGGCCCGGCCGGTGAAGGTGGACCTGGAGGTGGAGGAGGGGGACTGGTTCCCCTGGGCCGGCGGGTGCCGGGTCCTGGCCACCCCGGGACACACCCCGGGGCATATCTCCCTCTACCTGGAGCAGGAGCAGGTGCTGATTACCGGAGACGCCGCCGTGGCGGAGGGGGGGCGGCTGGAGGTGGCCAATCCCCAGTTCTGCCTGGACCCGGAGCAGGCGGAGCGCTCCCTGGAGCGGCTCCGGGGCGTCCCCTGCGCCCGGTATATTTGCTACCACGGAGGCGTGCTGGAGAAGGGGTGACGTTCCCTTTCCGCCGGGGATTCCGCCGTCTGCGGACGGCGGGCGGCCCGGTGTGCCGCCCTACGTCGTTTTGCGTGTAAGCGGAACAGGCCGTGTCCTACAAAAGAAGATTCCCCCAGGGCGGGCGGGTGAGGACACCCGCCCCTACGGCGGATGTAGAAACGTTCTGTCCTTTCGTAGGGGCCGGACACTGGCCGGCCCGCGGGCGCATATCATGCGCCCGCCCGTATACGCTCCAGGAACGATAGCCCGGTAAAGTCAGGCGCAGCTGTGGGACCGCACCAGCGGCAATTTTTGCAACCCCAGGGCCCAGTGGCCCGGAAGAAATTGCGGAAAGCTACTCAAATTTTGCGCGACGAAAATTCGGCACAACCGATCAGTAGGGCGTCCCCCGTAACGGGGTCCGGGGTGCAGTGACTATGAGCACGAAGTGCTCATCGGAGCGAACCCCGGGGGCGTTTTGCCTTCTTTTTCGCCATGGAAAAAGAAGGTCGCCGCCCGCAGGCGGCGAAATCCCCCGCAAAGAACCAAATGAAAGGAACAAGCCTATGCTGGACAAGCTGGCGGCCATTGAGGCCAAATACAGTCAAATCGAGGCCCGCCTGGCCGCCCCGGAGACCTACGACGATCCCGCCCAGGTGGCCAAGCTGAACAAGGAGCAGAACGAGCTCGCTCCGGTGGTGGAGACCTACCGGCAGTACCTGCGGGCCCAGGCGCAGAAGGAGGAGTCCGAGGCACTCCTGTCCGACCCGGAGATGAAGGAGCTGGCCCAGGAGGAGTTTCACCAGGCCAAGGCCGACCTGGAGCGGCTGGAGCAGGAGCTGCAGATCCTGCTTCTCCCCAAGGACCCCAACGACGGGAAAAACGTCATCATGGAGATCCGGGCCGGAGTGGGGGGCGAGGAGGCCGCCCTGTTCGCCCACTCCCTGTACCGTATGTACTCCATGTACGCCGAGTCCCGCCGGTGGAAGACCGAGATCAACAGCGTCAACGAGACGGAGCTGGGCGGCGTGAAGGAGATCTCCTTTACTATCGAGGGGGAGGGGGTCTACTCCCGCCTGAAGTTTGAGAGCGGGGT
This sequence comes from Pseudoflavonifractor sp. An184, assembly GCF_002160305.1. Lineage (GTDB taxonomy): Bacteria > Bacillota > Clostridia > Oscillospirales > Oscillospiraceae > Lawsonibacter > Lawsonibacter pullicola. The sequence continues at coordinate 12,556 of NZ_NFKI01000006.1, forward strand.
CCACCGGGTCCAGCGGGTGCCGGAGACCGAGTCGGGCGGCCGGGTCCACACCTCCACCGCCACGGTGGCGGTGCTGCCTGAGATGGAGGAGGTGGACGTGCAGCTTGACCCGGCGGACGTGGAGATGCAGGTGTTCCGGGCCTCGGGAGCCGGCGGCCAGCACGTGAACAAGACCTCGTCGGCGGTGCGGCTCATTCACAAGCCCACCGGCATGGTGGTGGAGTGCCAGCAGGAGCGCAGCCAGTTCCAGAACCGGGACAAGGCCATGCGCATCCTGGCCTCCCGGCTGTACGAGGCGGAACAGGAGAAGATCGCCGGGGAGTTCACCGCCGAGCGGCGCAGCCAGGTGGGCACCGGCATGCGCAACGAGCGCATCCGCACCTATAACTTCCCCCAGGGCCGGGTGACCGACCACCGCATCGGCTTGACGCTGTACAAAATTGAGAGTATCATGGACGGCGGCCTGGACGAGGTCATCGACGCCCTGGTCACCGCCGACCGGGCGGAACGCCTCAAGTCGGAACAGACCGAATAAGCTGTGGTTCAAACTCGAACACTGTCAAAGTAGCAGACCTTCAAAAGACAATTCTTCATTCTTAATTCTTAATTCAAAAAGATTGGAGCGTAATTATGGACCTTTATATTCACTATACAGAACTGCCCCAGGGCAAGGAGCTGGCCGACATCGTGGGCGAGCTCAACGAGGTGCTGGACGAGCACGGGGCCGTGTGCGGCGGCGCCGCCGGGCGCATCGACCTGGACCTGGAGGACGAGCGCATCAACCCCAAGTACGCCCAGATCGCGGTGAAGAGCTACCTCCAGCGCTCGGGCTTTTCCAAGGACACCGCCATCGAGATCGGCGGCATGGAGATCGGCATTTACGAGTGAGGTTTTCTTCCATGTATTCCTATGTGATTTTTGATCTGGACGGCACCCTGCTGAACACCATCGACGACCTGGCGGACACGGGGAACCACGTGTGCGCCCTCCACGGCTGGCCCGCCCACTCGGTGGAGGAGTATAAGCACATGGTGGGCAACGGCATCCCCAAGCTGGTGGAGCGGTTCGCCCCGGCGGGGACGGACCAGCCCACCCTGGACCAGGCCTTTGAGGAGTTCATGGCCTGGTACGGCGTCCACAAGGAGGACAAGACCGCCCCATACCCCGGCATGAACGAGGCCGCCCTGCGGCTGAAGGAGGCTGGGGTGTCCATCGCGGTGCTGTCCAACAAGGCCGACGAGATGGCCGGGCCGGTGGTGGAGCACTACTACCCCGGGGTGTTCCCTCTGGTGCAGGGGGCCCTCTCCGGCGTCCCCACCAAGCCGGACCCCACCCTCCTCTATAAGCTGATGGAGCGGATGGGGGCCAAGCCGGAGCAGACCCTCTTTGTGGGGGACAGCAACGTGGACATCCGCACGGCCAAGAACGGAAATCTGACCAGCTGCGGCGTGCTGTGGGGCTTCCGCTCCCGGCAGGAGCTGGAGGACGAGGGGGCCGGCTATCTGGCCGAGACCCCGGCGGAGCTGATAAAGGTGGTGCTGGGAGATGGCTGAGAATATCTTGGAGACCGACCGCCTGGCGCTGCGGGAGATGACCGACGGGGATTTTCCCGCCCTGTGCCGGATGCTCCAGGACGGGGAGGTCATGTACGCCTATGAGCACGCCTTCTCGGACCAGGAGGCCTGGGACTGGCTCCGCCGCCAGCAGGAGCGCTACCGGACCGACGGGTTCGGCCTGTGGGCGGTGGTGGAGAAATGTTCCGGGGAGATGGTGGGCCAGTGCGGCCTCACCTGGCAGGAGCTGGGGGACGGAACGCGGGTGCCCGAGGTGGGCTATCTGCTGGAAAAGGCCGCCTGGCACAAGGGCTACGCCGCCGAGGCGGCCCGGGCCTGCCGGGACTACGCCATGGACCGCCTGGGCTTCGAAGAGGTGTACTCCATCATCCGGGACAACAATCTGGCCTCCCAGAAGGTGGCCCGGCGTAATGGGATGCGGGAGCGGGGCTCCTTTGTGAAGCACTACTACGGGATGGACATGCCTCACATTGTATTCTCCGTCCGGCGGGAGGAGCGGCCCCGGCTGGAGACCCGGGACCTGACCGCCGGAGAGGCGGACCAGGCGGCTCAAATTCTCCGGGAGGGGGGGCTGGTGGGTATCCCCACCGAGACGGTGTACGGCCTGGGGGCAAACGGCCTGGACCCGGACGCGGTGGCCCGTATCTTTGAGGCCAAGGGCCGCCCTCAGGACAACCCCCTGATCCTGCACATCCCCTCGGCGGACCACCTGGAGCGGTACTGCCAGGAGATTCCGGACAGCGCTTACGCCCTGGCGGAGGCCTGCTGGCCGGGACCCCTCACCATGATTTTACGGCGGAAGCCCATCGTCCCCGACGTGGTGACGGCGGGGCTGGACACGGTGGGCATGCGGTGCCCCTCCCATCCCGTGTGCCACGCCATTTTGGAGGCGGCGGATGTGCCGGTGGCGGCCCCCTCTGGGAACACCTCCGGACGGCCCAGCCCCACCACCGCCGCCCACATGTGGGAGGACATGGACGGGAAGATCGACGCCATCGTGGACGGCGGTCCCTGCACCGTGGGGGTGGAGTCCACCATCATCGACCTGACCTGTACGCCGCCCCGGCTCCTGCGGCCGGGGGGGATCACCCTGGAGCAGCTCCAGGCCGTCCTGGGGACGGTGGAGGTGGACCCGGCGGTGACCCGGCTCATGGGGGCGGGGGAGAAGCCCAAGGCCCCCGGCATGAAGTACCGCCACTACGCCCCCAAGGCGCCGGTGACGGTGGTGGCCGGGGAGCCGGCCCAGAGCGCCGCGTACATTCGGGCCCACGCCCAGCCGGAGGACGGGATCATCTGCTTTGACGAGTTTGCCTCCCGCTTTGGGGCACACTATGTGGAGAAGCTGGGGCCCACCGCCGACAAGGGGGAGCAGGCCCGGCACATCTTCGACGCTCTCCGGGCCTTCGACCACACCCCCGTGAAGGCCATCTGGGCCCAGTGCCCGGACCCCTCCGGGCTGGGGCTGGCCATCGCCAACCGGCTCAATAAGGCGGCGGGGTTTCATATCGTGCGTGTTTGAGTATTGTTTTCTTTCCCTCAAAAGCCTTCCCCCTGGGGGCGGCTCCCCTTGTCAAGGGGAGATGTCGCGAAGCGACAGAGGGGATAGGGACAGGTGGCCTCGAAGGGGACGGATGAGGGGGCCATATTTGCTCCAGTTTGACCGAACGAATCCGGTAGGGCGGGGGCTTGCCCCCGCCGCCCTTTCGGTTTTTGCTTACTCCGTAGGGCGCAAGAAGGTGAATTGCCCAGAAGGGGCAAGAGAAGCTGGCCTGGGCCACGACCCGGCGCGCCGTTTTACAGGGTTTCACCCTGCGGGGCGAGGTGCTTTCCCAGTGATGGGAAAGTACCCAAAGGATCACTGGGGACGGCTCCGATGAGCACTTTGTGCTCATAGTTGCCTTTCCCCAGACCCCGTTTACGGGGGACGCGTACCTGCAAGGTGGAGCAAAATTTCCGGCGCGCAAAATCTGAGTGACGTTTCTCATTCAATCCGGCCCACTGGGGCCTGGTATTCCCAAAATTGAAACTAATGCGGTTCCCGTTCCGCGCCTGGCTTTGCTGAGCAGAGGGAGTTTGGTGCGAATCCCAGCGGGAGGCCCAAGGGCCTCCCCCACCCAATTTCGGAAGAATTTTTTGAGAGTTGTAGGGGAGGGGCTGAAGGTGAATCGGCCGAAGGCCGAGAGAAGCCACCCTGGGGTGTGCCTCTCCCGCAGGCCGGTCTGGGACCGGCCCCTACGATCAAGAAGGGACGACTTCTCTGCAAGCCGTAGGGGCGGGCGTCCTCACCCGCCCGCCAGGTTTCAGACAAGGTCCCCATAAAGCCGTAGGGGCGACCCTTGCGGTCGCCCGTGCCGGATACGGAATCAGGTTTCGGACCCCTTTGCAGGGGCGGCTCGCTGGGCCGCCCGCCGTATTCCGCCGCTGCGGCGGAACTCTCCCCATCATAATTTTAAAACAACCAACTTCAAATCCAAAAGAAATGAGTGTAGAATACTATGGTAAACATTGAGATCAAGGAAAACGTGGCCATTGTCCGGCCTGCCCGCCCCATCGCCGACAGCAAGGACGCCCTGGACGTGATTCACTCCGTCCGCTTCCAGACGGGGCGGAACAACATGCTCCTGGAGCGCGGCGCCTTTGTGCCCGAGATGTTCGACCTGTCCACCGGCGTGGTGACCCAGGTGCTCAAGGCCTTTGTGGACGAGAAGATGCGCCTGGCCATCGTGGGCGACCTGTACGACTGCTACCAGTCCTCCATGCGGGACGTGATCTTCACCTGCAACCGGAGCAACCAGGTGAGCTTCTGGGAGACCGAGGCCGAGGGCCTGGCCTGGCTGAACAAGAGGTAAGTTTCCCGCCAAACGCCTGAGCCCCAAGGGGCGCAACCTCACGTTGCGCGGGAAGTGCTTTACAAAATAAAAGACGCGGTCCGGCGCCTATCTGTTCTGGACCGCGCTGCCGGCTCTGGCCGTGAACGGCAGCGATCTCTTGGTCATGTACAGTCCATCCATTCGGAGGCGGTTTTGTATGCTGGAGAGGAAACCAATGAAGATTTTAGGCATCACCGGCCCCACCGGGGCGGGGAAGACCACCGCCCTCAACGAGGTGGAGAAGCTGGGCGGCGCGGTCATCGACTGCGACGCGGTGTACCATGAATTGCTGGAAAGCGACATTGCTTTACAGAGCGAATTAGAGGAGCTGTTCGGCCCCCTGCGGGGGGAGGACGGGGCCATCGACCGGAAGAAGCTGGGGACCATCGTCTTCGGCGACCCCGAGAAGCTGGAGCTCCTCAACACGGTGGCCCAGAGGGCCACGGTGGCGAAAACCCGGGAGCTGGTAGACGGATGCGAGCGCGAGGGGAGACCCCTGGCGGCCATCGACGCCATCGCCCTGCTGGAGAGCGGCCTGAAGGAGCTCTGCCACGCCACTGTCGCGGTGATCGCGCCCCCGGAGGTGCGGGTGCGGCGCATCATGGCCCGGGAGGGCATTTCAGAGGACTACGCCTGGGCCCGGGTGCGGGCCCAGAAGCCGGACGATTACTTTATAAAGGGGTGCGACTACACCCTTTGGAACGACTGTGCCGGCCCGGAGGAATTTGGAGCCCGGGTGCGGGCGCTTTTGGAGAAACTATTTGCGGACAAGGAGGTCTGAACCATGAAGGACAAGGAAAAGAGCCTGGGCGATCAGCTGCGGGAGGCCCTGTGCTATGACAAGAAAAACGGCTATGACCGGGTGAACCGGGAGGAGCTGGAGGCCATGGAGGCCTACTGCACCGGCTACAAGCAGTTTTTGGACGCGGGCAAGACCGAGCGGGAGTGCGTGGACCGGGCCGTGGCCCTGGCGGAGGCCGCCGGCTTCCGGGAGTACAAGCGGGGCATGGATCTGAAGCCCGGGGACAAGGTGTACCGGGTGAACCGGGGCAAGTCCGTCATGCTGGCGGTGATGGGCCGGAAAGGCCTGGAGGAGGGCGTGAACATCGGAGCCGCCCACATCGACTCCCCCCGCCTGGATTTGAAGCAGAACCCCCTCTATGAGGCGGACGATCTGGCCTTTTTGAAGACCCACTACTACGGCGGCCTGCGGAAGTACCAGTGGGTGACCATCCCCCTGGAGCTCCACGGGGTGGTGGCCCTGAAAAACGGCCAGGTGGTCCGGGTGTCCATCGGCAACGGGGCGGGGGACCCCCTGTTCACCATCGACGACCTGCTGCCCCACCTGGGGGTGGAGCAGTCCCGGAAGCCCCTGGGGGAGGCCATCCCCGCCGAGAGCCTGAACATCCTGGTGGGCAGCCGCCCCCTGCTGGACGACGAGGGCAAGGACCGGGTGAAGCTGTCCGTTCTGGAGCTGCTGAACCGGAAGTACGGCATCGTGGAGGAGGACTTTATCTCCGCCGAGCTGTCCGCGGTGCCCGCCTTCAACGCCAGCGACATCGGCTTTGACCGCTCTCTCATCGGGGCCTACGGCCACGACGACCGGGTGTGCGCCTACGCCTGCTTTGCCGCCCTGCTCCAGCTGGGCACCCCGGAGCGCACCGCCGTGTGCATGCTGGCCGACAAGGAGGAGATCGGCTCCGAGGGCGTCACCGGCATGAAGTCCGCCGCCTTCGACACCTTTATGGAGGACCTGTGCGAGAGCCGGAACGTCCCCCTGCGGGTGTGCTATGAGAAGTCCTTCTGCCTGTCCGCCGACGTGACGGCGGCCTACGACCCCAACTTTGCCGACGTGTACGAGAAGCGCAACAGCGCCCTGGTAAACGGCGGCGTGGGCCTGTGCAAGTACACCGGCTCCCGGGGCAAGTCCGGGGCCTCCGACGCCTCCGCCGAGCTGGTGGCCTATGTGCGGAAGGTGCTGGATGAAAACGGCGTGATCTGGCAGATGGCCGAGCTGGGCAAGGTGGACGCCGGCGGCGGCGGCACCGTGGCCATGTTCATGGCCGAGCGGAACATCGACACCCTGGACGCGGGGGTGCCCGTGCTCTCCATGCACTCCCCCTTCGAGACGGTGGGCAAGCTGGACTGCTATATGACCTTTAAGGGCATGAAGGCCATTTACGAGGCCCGGTAAGGGCCGTCAGAGGCGCCCTGTGTTCTTTCGGGCCGCCTCCCCTGGGGGAGAGGCTTGCGGGCAGTTGGTAGCCACCCCTGCGAAATATGGGGACTCTCCGAATTTTTTGCAGGGCCCCACGGGCGCGCCCTGTGCACTCCTACGGCAGTGACCACACGGGCAGCATGGATCGGAAACCCAGGCGCAGAAATTGGATTGCATCAGCCCCAATTTTGGGAAGATCAGGCCCCCAGTGGGGCCGGGGTGAATTCAGATTGTCACACAGATTTCCACGCGCCGGAAGGGTTATCGCGAGCCTAAAGGAGAATACCCTCGTAATAGGGGGACCGGGGGAAAGCGGCCTATGGACCTAGGCGGAGCCGTAGTCCATCGGACGCGTCCCCCGGCGATTCTTTGGTTCCTTTCTCATCAATGAGAAAGGAACTCGCCGCCCGGGACACGTCCCGAAGGAATGAGAGGGAATTTTTGGCGGCGAAATCCAGCCCTCTCATTCCAAAAAGATTCCATATAGGGAGGAAACACGGTGAGGAAACGAATTCTGGACATGTTCCGCCGGGATGTGGTGCTGACGGTCTCGCTGGTGCTGGCGGCGCTGTCCTGTCTCATTGCGCCGCCCAGTCCGGCCTATGTGGGGTACATTGACTTCAATACCCTCATTGTGCTCTTCTGCCTGATGCTGTTGGTGGAGGGGCTGCGGGAGGAGAATTTCCTCCAGTACATCGCCGCCAAGGTGCTCTCCCGGGTGGGGACCATGCGGGGGATGGCGGCCACCCTGATCTTTCTCTGCTTTTTCAGCAGTATGTTCATCACCAACGACGTGTCCCTCATCACCTTCGTCCCCCTGGGGGTGATGATGCTGCGGATGGCCTCCCTGCGCCGGAAGCTGTGCTATACCGTCACCCTGATGACCATTGCCGCCAATCTGGGCAGCATGTTCACCCCCATCGGCAACCCCCAGAACCTGTACTTATTCGCCCTGTCCGGCCTGAGCCTGCCGGAGTTTCTGCTCCTCACCGGCCCCTACGCCGCGGGGGCGGCGCTGCTGCTGGGGGTGTGCGTGCTCTTTGGCTACCGCCACCGCCGGCTGTCCATCCGCATGGGGGAGACCGCCCCTCTGCGCCGGGGAAACATCGCCTTTTATCTGGTCCTCTTTCTGCTGTGCGTGCTCACGGTGGCGGGCTTTCTGCCCCACCCGGCACTGCTGGCGGTGGTGGGGATTCTGCTGCTGTGGCGGAACCGGGGGCTGTTTGTCCGCATCGACTACTCCCTGATCCTCACCTTTGTGTTCTTTTTTATCTTTGTGGGTAATTTGAAGCAGCTGGATGCGCTCCAGACCTGGATCGGCGGGGCTATGGCCGGCCGGGACCGGCTCATCGGGGTACTGGTCAGCCAGGTCATCAGCAATGTGCCCGCCGCCATGCTCCTGTCCGGGTACAGCAGCGATCTGCGGGAGCTCATCGTGGGGGTGAACGTGGGAGGCCTGGGGACCCTGATCGCCTCCATGGCCAGCCTCATCTCCTACAAGCAGGTGGCGGGGCAGTACCCCAGTCTGAGAAAGCGGTATTTGATCCTGTTCACCCTCCTGAACCTGGGCTTTTTGGTGCTGCTGTACCTGATTTGATTATGTGCACGCACAACAGCCTGCTCTGATTCTGGGAGCCCCGTGGAACTCTCTGGCACAAATCGAAAAAGAGATGGAAAGTGAATTTACTTTCCATCTCTTTTTATTTCTCATGTTTCGCTCAGAGGGGCGGTGAGACACAGGGTCTGTGCGTTGATGGTCAGATACAGGGTGGCGTCCCGGCTCCCATCGGCGTATTCTGTGACCCCGTACACCCCATAGCCCTCCGGCTGGCCCGGAAACGCCAGGGTGTAGACCTGGGCGTTGGGATCTGCGTCCTCAGCGGGATAGAGGGTCCCGGTGCAGGTCTCCCCGGCGGCGTGGTCGGTGAGGGTGATGGTCCCGCCCTCTACCTGGGCTGTGAGGTTCAGCGAGGGGACGTTTTGGATGGAGGTCCCCTCCGCCGCGGCCAGAATATCTCCGTCCTCCTGGGACTGGAGGGTCTGGGCAGTCCAGGTCAGGCCCTCCGGGATGCCGGAGGCGGAAGCTCCGCCACACCCGGTCAGGAGCACCAGAGCAAAGGCACATAAAAGAGTGCGCAGTTTCATTTCAGTCTCCTTTCCAGCCGCCAGACCTGGACGGCCAGTACAATGCAGACAATCAGGGCAGCCAGCTGGGTGAGCAGATAGAACTGGGGTGGAAAGGCAGTATCCGAGGCAGATACATAGATCTGAGTGGGGCCGTCGGCGCCGCCGATCACGCCGATGCTGGTAGACGGAAGGATCTGAGCCAGGAGAATGGTACCCCAGGGCAGACAAGAGAGCAGACACCAGACTCCAATTCCCGTGAGCAGCCACCGGAACAGCTTTAAATACCGCCGGGCGGTGTTTTTCTGGGACTGCTCCATGGCCTGGACCGCCGCCTGGCCCGCCTCCTCCTTGGTGAGGGTGGGGGAGGGGGTGCGCTCCCCCTGGAGGAGCTCCACCAGGGAGACCCCCAGCTCCTGGGCCAGGGGCTCCAGCAGCTTCAGGTCCGGAAACCCCTTGCCCGTCTCCCACTTGCTGACCGCCTTGTCGGTGACGTGGAGCCGCTCCGCCAGCTCCTTTTGGGTGAGATTCTGTTCCTTGCGGAGCTGGGCCACAAAGCGGCCGAACTGGATGTTGTCCAAGGAAATCGCTCCTTTCATTCCCTGCTATCATAGCGTATCGCCTGAAAAATGGCAACCTACCAAAAGTAGAGCGGCGCATTTTGGACAGAAGCGGGAATAAGATGCCCCCTTTTTGTCCACGCTATGGAGGTATGCGGAAGCGAATGAAGGAGGCGTTTGAAGATGGAAGAACAGCAGGCGATGGAGCCCAGGGGCGAGAGCGCTGGGAGCCAGTCCATTTTAGAATTCGGGTCTTCTCTGATCCAGTCCAAGCGGGGGACCATCCACGTGCTCACCATCGTGGGGCAGATCGAGGGGCACCAAGTGCTGCCCCCCACCAGCAAGAGCACCAAGTATGAGCACGTCATGCCCCTGCTGGCCCTGGTGGAGGAGAGCGACGAGATCGACGGCCTGCTGGTGCTGCTGAACACGGTGGGGGGCGACATTGAGGCGGGGCTGGGCATTGCGGAGCTCATCGCCAGCATGTCCAAGCCCACCGTCTCCCTGGTACTGGGGGGCGGGCACTCCATCGGCGTGCCCCTGGCGGTGTCCGCCAAGCGGTCCTTCATCGCCCCCTCGGCGGCCATGACCATCCACCCGGTGCGGCTCAACGGTCTGGTCATCGGGGTGCCCCAGACCTTCTATTACTTCGAGCGCATCCAGGAGCGCATCACCCAATTTGTAATTGCCAACAGCGGGATAAAGCGGGAGGACTTTACAAAGCTGATGCTCCAGACCGGGGAGCTGGCCGCCGATGTGGGTAGCGTGATCTACGGCGAGGAGGCGGTGGAGCTGGGGCTGATTGATGAGATCGGGGGCCTGTCCGACGCGCTGACATATCTTCACAAGATGATCGAACAGCGGAAGCGGGCCGAACCGGCGGAATAGATGGTCCGGCCACCTGAACTGCCGCTGCAGAACAACCTCTGGGGCGGACAGAGAGGTTGGGCCGGGCCTGTCCCGCTGGGAGATGCGGTGCGGGAAAAAATTCAGAAGAGAGAGAAAAGAGACCGCCATAAACGGGGATTTTTTCCAAATAAGAGCGGGAGATTCTGAGTAAATCTGAGAGAAACAAAAACGGAACTCTAACTTGACAAGTAAAGACACTTTACAATCTGCGGTTGAGAAATGAAATTGACAAATTTTTAAATGAGTGTATAATTTATACAAACTTTGCCCCTTTTCGGCCAGATTCGACGGGGCAGGTGTGTGTTGTGTTTGATTTTGAAAAATGCCTACTGTTGCAGATTTGAGGAGAGTGTGTTTATGAAGAAGCAAGCCCGAATGGGGACCTCGCTGTTCCTGTCCCTGCTGCTGTGCGGATGCAGCACTCTGCCAGCTCAGGCGGCGGAGGCGGCGCCGGAATCCCAGGACAGCGCCTATGTCCAGGAGGATGGACGGGTCTGGGTCCGGTTCGACGCCAACGGCGGCTCCGGGACGGTTCCGGACGGCCTGGCCGCGCAGAGGGGAGAGGAAGTGACCCTGCCCTCAGCCCAGCTGTCCGTGCGGATGGAGGGGGATACCTGGCGCTTCGTGGGCTGGTCCACCAGTGAGACCGCCTCCCTTCCGGAATATGAGCCGGGCGGCAGCTTCACAGTGGGAGAGGATACCACCCTGTACGCGGTGTACGCCTCCGGGGATTGCCGTGTCACCTATCGGGTGGACGGCGTAACCACCACCGAAAAGGTGCAGCCGGGCGAGACCCCAAAGAAGGTCCCTGATCTGCCCGACGGCTATACGGGCTGGGTGAACGGAAACGGAGCGGCGGTGGACCCGGCCTCCGCCCAGATCTGGAGTGACCAGACCTTTACCGCCTATGAGACCTTCACGCTGAACACCTGGGACCACGGAAAGTACATGGACGGCTCCAGCGACGGTCTGTTCCATCCCGGCCAGTACATGACCCGGGCTGAGGTGGCTCAGGTGCTCTACGGTCTGCTGGCGGAGAAACCGGAGGCTGGAGTGTCTTTCTCGGACGTATCCGGCGACATGTGGTACGCCGAGGCCGTTGAGACTTTGGGCGCTATGGGAGTTCTGGACTGTGAGGCGGGCTCCGCCTTCCGGCCCGATGCCGCCATCTCCCGGGGAGAATTTGCTTTGATGCTCAGTCATTTTATCTCCGGGACCGGGGATTTGGAGTCCTTTGCAGATGTGCCTGCCGGAAGCCGGTACTATGAGGCTGCCGGCGCGGCGGCGGCGGAGGGACTGTTCAGCGGCTATGCCGACGGTACCTTCCGCCCGGACGATGCCCTGACCCGGGCTCAGGCCGCAGTGGTATTCAATAATCTGCTCCACCGGGAGGCGGACGCCTCGGCCATCGCCGGCAACCCCAACGTCCGCCTGTTCCCCGACGTGCCCACCACCTACTGGGCCTACGGGGAGATCATGGAGGCCACCATCTCCCACACCTATGACGGCAGCACGGGGCGGGAGGTCTGGACCCAGGTGACCGCCGAGCGCACTGCCTTACCCGACGGTTACTACCGAATCAACGGCCGGCTCTACCGGGTGCAGGACGGCATGTTCCTCCACAACACCACGGTGGACGGCTTTACATACGACGCCCAGGGCCGCTACACCACCGGTTCGGCCACCCTGGATACCAAGCTGAACAACATTGTGGAGACCTATACCAACAGCTCCATGACCCGGGACCAGAAGCTGCGGGCCCTCTATAACTATGTGCGGGATAATTTCACCTATCTGAAGCGGCCCCTGGTGTCCAAGGGACAGACCGGCTGGGAGGCCGCCTACGCCGAGGAGTTCCTGAACCTGGGCCGGGGCAACTGTTACAGCTTCTCCGCCACTTACTGCCTGCTGGCCCGGGAGCTGGGCCTGCCGGCCTACACGGTGGTGGGCGGTCTGGGGGCCAGCAACAGCCCCCACGGCTGGGTGGAGATGGAACTGGACGGCACGGTCTACATGTTCGATCCCCAGTTGGAGTGGCGGTATCTCCACGACTACGGGCGCACAGGCTATAACCTGTTCAAGATGCTCCCCAGCCATGCCCGGTTCACCTATATCCGCTGAGCGGCCGTGTGAGGATATTGTCGAGAAATGGTATTTAGTTCACCTGTTTTTCTGTTCGCCTTTCTGCCGGTGACGTATCTGGGGTACCGGCTCCTGCCTGGGCTGCCTCTGCGCAACGCCTGGCTCACCCTGGCCAGCCTGGTGTTTTTCTCCTTTGGACAGCTGCCCTACCTGGTACTGCTGCTCATCAGTGTATTGCTCAACTATCTCTTCGGGCTGTGGCTGCAGTCCGGGGGGCGTTATCGCCGTCTGGCCGCAGGTCTGGCGGCGGGGACCAATCTGGCCCTACTGGGCGTGTTCAAGTACATAGACTTTGTCATCGGGACCTTTAACAGCCTGTCCGGGGCGGATCTGGCCCTCACAGGCATCGTGCTGCCCATCGGGATCTCCTTCTATACCTTCCAGGGGATGAGCTACGTCATCGACGTTTACCGCCATCCTGAGTGGGGGACCCGGAACCCCGGTAAGCTGCTGCTGTACATCTCTTTCTTTCCTCAGCTTATCGCCGGTCCCATCGTCATCTATCACGACGTAGCCGGCCAGATCGACCGGCGGGAGATGACCCCGGAACTGACCCTGTCCGGTCTGCGCCGGTTTATTCTCGGCCTGGGGAAGAAGATGCTCCTGGCAAACTCCATGGGGGAGATCGCCGACGCGGTGTTTGCCATGACGGCCGCCGAGCTGGATTTCCGCCTGGCCTGGCTGGGAGCGGTGTGCTACACCCTGCAAATCTACTTCGACTTCAGCGGATACAGCGACATGGCCATCGGCCTGGGCCGGATGTTCGGCTTCCGGTTTTTGGAGAACTTCAACCTGCCCTATGCCTCCAAGTCCATCAAGGAGTTCTGGCGGCGGTGGCACATCTCCCTCAGCTCCTGGTTCCGGGACTATCTGTACATCCCCCTGGGGGGCAACCGGAAGGGGGCGGCCCGCACCAATCTCAATAAATTCATCGTCTTTTTCGCCACAGGCCTTTGGCATGGGGCCAACTGGACCTTTGTGCTGTGGGGCCTGTGGCATGGTCTGTTCTCCACCCTGGAGGGGGTGGGGGCCATCCCCAAGCGCCTGCGGGAGTCCCGGCTGGGCCATGTGTACACCATGCTGGTGGTCATCCTGGGCTTCACCCTGTTCCGGGCGGACACCCTCGCCGGCGCGGGGGTGATGTTTGCGGCCATGTTCACCGGATTTTCCATTGCACCGGCCAACACTCTGGCCCTCATCGCACTGCTGGACGCCAAGGCGGTGTTCCTGCTGGTGACCGCCCTGCTCTTTGCCTTTGGCGTCCCCCAGTGGGCGTGGCGGCAGCTTCAGCAGCGGGGCCTGCCCCAGTGTGCGGGGGCGGCGGCCGCGGCCGTGGGGTACAGCGCCCTGTTCGGCGTGAGCGTGCTCACCCTGGCGGGGGCCACCTTCAACCCCTTCATCTATTTTCAGTTTTAAGGAGGGGGACAGGACATGACACAAAAGACCAAGGCGCGCATTGCGCTCACCGCCTTTCTGGCGGCCTGCCTGATCCCCTCGGCGGGGATGCTTCTGCTGCCCCAGGGGGAGGCGGCGGCCAACCAGACCCTGGCCCCCGCGCCCCGGCTCTTTCTGGAGGACGGCAGCTTCAACACCCAGGTGCTGGACGAGGTCACCGACTATGTGGCCGACCACTTCGCCTTCCGGCAGGAGATGATCACCGCCGGAGCCGCCCTGGACGCGGCGGTGTTCCACGTGTCGTCCGAGGAGGACGTGGTGCTGGGGCGGGAGGACTGGCTCTTCTACCGGGAGACCCTGGACGACTACCTGCACACCAACCCATTGAGCGAGCAGCAGCTCTTCGGGGCGGCCCGGACCCTGGCCCTGCTCCAGGAGTACGCCCAGAGCCGGGGGGCCCGGCTGTATGTCACCGTGGCCCCCAACAAGGCCTCCCTGTACCCGGAGTACCTGCCCCATGTGGGGACGCCTCTGGAGGGGGAGGACGACATCGACCGGCTGATCCCCTATCTGGAGGGACAGGGGGTGTCCTACATCGACCTGTTTGCCCCCTTCCGGGAGACGGACGAGGTCCTCTACTACCACACCGACTCCCACTGGAACATGCGGGGGGCGGCCCTGGCCCACGATACCCTCATCGCCGGGCTGGGCAAGACCGACCAGGAGCCCTTCTTTGACGGCTCTTACCACCTGGGGGAGCCCCACTTGGGAGACCTCTATGAGATGGTTTTCCCCACCGGAATGAAAACGGAGGAGGACGCGGCCTACGACCGGGAATTTGCCTTCTCCTACGCCCGGCCCATCCGCAGCGCCGAGGACCAGTTCATTCAGACGGAGAACCCGGACCGGAGCGGGAACCTGCTCATGTTCCGGGACTCCTTCGGCAACCTGCTGCACCCCTATTTGGCGGACGCCTACGGCCAGGCCGCCTTCTCCCGGGCCATGCCCTATACCATGTCCCTGCTGGACCAGACCGGGGCGGACACGGTGCTCATTGAGATCGTGGAGCGCAACCTGGACTGGTGGGCCACCCAGGCCCCCATTTTCCCGGCCCCGGAGCGGGTCCTGAACGGCGTGCCCCCCCAGGGGACGGCCCAGGCCCGGCTCACCGCCGCGGAGGACGGCCTGCTGGAGGGGTACACCCGGCTGGAGGGACGCCTTACCGGAGACGTGGACGGCGATTCCCCCATCTATGTCCAGCTGGGGGATATGCTCTATGAGGCCAGCCCGGTGGGCGAGGCGGGGGAGGGGGTTCCCTTCACCCTGTACGTCCCGGCGGAGCAGGCCCAGGCGGACACGGAGATTTTGTATCAGTTTGAGGGACAGCTCTATACAACCGGAGCGGTTTCCCGGCAATAAACGACAAATTCAGAAAGGATTTGGATGTAAGATGAAAAAGAGAACCATTGCCCTGCTCTTGGCTGCAACCCTGGCGGGCGGCCTCACCGCCTGCGGCGGGACCCCCTCTGATGCCTCCAGCGCCCAGGATGGAAGCGGCAGCCAGTCTGTCTCCTCCAGCCAGGAGGAGATCGCCTCGGTGGAGGACCGCTCCGCCGGCGGAGACGTGTCTGTGACCGCCCCCGAGGACAGCCCGGCCGGAGACAGCAGTTCCAGCGCCTCGGCAGGGGATGCCTCCACCCAGGACCAGGAGGACGCCTCCGCAAGTACAACCACCCAGACTCAGCAGTCCTCCGGACAGCCTGCGGTGACCCAGCCCTCGGTCCAGCAGCCTCAGACCCCCACGGTGACTGCGCCGGAGTCTGAGCCCGAACCCGATCCGGAACCCGCTTCGGAGCCCGCTTCGGAGCCCGCCGCCGACCCGGAGCCCGAGCCCGTGGCCGCCACGGCGGACGCCGCCCGGGCCTACATCGGACAGAGCGCCTCCAGCCTGATTGCCGCCATCGGCTCCCCCATCAGCAGCTCCTATGCCCCCAGCTGCCTGGGCCCGGGGGAGGACGGGGAGCTGGTCTATGACGGCTTCACCGTGTACACCTACCGGGAGAACGGCGTGGAGACGGTGGAGGACGTGCTGTAAGAGAAAACCTCTTGGCGGGAGTTCCGTCCGGTCCGGATGATCGTGGACCGGGCGGCAGCTTCCGAGATAGAAGGAGAGCGCTATGCAGAAACGATGGACCGCTTTGATTTTGGCGGCGCTGATGCTGGTCACCACCTCCTGCGGCCGGACGGCCCAGCCCCAGGAGGACGTGTCCGGCTCCGCGCCCGACCCCTGGACCCCGCCGGCCAGCTCCTCCCAAGTGGAGGAGGAGCCGGAGCCTGTGAAGGAGCCCCCGGCCTGGGAGACGGGCCGCACGGTGGAGCACCTGCCGGACAACTACAACGGTCTGGAGCTGCCCATTCAGGGGGCCACCGGCTACACCTCGGTGGAGCTGCCCCTGTGGGCCGACCCGGCCGACCAGGAGGCCGCCGCCACGGCGGTGGAGGAGTGGGAGAAGGCCGAGGAGGAGCGAAAGCGGCTGGAGGAGGAACAGAAGCGCTTAGAGGAGGAGCGGGCCCGCGCAGAGGCGGAGGCCGCCGCTCAGGCTCAGGCGCAGGGGGAGACCAGTTCCCCCTCGGCCTCTTCCAGTGCGAGCGCCGCCCCGGCGGAGCAGACCACTCCGGCCCCCGACGCGTCCGGCGGCGGGGAGACTGCGCCGGCAGCGGGGGAGACGGAGACGGCGCAGTCCCAGGAGGGGACAAGCTCCGCCCAGACGGGAACAGACCCGGCCCAGCCCGGAGAAACTCCGGCGGCGGAGACCCCCGCCGTCCAGGAGCCCGCCCCGGAGACTCCGGCCGATACGCCGGACCCCTCCGGTTCTGCTGAGACTCCGGCCGCGGAGCCCCAGACCCCGGCGGAGACCGAGCCGGTGGAAGAGGAGGAGCCCCCCACCCTCACCGACGGGGCCCTGGCCCTGGTGGCCTCCGGAACCCCCTTCACGGTGCTCCGGGAGGAGGGGGGCTGGTGGCAGGTGGCGGTGACCACAGACTACTTCACCGACGAGGAGCAGACCCAGACCCAGCGCGGGGAGATCACCGGCTGGCTGGAGCACAAGTACTGTCTGGTGAACCTGCCCGACGTGATCCCCTCCATCATCTATGACGCCACCAACAGCTACTCCTCCCACTTCCGGTCCTGCGGCAAGGTCATCCCCGAGGTCACCGGCGAGGCCTTCTACCCCAGCAAGACCTACAACGAGCGGCTGGGCAAGATGGAGTTTATGATGCCGGTACTCTACTCCATGGCCTTCAAGCTGTGCGAGGCCCAGCAGAGCGCCCTGGCCGAGGGCAACAGCCTGATCCTGTACGAGGGCTACCGCCCCCACGAGGTACAGACCAAGGTGCTCAACTCCCTGTCCGCCATGACCCGCACCGATCCGGAGGTGAAGGAGGCGGTAACCGGGGCCCCCTGGCGGATCTCCTGGTTCATCTCCGGGGGCTACTCCAACCACCAGCGGGGCTACGCGGTGGATATGGGGCTGGCCAAGGTGAGCGAGACCAAGGAGTACACCACCGGCGGGTACCGCTATGTGCGGGTGTGGAACTATGAGCGCTATGAGATGCCCACCCCCATCCACGAGCTCAGCCGGGCGGCGGCTACCTACACCGCCCCGGTGACCATCAACTCCACCACCGCCTGGAAGAATGCGGAGATGACCCAGGCCATGGCCTCCAATAAGCCCGCCCTGGGGCTCCAGCGGTACTGCACCGGCGCGGAGCTCACCCCCCTGGCCTCGGAGTGGTGGCACTTCAACGACCTGTCCACCCGCAGCCAGGTGCTGGACAACCAAGGGATCGGGGATTTCCTCATCTCCAGCGTCCGAAGCGCCGCCCCCGCGTAATACATCAATCAGCAGAACAAACCGGCCCGCCGAATCGGCGGGCCGGTTTTTGTGTTAAGCCTAATTCAAATTCAGAAGATATGCCTGATAGGGGGCGCGCAACCGGTACCCCAGCTTTTCCGCCAGGGCAACCGAGGGCAGATTGTGGGCGTCCCAGCTGGGGACGAGCCCCCGGTCCAGACAGTCCAGAATCAGCCGCGCCCCGCAGGAGAGGGCCAGCCCCTTCCGCCGCTGGCCGGGCCGGGTGTCGATCTCGATCTCGACGCCTCCGTCACAGATGGTGTAGGAGGAGGCGCCGGCCACTGGGACACCCTCCAACAGGACAATTACCCCCAGCCCCCGGCGGACAAAGTCGTCCCCGTCCCGGAAGTTGCCGCACAGGTCCTTGGACCACGCCTGTCCCATGAGGACGGGGTAGTGCTGAGGCAGGATAGGGGAGAGGGCGTACCCCTCCGGCAGGGCGGCGGCGTACGCGGCCAGCCGCTCCCGGTCAAACGCCTCCGGCCCATCCATGGCATAGCGGGGAAAGGGAGACGCCTTTTCACCAAAAACAGACCGGAGCACAGGCTCCCAGTCCGGGGTGCGGGGGATCAGGATGGGGCGGTCGGCCTGGCGGGCCAGCTCCGGGTCGGGTCTCCCGGCCAGAAAACAGAAGTCCCCCACCGCGCACAGGGCGCTCTCCGGGGGCGTGCGCCCGTCGGTGACCACCGTGCCCATGTGGCCCTGGAGGCAGCTCCGCACCATGGTTTTCTTCCAACCGGCGAACAGGGGGGCGGCGCTATCCATGGAAATCCCCCTCCCGCCCCGCCTTGGGCAGGGTGACCTGGAACTCCACCTGGTTGTCCCAGCTCCGGGCGGAGATGGTCCCCCCGTGGAGCTCCACAATCTCCTTGGCGATGGCCAAGCCAAGGCCCGCGCCCCCCGTGCGGGTGGCGCGGGAGCTGTCCAGGCGGAAGAACTGCTCAAAGATGCGCTCCAGCTTCTCCGGAGGGATGGTCCTCCCCTCATTATGGAAGCTGAGAACGATAGATGCGCCGGTCTCCGCTCCGGAGATCTGAACCTCCGTCCCCGGCGTGCTGTAATGGCAGGCGTTGCGCAGCAGGTTGTCAAACACCCGGGCCAGCTTGTCCGGGTCGCAGGGGTAGTCCATCCGTGGCGGCAGGTCCAGGGTGCAGGTGAGCTGCTCCTCCGCGAGCATGGGCTCAAACTCGCTGACCACCTGCTGGAGCATGCGGCTTAAATCCACCGTCTGCTTCTCCAACTCCAGGTGGCTCAGGTTGAAGCGGGTGATGTCGAAAAATTCGTTGATCAGGTCCTCCAGCCGCTCCGCCTTTTCTAAGGCGATGCCGGTGTACCGCGCCCGCAGCTCCGGGGAGATCTGGGGCTCGTCCCGCAGGAGGGTCAGATAGCCGATGACGCTGGTGAGGGGCGTTTTCAGGTCGTGGGCCAGATAGACCACCAGATCGTTTTTCCGCTGTTCCGCCTCCCGGGCGGCCTGCTGGGCCCGGAGGGCCTCCTCCCGAGCCAGATTCAGCTGGTCCTCCACGCTCTTCATGGCGGGAGGGAGGCGGATGGGCTCCTCCGTCGGCTGGGAGAGCTGTCCGGAGGCCTCCACCAGTGCCTGGAGCTGCTGGTTGGGCCGGGCGATGAAGTAGTAGCTGATGACCACCCACCCCACCAGAATGACAAAGGCAAACACAAAGAAGTAATAGTCCCGCACCCAGTTGAGCAGATGGTAGAGGGGGTTGGTCTCGTACCAGATCAGGCTGCGGCAGATAATAAAGCCCAGCACGCTGACCACCAGCACAATGGTCACCCAGGCCATCAGGGCAAGCAGATAGTAGCCCCAGGCCTGGAGGGTGGAGCGGCGGGAGCGCCTCTGGCCGCCGCCCATTTGTCTTTGCTTACTCAATGGTATACCCCACCCCCCAAACGGTCTTGATGAATTTCGGCTTCCGGCTGGGCTCGTGCATCTTCTCCCGCAGCCGGGCGATGTGGCTCATCACGGTGTTGTTGCTCTCAAAGTACCGCTCCCCCCACACCGCCTCAAAGAGGGCCTCGCTGGACACCACCTGCCCCCGGTGCTGGCACAGGTACCAGAGGATGGAGAACTCCAACGGGGTGAGGGAGAGCTCCTCCCCAAAGAGGACGCACTTGTGGTTCACTTTGGAAATTTGAAGCCCCCGGAAGTCGTACTCCTGGGGTCCGCCCCCCTCGGCGGGGGCGGAGGGGTTGTAGCGGGTGTACCGCCGCAGCTGGGTTTTCACCCGGGCCACCAGCTCCAGGGGGTTGAAGGGCTTTGTGAGGTAGTCGTCAGCCCCCAGGGTCAGCCCCATGATCTTGTCCATGTCCTCCACCTTGGCGGTGAGCATGAGAATGGGGAACAGGTGGTCCTCCCGGATCTTCTGGCACAGGGTGAACCCGTCCACGTCCGGGAGCATCACGTCCAGAATGGCCAGGTCCAGGTGGGTGCTCTCCACACAGGAGAGGGCCTCCTTTCCGGTATAGAACTTGTGGACGGTGTAGCCCTCGTTTTTCAGGCAGATCTCCACCAGGTCGGCGATGGCCGCCTCGTCGTCTACCACTAAAATGTCGGTGCTCATGGAAGAAACCTCCCTTTCGGTTCCGTCCCATTGTACCATAGATTTTCAGGGGAGGGAAGCGGCGGGGGCGGGGGAGAAATCTTAAATTTCATGGGTGTTTGAAACCTTTGGTCCCAGTTCTGCAATATGATATGTTCGGCACCCAGGTGGAACTGGAGGAGATCCACGCCATCTTGGATTCTCTGGAGCTGTCTCAGATGACCGGTGGTTTTACGGGAAATTGAGGTTTGGGCGTTTTACGGACCCTCATCCGCCCCAGTGTGCGCACTGGGGCACCTTCCCCTAAAGGGGAAGGCTTTCGGGCGGCTGATAGCCGCCCCTACGAATAGGGGAGAGCGGTCCCAAAATCGGGCGGGCGGCCCAGGTGTGCCGCCCCTACGGGTGGAACGGTTTTCCCACAGTGGGCGACCGCAAGGGTCTCCCCTACGGCGTTTCTATGCGGCGATTCAGAACGGCGCGTCCAGGAGGCCGCGCCCTACAAAGGGAGAATCCCTCCAGAGCGGGCGGGTGAGGACACCCGCCCCTACGGCGGATGCGGAAGCGTCCTGTCCTTTCGTAGGGGCCGGACACTGGCCGGCCCGCCGATCACGGACCAGCAAACACCTGCTCGGCAAAGCCAGGCGCAGATGTAGAACCACACCAGCAGCAATTTTTGCAACCCCAGGGCCCAGTGGCCCGGGAGGAATCGCGGAGGTCACTCAGATTTTGCGCGCCGGAAATTCTCCTGAGACTGTCAAGTACGCGTCCCCCGTAATGGGGTCCGGGGAAAGGCGACTATGAGCACGAAGTGCTCATCGGAGCCGTCCCCGGTGGCGTTTTGGTTACTTTGCCGCCATGGGCAAAGTAACTCGCCGCCCGCAGGCGGCGAAACTCCCCTGCGAACGAAACAAGGGCGGCGGAGATGCGAAAAGACGAGGCAGGGGCAAAATCCCCTGAAAAATAAAACAAAAAGACGGAGCGCCGCAGCGCTCCGTCTTTCACAATATGAGGAAATGATTACATCTCGGTGGTGAGAACCTTCTTCAGGTGAGCGAACCGGGGCAGGCCGTTCTCCTTGGGAGCGTCGGTCTCACCCTGGATGAGGGGCAGGACGTAGTCGATGAACTCCTGCTTCACGCCGTTTCCGGCCTCGTTGATCCACTCGCGGGGGACCTTCTTCTCGAAGTTGGCCACGATGTCCAGGGGCTCCAGGGAGGTCTCGCAGGTGTAGCCGCCCTCGCGGGTGCACTTGAAGGCCACCATTTTGTCGGTGACGCCCTCCACGGCGGCGTTGACGGCGGCGGCGCCGGCCTGCCAGGCCTCCTTCACATCGGTCTTGGAGGCCAGATGAGCGCCGCAGCGCTGGAGCAGGGAGAGCTCGATGCCGCGGACCTTGGCGCCGGTGGCCTGCTTCACGGTATCGGCCAGGTGAGCGGCCAGGCCGCCCAGCTGGGCGTGGCCGAAGCCGTCGGTGGCGGAGGTCTTGGCCTCGGACACGAAGGTGCCGTCGGCGTAGTGGATACCCTCGGACACGGCCACCATGCACTTGCCGGTCTTCTCATAGACGGCCTTCACGTCGGCGAGGAACTTGTCCATGTCGAAGTCGGTCTCGGGCAGATACACCAGGTCGGGGCCGCAGCCGGTGAGGGAGGCCAGGGCGGCGGAACCGGCCAGCCAGCCGGCGTGGCGGCCCATGATCTCGATAATGGTAATCATGCCGGTGTCGTACACGTGGGCGTCCTGCCACACCTCGGCGCAGGAGGTGGCGATATACTTGGCGGCGGAGGCGAAGCCGGGGCAGTGGTCGGTGCCGTTCAGGTCGTTGTCGATGGTCTTGGGCACGCCCATGATGCGGCACTCATAGCCCACCTTCTGCATATACTTGGAGATCTTGTTGCAGGTGTCCATGGAGTCGTTGCCGCCGTTGTAGAAGAAGTAGCGCACATTGTACTTCTCAAAAATCTCCAGAATGCGCTTATAATCGGTATCGTCCACATCGGGGTCGGCCAGCTTATAGCGGCAGGAACCCAGGGCGGAGGAGGGGGTGTACTGGAGCAGGTCCAGCTCCGCGGGGTCCTCCTGGGACATGTCGTACAGCTTGTCCTCCAGAACGCCCTTGATGCCGTGGGCGGCGCCCAGCACCCGGGTGATGCAGTCCGCCTTCAAAGCGGTCTGGATGACGCCCTGAGCGCTGGCGTTAATGACGGCGGTAGGGCCGCCGGACTGGCCAATGATACATGCGCCGGTGAGTTTTTCCATGTTTAGTTCCTCCTAAAGTGTTGTTGAGATACCCAAAACTAGTTTTACCTAAATTTCTCTTACAAATCATACCACGTACCCTTGTATTTTTCAATCCACAATGGTACAATATGAGACGTAAAAAACTTACAAGGAGATGGTCACTATGCCATTAGTTACCTCCACCGAAATGTTCAAGAAGGCCTATGACGGCGGCTACGCCATCGGCGCCTTCAACGTCAACAATATGGAGATCGTCCAGGGCATCACCGAGGCCGCCCGGGACCTGAATGCTCCCCTGATCCTTCAGGTGTCCAAGGGCGCCCGCGCCTACGCCAACCACACCTACCTGGTGAAGCTGGTGGAGGCCGCCGCCATCGAGTGCCCCAACATCCCCATCGTGCTGCATCTGGACCACGGCCCCGACTTTGAGACCTGCAAGTCCTGCATCGACGGCGGCTTCACCTCCGTTATGATCGACGCCTCCTCCAAGCCCTTCCAGGAGAACATCGAGATCACCAAGAAGGTCGTGGAGTACGCCCACGACCACGGCGTGGTGGTAGAGGCCGAGCTGGGCGCTCTGGCCGGCATCGAGGACGACGTGAAGGTCTCCGCCGAGGAGTCCCACTACACCCACCCCGAGGAGGTGGAGGAGTTCGTATCCAAGACCGGCTGCGACTCCCTGGCCATCGCCATCGGCACCAGCCACGGCGCCTACAAGTTCACCGCTGAGCAGTGCACCCGCAATGAGAAGGGCGAGCTGGTTCCGCCTCCCCTGCGCTTCGACATCCTGGAGGAGGTCACCAAGCGCCTGCCCGGGTTCCCCATCGTGCTCCACGGCTCCTCCTCCGTGCCTCAGAACTTCGTGAAGATGATCAACGAGAACGGCGGCAAGATGCCCGACGCCGTGGGTATCCCCGAGGAGCAGCTGCGTCAGGCCGCCCGGAGCGCGGTGTGTAAGATCAACATCGACTCCGACCTGCGTCTGGCCATGACCGGCACCATCCGTCAGTTCTTCAACGAGCACCCCGACAAGTTCGACCCCCGCGAGTACCTCAAGCCCGCCCGGGCCGCCATCAAGGAGCTGGTCGCCCACAAGATCGTGGACGTGCTGGGCTGCGACGGCAAGGCATAATTTCATCCGCTGTTACTTCAAAGGAGCGCCCATGGGCGCTCCTTTTTTGCCTGAAAATGCCGCAAACGGACCTAAAACCGCGCCGCCTTGCCATGGGGGAAAAATCATGCTACAATTTTACTGTCCGTCCTGCCGGGGCGGGCGGTTTTGATCCCCATGATATTTCCATGATTTGTTCTGTAAGGAGGCGCTTTCCCTTGTCGAAAACCCCTATGGTGAGCATCATCGTCCCTGTCTACAACGCGTCTAAAACTCTCCGCCGCTGTGTGGACAGCGTGCTGAAGCAGGAGTACACCGATTTTGAGCTGTTTTTGGTGGACGACGGCAGCCAGGACGACTCCGGGACCATCTGTGACGAGTACGCCCGGAAGGACCCGCGGGTCCGCGTGATCCACAAGGCCAACGCCGGAGTCTCCGCCGCCCGCAACGATGCGCTGGATCAGGCGCTGGGGGAATACCTTCAGTTTTTGGACAGCGACGACTGGCTCAGCCCGGACGCCACCCGGCTGCTGGTCCGCACCGCCCAGGAGACCCAGTGCGACCTGGTGATTGCGGATTTTTACCGGGTGTCCGGGGAGCGGGTCTCCCACAAGGGGGAGATCGACGAGGAGGGGGTCATGTCCCGGGAGACCTTTGCCGCCTATATGATGGAAAACCCCGCCGACTACTACTATGGGGTGCTGTGGAATAAGCTCTTCCGCCGGAAAATCGTGGAGGAGTACCGTCTCCGTATGAACGAGGACCTGCGCTGGTGTGAGGATTTCCTGTTCAATCTGGAGTACATTCTCCACGGCGAGACCTTTGCCGCCCTCCGCGCCCCCATCTATTATTATGTGAAAACCAAGGGGTCCCTGGTGTCCCAGAGCATGAACCTGCCCAACATCATCCGCATGAAGCTGAGGGTGTTTGAATACTACAACGACTTCTACAAGCATGTGCTGGACGAGAGGGACTATGAGAAAAACCGGCTGAAGGTGTACCGCTTTCTGGTGGACGCGGCGGGGGACGAGAGCCTGCTGCCCAGCCTGAAGAAGCTGGGGGACGAGCGGCCCACCGTCTGCGCCCGGGCAGTGTCCGCCCAGGGGGCGGCAGCCGACGCCTACCGGAGCCGGAAGCTGCTGGAGCACTACCTGGAGCCGGCGGCCCAAAAGCACGATCTCACCGGAGTGGAGGTGCGGGTGCTGCTGTGCCTCTGGTGCGCGGGAGAGATGAACAGCCGGAAGGAACTGGCCGACTTTGCCGGTGTGAACCGGGTGGGCCTGATCCTGCCGCTCCAGAAGCTGGCGCTCCGGGGCCTGATTCAGGCGGAAGGGAGCGTGGAGGGGGAGGACGACTCCGGAAAGGGGAAGCGGCTGCGGGTCTCCCTGCTCCCAGCCGCCCAGCCCATTCTGGATGACATTGCCCAGGGGCTGGAGGACTACGACCAGGCCCGCTTCGCCGGTTTCAGCCGGGAGGAGCTGGAGCGGTACTCCGACCTGTCCGGAAAGATCCAGGAAAACATGCGGCGGGTCCTGCAATAAGAAGCGCCGAGAGAGCTGGCGGCTATCCGCCCAGGGTCACATCCTGCTTTTGGTACCATTGAAGGGCCTGAAAGAAATCCTCCGGCTGAAAATCGGGCCAGAGCCGGTCCACAACGAAGAAATCCGCGTAGACCGACTGCACCGGCAGAAAGCCGGACAGACGCCGCATCCCACCCCAGCGGATCACCAGATCCACCCGGGAGATATCCCGGGAGTTGAGCTGGGCGCAGATGGCTCCGCGGCGGATGCCGGGGTTGTTCAGGCAGGCCAGATCCCACTCCCAGCCGTAGTTGACCAGGAAATTGACCCGAGTGCCCCCGCCGTTCAAATCCCGCCGGGTTGTGTAGGGGAGCAGTGCCTGGGGAAACGCGGGCGCGTCCCGGTTGCCGGTCACCAGGAGAGAGACCGGCTCCGACGCGATCTGCTCCACCGCCTGGACGCACGCCCGGGAGAAGGCTTGGACCTGCTCCGGGGGCCGCCCGCAGTTGTCGGTGGTAAATCCATAAAACGTGAGCTCCTGGACTCCCGCGTCTCTGGCCAGCCGCAGCAGCTCCAGCCCCGGCTCCAGGCCGTGTGCGTAGCCGTCCTGCTTGGGCAGCCCGGCCCGCCTGGCCCAGCGCCGGTTTCCGTCCGGGATAATTCCGATGTGCTTTGGAATCCGCATCGTATCACCTTCCTGCCTGCTAGGATTTTCTTTTGTCCCCAGAATTATGCAGAGCCCTTTAGATCTAATAAAGTATCTGTTGATGGAGTTGTGGGAGAGTTCGCTGTTCCTCATATCCACGATCATTTTGTCCAGAACCAATTTTGTCAGGTCGCCTAGCTCCATTTGAGTATCAAGGAATTTTGAAATTGCGCTGAGATACTGGCGATAGGTAGTTAAAGTTTTTGCCGTCACACCCCCGGCCTGTCTGCTCAATAGGAAAGATTCAAAGTGTTCTGCGATGGTACCGTTCTCTGCACTCCTGGTTCGTCATTTTTTTAGAAAAAACCAAGCGTGCAAAATGAGGGCGCATGGAGCGGGTCAAAAAAAGAAAAACCGCTGAGACCTTTCAGGCTCAACGGTTTTCTCATAACTGGTCAGAGTGTAATTATAGGACTTGGAAAAATCCAGTCATATCAATGGTTTGCAAGCCGTCAGCAAGAGGTTTTATCCCCAATTATGCGTAAACTCCACAGGAATAATATCGGCAACCGCCTTTCTATTACTTTGTTTATTTAAATACACTTTAATTATTACAAAACGTGCTTTGCAAACCGAATCATTTAGACTTATCTAGAAAGTTCAGACCTAAAAATCGTATTTTATCATGTTTCGTATTTCCGATTTTGTATCCCCATCTATTCTGTAAAAAATTCACAAGTTTTAAACCACGTTTTAAAATTTCGTCAGCGCCCCAATTCTCAAATTCCGTTAATTCAATTTCTGCATATGTTCCATAGCGGTATCCTATATGATTTCCTTTGCCATCTCTTTTGTCAGGAAAAGGTAAATTTGCTAAACGACTATTTTTTATAGTTGAAACTGCTACAAAATTTCCAAGTGAGCTTCTAAGGGCGTGTTTTTGCTTTTGACTATATGGTTTGAAAGCATCTACCCAATATTGTTGACGTGCGCGTTGTGGATAAATATGCTCAATGGAATCATAGCCTTTCCCAAAATATACATCCCGATCTAACTTGCTAATATGAGATTTAGACATATTTTGTAGGCTAATTTCATACTCGCATAAGAAATACCTCAAAAAATTTCCCTCATAAAACCCGGTTTTACTATAATAAAGAATAATATTCCTATTAATATTTTCGTCAGCTATAAGGGCGTTGACTAACTTATCAATTTTTTCTTTTACCCCTGATACTACCATATCACCTCGATTTAATTTCTTTAGAATATCCACAACCTCTAAATTAATCATATTATAGTTCCCATCGAGGCATTCAAAGGGAATAAAAATAACCAAAAACAAAAATTTTTCAAACGATTTCAAAAACTTTAACAGTACGCCATCATCCCTACAATGTTGCAAACAAGATAATAAAAGAACTTTATGACTATCAACCTGCATTGCACTAAAACGACGAGTTATGTTCGCTTTTCTGGGCATTAACAGATAGTGAATTTTGGTTATATATTCCACAATTTCTTCATTGTAAGATGAATCTGCTGGGTAATTGATGATGTGCCATATTTTTATACAATTTTTTAAGCTTTCAATATACTCCATTACATTTTCTGTTGTAAGAGTACCTGATGGGATTTTATTAACAACAAAGTATTCCTCAAGCAAATAATTGTATAATGCAATACCAGGGCCGTAGAAAACAGAGCTTTTACGACGATAATTCTTATATATTTCACTTATTTGATCACAAAAATAAAGATGGAAATGAGCATCTAAGAACTCATCATCCGGGAGATAATTATTCTTGTCTTGCCCCAATATATGATATATATCTTTCCAACACTCATTAATATCTCTACGAAGTCGAGCTTTTATATCTGGAGAAACATCAAACAATGTCGATAGATATATGAGACGATTCTTTAGCAATTCCAGGTGTGACAAGGGTTTTCCACGGTTGTTCATGGTTTCAAAAGTAACATATACATCAATATCAGACGAGATTTCATATGTGTTAAAAAGGAATTGTTGAGTAATCTTTTTATATACTTTCTCAATTTCTTTTTCATCCATCTTTTCTAGCTGTGTTTCAAAATACGATACAGCATTCATCAAATTAAGAGTATACGTTGTTTTTTGTATATCAGGTAACTCGTTTTTATTGTTGCTATAAATTTGATTAACAAGATAATTATAGCTTGGATTGTTTAATTCATATCCAAAAAGATAGGTGCAAGATTTGTTTTCATCTTTACTTTCCGAAATAAATCTCTTTCGTATCTCTGATATTCCCGTATAATTTAATTGGGAAATCCCTCTTTTTTCCATGATGTTGATTATAGATTTTATAAGCAGTATGGATGTTGTTAGTCTCTGCTGTCCATCGACAATATAATATGGAGAGTATTTTTTAGACTCAATGAGCCAAACGTCATCTATCCAATTGCAATAAATCTTTTCTGAAACGGGTTCTAAAGTTAACACACCAACGTAGTGATTGTTTTGTCCGTCAAGCCGCATTAAATCATTCCAAAATTCTCCGACTTCTTTTTCTGTCCATGCAAAGCCTCTCTGATAGTCAGGAATTCTAAAGATTCTATCCGTAAATATTTTTGAGAGTGTCATCAGCTGATCGTTCATACTCTTCCCTCCTTATGGTACAACACTCCAAGGCGAAAAATGTTATAGCGCATAGTATTTTGTCAAAATCAATTATATATGATTTTATGGAAATGTGCAAAGCTTTTGGAAGAATTCGGAGAGTCATGGGTTGTAGCATACCATAGGCGAGAGTTTGAGATTTTACTATGTATATCCTGTTAGATATTCGCCTCCAATGAGACTTACAGGTGGCGTTTTCATATAGAAAAATCCGAAGGGAGGAGATAACCCCACCGGCCAGCCGTGAGGCTGGCTTTTTCCATTTCACGACAAAGGAGGTTTTTCATTTGCAACCATGTCCCTGGAGAATGGGATGGATGTGAAAACGCTCTCAACGATCATCAGCCATGTGTCGTCGGCCACGACACTGAATACCTACACCCACATCACCGACGAGATGTGGCAGAAAGCGGCGGTGAACATTGACCGAGGCATCGCAAAGGCGGAGGCGCAGCCAGAGCCGGAACAGGAGACGGAGAAGTCCCATGCACAAGAACCATTCACCCCTGTTTTCCCAGTCCGCCGCAGGCCGGGAACCGGATATGTCAAGCAGCTCAACGACCACCTCTGGGAGGGGAGATACTCCCCGGTGTGGCCGGACGGGAAAAAGCACTCCCGGAATGTCTATGGCCGTACGGAGGAGGAGTGTGAGGAGAAACTGAAAGCGCTGATCCTAGAAATGAAGGCGGAGATCGCCGCCCTGCGCTCGGGGGCCAGCACGGAGTACCCAGACGGGGTAAGCCCCAAGAAGAAAGCCATTGCCGCCTACCTGCGGGAGAATCCCGGTGTAACCAGCAAGTCCAGGATCGCCAGAGAGCTGAACATTGACCGGTCTACCGTACAGAAATATTACGACGAAATTCGGTCAGAGATTAGGGAGGGGAAAGTCCAGGCATCATGAAAAGTCAAAACCAGATGTAAAAGTACCCCCTCAAATTCTGCGCCGCTGTAAACAAGAAGAAGGGCCCCCTTAAAAAAGGGCGGCCCTTCCTGTGGTCAAAGTAAAAATCCGTCTGTGGTATTTCTGTGGTCAGATCAAAGGCGACAGTTTTTGATGATACTTTTCAAAGTAAGAAGTAAAGAAAAAGTGCTGTTTTCTTGCAAAAACAGCACTTTTTTGGTCGGAGTGCCGGGATTCGAACCCGGGGCCTCTTGGACCCGAAGGCCGATTTCAAACTTTTTCTGGGTATTTTATGTGGTTTTTAACCCTTTTTGCTCCAATCCAATTCATCTTCAGACCTCTTTGACCACCCGGTTTCCATGTGTTCCGAAGCGGTGTGTGGTATGTCCTGTGGTCAGAAACGCGCCCCCAGCCCCTGCCGGTGTTTTTCACCGACAAGGAGGGGGGAGCGCTTTTTTGCTTCCGGCTGCCTGTATTATAACTCGGATGGAAGGATGAAACAAGTTATTTCTACGCTGTCCACGGCTCAGGAATTGGGGGGCTGTAAACAAAGAATAAGTGCAGCCGCGGTTAACCTTGATCCTTCGGCATATTCCGAAGCGCTTGGAGTTGGTCCCTTCGGCCATAGACAACAACGGTGACCCATACGATTCTCTGACTTTCATTGATGCAATAATACACCAGAAAGTTTTCCACCGGCATTTTATGGATTCCCTCGGAACGCCACGGTTCTTCCGGCGTCAGAGGGTAGCGATTTGGCATCGTGCGCAGGGAAGAGATTTCCAACTTGACTCTTTCCAGCCATCGGCGGGCAGTCTCTGGAGACTGCAGCACGTTAGAGATATAGCTGACGATTTCCTGCAGCTGTTCCACTGCGTAGTCGGTCAGTTTGACTTGATACTCCATCCTCAGATACTCTTACTGATACGGGCAAACGCGGCGTCCAGATCCATCCCCTGGCCTACCTTAGCCTGTTTCAGTCCCTTCTCCATCATCTGGTCAAATTGTTCCTCCGACAGTCCGTCCCGCGTCGGGAGCGTAGGGATCCGGAAGGAATAGGGGATACTGTTCGTCATGATAATTTGTCGATAAAGGGAATCGATCAGCACAGACACCGGAATACCCAACTGATCCAGAATTGCCTCCGCTTTCTGCTTGATCTCCGGTTGAACCCGCGCCGTTACATTGGCCGTTTTGCCCGCCATAGGAAACACCGCCTTTCTGTCATGATTATACTATCTTGTGTGGCGTTTTGCAATACATTTTATTCTGTGAGTACGGAGCCAGTGGTGACTGGAATGGTTTCAATTAGGGAGAGCAGCTAACCGGATGTGTCCGTCTGGAAATAAAATGAAATTCAAAAATCCTTTGGTAGATTCATTGCGGATGTTATGTTATACTATGATAAAATCAGGAAGTTTTGCAGCGAAAAGTTCTGTTGTAAGAAAAAAGATCTGTTTCACGAAGGTCTCAGAGACAAGTTGACCGGCGGCGAGGCCCGGTAGCTCCTGGCCCAGTGGGAGCGGGTGGAGAAGGAGATCGCAGCCCTGCGGGTGGAGCTGAAAAAGGAGACCCAGTTCAGCCGGAAAGTGGAGCTGAATATGAAGATCAAGAAATTGGAGAACTCGGGTAAATAAAAATGAATGAGAAATTAAAGGAGCTATGTGAAAGTATTACACAGCATATAAGACGAGCGCCATATAAATGGGGCTTCTGGTGCGTTACAATCACTTTTATTTTGATTCCATTACTTATCTGGATCTTATATTTT
Organism: Pseudoflavonifractor sp. An184; assembly: GCF_002160305.1. GTDB lineage: Bacteria > Bacillota > Clostridia > Oscillospirales > Oscillospiraceae > Lawsonibacter > Lawsonibacter pullicola. The sequence goes on from NZ_NFKI01000006.1 coordinate 43,678, forward strand.
ATAGGTGATAATTGCCGTATCTTGATAAATACAAGTTTATCTGTCGGAGAGGCGCTTGGATTCTATGGCGCATCATTAGCAGCTATAGGAACAATCGCTTTAGGTGTTGTATCAATTATACAGAATAATCGAGCCACGCAGCTAAACTTGAAATTGATAGAAGAGCAACACAGGGCACAACTCCCTGTTTTCAGCGTCTTAAATACTACAGATTTAAGATACAAAATTGAAGATCAAAAATGGGATATTGGTTTTTTACACGGAGCTGATATTGGCTTTGAACTACAGAATAGTGCTATTGGCGGGCATGAAATAGGGTATATTACATTTGGGCTAAAAAATATTTCAAATTTCCAGATCTATGGGCTTAAAATTGTGAAAGCTACGCTCCATACGATAGGAGGAACTGATTTCCAAAGGTTTATGCCTGTATTTGAAGCACAAAATGGTATGGCGTCGGAGGAAACGAAAAAAATTAGTGTTTCATTTATTGCTTCATCCCACAATTTTATGGGGATAGATAAGAACAAGGTTCAAATCAATCTTGCTTTTGAGTGTTATAACCCCCAGAACTATCGAGTCCAATTTCATATAAGTTTTATAATTTATAACGGAAAACTCAGAAGCCTTGGAGAACAAGTACTTTCAGAATATTGCAAGGAGGCCACCACAGATGACAAAACTTGACGGCAAAACGCCGGATTTGGCGGCGGAGAATATAGAGCAGCTGCGGCAGATCTTCCCGGATGTGTTTGAGGAGGGAAAGATCGACTTTGACAAGCTCAAGCAGGTGCTGGGAGAGTATGTGGACGACGAAAAGGAGCGCTACAACTTCACCTGGAACGGCAAGGGAAAGGCCCTGCGGCTGGCGCAGGCCCCCACTACCGGCACCCTGCGCCCCTGTGAGGCAGAGAGCAAAAACTGGGACGACACCCAGAACCTCTACATTGAGGGCGACAATCTGGAAGTGCTCAAACTGCTGCAGAAGAGTTACCATGGGAAGATCAAGATGATCTATATCGATCCGCCCTACAACACCGGCGGTGACTTTATCTATCCAGATGACTTCGTTGACAGCGTTGAGAATTACAAGCGCATTACCAGCCAGGTGGATGATGAAGGTAGAAATACGGGAACAAATACAGAATCCAATGGACGCTACCACACTGACTGGCTTAACATGATGTACCCTCGCTTGCGGTTAGCCCGTAATTTACTTAAGGAAAATGGGACGATTTTTATCAGCATTGATGAGCATGAGGTCAATAATTTGAAGAAGCTGTGCAATGAAGTTTTTGGTGAGATGAACTTCCTTGCGTGTATTGCTAATATTAACAATCCAAAGGGACGCTCGGACGAGAAAAACTTTGCGACCGCTTTTGAATATATTATGGTTTATCAAAAGAGAGAGGCGTCGCTGATAGGATTTGCCCCTGAGGAAAATGTGATAAAACGATACAATAAAATTGACGATGACGGAAGGCGCTATAGACACATTGATTTACGCAAGACCGGAGATAGTGATAAGCGCTCTGATAGACCTAATATGTTCTATTATTTTATGTATTGTGAAAAAACAGGCGATTTCTATCCAACTTATGAAAGTACCATTCCGGAAGGCTATATAAAGATTGCTCCAATGAAAGATGATGGAACAGAAGGCCGATGGCGTGTGGGATTAGAAACTGCGCTTGAGAGAAAAAGTGTACTGCTTCCCAATTATATGCAGATTAAAAATAGATGGACGATTGTAGAAAAAGACTATCTCACAGACGATTTGCGTGTTAAACCTACTACTGCATGGACTTTTAAAGATGTGAATAGTGAAAGAGGTACAGAGCAGTTTATTGATTTGAAATTTGATAAAGAGGTTTTTCCGAGGCCAAAACCACTTGGAACAATAATGCGGCCACTTACATTGGCTACAAATGGGAATGATATTATACTCGATTTTTTCTCCGGTTCATCCACCACTGCTCACGCAGTCATGCAGATCAATGCTGAGGACGGTGGTAATCGCAAATTCATCATGGTGCAGCTACCGGAACCCTGTGCGGATGGCACCGAGGCAGCCAATGCAGGCTTTGAAAACATCTGTGAGATCGGCAAGGAACGCATCCGCCGGGCCGGAGAGAAGATCAAGGCGGAGGTCGAGGAGCAGAACGCCCAGTTAAAAATTGACGAGGAACCCAGGAAAGTCCCGGACATCGGCTTTAAGGTGTTCAAACTGGACAGCTCCAACCTGAAACAGTGGCAGCCGGACTATGACGACCTGGAGACCACCCTCTTTGACAGCATCAGCAACTATGTGGAGGGCCGCAGCGAGCTGGATGTGGTCTATGAGATCATGCTGAAAATGGGCATGGAGCTCACCTGGCCCCTGGAGACCCACATCATCGCCAGCCGGAATGTGTACGACATCGGCATGGGCGCCCTGATGATCTGCCTGGACGACCACATCACCGCCGAAGTGGCCGAAGGCATGGCGGCGCTCCGCCAGGAGGAGTCCTCCGAGGTCTGGCGGGTCGTGTTCAAAGACAACGGCTTTGAAAGCGACAGCGCCAAGGTCAACATCAAGGAGATTCTCAAACGCGCCGGCCTGGAAGAGGACGCGTTTACGACAGTGTGAGGAAAGAAAGTATGAGACAGAGAATTTCAGAAAAAAATAAATTCCCTTCCTTTGATTTATTTGATGAATATCAAAAGTTGGAAGCTATTTTTTCAAATTGGCGCACCATGGGTACATATGATGAATGGAGAACTCGAAAGCCGCCTATGTATACTTTTGAGGACTATATTCGCGATCTGCAATTTGAAAACTGGAATCTGCGGGGAACATTTATCAATTTACAGGAGATGCGTTCCAAACTCAACATTGCGCCAGAAGATTTTGTAGAAAAAAAGGTTTCTGAAGAACAATTATTAGATTTCATACAATTTCTCTTGAATTGTTGGTTGCGGATTCACGCAACTATCGAAACAGCACAAGCACATGCAATAGCATATATCGCAGACAAAAATGCGCTTGAAATGCTATTCCAAAATTGTAAATATCTTTTGGAAAAATTTCATTGCAAATGTCAGGTAGACGAAGAAAACAATGAAGTATATGTGATTTTCAAAGATGATTTAGCGACAATCATTTCCCAGAAAGATCCTGATGTTGAACCCAGCCTGACCGAATATAATCGAATTGATAATTGTGGAAATATAAGGCGAAAAGGTGAGATACTTTGTACGCTATCTAAGAAATTAGAAGCTGTAGAATCGCAAATCAAAGGAACAGAATTTTATCCTCTCTATAACGATACTACCTTTTTGCTTAACAAAATCGGCGCCCGACATTGGACGGGAAAAGATAAATTAGCCAATGCTACTTTTATGAAAATGTCACCAGACGAACTTGAAAAATGGTATGATACAACATTCAACTTAGTTGTGTCTTGCCTTGCTGCAGTTCCATATTTAACGGCTAAGGATAAAATCAAGGAAATTAAGCAGACGGGGGTTGACAAATGAAACTCCAATTTGAAGCCAACCTCCAATATCAGGAGCAAGCAGTTTCCGCTGTGGTAGATCTCTTTCGCGGCCAGACGCCAAAACGGAGCGTATTCACCGTCACAATGGAGGATGACGCAGGGCAGATGACCACAGATAACGGTATTGCCAACAAGCTGGAACTGATCGAGGATGAGATCCTGGAAAACCTCCAGGCGGTGCAGTTGCGCAACGGCCTGCCCCAGGCCAAGATGCTGAAAAAAGGGGCCTGTGATTTTGACATTGAGATGGAGACTGGCACCGGAAAGACCTATGTCTATCTGCGCACCATCTTTGAACTGAACAAGGCCTACGGTTTTAAAAAGTTCATCATTGTGGTGCCAAGCATCGCAATTAAAGAGGGAGTGGCCAAGTCCCTGGAGATCACCAAGGAACACTTCCAGACCATCTATAACAATGTGGTCTATGACACCTATATTTACGATGGCAGCAAGCCGGAGGAGGTACGCTCTTTCGCTGTCAATGATAACATCTCCATTATGGTCATCAATATCGCCGCCTTTCGAAAGAGCTTTGACGATCCGGAGAAAGAAAATAAGGCCAATATTATCCACCGGGCCATTGACAAACTTAACGGAATGCGCCCCATCAGCCTGATCCAGGAGACCAATCCAATCGTCATCGTGGACGAGCCCCAGAGCGTAGAGGGCAAAGGCGCCACGGCCTCTAAAAAAGCTATGGAATCCCTCAACGCCCTGTGTACCCTGCGTTACTCCGCCACCCATGTGGAAAAGCACAATTTGGTATACAAACTGGACGCGGTGGACGCCTTCGATCTGGAGTTGGTAAAGCAGATCGAGGTAGCCAGCTTTGAGAGTCTGGACTACCACAACAAGGCGTATATGAAACTGTTGTCGGTGGACAACAAGAAGTCTCCCATTACGGCCAAAATCGAGTTGGACTGTGAGGTCAAGGGTACGATCAAGCGCAAAGCGGTAACCGTGCGCCAGGGGGACGACCTGTCCGAGAAGCTGTCCGGCTATCGGGAAGTGTACAACGGCTATGTGGTAGACGACATCTATTGTGAGAAGGGCAATGAGTATGTCAGCTTTACCACCAAACCGGAGATCCTGCGGATCGGTGAGGCGGTGGGCGACATTGATGACCGGGCCATCAAGGAACAGCAGATCCGCAAGACCATTGAGGAGCACCTGAACAAGGAACTGGTTCTGAACCGCCGGGGCATTAAGGTGCTGAGCCTATTCTTCATCGACAAAGTGTCCAACTACCGCTATTACGACACTGATGGGGTGCGCCACAACGGTATCTACGCCGACATGTTTGAGAAGAACTATCGGGAACTGATCCAGCGGCCCAAGTATCGGACGCTGTTTCAGGATCAGGACATTGATTTGGAGTCCCTGCCCCATGAGGTGCATGGAGGATATTTTTCCGGCGACAAGAAGGGCGGAAACTCTGACAAGGAGTGGAAGGACACCAGCGGCACTACGGCTGTAGACGAGTCGGCCTACAACTTGATCATGCGCGACAAAGAAAAGCTACTGTCCTTTGACAGTAAGCTCCGTTTCATTTTCTCTCACTCAGCCTTGCGGGAGGGCTGGGATAACCCCAATGTATTTCAGATCTGCACCTTGAATGAGACGAAAAGCGAAGTTAAAAAGCGTCAGGAAATTGGACGTGGCCTACGGTTATGTGTCAATCAGAACGGTGAGCGGCAGCATGGTTTTGCTATCAACACGCTGACTGTCATGGCCAATGAGAGTTATGAAAGGTTTGCCGCAACCTTGCAGAAAGAATATGAGCAGGATGAGGGTATCCGCTTTGGCCTTCTGGAAAGCCACAGCTTTGCCAATATTCCCATTCAGCAGCCGGACGGTTCTATGGCTTATCTGGGTGCTGAGAAGTCAGAACATATCTATCAGGCATTCAAAGAGTGCGGCTACCTGGACGAAAAGGACAAGGTGACCGATGCGCTGAAGATTGCACTGAAAATGAATACCCTGCAGGTTCCAGTGGAGCTGGTCGAGCATAAGCATGCCATCGCCGGTGTATGCAAGAAGGCTGCCAGTGGCCTGAATATCAAACCTGCAAATGATAAGCGGACAGTTCACCTGAACAAAGAGCGTTTTCTGAGCGAGGAATTCAAGGAACTCTGGGATCGAATCAAATACAAGACGACATACAGGGTAGATTTTGACTCTGAAAAGCTGGTAGAACAGTGCTGCGAGAAGATGCAGTTGGATCTGGATGTAGGGGCGGCCAAGTTGATGTACACCAAAGCGAAGGTGCAGGTGTCCGAGGGCGGTGTGGACACCACTGAAACCCAACGGCTCTCCGTAAAGACCACCGATGGCAAGGAGCAGTTGCCTGACATCATCACTTATCTGCAAAATCGAACTGGCCTGACCCGCAGAACCATCGTAAAGATCCTGACTGAGAGCAAGACGCTTAATCTGTTCAAAAAGAATCCCCAGGCGTATATGGATCAAGTAGCGAAGTTGATCAGTTCCACTATGCAACTCTTCATTTTGGATGGCATCAAATACACAAAATTGGGGGACACAGAGTTCTATGCCCAGGAACTCTTTGACTCAGAGGAACTCACCGGATACCTTGAGCGAAATATGTTTGAGAGCCATCGTTCTGTCTATGACTATGTGGTCTATGACAGCGATGTGGAACACGGATTTGCGGAAAAGCTTGAAAGCAACGAAAGTGTAAAAGTATATGCCAAACTTCCCAATTGGTTCAAGGTTCCCACGCCCCTCGGTAGCTACAACCCGGATTGGGCTGTCGTCATTGAGGATAATGGACTCAATAAACTCTACTTTGTTGTAGAAACGAAGGGAAGTATTGAGGGCAAGGATCTTCGTCCTAAAGAACAAGCAAAGATTCGGTGCGGAGAAAAACATTTTGCCGCTCTTGGTAATGATGCAAAGTTCATGAAAGCTGATAGTTTCCAAAGGTTTACCGAGCGTTTGGTTTAAGAATTGCACTGCTGAAACGAAGGATTGAGGTACATTATGTATCCCAATCCTTTGTTCTGCCAGAAGGGGGCGATTCACTTTCCGCCGTGACAAAGAGAAAGTGCAAATTCAAATATTGACGGCAGGGAACGCTTGTTCTAAAATATGATCAGGCGAAAGCCTAAAACTCGTAGCTTTCCGGTGAGGTCCACACCCCGGTGGGACCTCAGACATTCATGGGCCTCGTAGGGCACCACAACCACCCTGTACGAAGGGAACTTCCATGAAGGTCTTCAGTATTTGGCGCTGTGCCGGCAGCGCGGGTGTGCGCCTTTCCGTGGAAAGCGGAAAGGATGCAAATGAACGACTCTGTCGCGATTACCTATAGTGGCCAGCAAGTATCAGTGCCAAAGGAGGTCGCAGACTTCCTGGAGCAGGATCGGAAGCGGGAACAGGCGCAGGAGAAACGGGACCAAAGGCATCTGAGTAGAAGTGAGTTTGAAACGGTGCTGTTCTGTTCGGATTGTGTCAGGCGTCCCGTGGAGGATGCTGTACTCCGGAACCTCCAGCTTGAAACTCTGCGGAAAGCCGTCGGTGATCTTGGTGACCAGGGCCGGGATCTGATCCAGCTCCGATATGGCAGAGGCCTGACCATGGAGGAGATCGGGACGATCTACGGCGTATCCAAGGCGTCGGTATCAAAGCGGCTGAAAAAGCTCCACGAACAGCTGAGGGGCTCTGTCTCATGACAGAGTCCCTCAGCTATTTTTGTTCTCTGAATTGTATTGTTCCAAGGCTCCGCTCCTGTCCACACTGGACGGGAGCAAAATTTTTAAAAATATTTTTTATTTTTGGGTTTACAAACCGCCTCTAAGTGTCCTGATAAGTAGAGGGTGATTTTCCGGCACTCGGAAACCTGACCTTGGCCGTAGTCAGGGGAACCCAGATCAAAATACACAGAGGAGCGATGACGATGGATTTATTTGGTACAAGGCAAAAACAACTGCTGCATTTCCTGACTGCCGATGCTGAGAAGGAAACTCTGGACTATGTCCTTCAGGAGATGCGGGAAGTTCTGGGGGAAGAGATGCCGGAGGAGGACGCGGTGCGAGCCTATCTGCAAGACCCGGACAAACCCACGAAGCTCAGCACAGAACAACAGATCGTGGTGATCGATAAGCTGCTGGAGTGTGCGGAGGTCAATCTCCGAACACTCTGTGATCTGATTCGTTACCAGCAACTCAAAGATGCCGGTGTAGTCAACTCCGTAAGGGAGTTCCTGCGTCTGGTCCATCCAGATGATGTCCGCGATATTTCAAAGGAGGATGCCGATTGAAAGAATCCGAATACAAGTTCTACGATGACCTGCCGCTGTTTCTCAACGCGGATACAGTAGGGAAGGTGCTGGGAGTGTTGCCCGCCAGTACCTATGAACTGATGCACGAGCCGGACTTCCCGATGCTGCGCGTCGGCAGCAGGATGGTAGTACCAAAGGAACAGTTCATCCAGTGGGTGAACGAGCACACGGGAGGCGGCGTATGAGGTACAGCAAGTACAGTGGCCGGGGTAATTTTTTCTCTCTGCCCAATGAGATTTTCCAGCTTGGACTGAACGCCGGTGAACTGTCGGTGTACTGCTTTCTGCGTCGGTGTGAAAACCACAGGACCCACCAGTGCTGGCCCAGCATCCGAACCATCGGAGAAGCAGTGGGCATGAGTGAAAACACTGTCCGCAAGTACATCCGGCAGCTGGAGGAGCGTGGATTCGTCACCACAGAACCCACAGAGGTAATCACTAAACACAACGGCCGGCGCAATGGCAATCTGCTGTTCACCCTCCGTCCGATCCAGGAGGTGGTCGACCAGTATTACGACCGGCAGATGGAGGAACTGGAACTGGCCACCGAGCGCTAGCGTGTGGCGAAGCTCCTGCGAGAACAGGAAAGCCCAGCGTGACTGCTTGCGGGCCCCTGTGTGCCCTGATTGCGGGAGGGGCAGAGTCCCTGCCCCTCCCGGCGGTTCCAAGCCGGATTTGGGGCAGTTTCACGGCCCTTATAGGGGACGAAAGGAAAAGCAGGATAAAGGACAGGCGTCAAGACCGCCGCTCTGCCCAGTCACATCTGCCCGCAGTGCGGGCAGTTCCGAGCGTTTCCCAGGTGGTCGGAATTGGGGTCAAATCCAGAAAGAAAAAATGATTCTGCGGTCACATTCCCCGAACGCCTACTGCCATAAGAAGAAAATAGGGGTCATACCCCGGAAAGGAGCCTATTTTGAGCCGAAAAGAGAAGTTTGCCTTTTACCTGACGCCGGAGAAGAAAGTACTCCTGGAACGACGGTATCAGGAGGACGGAAGCCGGAGTCTCACTGCTTTTATCGAAAACGCCGTGGACTTTTACCTGGACTACCTCAGCGCCAACAGTGCCGGACTATTCCTCCCTACTTCCCTCAAGTCCTATCTGGACGGGCGGCTGGGACGGTTGGAGGACCGGCTGTCCTCGCTCATATTCAAACAGGCGGTGGAGCAGGACATGGTAGCCGGCATCCTGGCAGATGCGTTTCAGTTCAGCGAAGATGACTTGCACCGCCGGCGAGCGGAGAGTGTTAACAATGTGAAGAAGACCAACGGTCGCATCTCACTGGAGCAGCGGGTGCGGGAAGCTTGGGAGGAGGACAATGAGTGGCAAGACTGATTGTCAAAAGCCCATACCTCAAATGCGGTGGGAGCAATTCTGTCAGCGGCTACCTGCGGTACATCGGAACCAGAGAGCGTGTAGAGCTACTCCCAGGTAACCGTCCGCCCACCAGAAAACAGGAGCAGCTCATCACAAAACTGGTAAAGGATTTTCCTAATAGCCAAGAGTTGGATGAGTATTCTGACTACGCAACCAAGCACACCAAAGCCAATGCCTCGACGTTCATCACAAGAGCACTGGAAGAAAACTGGGCAGCGGTGCAGCAGTCGGAGGGCTACATGAAGTACATCGCCACCCGACCAAGGGCGGAGCGGCTGGGGGATCACGGTCTCTTTGGTGACGAGGATGGCGTTGACTTGGCAACAACAATGGATGAATTAGATCGCTACACCGGAAATGTGTGGACGCACATTCTCTCCCTGAAACGGGAGGATGCTGCTCGCCTTGGCTATGACAACGCCAAAGCGTGGATGAATCTACTCCGGGCCAACCGCAATGACATCGCCGCCGCTATGAACATCCCGCCGAATCACTTCCGCTGGTACGCTGCCTACCACGATGAGGGCAAGCACCCCCATGTCCATATGATGGCATGGTCGACGGTGCCAGATGAAGCCTATCTGACGCGGGAGGGCATCCGCAAGATCAAGTCCACACTGGCCAATCAAATATTTAGGCAGGAGATGCTGCACACCTATGAGCAAAAGTCCTACTCCCGGGATGAACTGGTGTGGGAAGCCCGCCGTGCAATCCATCGTCTTATCCAGGAGATGGCCCGGAGCATCTACACCTACCCGGAGGCGGAAGAACTGATGCAGACGCTCTCTGCACAATTGGAAACGGTCAAGGGAAAGAAGTCCTACGGCTACCTCCCCAAGCCGGTGAAGAAAACCGTGAATGAGGTGGTGGACCGGCTGGAGGAGCTGCCGGTAGTCCGGGAGTGCTACAATCAGTGGTGTGCCCTCCAAAGTGAAGTCGACAGCTACTACCACGACAAGACTAGAGAAAAGAAAAAGCTGTCCCAGGAGAAAGAGTTCCGGCAGATCAAGAACGCCGTCATCCAGGAGGCGGAGCGCATCCGGCTGGGGGAAATCACCTTCGAGGATGCCGACCTGACTGGCCATGATGAACCAGAACAGGGGTGGGGAGAGTCCTATGCCTGCTGGGAACTGCGGCAGATCATCCGGGACGAGTCCCTTTCTCTGGCAGACCGGGACGACGCGGTGGAGGAATTGGAGCGGCTGGCAGAGCGAGGCGACGCCTATGCTCAATACTTGATGGGTCAGCTCTATCGGGACGGCCATCTGCTGATCCCGGACAGTCAAAAGGCGAAAGACTGGTTCACCCAGGCGTCAGGGCATGGCCTGCCGGAGGCCCAGTATGCCCTGGGTAAGATTCTTCTCTCTAATGATCCCGAAGTCCGAGAACCGGACGAGGGCATCCGTTGGTTGAAAGAAGCGGCGGCCCAGGGAAATTCCTGGGCCGCCTACCGGCTGGGCAAGGAGTATCTCGGCGGCGAGGTTGTGTCAAAAGATGCAACCAGAGCCACAGCGTGGCTCACCCAGTCAGCGGAGGCGGGCAACCAGTACGCCCAGTACATGCTGGGCAAGCTGTACCTGACAGGGCAGGGAGTGACTCACGACCAGACCCAGGCAATGGTTTGGTTCGGCCGTTCCGCCGCCCAAGGAAACCAGTATGCCCAACTCTTCCTGGAGCGGCAAAATGAAATCCGTCCGCCCTCCGTAATGCTGGCGGCCACCCGCCTGCTCTACCACATGAGCCGGATCTTTGAGAACCACTCTCTGCCCCAGTCCGGTGCCGGCCTGCACATCGACCGAAAGCGCCGCCAGCAGCTCCGGGAAAAGAGGATCGCGCTGGGCCACAAGCCAAACGACCATGAGGAAGAACAAAGCCAGGGTATGACTATGAAGGGGTGGTAACTCTCAAAATTATGATGCGGTTAACAATGAATACAGCGGCAGGCCGGAGTGCCTAAATGATAACAGTTTGATAACTATGCGCCGAGATACTAGCTATTTCCTGTTTCTGTGGTATGTTGTGTCGTTGAAAAGGAGGCGGCACACATGAGAGACACCCTGGAGAATCTGTACTTTGGAAAAATCACACCCAATGAGCAAGACATCACACCAGGTTCGGTCCTGGCAGATGCTATGGGCCGGGCGGAACAGTGCGAGGAGAGGCTCACTGCCCGGCTGGAAGGGGAGGAGAAGACTATGCTGCTCCGGCTCCTCAACGCCGAGAACGAGATCAGCAGCACCATGGCTCTGGAGAATTTTATCCTGGGTTTCCGGCTGGGGATGAGAATCGCTATCGACTCCTTGGACGAGGATGACGGGAGCCTGACTATGAACCGAGAGGAGGGATGAACTATGGGAAAGAGACGGCCGTCCGGCGACGGCATGGTGCGGAAACGGGAGGACGGACGGTGGGAAGGCCGCATCGTCATCGGTCACAAGGACAACGGAGAGCCCATCTTCCGGTATGTATCGGCCAAGACACAAAAGGATCTGCTGAAAAAACTCCATCAGAATATCGAGGAGTACCGGGATGTGAATCTGTGTGAGGACAGCAAGATGTCCCTGAGGGAATGGCTGGACCGCTGGCTGGAGGAGTATGTCGCCCCATCGGTGCGGCCCTCCACCCTGGAGGGATATCGAGGATACATCCAACGAAACATCAAGCCACACCTGGGGGATAAGCCGGTGGGAAAGATTACCACAGAGGACATCCGGAAGTTGTACCGGGAGCTCCAGGCCCACGGGCGGCAGGAGGAGCACCCTCAATATGGGTACCGGCTGGCAGGCTCCACCATCCGCCGCATCCATGGCGTCCTGCATGAAGCTCTGGATGCGGCGGTGCGGGAAAATATGATTGCCCGCAACCCCACCGAAGGCGTCACCCTGCCTAAGAAGAAAGCGGTCCCCAAACAGATCCTCAACGATGCACAGCTGGAGAGGTTTATGAAAGTCATTCAGGAGGACAAAATCTGGCACGACTTCTTCTACACGGAGTTGACCACCGGACTGCGGCGGGGTGAGATCTGCGGCCTCATGTGGTCGGATTTCGACGAGGCTCACGGGACGCTCTCCATCCGCCGCACTGTCCACGCCCAGAAGGGTGGCAGGTTGACCACTGGTGAGACTAAGACCGGCACTGGAAAGCGGACCATCACCCTGCCGCCCAGCACGGCCAAACTGCTGGCAGAGCGCAAGACAAAATCATACTCGGAGTGGATCTTTCCGGACCCACTGCGTCCCGAGCGCCCCATGCGACCCAATGCCGCTTACATCTACCTGAAAGAACTGCTGAAACAGGCCGGACTGCCTAGCATCCGATTCCACGATTTGAGGCATACATTTGCCACCCACGCTCTGGCCTCCGGAGTGGACGCCAAGACCCTCTCGGGTATCCTGGGCCATACCCAGGCCTCCTTCACCCTGGACACCTACACCCATGTGACCGGGGATATGCAGAAGCGGGCCAGCGAGATCGTGGGCAGCTTTATGGAAAACATCATGGTGAGGTGAGCGCATGTCGGGAAAGAGAAAGAAAGGGTCGGGAACCATCCGCCTTCGGAAAGACGGCCGCTGGGAGGGGCGGGTAGTTATCGGCTATGATGAGGCGGGCAGTCCAAAAACAAAAAATGTACTGGCAAAGACGAAGCGGGAGTGCGCGGAAAAGCTGAAGAAGCTGAAAGAGCAGTGCGGCGGCTTCCGCCCTGTTCAAGTCCGGCCTGAGATGCGGTTCGGGGACTGGTTAGAGTACTGGTACCAGAACTTCTCCAAGCCAAAGCTGCGGCAAAGTACACAACTTAGTTACGAGGGATGGATCTACAACCGCCTGATCCCCGGCGTGGGAGACATCCCTCTGAACAAACTGACCCAGGCAGATCTCCAGACCTTCTTCCGCAGTATGAAAGAAGCCGGTCGGATGACTAATGTAGACAAATGCGGGAAGGGGCTGTCAGACCGCTCAGTGCGAAGCTGCTACGCCGTCTGCCAGATGGCGCTGGACAAGGCAGTAGAGGAGCGGCTGATCCACAGCAACCCGGCCATCGGGTGCAAGCTGCCGCCCCTGAAGGGCAAGGAGATGAAAATCCTGACCCAAGAGGAGATCCAGCGGTTCCTCATTCAGGCCAAGGCGGAGGGAATGTACGAGCTGTTCCTGCTGGAGCTGACCACCGGAATGCGCCGGGGGGAACTGCTGGCCCTTCGCTGGGAGGACCTGGACTTCGCCACCGGAAAGCTCCGCATCGACAAACAGGTCAACCCGGTAGGCGGCAAGCTAGTCATCAGCGAACCGAAAACAAAGGCCGCCAACCGCACCATTATCCTGCCGCCTGCCATGTTGGAGGTGCTGGCGGAGTACAAGAGGGGCATCTTCTCGGACTTGATGTTTCCCTCCCGCACGAAACCGAACCAGCCCATCGACCCGGGCTATGTGCGCAAACGGCTCCAGGTGATCTTAAAGCGGGCAGAGTGCAAGAGGATAAGATTCCACGCTTTACGCCATACTTTTGCAACCATGTCCCTGGAGAATGGGATGGATGTGAAAACGCTCTCAACGATCATCGGCCATGTGTCGTCGGCCACGACACTGAATACCTACACCCACATCACCGACGAGATGTGGCAGAAAGCGGCGGTGAACATTGACCGAGGCATCGCCAAGGCGGAGGTGCAGTCAGAGCCGGAGCAGAAGGTGGAGAGACCCCATGCACAGGAAACATTCACCCCGATCCTTCCGGCCCGCCGCAGACCCGGCACGGGCTATGTCAAGCAGCTCAACGACCACCTCTGGGAGGGCAGATACTCTCCGGTGTGGCCGGACGGGAAAAAGCACTCCCGGAATGTCTATGGCCGTACGGAGGAGGAGTGTGAGGAGAAACTGAAAGCGCTGATCCTGGAAATGAATGCGGAGATCGCCGCCCTGCGTTCTGGGGCCAGCACGGAGTACCCCGACGGGGTAAGCCCCAAGAAGAAAGCCATTGCCGCATACCTGCGGGAGAATCCCGGCGTAACAAATAAATCCAAAATCGCAAGGGATTTGAACATGAATCGCACGACAGTGCAGAAATACTATGACGAGGTTCAGGCGGAGTTTTAACGGCAGGGCACAGAGTAAGTTTAAAGAAATGTAAATAATTTGTAAAATAGCACTCGTGACTGGTGAGTGCCAGTTGACATGATCGAAAAAATGTTCTATAATAAAAATGCCTCACACGAAAGGTGTGGGGGAGGAATATTGTTGTCAACCCTTTCTTCATAATTTCTGTCAGGAGACTGCACAGGAGAGCTTGAAGTTGGAGTGACTGACTGGGATCCCACCAGATGGTGGCCGCCGCCAGACACATCCAGAAGGTAGTGACACAAGCTTCCCGCTCAATTATAACATGATTGAGCATTGCAAACTGGGCAGTCGGTTTCCTTAGACACACACCAAACGGGTGAAGCAGGAGACTGCGTCAAACTGTATATCCGCCGACTGAGGGATGCTGCCCCCCGTGTCGGCGGATATTGCAATTGTAAGGAGATTTCATGACAAAACAGGAATGGTTGACCTCGGAAACTGTGATAGAGAAAAGTCGAAGATCATACGCGCATTTTGATTGTCGAACGGATATTGCCCAGCAGCGGTCCTATATATCCGTCCCCCAAAATATAGAACAGCATGGGTTTTACCCATTCATACATTATCAGCAGAGACAAGTTAAATTTAATAAAGAGACTGGACCAAAAGAGAAAAAACGAGATATTTGCTATGCGTCGCATATTGATCGCTGCATTTATCAGTATTATAGTTTCTTATTGGGGGAAAAATACAACCAGCGCGTAGTGAAAGATGGGCTATCAAATGTCGCTGTAGCATATCGGACAGATTTACATAAAAACAATATTCATTTTGCTAAGCGAGTAATCCAGTTTATTCGTAACAACTCGCCCTGCTACATTATGATAGGAGATTTCACTGGTTTCTTTGACCACCTGGATCATGGATATTTGAAGCAGCAATGGTGCTCGCTGATGGGGGTGTCTGAACTCCCGAAAGACCACTATAAAGTGTTTCGAAGTGTGACCCGTTACAGTACATGGGAATTATCAGATTTATTAGCTTTGAACAGCCTAAAAGATAACCGGGCAGGACGTAGAACGCTGAATTCGATGTTGCGTGTGCTGACACCAGAAGAATATAAGGCTAATTCTAATAGGAAACATATCAAACCGAATCCAGATGCATTTGGGATACCACAAGGTTCCCCAATCAGTGGACTACTTGCAAATGTTTACATGTTGGAAATAGACAAGACAGTCAATGATTTGATAACAGAGAAAAATGGCCTATATATGCGGTACAGTGATGACTTTATTGTTGTGTTGCCAGATACGGAATCAACAACTCGCCAAATTCTCAAGAATGTATCTACCAGCTTCAATAGCATTCCTGGTTTGGCATTGGAACCGAATAAGACTCAGTATTTCCGATATGAGGACACGAAGTTAGAGAACTGCGGCTCTTTGTTTGGGGTTCCTTTGGAAGGGCAAAAGAGATTCATTAACTTCCTTGGGTTTACTTTTGATGGTAAAACTGTATCGATTCGAATGAAAACTCTGGGTAAGTATTATTATCGAATGTACAGTAAGGCAAAGACGATACAGAAAAGTGGCAATTATTCCCCCAAAGGAAAACACATTAGCAATAAAAATTTATATGCTCTTTATTCAATCAAAGGTGCAAAGGGAAGCTGGATTACTCAAGTGGATGGAACGCAAAAATGGCATTCAGGAAACTTCCTATCGTATGTTCAACGAGCAACAAAAGAATTTGGATCACATGAATCACTGGAACGAGGTACTAAAAACCATATGGCAAAAATACGAAGGGCACTAGAAGGGAAAAAATAATACTCAGAATCTGCGCCGCTGTAAACAAGAAGAAGGGCCCCTTGAAAAAGGGCGGCCCTTCAAGTGGTCAAAGCTAAGAACCGTTTGTGGTATTTCTGTGGTCAAAACAAAAACACCTATTTTTGATAACACTTTTCGGAGGAAAAAGTAAAGAAAAAGTGCTGTTTTCGCAAGAAAACAGCACTTTTTTGGTCGGAGTGCCGGGATTCGAACCCGGGGCCTCTTGGACCCGAACCAAGCGCGATACCAAGCTTCGCCACACCCCGATTGTGACAGCTATCTAATTATAGTGATTTTCCCTTCTCCTGTCAAGAGGAATATCCCAAACTTATCAGGAATAACCTTACTCTATCCAAAGTGTTGCACGGGAGGGAATGCAGATGTACAGAACTGTCCAGCGATCCAGCCGGAGGACGTACGGCTATACTGTCCGGGAAGGGAACCGGCGGCAGAGAACCGCGTCCCGGGAGCGGGTGCGTCTGACGCAGCTGGCGGTGTGCGCCGTCCTGTTCGCGGTGGTCTTTATCGGCAAGGGTGTCTTTCCCCAGCGTCTGACCCAGCTCAAGGGGGATCTGCAGGCCCTCCTGTCCTCGGACACCGATTTCCGGGCGGCTCTGGCGGACCTGGGGGAGAACCTGGCCGGTAAGGGGCCGGTTTTAGGGGAGCTGGGGGACTTCTGCGTCCAGGTGTTCGGCCCCTCCCAGGAGGAGAAACTTCTGGACCCGTCGGTGCAGGTCCAGGCGGCCCAGGACTTTTTGAACCAGCAGGCGGGGACGGCAGAGCAGGCGGCCTACTACCTGCACCTGGACCAGGTGCCCGAGGAGTGGCTTCAGACGGAGGTCCAGGCGGAGGAGCCGGTCTCTGAGCCGGCAGCGGAGGAGACTATTCCGGCGGTGGGTACCGTGGTATGGAAGTCAGATTACAGCGGCGAGCCCCTGCCGGAGAACTACACCATGGACTGCATCTCCCTGGGCGGCCTTGAGACCATAAACCCCATCCTTGGTCATCTGCGCTCGGAGTACGGTTACCGGGACCACCCGGTGGACGGGGAGTACAAGTTCCACAACGGGGTGGACATCGGCGGCCAGATCGGGGACCCCATCGGGGCCTTCGCGGCGGGCACTGTGGACTACATCGGGGAGAACGACGACCACGGACTCTACCTGCAAATTGACCACGGCAACGGCATCAAATCCTTCTACGCCCACTGCAGCAAGCTGTGCGTCTCCCAGGGGCAGGTGGTGGCGGCGGGGGAGAAGGTGGCTGAGGTGGGCTCCACCGGGGTGTCCACCGGCCCCCACCTGCATCTGGAGCTGAAATGGAACGGACTGCATCTCAATCCCGCCTACTACGTGGAATTTTTGACCGGCTGAGGCCTGGGAGGGTGGAGGTCACCGGAGGCTTCCTTCTGCTGGCCGCCTGGCTCAACTACCTGGACCGCCAGGGGATCGTCCCTCTGGCGCTGCTCTCCTGCGCCCTCCATGAGCTGGGCCACCTGCTGGTCCTCCGTCTGCTGGGGGTGCGGGTGCGGCGGCTGTCCATTACCGCCGTGGGGGCGGAGATGGAGACCGACCGGTCCCTGTCCTACGGCGGGGAGATTCTGGCCGCCCTGGCCGGCCCTCTGGTCAATCTGGTCCTGGCTCTGACGTTCTGCCGGTTCTCCCGGGGCTGGGTGTTTGCCGGGCTGAACCTGGTGCTGTGCTGCTTCAACCTGCTGCCGGTGGGGCGGCTGGACGGGGGGCGGGTGCTCCGGTGTGTTCTGGCCTGGCTGCTGGGGCCGGAGGCGGCCTGGCGGGCGGGCTGGTGGCTGGACCGGCTTCTGGCGGGGGCGCTGGCCGCCCTGGGGCTGGTCCTGGTGGGGGCGGGGGCCGGTCCCACGCTGCTCCTCACCGCGGCGTGGCTGTGCTCCAACCTGCTCCGGGAGGGGCGCTTTGAGGGAAAGAGAAAACCCCTCCGCCGGAGAAAACGGCGGAGGGGTGAAGCTGAATAGGAGAGCGGGTCAGGTCTCCTCCTGCCAGCCCTTGCACACGTCGATCCAGCCCAAGCTGCGGGAGTACTCCTCCAGCTCATCGCAGGTGAGCTCAATGGCGGAGTTGGAGCTGCCAGCGGCGGGGAAAACGGTGTCGAAGCGCTTGAGGGACACATCCAGGTAGGTCTTGACCCCCTCGGGGTTGGCAAAGGGACACACGCCGCCCACGGCGTGGCCGGTCATCTCCTGGGCCTGCTCCGGGGTGAGCATCTTGGCCTTGGTGTGAAACATGGCCTTGTACTTGGGGTTGTCGATCTTGGCGTCCCCGGCGGCCACGATGAGGACGCAGCCGTCGTCCACCAGGAAGGACAGGGTTTTGGCGATGCGGGCGGGGATGACGCCCGCCGCCTGGGCGGCCAGCTCCACGGTGGCGCTGGAGACGGGGAACTCCAGAATGTCACTCTCCCGGCCCAGTGTGCGGAAATACTCCCGGACACGTTCAATGGACATGGCTCAGCCCTCCAGCTTCCGTCCGGCCTTGGCCAGGAAGCGGTCGTTGGTGATGATGAAGCGCTCATGCACGCCCTGGCCGATGAGGCCCTTCTCGTCGTAGGCGGCCACCTTCAGAACGATGCGCTTGCCGTCCACCTGGGTGACCTCGCTCTCGGCCCACACCTTGATCCCCAGGGGTGAGGCGGAGTCGTGGGTGATCTCCAGCTTGGTGCCCACGGTGCTCTCGCCCTCGCTGAGATAGGGGGCCAGGGAGGTCCAGGCGGCCTTCTCCATGAGGGCGGTCATGGCGGGGGTGGCAAAGACGGGCAGGGTGCCGGAGCCCACCGCCTGGGCAGTGTTCTCCTCCCGGACCACGTCTTCGGCCCGGCCCTTGATTCCAATTTCAATGGACATGGGTGATTTCTCCTTTGTATCCAGTGTTCCGGCCCCTGGGAGCGCTGAAGCGCCATTGCCCCCAGGGGCCGGTTTGCATACTGCATTTTACCCCAAGTTTCGGGAAAAATCTAGGCCTTGTTTGAAAATCGGGAAAGGTCCGCCCTTTGAGCGGGCGCTTTCAGAATAAGGTCTAGTCTCCCGGCGGAATTTCATATAAGCTGTTCAGCAGGGCCCAGTTCTGAGGGAAGGGGCGCATGAGATTCCAGTAGCCCACCCCGTACAGGCCGCGGGAGCGGGCCAGCTCCAGCTTGGCACGGATGCTCCGGGCGTCCTCGAACCACACCTCGTGCTCCCGGCCCTGGCCATCCACGTACCGGAACCAGGGGGACTGGGCTGCCTGGTCGAAGCGGATGGCCGCCCGGTTTTGGATGGCCAGAGTCACCGCCTCCTGGTTGGAGATGGACCGGGCACGGCTCCCCTGCCGGAAGGGTAGAGTCCAGTCATAGCCGTAATTGGGAATGCCCATCCAGATCTTCTCCGCCGGGATCTCGCTCAGGGCGTAGTCCACCACCAGCTCTACATTGCGCAGGGGGGCCACCGCCATAGGCGGACCGTAGGTATAGCCCCACTCGTAGGTCATCAGGAACACAAAATCCGCAGCCGCACCCAGCAGGCGGTAGTCGTGGCCCTCGTACAGGTCTCCATGCTGGTCGGCGGAGGTCTTGGGGACCAGGGCTGCAAAGACCGGGAGGCCCAGGGGGGACAGGCTTTCACGCATGCGGGCGATGAAGGCGGCGTAGGCCGCGGCGTCCTCCGGGTAGATAAACTCGAAGTCCACGTCCAGCCCCCGGTACCCCTTCTGCTGAATGGTCTCCAGCAGGCTGGCCGCCAGGCGGTTCTGCACCGCCCCGTCGGTGAGGACAGTGTGGGCCAGCTCGTTGGAGAAGGTGCCCTCCTGGGTGAGGGTGGACAGGTGAAGCAGGGGCCGCACCCGCATGGACTTGGCCGCGTCGATGAGGGCCTGGTCGTCCAAGGGGACAAGTCCGCCCTGGGGGGTGATGCCGTAGGTGAAGGGGGCCATGGTGGTGAGGAAGGGGAGAGTCTGGCGCAGAAGGGCCGGGTCGATCTCCGGGTAGGCGTAGCCGCCCACCGAGAGGGAGCCCTCCTTCTCCTGCTGGAAGGAGAGGACCAGCTCCTGGCCGGGGAGGGCGGTTTCCCCGCCCTCCAGCTGGGGGTTGTTCCGCAGAAGCTGGCGCAGGGAGATCCCGCCCCGCTGGGCGGCCTGGGCCAGGGTCTCCCCCGGCTGGAGGATCAGGGTCTCCTGGGGGTACTGGACCACCAGTGACTGCCCCACCGCCAGCCGGCCGGGGTCCGGGGGCCGGTTATCCAGCAGCAGGCGGGACATGGGAACGCCGTACTGCTGGGCGATCCGGTAGAGGGTGTCCCCGGGCTGCACCACATGAATGTCCATGGCGTGCCTCCTCAGCCGTTGAGGGTGACGAAGTCGTCTTTGGCGTAGCCGATGGTCCCCTTGTAGTTGACCAGGTACCAGCCGCCGGAGTGATTGAGGATGGCAAGGGGGGCGCCGTCCGGGGCCTGGGCCAGGATGGAGGCGTTCAGATTAGGGCGGGCGCGGATGTTCAGCACCCCCCAGTCCACATCCACCCGACCGGATCGGATGGGCTCCGGGGCCAGGAAGGGGATGTCGAAGAAGTCGGTGAGGGACATGACCAGATTCCGGGCCACCGCATCCAGATTCTCCTTGATCCAGTTGGCGTCCTCCAGGTTGTCGTGGTAGCCCAGCTCCAGAAAGGCGGAGGGGGCCCGCACCCGGCGCACCTCCCCGATGGTGGTGGTCCCCTGGGCCCGCACCAGGTTGGGCAGGGGGTAGATTGCTTTTAAATTGTTGGCGATGATGGTGGAGGCCCGCTGGCCGGGCTGGCTGGTGGGGTAGTAAAAGACGATAATCCCCCGCACCTGGCCGTATTTTCCCTCCGGGGCGGCGTTGGAGTGGAGGGCCAGATGCAGGTCGTAGTCCCCCGCGTTGGAGGCGGCGATGGAGGATGCGGCGGTCATGTCCGGGGTGTTCCGGGTGTACCGGATGCCGGAGGCGTCCAGATAGGGGACCATTTTGTCCGCCAGCAGGTTCATGTACTCCTCCTCGGTGCCGCCGTTGACGTAGTAGTTGCCCTCCTGGGTGGAGGGGGAGAGATAGATGATGGGCATAGGGCGTTACCTCCTGTTTTTTCCCATCCTATGCGGGGGCGGGAGGGGAGGTGATTTTACCCGGTTCCAAAGCCTTTTGCCGCCCCCCGGCGGAAAATTTTCCTCAAAAATGGAACTTCACCGCAACCGGCCGCTTCCGTTTCCGTCTGAATGGTTGAAGGGAAGATTCCCGTATTTGGACCGGAAGAAAGGAGCGAAGCGAGATGAAACGAGCAGTGACCATGTGGCTGGCGGCTCTGCTGGCCCTCTCCCTCACCGCATGCGGCGGGGGAGCCAGCGGAGGAGGGGAGGCCGATGCCTCCAGCAGCGCCGGAGGAGGGGAGAGCCTCTCCTTCTCCGCTGAGGACGCCCAGAACAGCGCCCCCGCCGAGCCGGGGGCGGCAAACGGGGAGGAGGCCTCCCCCCAGGCGGGGCAGAACGCCAAGCTGATCCGCCGGGCGGAGCTGGAGATCCAGACCGAGGCCTTTGACGCGGCGGCGGCCTCCCTGGAGGCGCTGGTGGCGGAAGCCGGCGGGTACTTCCAGTCCGCCCAGGTGGAGGGGGGCAGCCTCCGGGACCAGAACGCGGCCCGGTACGGAAACTATGTGATCCGGCTGCCCGAGGAGAATTTCAGCGCCTTTCTGGACCAGTCCGGCGCCCTGGGCTATGTGGTCCGGCGCTCCGAGAGCAGCGAGAACGTGAGCCAGGCCTACTACGACACCGAGACCCGGCTGGCCGCCCAGCGCACCAAGCAGGAGCGGCTGCTGGCCCTGCTGGCCCAGGCGGACACCATGGAGAGCATCATTGAGCTGGAGAACGCCCTGAGCGAGACGGAGTACGAGATCCAGAGCCTGACTACCGACCTGGAGCACTACGACGACCTCATCGACTACGCCACCGTGGACCTGTACCTGGCAGAGGTCCTCAGCCTCAGCCAGACGCCGGGTGAGACCGCCGGACTTGGGGAGCGGATGGCCGCCGGCCTGTCCGCCAGCGCGGCGGGACTGGTTCAGGGGGTCCAGGACCTGCTGGTGTGGCTGTCCTACCACCTGTTCCCGGTGATTGTGGTGCTGGGAGCTGCCGGGGGCGGGCTGTTTTACTGGCGGCGGGTGCGCCGGGGCCGGAAAGACGGAACTCCGGAGGAGAAACAGCCGTGAGGCCAAGAAGAAGGACGTGGTCAGAGGAGGGGCGCGGCTTCTGCCGCGCCCCCGGAAAAAGTGATTGACAGCCCGGTTGAACTGTGGTATCATCGTCCCGACTTGACACAGAACAGGAGGCGGGAGCATGCGCAATTCCCATCGCTGAGCGTGATAGAGCGAGAGAGGACCGGAGACGGTCCCGGCTTTGTCATGCCGTATGCGAGAGGGTCTTGTCCGCCTGCTCTGCCTCCGGCTGTTTTATATTCGGTCCTGGTGCGCCTGTACGCGCCGGGGCCCTGTCGGTGTGCCGCGAGTGTGGGGAGGACCCCAGCTCGCGGTTTTTGATTTTTACCGACAAAGGAGGGCATGACCATGTCTCAAATTTTGATCCAGAACCTGGATTTCACCTACGACGGGGACCACACCCCGGTCTTTGAACGACTGAACCTCCAGTGGGACACCGATTGGAAGCTGGGCCTGGTGGGGCGGAACGGACGGGGCAAAACCACCCTGCTGCGGCTGCTGGAGGGCAGTCTGGAGGGGAAGGGGACCCTGATCCGGCCGGAGCGGCCCCTCTATGTGCCAAAGCCCGTCCGGGACCCACAGCGGCCCGCCCGGGACGTGCTGATGGACGGAGTGCCGGAGGAGGACGAGTGGATGCTCCTGCGGGAGCTGAACAAGCTGGGGCTGGGGGAGGAGCTGCTGGGCCGGCCCTTTGACCGCCTCAGCGGCGGGGAGCAGACCCGGGCCCGGCTGGCCGCCCTGTTCCTCCAGGAGGACGGCTACCCCATGATCGACGAGCCCACCAACCACCTGGACGAGGCGGGGCGGGCGCTGACCGCCCGGTATCTCCGGGGGCTGCGCCGGGGGTTCCTCCTGGTCTCCCACGACCGGGCCTTTCTGGACGGGTGCGTGGACCACATTCTGGCCCTGAACCCGGCGGGGCAGGAGCTGATCCAGGGGAACTTCTCCGTGTGGTTTCGGGAGAAGGAGGCCCGGGACCGGCGGGAGGAGGCCCAGAACGAGAAGCTGAAAGGGGAGATCCGGCGGCTGGAGCAGGCCGCCCGGCGCACTGAGAGCTGGTCCGACCGGGTGGAGCGGAGCAAGTACGGCAGCGAGAACTCCGGGTTGAAGGTGGACCGGGGCTTTGTAGGCCACAAGTCCGCCAAGATGATGAAGCGCTCCAAGAGTCTGGAAAACCGGCAGCGCAGCGCCATTCAGGAGAAATCCGCCCTGCTGAAGGATGTGGAGCACGCCGACGCCCTGAAGCTGGCGCCCAGATCCTTCCCAGGCGGCAGGCTGATGGAGGGGCGGGAGGTATCCGTGTGCTACGGGGGCCGCCCGGTGTGCGCCCCCTGCACCTTCCAGGTGGAGGAGGGGGACCGGGTCGCCCTGCTGGGGGGCAACGGCTCGGGCAAGACCAGCCTGCTGCGGCTGCTCATGGGGGAGGAGCTGGAGCACACCGGAGTGCTGCGGCGGGGCTCGGGGCTGGCGGTCTCCTATGTGCCCCAGCGCGCCGACCACCTGTCCGGCCTCCCGGCGGACTTCGCCCAGTCGCAGGGGGTGGACCGCACCCAGTTTTTCACCATCCTGCGGAAGCTGGACTTCTCCCGGGCCCTGCTGGAGCGGGACATGGCGGGGTACAGCGCGGGCCAGAAGAAAAAGGTGCTCCTGGCGGCCAGCCTGTGCCAGAGCGCCCACCTGTATATCTGGGATGAGCCGCTAAACTATATCGACCTGTTCTCCCGCATCCAGCTGGAGGAGCTGCTCCTCCAGTACCGGCCCACCATGGTCTTTGTGGAGCACGACCGGACCTTCCGGGAGCACGTGGCCACCGCCTCGGTGGAGCTGGCGCGGTGGGAAATGAAATGATTGATTTGCTCCCTGTATGGGCGGCCCTTGCGGCCGCCCGCAGCGTATCGAAAAACCTATGCAGAATAAAATCCGCCTGAGACAGGGCGGGGGAGCTCGAGGGGGCAGCCGCCCGCCTCGAATTGGATCAAATGCCCCGGAAGCCTTGCCGTGCAAGGATTCCGGCAAGCGAAGCGCGGACTTTTGCGCCGCACATCGGCGCAAAAGTAACGGCATTTTTCAGGCTGTCGGAAAAGTCCTTGGACTTTTTTGACAGCCTGGGGGCGGCCCTTGCGGCCGCCCGCTTTTTTACCCAGGGCCGGAAATCATAAAAAACGCTGAAACCCTCTTGACAAAGAGAGGTTACGAGTGTAACCTATATACAGGTTACAGCTGTACCCTATCTTTGGGAGGGATTCCACATGAATGAATTGGCCGCGAAAATCTCCGCCTCCGAGGTGGAGGTGCTGGAGGTGCTGTGGCAGGCGGACGCGCCCATGCCCATCGCCGCCATCCGCGCCGCCCTGGAGGGGGGCCACCAATGGGACGCCTCCACCGTCAAAACCCTGCTGCGCCGTCTGTGCGAGAAAGGCGCGGTGGAGGCGGAGAAGCGGGAGGTGTTCTACTACCGCCCCATTCTCACCCGGCAGGAGTACCAGGCGTGGTCCACCAGCTCCCTCATTGACAAGGTGTACCGGGGGAGCGCCAAGGACCTGGTGGCCGCTCTGGTGGAGCGGTCCCAGCTCAGCGCCCAGGACCTGGAGGACCTGCGGTCCATCCTGTACCCGGAGGAGGAGGGCCATGGGTGAGGAATTTCTGGCCGCCCTGCTCTCCCTGTCCCTGTCAGGCGCCTGCCTGATGGGGCTGGCGGAGGTGCTGGCCCGCCTGCTGAGGGGCAGAATCCCGCCCGGCGTCCGGCGGCTCTTGTGGCTGTTGGTGCTGATCCGGCTGCTGTGTCCCTGGAGCATCTCGGGGGGACTGCTGGACCGGGGGACGGCGGAGCTGCGCCAGGCGGTGGGCCCTGAGCAATCCACCCAGGCGCTGAAGGAGGTCCCCTCCCACACCGCGCCGTCCTATGAGATTACAGAACATGAGGAAACGGGAAGACAGATCGACCTGGCGGCGGGCCTCACCGCCCTGTGGGCGGCGGGCTTTCTCGGGGCGCTGGCCCGCCGGGTGGTCGCCTACGGCCGGATGTGCCGGGGTCTGAGGCGCACCCTGCGGCCCGCCGGGCCGGGGGAGCGGGCCGTGTTCGCCCGTCTGACCCAGGGGGAGAAGGGAGTGCCCACCCTGCGGGTCAGCCCGGCGGCGCCCACCCCCATGCTGGCGGGGCTGCTGCGGCCCCGGCTGATCCTGCCGGAGCTGGAGCTGTCCCAGGAGGAGCTTGAGGGGGTGCTCTCCCATGAGCTCACCCACTGGCGGCACCGGGACCTGTGGATCAAGTGGCTGGCCGCCCTGGCGGTGTGCGTCCACTGGTTCAACCCGGCGGCCCGGCTCCTGGCGGAACGGCTGGACCGGGACTGTGAGCTGTACTGCGACCAGACGGTGGCCCGGAACTGGGACCGCTCCCGGCGCGCCCGGTACGGGGAACTGCTGCTCCGGCTGGCCGCGGGCGGGAAAGGGAACCCATCCACCGCCCTGTTTTCCCAGAAACAGCGATTAGAGGAGCGCTTGACCGCGATGATGAATGGAAAAACTTATGGAAAGAAGGCGTTTGCGCTGGGTGCGGCCGCCTGCCTGACCCTGGCGCTGGCCACCACCGCCCTGGGGGCCTATACCGGCCCCGCTGCGGAGAAGCCTCTGGCCGACCTGACGGAGGTATCCCGGCCCGAGAACACGCCCGACGTTCTCTCCTGGCCGGTTGAGACGGGGGACACGGTGGAGCTGTCCAGCTTGTTTCCCGGCCGCGTCCACCCCATCACAGGGGAGTGGAAGGAACACGGAGGCATCGACCTGCCCCAGGCCGGGGGAACCCCGGTGCTGGCGGCGGCGGACGGCGCCGTGGTGGCGGTGGGATATTCCGCGGAAGACGGAAACTGCGTCCTGCTCCAGCACGGGAGCATGACCACGAAATATGCCCACTTACAGGAGTACACCGTGGCGCCGGGAGAGACCGTCTCCGCCGGGGACCAGATCGGCCTGGTGGGCCGGACAGGGACGGCCACCGGGGACCACCTCCACTTCGAGGTGGCCCTGGACGGGACCCGGGTGGACCCGCTGGACTACCTGGACCAGTCCGTCGCCGCCGTGATGGGCGGAGCGGAGCCGCAATAACCACAGACCACACGAAAAATGGCCGCATAACGCGGCCATTTTTTGCGGCAAAAGCCTGTAAAGGGAAAATACTATCTAGTTACCGAATTAAAAGGTTTCCTCCACTTCCGCCTCAAATACGGTGACCGCCGGGCCGGTCATCCGGATGTGCCCGTCCTCCCGCCGCCAGTCCAGCTCCAGCACACCCCCCGGCAGGTGGACGGAGGTCCTCCGGCCGCACCGGCCGGTCTTGACCCCCGCCGCCAGCACGGCGCAGGCCCCGGTGCCACAGGCCAGGGTGAGGCCGCTGCCCCGCTCCCACACCCGCACATCCAGCCGGTCCCCGTCCCGGGGGGCGGCGAACTCCACGTTCACCCGGCCGGGGAACAGGGGGGAGCGCTCCAGCACCGGCCCCACCCGCTCCAGGGGGACCTCTCTGGGGTCCGGGCAGAAGATGACCGCGTGGGGGTTGCCCACCTCCACCGGCCAGGCGGAGAAAACCTCGCCCTCCGCCTCCAGCTCCACCGAGGGGAGGACCTTAGGTTCCCCCATGTCCACGGTGACCTGGTCCACCCGGCCCCGGTGCAGGTGGAGCTCCAGTGCCCGGGGGCCGGCCCCGGTGTCAATGGTGAGGCAGGTCTTACGGGTGAGCCCCTTGTCGTACACGTACTTGCCCACGCACCGGATGCCGTTGCCGCACATGGCCCCCCGGGAGCCGTCGGCGTTGTACATGTCCATGGAGAAGTCCCCGGTCACGCCGGGCCGGATGGCGATGAGGCCGTCGCCCCCCACCCCGAAGTGCCGGTGGGACAGCCGCACCGCCAGCCCCGGCAGGTCCTCCGGGACCGTCTCCAGACAGTTTAAGTAGATGTAGTCGTTGCCCAGCCCCTGCATTTTGGTGATGTGCATGTCATCGCTCCTTTCCAGCGCTGCTGTTAGAGCTTATGCGCCGGACAGAACGATAAGACCGTTCAACAAAAACAAGGTTTTGTTTACCAAGTCAAGTTCGGTTCGTCATACCGACGAGCCGGAGAAGGGGGGAGAGACGAAAAGTTGGAGCATCGGGACAGAAAATTATAGTTGCAATTCCCCCAAAATTCCCCTATAATAGGCCCACTGCGCCTTGCGGCGCAGAATACCAAACAAGCCGCAGATGCGGCGAAGGGAGATCGAGAGATGAAAAAAGCAGTCACTCTGACACTGGCGTCCACCATGGTGCTGGGCCTGATGGCCGGATGCGCCACCACACAGAGCGGGAGCCAGTCGGCCGGGGCGGCGGACACATCCCTTGCGGATGCCACAAAGCACACCGTGGAGACCACGGAAACCGGAAACTTTTCCGACGAGATGAAAATTCCCTATGCCGTCGACCTGTCCCCGGAGGACGGGGCCGACTCGGTGGAGCGGCAGGGCGACCACGCCGACTCCATCTACTTTGCTCACCCGGACTTCTACAACATGGAGTCCAACGACACCCTCACCATCCTCACCAATTTCCAGACCATCCAGCAGACCAGCGAGTGGAGCTGCGGCGTAAGCAGCGTGCTCATGGTCCTCAACTGGTACGACCAGCTGGGGGACTGGAACGAGGAGTCTCTGGCCGCCCTGCGCCACTCCCTGGACGGCACCGAGCTGGAGGGGTATCCCGGCACCACCCTGGTGCAGCTTCTGGATATTTTGGACGGAGTCGGCGGCTTTACATACACCTCTACGCTGGACTGCCAGGACGTGTACAGCGAATTCACTCTGGATACCATCCAGTCCACCCTGGCGGAGGGCAAGCCCATTCTGATCGCCTGGAACGACTGGGGCGGACACTGGCAGGTGATCATCGGCTACGACACCCTGGGCACCGAGACCACCCAGGACGACGTGATCATCGTGGCCGACCCCTATGACACCACCGACCACAACCAGGACGGCTACGGCATCTATCCCGCCGAGCGGTTCTACTACAACTTCACCATGTACAACCAGTTCCCCCAGGAGGAGGGCGGCAACGACATGCTGTTCGTCATCCCCACCCCCGCTTCCTGAGCCAGGAAAAGCATACCAAAAACAGTACGAGCTCCGGCCCCAATTCAGGGCCGGAGCTCGCTCTATCTTTCGGACGCCGGCTCCTCCAGCTCCGCCAGCACCTGCCGGGCGGTCTGGACCAGACGCCGGCCCTCGTCCATACTCCGCTTCTGGAGCCGGTGGTGGGCCTCCTCCTCGGTGAGGCCCCTTTTCTCCATCAGGGCCCTCTTGGCCCGGTCGATGTCCCGCTGCTCCGCCGAGCTGCGGCTGCTGCGGGCAAAGCGCTCCATCCGATGGCTGAACTGGATGAGCAGCCGCACAGTGAGGATGGTCTCCTCCCGGCGCAGGGGGGTGGGGAGCTTGAAGATATCCGGGCTGCCGCACAAATCCAGTTGGTGCTTGGGCCCGACCATCAGCATCAGGCAGGAGGGGGGGAGGTCGTCAAAGAGCCACTCCGACGGCCCGTCGGTGAGGTGGGGGCCGCAGATGACGCAGCAGGCCCCCTGCCGCTGGAGCAGGCGGCGCACCTGGTCCCCGGAGGAGCAGGGGAGACACTCGGCCAACCCGGCGCTCTCCAGCAGCTCCCGGAGCTGGCGGACAAATTTGGCGTTTTCAAAGGCCACAATGACGGTGTCCATAAGTGTCTCCCTCCTTTATTACTGATCTGGTACAGGGGGCCGCCCTGCGGGGCGGGGGCATTGCCTCAATAGGTCACCAGATACTTCTCAATCTCCCAACTGGACACCCGGGTCTGGTACTCCTCCCATTCCCGCTGCTTGCCGGCCAGGTAGTGGGAGGCCACATGCTCACCCAGCACGTCCATGACCAGCTGGTCCTGCTTCATGGCCTCCAGGGCCTCCTCCAGGGTGCGGGGGAGGGTCTCGATGCCGAAGGCGGAGCGGGTGGCCGCGTCCATCTCATAGATGTTCCCGGGGATCTCCGGGGGAGGGGTGAGCCCCCGCTCGATGCCGTCCAGCCCGGCCGCCAGGCATGCGGCAATGGCCAGATAGGGGTTGCAGGCCGGGTCGGGGCTGCGCAGCTCCACCCGGGTGGAGCTGCCCCGGGAGGCGGGGATGCGGATGAGGGCGGAGCGGTTGGAGGCCGACCAGGCCTTGTAGCAGGGGGCCTCATACCCGGAGACCAGCCGCTTGTAGGAGTTCACCAGGGGGTTGGTCAGGGCAGTGAACCCCTTCACGTGCTCCAACAGGCCGGCGATGAAGGAGTAGGCCATCTGGGACAGGCCCCGGGGGTCGGCGGGGTCATAGAACAGGTTTTTCCCATCCCGGAACAGGGACATGTTCAGGTGCATGCCGGAGCCCGCAGCCCCAAAGAGGGGCTTGGGCATAAAGGTGGCGTGGAGGCCGTTTTTCTGGGCGATGGTCTTGACCGCCAGCTTGAAGGTCATGATCTTGTCGGCGGCGTCCACGGCGTCCACATATTTAAAGTCGATCTCATGCTGTCCGGCGGCGCTCTCGTGGTGGCTGGCCTCGATCTCGTAGCCCATCTCCTCCAGCATCCGGCAGATCTCCCGGCGGGTGGACTCCCCCTGGTCCAGAGGGCCCAGGTCAAAGTAGCCTGCCTGATCCCCGGTGCGGGTGGTGGCCCGGCCCTCCTCGTCGGTCTCAAAGAGGAAAAACTCCAGCTCAGGGCCGATGTTGAAGGCGTCAAAGCCCATATCCCGGGCCTTCCGGACCACCCGGCGGAGCACCCCTCTGGGGTCGCCCACGAAGGGGGTGCCGTCGGTGTCGTACACGTCGCAGATGAGCCTGGCCACCCGCCCCTGGGCGGGCCGCCAGGGGAAAATGGCAAAGCTGCTCCGGTCCGGGAACAGGTACTGGTCCGACTCGTTCACCCGGGTAAAACCCTCGATGGAGGAGCCGTCGAACATGATCTGGTTGTTTAACGCCTTGCCGGTCTGCGAGGCGGTGATGGCCACATTTTTCAGCTGTCCGAAGATGTCCACAAACTGCATGCGGATGAATTCAATCTCTTCCTCCTCCACGATCCGGAGGACGTCTTCCTTGGTGTAGGACATAGTTGTATCCCCTTTCCGCAGGTTTTGGCTGATAAAAACAGTATACCGGCCTGAAACCTCCTGTCAAGCGGATGTTTGCTCCGCTGCGCCCCTTTTCGTGGAAAATTCCACATCCGGTTCCCGGAGGTTTCTGAAGTTTGTGGGTTTCAAGACTTGCAAATTGCCCGCCGGTACGGTATTCTTAATACAATGCACCCAGTGGATCGCGGCGCTGAGAGGGCGCCGGTCTGCGGAGGGGACAAGCGTGTCCGGAGGGGGCGGGCTTGTCCCTCTTTTCGTTTCGGGGAGCTTGTATGCTAAGGAAAGGGTTTGAAAGTATGAGCGTGAACGTGACAGAGATCTTCGGTTCCAACGTCTTCAGCACCGCCGTCATGCGGGAGCGCCTGCCCAAGGGGGTGTTCCAGGAGGTCATGGACGTGATGAAGCACGGGGGCAACATCAGCATGGCCACCGCCGACATTGTGGCCAACGCCATGAAGGACTGGGCGGTGGAGAAGGGGGCCACCCACTACACCCACTGGTTCCAGCCCCTCACCGGCATCACCGCCGAGAAGCACGACGCCTTTATCACCCGGCCGGAGGACGGAAAGACCATCCTCCAGCTCACCGGCAAGCAGCTCATCATGGGGGAGTCCGACGCCTCCTCCTTCCCCTCCGGCGGCCTGCGCTCCACCCACTACGCCCGGGGCTACACCGCCTGGGATATGACCTCCCCCGCCTTTGTGAAGGAGATGACCGCCGGCACCATCCTGTGCATCCCCACTATCTTCGTCTCCTACACCGGAGAGGCCCTGGACAAGAAGACCCCGCTGCTGCGCTCCATGGAGGCCATCAACACCCAGGGCCTGCGCATCCTGCGCCTGTTCGGCAACACTGAGGCCCAGAAGGTGTTCCCCTCGGTGGGTCCCGAGCAGGAGTACTTCCTGGTGGACCGGGAGAAGTATCTGAAGCGCCGGGACCTGATCTACACCGGCCGCACCCTGTTCGGCGCCCCCGCCCCCAAGGGGCAGGAGCTGGAGGACCAGTACTTCGGCGTCATCCGGGACCGGGTGGGCTCCTTCATGTCCGATCTGAACGAGGAGCTGTGGAAGCTGGGCATCCCCGCCACCACCCAGCACAACGAGGTGGCCCCCGCCCAGCACGAGATGGCCCCCATCTACACCATGTGCAACCTGGCCGTGGACCAGAACCAGCTGACCATGGAGACCATGAAGCGGGTGGCCACCCGCCACGGGCTGGTGTGCCTGCTCCACGAGAAGCCCTACGCCGGGGTCAACGGCTCTGGTAAGCACAACAACTGGTCTATCGGTACCGACACCGGGGAGAACCTGCTGGACCCCGGCGACACCCCCAATGAGAACCTCCAGTTCCTGCTGGTGCTCTCCTGCATTATGAAGGCGGTGGACACCCACGCCGACCTGCTGCGCCAGTCCGCCTCCTGCGTGGGCAACGAGCACCGTCTGGGCGGCCAGGAGGCCCCTCCCGCCATCATCTCCATCTTCCTGGGGGACCAGCTGGAGAGCGTGGTGGATCAGATCATCTCCAACGCCGAATCCGTCAAGCTGCTGGCCTCCGGCAAGCTGGACTCCGGCGTGTCCACCGTCCCGGTGCTGAACAAGGACGCCACCGACCGCAACCGCACCACCCCCTTCGCTTTCACCGGCAACAAGTTTGAGTTCCGCATGGTGGGCTCCTCCGACTCCATCGCCGACGCCAACACCACCCTCAACGCCATTGTGGCCGAGGCCCTGTGCGAGGCCGCCGATCAGCTGGAGCAGGCCGGCGACTTCAACGCCGCCTGCACCAAGCTCATCCACGACAACATGGCCCAGCACCAGCGGATCATCTTCAACGGGGACGGCTACTCCGACGAGTGGGTGGCCGAGGCCGCCCGCCGCGGCCTGCCCAACCTGGCCTCTCTGGTGGACGCGGTGCCCGCCCTCACCACCGAGAAGGCGGTGAAGCTGTTCACCAAGTTCGGCATCTACACCCAGTCCGAGCTGGAGGCCCGGGCGGACATCATGTATGAGACATACGTGAAGACCATCAAGATCGAGGCCAACACCATGATCCACATGGCGGCCAAGCACTACATCCCCACCGTGATCGGCTACACCACCCGCCTGGCCCAGTCCATCACCGCGGTGGCCTCCGCCTGCCCCGAGGCGGAGCTGTCGGTGCAGCGCGGCCTCCTCAAGGACGTGAGCGCCCGCCTGGCCGAGGCCTCCGCCGCCCTGGAGCAGCTCAAGCCCCTCATGGACCGGGTGGACGCCATCCAGGATGTGAAGGAGATGGCCATTGCCTACCGCACCGCCGTGGTCCCCGCCATGGACGCCCTGCGCTACCCCATCGATCAGCTGGAGCTGATGGTGGACAAGTCCATCTGGCCGGTGCCCACCTACGGCGACCTGATGTTCGAGGTGTAAGGCGGTTTTCCTTTCTTGCTGTTGAACTGCAACTTTGCCCGCCGCCTGAAACGCTTTTTTCGGGCGGCGGGCTTTCTGCCTGGGTCCGGCGCCGGGGGAAAAATGTCCGCGTCCGGAAAAATTGATGCTTGACAAACAGAGGGAGGGGCGGCTATAATAGCCCCAACAACCAAACAGCATGAAACCTGTGAGAAAGAGTAGTAGCCGGTGCGGCAAACCTGAAGAGAGTCCCGGGTGGTGAGATCGGGGCGGGGCGCGGCCGAGTGAATGGACTTTCGAGGGCGGCTTGAACGGGAGACTAAGTAGATGCCGACGGGGACCCACCCGTTATCCATCGGGCACGCGTGATGGCGCGTGAAGCGAGCGGACGTTTGAAACGTCAATTTGGGTGGTATCGCAGGAGTGCAGCTCTTGTCCCATGGGGGATAAGGGGCTGTTTTTTTATACTCCAAAATCAAGGCCGTTGGCAGCGGCCCCTCCATCACCCACCCAGACAAATTTCAGCCCGAAACGGGCAGACTATGGAGGTATTCCCATGAAAAAGAACACGATGAAGAAGCTTTTGGCCGCGTCCCTGTCCCTGTCTCTCGCCCTGTCCCTGGCCGCCTGTTCCGGCGGCTCCAGCAGTTCCGCCCAAGACCCCGCCGGTAGCGGCGAGGCGGCCCCCGCGGACGGCGGCTACAAGATCGCCGTGGTCCGGCAGCTGGACCACGCGTCCATGAACGAGATCCGGGACGCCATCTTTGCCGAGCTGGATGCCAAGGCGGCGGAGCTGAGTCTCACCATCAGCTATGAGGACTTCAACGGCAACAACGACACCTCTACGCTGTCTCAGATCGGCGCTCAGATTCTGGCCGACCAGTATGACGCCATCATCCCCATCGGCACCCTGGCCGCCCAGCAGATGGTGTCCGTGGCGGAGGAGAGCCAGACCCCGGTGATCTACGGCACCGTCAGCTACCCGGAGGTGGCCAACCTCACCGGCATCGACTATGTCACCGGCACCAGCGACGCGCTGAACGTAGAGCTGCTGCTGGACATGATGCTGGCGGCCGACCCGGACATCCAGACGGTGGGCCTGCTGTACTCCACCTCCGAGGTGAACAGCGCCCCCGCCATTGAGGAGGCCAAGGCCTATCTGGACGAGAAGGGCGTCTCCTATCTGGAGAAGACGGGCACCACCTCCGACGAGATCATTGCCGCCGTCAACTCCATGCTGGGCCAGGTGGACGCGGTGTTCACCCCCACCGACAACGCCGTCCAGGCCACCGAGCTGGCCATTGCCCCCATCCTGGCTGAGGCGGGCATCCCCCACTACGCCGGGGCCGACTCCTTCGTGCGCAACGGCGCTTTCGCCACCTGCGGCGTGAACTACACCAACCTGGGCACCCAGACCGCCGATTTGGCCCTGGAGGTCCTCCAGACCGGGGAGTTCCCCGAGTATGTCACCGTGTCCGGCGACATTATCACCGTAAACACCGACACCGCCTCCACGCTGGGCCTGGACTACTCCCTGTTCCAGGACATGGGTTCCCAGGTGGTGGAGGTCCAGACCACCCAGGACTGATTGGGATTTTGAAAAAGCCGTTTCTACCCCTCGCCGGCCGGCGGGGGGTAGCGGCCTGTTTTGATTGAGAGGAGCGTTCCACTGTGCTGACCATTGTTCAGGCCGCGCTGGAGGCGGGATTTCTCTACGCCCCCATCGCCTTGGCCCTGTTTCTCAGCTTTTCCATCTTGAATATCGCCGATATGACCACCGACGGCGCCTTTGTGCTGGGCAGCGCCGTGTCCGCCATGATGTGTCTGGCGGGACACCCCATCCTGGCCCTGCCCGCCGGCATGGCGGCCTCGGCGGCGGCCGGGTTCATCACCGCCTTTTTACAGACCAAGCTAGCGGTGCCCTCCATTCTGGCTGGCATCGTCACCAACATCGGCCTGTACAGCATCAACCTGATGGTCATGGGCAAGAGCAACCAGTCCCTGTTCCAGACCGACACCATCTACACCATGGCCAAGGACGCCGGCTTCGCGGGGAGCTGGTATGAGCTGGCGGTGACCGCCATCATTGTGCTGGCCCTGTGCGCCCTGCTGGTCCTCTTTCTGGGCACCCGGCTGGGCCTGTCCATCCGGGCCACCGGGGACAACGCGGACATGGTGCGGGCCTCCTCCATCAACCCCAACTTCACCATCACCGTGGGCCTGTGCGTGGCCAACGCCATGACCGGCCTGTCCGGCGCTATGGTGGCCCAGTACAGCACCTTCGCCGACGTGAACAGCGGCACCGGCATGGTGGTGCTGGCCCTGGCCGCCCTGGTCATCGGGGAGACCCTCATCGGCAAGGGCTCCATGACCCGGCGGGTGCTGGGCGTGGTGGCCGGCAGCATCATCTACCGGTTCATCTACGCCGCCGCCCTGCGGTTCAACGTGCCCGCAGACTACATGAAGCTGGTGTCCGCCGTCATCGTGGGGGTGGCCATCGCCGCTCCGGCAGTGAAGCGGTGGGCCGCGTTCCAGATGCAGAAGCGCCGCGCGCTGGCGGGAAGGAGAGGTGAGTGACATGGATATGCTGGTGATCCAGAACATTGCCAAGACCTTCAACCCCGGCACCGTCAACGAGAAGCAGGCCCTGAGCGGCCTGTCTCTCCAGCTGGCGGCGGGGGATTTCGTCACCATCGTGGGCTCCAACGGGGCGGGCAAGTCCACCCTGTTCAACGCCATCGCCGGGGACTTCTATGTGGACGAGGGCTCCATCGCCCTGGACGGGCAGGACATCACCTATCTGCCCGCCCACAAGCGCAGCCGCCAGATCGGCCGGCTGTTCCAGGACCCCATGCGGGGCACCGCCCCCCACATGACCATTGAGGAGAACCTGGCCCTGGCCGCGGGCAGCGGCGGGTGGTTCTCTCCCATGACGAAGGCGGACCGGAAGCGGTTTCAGGACCGTCTGGCCCTGCTGGACATGGGGCTGGAGGACCGGATGCGCCAGCCGGTGGGCCTGCTGTCCGGCGGACAGCGCCAGGCCCTGACCTTGCTCATGGCAACCATGAATCCCCCCAAGCTGCTGCTGCTGGACGAGCACACGGCGGCACTGGACCCAGGGACGGCGGAGAAGGTGCTGAAGATCACCCGGGACGTGGTGGCCCAGCACAAGATCACCACCCTCATGGTCACCCACAACATGAAAAACGCCCTGGAGCTGGGCAACCGCACCCTGATGATGGACTCCGGGCACATTGTCCTGGACGTCCAGGGGGAGGAGCGCGCCGGCATGACGGTGAACGACCTTCTGGAGCGGTTCCGGGCCGGGGCCGGGAAGGACCTGGACAACGACCGGATTCTGCTGTCCGACTGAGCATCCACAATTCAGAAATACAGACCCGCCGCCCGCGGGGAGGGGCTCCGATTTTGGAGGACCCCTCTCACCGCGGGCGGCGGGTTTCTGATTGGATCAGCAGGCGGCGGACTCGGCCGGCCTGCCTGCGGTGCGCCGCAGCAGCCCCTCATGGCTTGCGGTCATCAGCGCCAGAATCACCAGCAGATATCCCGGCAGCAGCGACACGCCGATGTGATTGGCCAGCAGGCCGAAGAACGGCGGCATCAGGCAGGTGCCCACGTAGGCGGAGGCCATCTGAACCCCGATCATGGCCTGTGAGCAGGCCGGACCGAAGTGCTCGGGGGTGGCGTGGATGATGGAGGGGTAGATGGGGGCGCAGCCCAGCCCAATGAGAATCAGGCCCGGCAGTGCGGCCCGCTCCCCCAGGGGCAGAAGCAGCAGGACGATGCCGCCCAGGACGACGCCCTGCCCAAGGCGCACCATCTGGGCGTCTGAGCACTTTAAGGTCAAAAACCCGCTGAGGGCCCGCCCCACCGTGATCCCGATGAAAAACAAGCTGGCGAAATGGGCGGCGGTCTCCGAGGAGAGCCCCCACTGCAGCACCAGGTAGCTGCTGGCCCAGAGCCCCGTGGTCTGCTCCAGCGCGCAGTAGCAGAAAAAGGTGAGCATGACCTCCTTCGCCCCGGGAATCCGGACGATCTGGGGCAGAGAGAGGGCTCGGGCCGCCGGGGCAGGGGAGGGGCCGTCCTGGTCTCCGACCGAGGGGGCGCGGCCCCAGAGGGGGAGGCTAAGGAAGAGAACGGCCGTCAGAAGGATCTGAAGGGCCGCGATGGAGCGGTACCCCATGCTCCAGCTCTGGCCGCCGGAGAGAGCCAGGCCCAGAATGGCGGGTCCGAGGGAGGCCCCCACCCCCCACATGCAGTGGAGCCAGCTCATGTGGCGGCTGGCGTAGTGGAGGGCCACATAGTTGTTCAGAGACGCGTCCACACAGCCCGCCCCCAGGCCATAGGGGACCGCCCACAGGCACAGCTCCAGGTAGGAGCGGCTGATGGAGAAGCCGAAGAGGGCCGCCGCCGTCAGCAGCACGCTGAAAGCGGTCACCCGCCCCGTGCCGAAACGGGCGGTCAGGCGGCCGCTCTGCAGGCTGGAGACGATGGTGCCCGCCGCGATGATCATGGAGATCCCTCCCATATAGGAGACCGGGACGGAGAACTCCGGATATATGCTGGGCCACGCCGCGCCCAGCAGAGAGTCCGGCAGGCCCAGGCTGACAAACGCGAGATAGATGATCCCTAGAAGCAGATGAAACATCGGATTGCCTCCTGTCAATGTTGCTTTTCACATCATACCGACAAAGCGGCCTTGAATCAATTCAATTTTAGACTTATAATATAAGAAAACCGCCAAGTTTGGCGGAGACCGGGGGTGTGCCGCATGTCGCTTCAGGAGTGCGGGCTGAATCTGGACCGGGGGCTGAAGGAGCTTCAGCCCCACGGGACGCTGGAGTTTCCCTGCGCGGGGTACTCCACCCGCTACACCGGACAGCAGAGGGACGGGATTCCATGGCACTGGCACGAGGAGCTGGAGCTTCTCTATGTACAGGAGGGGGCGCTGGAGTGGAGAACGGCGTCGGAGACCGTCCTGCTCCGGACGGGCGATCTCTTTGCGGTCAACTCCAATATGCTCCACGCCGGGAGGACCCCGGACTTCTGCGAGCTGCGCTCTCTGGTGTTCCACCCGTCCCTGCTCACCGGCGGCGAGCACTCCGTATTTGCCCGGCGGTACATAGACCCGCTGATCCGCTGTCCCGCCTTCACCGGTTTTCTCTTCCCGGAGGAGGGGGAGCGGGAGGCGTCGGACAACTTCCGCCGGGCCTTCGAGGCGGTGGAGGGCGAGCCGGACGGCTATGAGTTTTTGGTGCGGGACTGCCTGTCCCGCCTCGCCCTTCAGCTGATTCAGACGTTTCAGCCCCAAATGGACCGCCCCGGGGCGGGGCAGAGCCTGGACAACCTGCGCATGCGGAAAATGCTGGAGTACATCCATCAGAACTACGCCGGGGAGCTCACCCTGCCGGACATCGCGCGGGCGGCCGACATCGGGGAGCGGGAGTGCCTGCGCTGCTTTCAAAAGACCATCCAGTGCTCCCCCATCCAGTACCTGCTGAAATACCGGGTGACACGGGGGGCAGAACTGCTGCTGCGCCATCCGGAGCGGAGCGTCTCAGAGCTGTCCCTGGCCTGCGGGTTCGGCAGCCCCAGCAATTTCGCCAAGCAGTTCCGGCGCTTCTACCGCTGTACGCCCCGGGAATACCGGGCCGCGGGGGAGCGGTGAGGCCGGCCGGCCGGAGCGCACCTTCTTTAAGATTTCCGAAAAATGCTGGTATTCTCCGATGCGATGTGCTAATATATATGACAGCGTCCATTTTTGAAAACTACCATAACGGAGGTACCTGCACTGTGTCGTACATCATGGTCGTCGTCCTGGGCGTAATCCAGGGCGTCGCGGAATTTCTGCCCATCTCCAGCTCCGGGCACCTGACCCTGTTTCAGCATTTTTTTGGAATGAGCGAGCCGGACAACCTGTTCAACATCCTGCTCCATTTTGCAACCCTGATTGCGGTGTGCGTCTACTACTGGCGTGACATCTGGGAGATGATCCTGGAGTTCTTCCGCTTCTTTGGGGATCTGTTCTCCCGCACCCCCAGCCGGGGAGAGCCCCCCGCCGCCCGGCGGCAGATTCTGCTGCTGATCGTGGCCACCCTGCCCCTGTTCCTGGTGCTGCCCATCAAAGACAAGGTGGAGGCCGTGGGCAACTACCCGGTGGCGGTGAGCTGCATCCTGCTGCTCACCGGCGTTGTGCTCTTCACCTCGGACCGCATGGCCAAGGGCCGCAAGAACGCCCGGAACACCACGCTGCTGGACGCCCTGCTCATCGGCGTGGCCCAGGGCTTTGCCACTCTGCCCGGCCTGTCCCGCTCCGGCAGCACCATCGCCGCCGGAATGGCCCTGGGGCTGGACCGGAAGTTTGCCGTCCGCTTCTCCTTCCTCATGTCCCTGCCCGCCGTGCTGGGGGCCACCATTTTAGAAGTGGTGGATGTGGTCCAGGCGGGAGGCATTGATACCGCTCTGCTGCCCAAGTATCTGCTGGGCATGGTCATCGCCGGCGTGGTGGGCTATTTCTCCATCGGCCTTGTGAACCTGCTGGCCTCCAAGGGTAAATTTGGGGCCTTCGCCTACTACTGCTGGATTGCAGGCGGGGTGTTCCTGATACTCAGCCTCCTGAACGTCACCCTGGTCCCCGCGGCGTGACCGCGATCTCCTGAGAAAGGATCTCAAACGCTATGGCAACGTCACAAAAGAAGACCGGAGGGAGCCGCTCCGCCTCGTCCTCGTCGGGAGGGCGGCGGACGGCCTCCTCCTCATCCAAATCCAAGAGCGGCTCCTCCCGCAGCCGCAAGCAGCCCCCCGCGCCCGCCCACCGGCCCTTCCGCCGGGAGGTGGGGGCGGGTATCTGCCTGCTGCTGGCCATCTTCACCATCTTCGGCTGCTTTCACGTCCAGGCCCTGTTTATCGACGCCCTGTGCGGCCTCATCAAGGGCCTGATCGGCTACGGCTTCTGGCTGATGCCGCCGGCTCTGCTGCTCGCCAGCTTCATCCTGGCCTTCCACCGGGGCCGCCCGGTGCGCCTGCGGGTGTTCTGCGCCCTGATGCTCCCGCTGATGTTCTCCTGCGTGGTCCACAGCGTGATCGCCGAGACTCTGCCCTGGAACGCCTCCCTGGCTCAGACCCTGTGGCAGAGCGGCGAAGCCCTGACCGGCGGCGGCGTGCTGGCCGGAATTCTGGGACAGGCCTTTGTCCAGGTGTTCAGCCGGGTGGGCGCGGCGGTGGTCTTTGTGCTGGCTCTGCTAATGCTGGGATTGGGAGCCTTCAACCGCACCATCGTGGACGTGGCCGACTGGTTTTTCAGCCGTCCCCGGTATGAGTACGAGCCCCAGGACCCGCCGGAGCGCCCGGTGGTCCGGGTGCCCCAGCCCGCGCCCCGGACCTCTGGACGGCGGACGGAGGCTCCGGATATTGACATTCCGGTGGACGACGGCCCCCTGGTGGGCAAGGAGCCCCCTCCGCCCCCGGAGAAGAAGAAGCACTTCTTCGACCGCAGGCCCAGGGTTCCCACCCCGGACCAGATTCTCACCGGAGGGGCGGCCGTGCCCCCGGAGCCCCAGAGCGCCGCTCCCGCCCCGCAGCCGGAGCC
>NZ_NFKI01000060.1 GCF_002160305.1 Pseudoflavonifractor sp. An184
GGCAGGGAGACGGCCAGGAGGCCCGCCAGCAGGCCGATCCGGGCCATGGTCCGGATGTCAGGCACAGGCCGGACAGCTCCAGGCGGCGCGCTGCGCCCCCGTGTGCGGCTCTGGGCGGCTCCGGTGCTGGTCTGCTCCCACAGCT
Organism: Pseudoflavonifractor sp. An184; assembly: GCF_002160305.1. Lineage (GTDB taxonomy): Bacteria > Bacillota > Clostridia > Oscillospirales > Oscillospiraceae > Lawsonibacter > Lawsonibacter pullicola. The sequence goes on from NZ_NFKI01000060.1 coordinate 146, forward strand.
CCGAGGGGGCAGGGAGACGGCCAGAAGTCCCGCCAGCGAGCCGATCTGAGCCACTGGCCGGATGTCGGGCAGAGGCCGGACAGCTCCAGGCGGTACGATTTTGCGTCCGATTCATCCACATCCGGCGGCGGTGCGGCGGCGCGCGCGTATGCGGGGCAAAAATCGCTTTTGTCTTGGACCCACGCGATTAAGGCCGTCGCGGGTCAGGACCGTTTTTTTGATGGGGGGGGGTAAAGATGGGATACCACACCAAAACGGCCAGCATTCGCCCTGGGCACTGGGCAAACACTGGCCGTTTTTGGGTATAACAAAGCAAGCCACCCTGCCCTCTGTGGCTTAGTTCTTCGCCCTGCTCTCGGGCGTTTCGTTTTCCCCCTGTTTACATTTTAGCTGTTGGCAGAGGAAGGGGCAAGGGCATCCCCCTTGATTCTCTAGGCTTTACGGTGAAGATAATACTCCACCACCAAGTAAAATTTGCGCGGTCATTGTTTCCTTTTTCTGGTTCTATACGGCGATCTATATTCCTCTTTTATCTCCGCTTCTCTCGGTAAGATAAAGCTGCATTGGTGGTATGATGAATATAGATTCTCCTCTCTCATTTCGCTGATTAAAATAGCTCCCTTTGGTGGTACAATATCTTCGTATTCTTCGACCCAGCGCCCATGTACTTCCGGTTGAATCAGTCCCTCACTGGGTGTGTATGACCGCTCTCCGGTCTTTGTCTTTCCGGCTCGGCTGTCCTTTGTTATATAGCTTGCCAGGCGCTCAAACGAGTGCATATCATCAACTTTTATTCTGGAAATGTGCACATCCCCATACGGCCAAGCTGCGCGCAATGTATCACAGTCTTGCTCTGACAGCAGCATAATAGCGTGGTGGTGAAGCCTCACTTCTCCATTGCCCCACTCTGTAGGCTTTCCGGACAGTTCCTCCCACTGTTCCGGCACCTCCCAGGGGCAGACCTCCCAGGGGTTGCCCCCAACATCAGCAGTTTCGGCGGCAGCTCTGGCCGATCCTTCTGTGGTGTACACATAGGGAAACGGCTCTCCGCGCCTCCTTTTCTCCCGTCTCATCTGCTCATTGGCTTTTGCAATGTTGGCCTTTGCAGAATCCCTGCTTCTTGGAAGGTGTTCTTCGTCATATGTATAGGTCACAAAACAGGAGAGAGGGCTGTCAAAGTTAGCATAGAAAAGCAGCTCCAGTTTCTCCGTGCTGTTTTTACAATTTATGAATCTCTGGGCTGCCCTGGTATGGTGTTTCTTCGCGGCTCTGGCCCGTCCTGTATCACGTGGAAGGGGACGCTGATAGCGCACACATTTTACCCGTCGGCCCGCTCTCTTTTCTCTTATATAAAAAGCCTTTCGCATACTTTCTCACCCGTTTTGTGTTTTTACCTTACTTTTTCTTATTTTTCTCTATATCTTCCAATGCGGTTCTGACTTCTTCCAGCATCATTTCTTCAACTTCCTTTTTGTCGATCCCGCATTTCATACACTGATCCGCGACAGTTCGAGCCGCAATGTAGATCATGCGGACAAAATATTCTTCGTGAAAATCCTGAATAACAATTTCGCTTTTGTGCTTTCCGATCTCCATAGTTACTTTCATATCAATCATTTCCTTTCCCCCACCAGAACATGGTTGGCAGAATATTTCATTGCTTCGGAACTTGGCATCCCTCATATATCCGCTATCCGCCCTCGGCTCTGGTAACGCCATGGGCGGCCCTGTTTCTGATCTACTGCCCCCAGCTCCAAGGGAGCAGGGCAGCGGCCAGGAGGCCCGCCAGCGGGCCGGTCCGGGCCACGGCCCCGGATGTCTGGCAGAGGCCGGACGGCTCCAGGCGGCGCGCTGCGCCCCGTGTGTGGCCCCGGCGGCTCCGGTGCTGATCTACTGCCCCCAGCTCCAAGGGAGCAGGGCAGCGGCCAGGAGGCCCACCAGCGGGGCCGATCCAGGGCCACGGCCCGGATGTCAGGCAGAGGCCGGACAGCTCCAGGCGGTGCGCTGTGCCCCCGTGTGTGGCCCCGGCGGCTCTGGTGCTGGTCTGCTCCCCCAGCTCCAAGGGGCAGGGAGACGGCCAGGAGGCCCGCCAGCAGGCCGATCCGGGCCATGGTCCGGATGTCAGGCACAGGCCGGACAGCTCCAGGCGGCGCGCTGCGCCCCCGTGTGCGGCCCTGGGCGGCTCCGGTGCTGGTCTGCTCCCCCAGCTCCAAGGGGCAGGGAGACGGCCAGGAGGCCCACCAGCGGGGCCGATCCAGGGCCACGTCCCGGATGTCAGGCAGAGGCCGGGCAGCTCCAGGCGGTGCGCTGTGCCCCCGTGTGTGGCCCCGGCGGCTCCGGTGCTGATCTACTGCCCCCAGTTCCAAGGGAGCAGGGCAGCGGCCAGGAGGCCCGCCAGCGGGCCGATCCAGGGCCACGTCCCGGATGTCAGGCAGAGGCCGGACGGCTCCAGGCGGCGCGCTGCGCCCCCGCGTGTGGCCCATGGCAGCTCCGGTGCTGGTCTGTTCCCCCAGCTCCAAGGGGCAGGGAGACGGCCAGGAGGCCCGCCAGCGGGCCGGTCCGGGCCACGGCCCGGATGTCAGGCAGAGGCCGGACGGCTCCAGGCGGCGCGCTGCGCCCCCGTGTGTGGCCCCGGCGGCTCTGGTGCTGATCTACTGCCCCCAGCTCCAAGGGAGCAGGGCAGCGGCCAGGAGGCCCGCCAGCGGGCCGGTCCGGGCCACAGCCCGGATGTCAGGCAGAGGCCGGACGGCTCCGGGTGGTGATCTGCACCCCCGTGTGCGGCCCCTGGGCGGCTCCGGCGCTGGTCTGCTTTAGTCCAACTTTCTGGACCATGCGGACGGCAGCACCATAGCACCATACACAGGCCGTCGCGCTGGGGCTCTTTTTGCGGACCCGGCATCCTCCCGCCACCCCGCTGTCTCCCCGTTCCTGGTGGCCCGGCTCCCGGCCCTCTGCTTCTCATACCAGTCCCCAACCGAAACAGGAGCGCCGGAGCGCGGGGCATGCTTTGTGGCCTCACTTGTGACCACAGCGCTACAAATCGGCCCACGGGTGTTACTGTTCTGCGCAGATTTATTCTTTTCCTCACTATTCATAAATGCGGAATTTATATTAAAATCCATCACTTTTTTCTCCTAAATCGATCAAAGAATAACGTTTTCCCTTCTGAACTCACCGCTCCGCTTTCTGTCACTACTGCTACGGCCATATTCCCATGCTCTCCGGGTACATATCCGCCCGGCAGGTTCTTCAAATGCTTATAGGGGTCTCCGGCAGAATTTAAGCTGCTCCGCAACCTGGCGGTATTCAGGAATGCGTTGAGTTGATCCTTAACCGGCACATCCGGGCCATACACAAGCCCAATCGTGCGCGCCGTTTTATCGCCAGCAAAGCAGGATGGGATATTTTCTGTAAAACTCATATCTGCCTCGGTGGCCTTTGCGACAATTTCTTTATGTACTCTGTCCCGATGGGCGGTAAGCTCCCCCCTTGCTTTAGTCACTTTTCGGTCATATTCGGCAATAACCTGTTTGCGCTCCTCCTCCAGATCGTCCAGGGCCTTTTCAAGCTGATAATCTTTCCGGCTCAGATATTCCCCGCACTTAGACAGCACGTCCATACAGTCCCCTAAAAACTCCGTATCACGATACGCAGACGACGCAATCGCACGGACGGCGGCAATCCATTCTTTTGCTTCCTGGGGGCGGCCTGTCTCCATGGCGGCCCGTTTCAGCGCGTCCAGGTCGAACGGGTTAGATTCCGGCACGGTGATCCGCTCCAGTCCGGGGCCCTTCATTTTGTCGTCCAGCTCCCGGTATCTCTCGTAAACCCTGCGCCGCTTGGCTTTGACGGCCTCACAGGCCGCCCCGAATTTCGCCAGGGCCTCATTCACAGCGGCCTCGGCCTCCACCCCGTCCAGAGCGGATAATTCCCCTTGGGGATTCCTCTTTTCAATCTCCTTGGTTTCTGCTTCACGCTTTTTTTCACTCATGTTCTTCGCTCCTTCTTAAAAATTTTCAGCAACAAATTGTTCTTGGCTCCCTTGTTCCCAGGCCGAAACCATACACACACGGCACTTACTTAAAAAAATTTGTGCGGCATGGCCCTTTTTGCGTCGAGCGATAAGTTTATCTAGCTCAATCAAGTATTCAGTCAAGGCGGCGCGGTTTTTCTTCTGTCCCTCCTCATAGCAGAGATTAAAGCACTTCACCCAAACTGCCATTATCTTTCGTTCGCCTCCGGTCAGGCCGCGCCCTGCAAGCTGCTCCTGATAAGCTATAAATGACTCCGGGGTGTTCGGGAACCTCATACCGCTGTACACTTGACAGTTCCCCTCCTTCTCCCGTACAATAGAGGCGGAAAGAGTCCTGTTGCTCATTCCCGTGTAGGTTGTCCGGTGGTCGCGCTGCTGGGCAACCTTTTTTTCGTCCTGGCAGTTGCATTGCTCCCCAGGGTCAAGGTGCGCGCCGCAGTTCGGACAAGTTTTGTAATACACGTCTGAAACCCCCTTCTAAAATTCACAATTTTTTTGCAGTCTGGCAGGAACAGCACCGGGACCTCTAGGGCCATCACGCCCAATTCCCCCGCTTTCTCCAGCAGGGTATATACCTCTTTTTGGCATCCCTCGCCCTCCTAGTCACGCAACATGCCAGACATAAAGACACTGGTCAACCAAACCGCCCGTTTCGGTGCATCAAACGCCGCCCATGCAAGTCTAACGCGTTCCCGTTGCTCCGCGCTTATCCTGGTCCCATCCGCTCCTCCTCCGTCCTCTATTGCATACCGGATAAAGGCCTCCGCTTTCCGCATTCGGTCCTCCGGAAGAAGAAGCAGCAATTTCAGCAGCTTTTCCCGGCTCAGTTCGTCCGGCGTTTCCCGATCTGGGCAGTTGCTTTCTTTTTTTGAGCATTCGCAGTGCTCCCTCGGGTCAAGGTGCGCGCCGCAGTTCGGGCAAGTTTTGTAATACACGTCTGAAACCCCCTTCTAAAATTCATTATTTTCTTGCAGTCTGGCAGGAACAGCACCAGGGCCGATAGGGCCACCAGGGCCAGCAGCAGGGGAATACACTCAGCGAACATACACGCCAGCAGCACCAGCGACAGCGCGGCCCGCTCCCGGTTTATGTATCGCATGACGGCGCCCCCTTCACCATCCGGTCCATCCAGCGCAGAAAGTGCTCCCGTGGTATCACGATCCGCTTTCCGATCCGGAAGGATGGAAAGTCTCTGGTGTGTGACAGGTTATAGATCGTATTCACACCCACGCCCAGAATCTCCGCGGCCTCCGGCACGGTATAGACCTCCTTTTGCAGCTCCCGACCCGCTTTCTTCACGGTGTCCTCCCTCCCTTCTCATTCTTCCAGGCCCGCTCCCTTGGCCTGGGGCATCATCGGGCCGACCGACACGCGCCAGCGGCATCCTGCCTTTCGGACTTCATCCAAAATCCCATGGAGCCGTTCTTCCAGCTCCGGCGGCATCCCTTCCAGGTTTACGACCAGAAACATATACCTTTCCTCCATTTCCCCCGCCAGATCCGGCGGTTTTTTTTGCGTTTTACTTGGCTACATAGGCAGCGCTGGTGCTCCGCCGGGGTCTTATGTGTTCGGGTGGTTTCCCCAAAAAGACTTTGATATCGCATCTACCGATATTTCCGTCTGCTCCAATCCGTTTTTTGCATACTGATTAACTCCACCATAATTTGCATAGCGCAAATCACTTACAAAAAAAATAGTTTTTAAATTCCCCGTCCGAAATTCTTAATATTTCTGCAACTTTTTCCGCTTCTTCCAATGAGAATGGGCGTATATTGTTTATTTTCTGACAAATTGTTGGCGTTGCTACCGATATTATCTTTGCTATTTCGCCCTGGGTCATTCCTAGCTCGTTAATCCTTTTCTTAATTTTTTCTGTATTTACCATCTTAAACGGCCTCCTTTCTCCGCAATTATAGCATAGCGCAAACATTTGTCAATAGCGTAGCGCAAATATTTTTTCTTTTTTGCGTTCCTATTGCATACCGCAAAATTGTGTGATAAAATTTGAGCAAAAGCATAGCAACTCTTTTCAGTAACAATGCGGTAAAAGACATGGTATTCTACCGTTCCTCAAACCGTAAATATATTGTAATAGGGGGGTAATACGATGTCACGAACAGAAAACCAGGTAATTGGTTCCCGCATCAAGCAACGTAGGCTTGAATTAAATATGACTCAAGGGGATATTGCTAATCAAATTGGGGTAGCGGTTTCAACGATACAGCGATATGAATCCGGCTCTATAGACAGATTGAAGTTGCCAGTGATCGAAGCTATTGCTGCTGTTCTTGGCGTAAGTCCTGATTGGCTTATGGGTAAAACGCCCGATTCTACCACCTCAAAATTGCAGAGACTTAAATCTATTGAGTACGAGATAAAAGAAAATCTAAATTATCTTAATGCTTTGAAGGCCGCAGAACAGAAATATTCTCAGTCGGTTCAAAAATTGATAGCACTCGCTGAAAACTCTCATGAATCTAACTTTGATGTACCGTTGGAAGTAGAAGATTCTATAGCGTCTGACCTAGATCACATCATTGAAGATTTGGAAAAGGTTGACCAGGAGTTTCAATCTTCTCTCGATTTGTTAAATAATTTCTTACAAACAAAATTCCCTTTGTTGACAAATTCTCAAAAAGAAGCATTTTTACAACGCATAAACGCAATAAATTTGTCAGTAAAGGATTCCCTTGTTCATATCAATCAGCCCCCCTCTTCGAAGAAGAAACTGTAATTATTTATTTTCACATAAAAATTCACTTTTTTAACGTGATGATAAATTGGCAAACGTTTGCCGATTTGTCCACATTCCCGGTGCTCTGTTTTATATGGGGCCAAATCCGCAATCGCTTGCGGATTTGAGTGCTTCCTCTGAAATCGGCCAGCGTTGGCCGATTTGACGGCACTTTGCCCCGCTGATAGGAAGGGCGGGCGGCCCAAATACGACAGCGCTGTCGTATTTGACCGATGGGGTAACGATTCGTGCCCCCATCTTTTGAAAATCCGCCCACGTGTTCGGATTTGTGGAATCCCTAAGGTAGCAATTTGCTACCTTAGGGAATGGAAATCCGACAACGTTGTCGGATTTGACCTATTGGGTAGTGATTCCCGCCCCATCTATCGAAAATCCGAAAACGTTTTCGTATTTGACCGAGGGGGCGGCGATTCCCCACCCCCTCTATTGAAAATTCGTCCGCGCGGGCGGATTTGGCAAAAAAAGAACCCTCCCCGGCGCTACCAACACCGGGAAGGGCATAACCGCAAAAATACCAGAAACCAAATAAGGCACCTTTGCGCCTTTTATGATACCATAAACCGGGCCTAGGTGCAAGCAGAGAAAGGAGCAGCTTATGGCACGGAAAGCAGCCGCCGGGGCGGGCACCATCCGAAAAAAAACCGTGACCCGCAACGGGAAGCAGTACACCTATTGGGAAGCCCGCTTCACGGCCGGCCGGGACCCAGGCACCGGCAAGCAGGTTCAGCGGAGCATTACCGGTAAGACCCAGAAGGAGGTATCCCAGCGCCTCAAAGAAGCGACCACCGCCGTGGACCAGGGCACCTATACCGCCCCCACCAAAATGACCGTGGGCGCGTGGCTGGACATCTGGGCGGCGGACTACTTGGGCGGCGTGAAGCCCTCCACCGCGAGTTCCTACAAGGGATATATAAATAACCATCTAAAACCCGCGCTTGGGGCGGTCCTTCTGTCCGATCTTCGTCCCCACATCATCCAAAAGGCCATAAATGGGCTTTCTCTTTCCCCCGCTTCGGTGCGCATAATTTACAAGACGCTGCACCAGGCGGTCAAAAAGGCGGTAAGCCTGGGCTATATCTCTCGGGACCCTGCGGACGGTGTGGAGCTTCCCCGCATGGAGCAGGCAGAAATACACCCCCTAGAAGATAACCAGGTCGCCGCCCTTCTCCAGCAGGTCAGCGGAACCTGGCTTGAACTTCCGGTGAAAATCGCTCTTTTTACCGGCCTGCGCCAAAGTGAAATTTTGGGGCTTACTTGGGATTGTATAGACTTCCAGAACGGCACTATTCAGATCTCCAAACAACTTTCCCGACGTTTGTTTCGTTCCTCCTCTAACATTTTTTCAAGCCCAAAGAACGGCAAGACAAGAACGCTCACCCCGGCCCCCTTCGTGCTCCGGCTCTTGAAGGAGCATAGAAAGCGACAGGCAGAACGGCAGCTTCTGGCCGGTCCCGTTTGGAGTAACCCCCACAACCTTGTCTTTACCAACGACACCGGCGGTCTGATTGACCAGGAATCGATTTCAAAGAAATTTCACGCTGTGGCTCAGGCTATCGGATTGCAGGACGCACGCTTTCACGATCTCCGGCACACTTACGCTGTAAACGCAATTCGAGCCGGTGACGATATTAAGACCATCCAGGGCAACCTGGGACACGCCAGCGCGGGATTTACGTTAGACCGGTACGGCCATTTCACCGAGCGCATGAAGCAGGACAGCGCGGCCCGCATGGAGGCGTTTATAAAGGCCAATTTCGGCCCGTAAGGGAAAAAATAAGGGAAAATAGGCCCGAAGGGAAGGTAAAAACTACCCTGCGGGCCTTGATATTCCTAGGTTTTCTTATTTTCTTTACTCATAACCACAGGTTGTTTGCCAAAACAGCCCCGTTGGGCTATGCTGGAGGCAGGAGGTGAGGTCATGGACGCCCAAAAGACGGGGGCGCTGATTGCCCACGCCCGGCTGGACGGGGGCGGTGGAGAAGCCCCGGGTTCTGGAGGGGGAGCGCTTCCTCCTCCTGCGGCTGAAGGTCTGGTGAGCGGCTGTCCCTGAAAAAGAAAATGCCCCCCGGCGGTCTGAAAAGGACCGCCGGGGGCGCGTTCTGTTTTGGATTACTCCTCCTCATCCATCTGGAAGATGGACAGGGGGAGCACGTCGGAGAGCTCCATCAGCACGGGAGAGATGCCGCCGTTCTCCTCCACCCGGGGCGTGCGCACGGTGAGGGTGGGCGACAGGGGGCCGGTGGGCAGGGAGACCACGGCGAACAGCCCGCCCCGCCGCTCCTCCAGGAGCAGCGCGCCCCCGTGGAGGGAGACGATGTGCCGGGCGATGGCCAGGCCCATGCCCGCCCCGTCCTGGGGATTGGGGATCTGCCCCTCCGGCTGGCCGGAGGAGAACAGGGCGTCCAGGCTGCCCTCCTCCAGGGCGTCGCCGCTGTCGCTGAGGGTGAGGACGGCCCGGCCGCTTCGGCTGGACAGGGAGAGGACCACCTGGCCGCCGGGGGCGGCCTTGGCGGCGTTGGAGAGCAGGGTGAGGATCAGCTTCTGCAGCAGCCCCGGGTCACCGGGGATGAGCAGGGAGGGCAGGGCGCACCGGAAGGTCAGGGTGACCCCCGCCTCCCCCAGCAGGAAGGCGGCCTCCTGCGTGAGGCTGCGGCACAGCCCGGCCAGGTCCATGGTCACCGGGCGGAAGGGCACCCCCTCGGGGGCGCCGGCGGAGCGCAGGAAGTCCAGGTTGGAGAGCAGGCGGTAGACCCGGCAGAAGCTCTTGCTGAAGGCGTCCATGCCGCCCCGGGAGGGGCCGGAGACCGTCTCAAATTCCAGCAGGATATCCTGTAAAAATCCGCGCATCTGCCGCACGAAGCCGTCCAGCTGCCCCTGGGTGAGGGGGGACTGGGGGGCGGGCCGGAAGAGAAGCAGGTCCCGCTCGGCCCCGGAGACCCGGCTGAACAGGTAGAGGGAGCCGTTGTGGGCAAAAGTGCCCGCCCCCTCCGGATCGGAGAGGGAGCCGGAGAGGAATTCCGGGGCCTCCATCCCCACCGCCAGCTCGGGGAACTGGGCCTGGGCCGCGCGGTTGAAATCCAGGATGCGCCCCTGGGCCACCTCGATGGCCCCCTCGGGAAAGCGCTCCAGATGAGATTGCATAGCGTCTGACATAATACCTCCTGACGGCGGCGGGGCCATTGGGACACCATCATCCTATGCCGTGTCCGGCTTGGAAGGGTCCGGCCCGGCCAGACCTTTTTCCTAGGCCTAGTTTGCGCAGGCCGGACGGGCCCCTTGACGACCAATTTCAGTATATCAAAAAGTGGAAGAAACAACAAGGGAGGCGCGGGAATTTCGTCGCAAAAACCGGAAGGCGGCGTTATGAGGAGGAACGCCCCCTTTTAGACGGGAAAATTGGGGGAAAAGCAGAAGGGGGAGCACATCAGGCGGGAGCTTAACGGGCCGGAGGCGGCTTCCTGGGGGGATAAGACCGGGCTTATCCTGCTCTATGGCGAATTTTACCGGAAAAAAACGCTAAAATATATGAAAAAAGACACTACCAAAACGGGTCTGATCGGGATATAATAACCATCAGCAAGGTATACCCTTAAAATCCCGCGCGAGTTTTTAAGAAAAGGAGAAATTCAACATGAGCATTAAAGTTGGCATCAATGGCTTTGGCCGGATCGGCCGCATGGTGTTCCGCGCCAGCCTGAATCACCCCGAGATCGAGATCGTTGGCATCAACGACCTGTGCCCCGCCGACTACCTGGCTTACATGCTGAAGTATGATACGATGCATGGTCAGTTCGCCGGCGAGGTGAGCAGCAACGAGACCGGCATCGTGGTCAACGGCAAGACCATTCCTGTCTATGCCGAGCGCGATCCTGCCAATATCCCCTGGGGCAAGCTGGAGGCCGAGTACGTGGTGGAGTCCACCGGCCTGTTCCTGACCAAGGAGAAGGCCCAGGCGCACCTGAAGGCCGGCGCCAAGAAGGTCGTCATGTCCGCCCCCTCCAAGGATGACACCCCCATGTTCGTGTGCGGCGTCAACCTGGACAAGTACACCCCCGACATGGACTTCGTGTCCAACGCCTCCTGCACCACCAACTGCCTGGCCCCCATCGCCAAGGTGCTGAACGACAACTGGGGCATCACCGACGGCCTGATGACCACCGTGCACTCCACCACCGCCACCCAGAAGACTGTGGACGGCGTGTCCATGAAGGATTGGCGCGGCGGCCGTGCCGCTTCCGGCAACATCATCCCCTCCTCCACCGGCGCCGCCAAGGCCGTGGGCAAGGTCATCCCCGAGCTGAACGGCAAGCTGACCGGTATGTCCATGCGCGTCCCCACCCTGGACGTGTCCGTGGTGGACCTGACCGTCAACCTGGCCAAGCCCGCCAAGTACGAGGAGATCTGCGCCGCCATGAAGGCCGCCTCTGAGGGCGAGCTGAAGGGCATCCTGGGCTACACCGACGAGGCCGTGGTGTCCAGCGACTTCCTGGGCGACACCCGCACCTCCATCTTCGACGCCGACGCCGGCATCGCCCTGACCGATACCTTCGTGAAGGTCGTGTCCTGGTACGACAACGAGATCGGCTACTCCAACAAGGTGCTGGAGCTGATCAAGCACATGTACTCTGTGGACCACAAGTAATTTTACCTGGCGCCATTGAGTGATCGGACCTGCCGCGGATACCGCGGCGGGTCCTTTTTTCTTCCGCTCCCCGGGAATAGAATATCATATATCTAAATCGAATTTTGATGAAATTTGTCGAATGAAAATAAAAATATACTATTTTATAATTTTGAACAAATAGATTTAGAAATAAGAAATACTTGGCCCAGAGGTGAGATGTATGCGCTATGGGTCAAGGATAAAAGAGTGGATCACCGATCATGACATTAAGCAAAAGGCTCTCGCAAAAGAATTCCATATTACCGAATCTATGATGAGCCACTACATGACAGGCCGCAATGAAATCACAGTGGACCTTCTGGTAAAGTTCGCGCAAAAATATGGGCTAAGTACAGATTACTTGGTGGGGCTTTCCGACAGCCCCCGCCCTTCCCCGGCGCTTTCCCCCACAGAAGAAAAACTGGTGCTGGATTTTCGCACCCTCACCCGGGATCAGCGGGAGCTGATTGTGCGGAACGTGGCGATTATGAAGGAACAAAACGAGAAATAAAACACGGGCGGTCCGGCGGGACCGCCCGTGTTTTTGTGCTTAGGGAGTGTTTATTCCACCCTTTTCGGTGTGTACACAATAATATTGCGGGCGGCCACATGGACCCGCCCCTACGGCGTATCCGGAGGTGCTTTTGATCTTTTGTAGGGCCCGATGCCCCCATCGGGCCGTTTCCGGGCGGCCCGGTGTGCCGCCCCTACGAGTGGAGGAATCCTCTGGGGCGGGCGGGTGAGGACACCCGCCCCTGCGAGATGGGGGAATCTTCCGGTTTTGCCGTAGGGGCCGACGACCTCGGCGGCCCGCTAAGGGGCCTCTGCGATTCCAGAGCCCACCCTCATCCGCCTCGCATGCGCTCGGCACCTTCCCCCTTGTAGGGGGAAGGCTTGCGGGCGGCCGCAAGGGCCGCCCCTACGGTTGGAAATGGACCGGGCGTGTTGGTTCGGCAAACCCAGGCGCAGGCATGGAACCGCACCAGCGGCAATTTTTGCAAACCCAGGGCCCAGTGGCCCGGCGGGAATTTAGGCACTCACTCAGATTTTGCGCGCCGGAAATGTTCTGCCTGGCCAAAGGGGTAACCCCCGTAATGGGGGTCCGGGGAAAGGCGAATGTGGGCACGGAGTGCCCACTTTGAGCCGTCCCCGGTGGCGTTTTGCCTACTTTGCCGCCATGGGCAAAGTAGGTCGCCGCCCGCAGGCGGCGAAACTCCCTTGCCTACAAACCCACGGTCCGAACCCCACTCCGCAGGCGAAAACCTGCAAAACGGCGCGCCGGGTCGTCGCGCCCTACAAGGGCCGGAAACCTGTCCCCTCATCCGCCCCGGTGTGCGCACTGGGCACCTTCCCCCTTGGAGGGGGGGAGGCTTGAGAGGGACGGAGAGATTCTCCCAATCTCTCAATATAAAAACACCTGCGCCAGAAAGATGAGGGCCGCGTTGGTGAAATAAAGGATCAAAAACTCCCGAAGCAGCGTCTTTTGGACGGCGGTCACGCGCATCTCCCCTTCTCCCGGTTTGTTTTCAGTGTACGGAGGGCGGGGGGAGAATATACCGCCAGAAACTGGGACAGAATAATTCCAGACTCTGACAACGGGGCAGAGCGCGCAGAAAGGAAGTGACCAAACGATGGTGAAGGGAATTACCCGCCAGGTGATCCTGGTCAAGTCCCCAGACCCCAAGCTGTTTGAGGAGGCCATTTTTATTGTGAAGGAGGAGGCTCTCTCCCGGGAGGGGGTCAGCGCCGACCAGGTGATCCGCCAGGCCCGTCAGGCGGCGGACGGCTATCTGAAGGGAAACCGGGCCTGGAACCGGCGGCTGAAGGGGTTCCCTTTCTTCAGCCTGTCCGGCCCCGTGTGGGGGGCGGCGGGGGCCGCCCTGGCCTCCGCCATCTGGTGCGGGGTGCTGATCTGGCTGTGAGGGAAAGACGCTGCGAAAGGACCGGCCTGAACGGCCGGTTTTTTTGCGCCGGAGGGGACCGGAGAGCAGGAAAATTTTTCGCTGGGAAAGCGGGGCAAAGCATGGTATAATTATACTGAAAAAATGTGCCAAGGGCAGAGAGGAGGAGGCAGATGGAGGGGAAGAAGCGGAGGTTTCCCTGGCGGGCCGCCCGGTGGGAGCGGATGCTGCTGACGGCGGTGGCCACGGTGCTCAGCGGCGAAGTTTTTTTTAACCTGGGGAACGACAATTTCCGTATCTCCGGGGCGGTGGTGCTCTTTCCGGTGCTGCTGCTCACCCTGCTTCAGGACAGCCGCACCCCCCTGACCGGGGTCCTGACCGGGGTGTGCCTCCTGCTGGTGCGCTCCGCCATAGACATCGTGGGAGGGGGCGAAGTTTGGACCCAGGCCATTCTGCTCAACTGCCCGGCGGCAATTTTCTACCCCTGCTACGAGGGCCTGCTGTGCCTGCTGGTGCGGGACCGGTACCAGGCCCCCCTGTCCCAGCTGTGGTGGACCTTCTGGCTGTGCGACGGGGTGTCCAACATTGTGAACTTCTCCCTGGACAACGGGGGGCTGCCCAACGTCGACGTCTTGGCCTGGCTGATGGTGATCGGCCTGGCCCGGGCCCTGCTGGCCTCCCTGGTGCTGTGGGGGATGAAGCGCTACCGCCGCCTCCTGCTGGCGGAGGAGCACGAGCGGCGGTACCAGCGGCTGTTTCTGATGACCGCCAACCTGAAAAATGAGCTCTACTTCCTGAAAAAGGACGCGGAGAACATCGAGGGCATCATGGCCCGGGCCTACCGGCTGTACGAGCGGCTGGGGGAGCTGGACTGCCCCGAGGAGGTGCGTCAGCTGGCCCTGTCCATCGCCCGGGACGTGCACGAGGTGAAGAAGGACAACCTGTCCATCGTCCGGGGCATCGAGGGGGAGGTGGCCGGCACCGGCACCGACCAGGGGGAGCAGATGTGGATGTCCGACCTGTTTCTGATCCTTCAGGACACCATGCGCCACATCCTGGGAGAGAAGAAGGCGGACGTCGACCTGCTGTGCCGATGCGAGTCCGACTTCGCCACCGGGGAGCACTACCGCATCATGTCCATTTTAAAGAACCTGGTCATCAACGCCGCCGAGGCCATCCAGAGCGGGAAGGGCACCGGCGTCATCTGGGTGGACGAGCGGGTAGAGGAGGGGCAGCTCCTCCTCACCGTCCAGGACAACGGTCCGGGCATCTCCCCCCGGGCCATGCGGAATCTGTTTCAGGTGGGCTACTCCACCAAATTTGACCCCAAGACCGGAAACATCAGCCGGGGCATCGGACTGCCCGCGGTGGAATTTATGGTCCAGGAGCTGGGCGGCAGCATCCAGGTGACCAGCGGAGCGGGAGAGTTCCCCAAGACGCCGGGGGGCGGGGCCCGGTTTGAAATCAAAATCCCAATGAATCGCTTGGAGAAGGGAGAAGTATGAGAATTTACATTATAGAGGACGACACCTCCGTGATCGGGGTGCTGGAGGATATTGTGGAGGGCAATCAGCTGGGGACCATCTGCGGGGACAGCGGCGGCGGCCCGGCCGACCTGCAGCAGATCCTGGCCCTGGCCCCGGATCTGATTCTGGTGGACCTGCTCATGCCCCAGAAGGACGGCATTCAGGTGGTCCGGGAGCTGAAGGAGCAGGGCTGCGCGGCCAAGTTCATCATGATCTCCCAGGTGAGCAGCAAGGAGATGGTGGCCAAGGCCTATCTGGCCGGGGTGGACTTCTTCATCAGCAAGCCCATCAACCTCATCGAGGTGCGCCAGGTCATCCGCAACGTGAGCCAGCAGCTGGAGAACGAGCGGAACCTGTACACCATCCAGAGCGTGTTTGGGGAGAAGCAGCTCGCCTCCACCGCCGACCAGCAGCGGGAGCAGTACCGCCGCCGGCTCCAGACCACCCTGAGCCAGCTGGGCATGGCCGGGGAGAAGGGGGCCAAGGACATTATGGAGATGTGCCTGTATCTGCTGGAGCGGCACCAGCAGGTGAGCCAGGTGGGGGTGGGCGCCCTGTGCGCCCAGCTCAGCGACAGCCCCAAGTCCATGGAGCAGCGGGCCCGCCGGGCGGTGGAGCGGGGCCTCACCCACCTGGCCAGCCTGGGGGTGGAGGACTACGGCAACGAGGTCTTTACCCAGTATGCCTCCCGGCTGTTCCCATTCCAGGAGGTGCGGGCCGAGATGGCCTACCTCCAGGGCAAGGGCCAGAAGGGCAAGGCCAACCTCAAGCGCTTCCTGGACGGCATGCTGGTGCTGGCCGAGGAGGACTGAACCCTGCGGTCGCTACATAGGAGATGCGTAAGAGAATGGGCGGAGCTCCTGACTGGAGCTCCGCCCTCAGCTTGTCGAAAAACCTCTGTTTAGACGAATCCGCCCGAGTATTGGCGGGGGAGCTCGAGGGGGCGGCAGCCCGCCTCGAGTGAGATCGAATGCCCTGAATGCCTTGCTTGGCAAGGCGTTCAGCGAGCGAAGCGAGAACTTTTGCACCGAACAGCGGCGCAAAAGTAACGGCATTTTTGCAGGCTGTCGGAAAGGTCCTTGGACTTTTCCGACAGCCTGGGGCGGAGCTCCTGACTGGAGCTCCGCCCTTTCCTCTGTCCGCCTGTCCGGGAGCTTGTTGTTAAGAAATCGTTTGAATTGGAAATTTAGGTCAGTAAAAAGAGGAATATATCCCGGAAAGAGTGGAAAAAGGTTCAAATGCTTTGTTAAAAATGTGTAAAATTTTGAGAGAAAATTGTACAAAGCGGGGAAAAATTTTTTTGGCTGAGGGAAATTGAGGCAAAACGAAGGCCGTCCTGTATGATAGGACAGAGTTCCGGGCGGGAGGCGGTAATCCGCCCGGGAGAAAACCAAGCAAAAGGAGAGAAAGACAATGGAATTTGCATTAGACCTGATGCAGACGACCGCGCTGGCAATGATTTTCTTCCTGCTCGGCCGTGTCATCGTGGCGCACGTGGAGTTTCTGCGCCGGGTGTGCATCCCCGCCCCTGTCGTGGGCGGCCTGGTGTTCGCCCTGATCCACCTGGCCCTGCACTCCGCGGGCGTGGTCACCTTTACATTCGATGAGACCTTGAAGAACGCCTTCATGATCTGGTTCTTCACCAGTGTGGGCTACGGCGCCAGCTTCAAGGTGCTGGCCAGAGGCATCAAGCCGGTGCTGGTGTTCCTGCTCCTGGCCGGCGTCATGGTGGTCATTCAGGACCTGGTGGGCGCCGGTCTGGCCCAGGTGTTCCAGCTGGACGGCCGTCTGGGCCTGTGCATGGGCTCCATCCCCCTGGTGGGCGGACACGGAACCGCCGGTTCCTTCGGGCCCCAGTTTGAGGATGCAGGCGTCATGGGCGCCAGCGTTGTGGCGGTGGCCTGCGCCACCTACGGTCTGGTCTCCGGCTCCCTGATGGGAGGACCCATCGCCCGTGCGAAGATCAAGAAGTACAATCTGCACTCCATGGTGAATGAGGGCGAGGAGTACGGCGAGAGCGTGGAGACTGCCCAGTCTCCCAGCCAGGCGAAGGACCTGGGCGTGGACAGCATTGTGAAGTCCTTTGCCCTGCTGATCATCGCCGCCGGCATCGGCACCTACATCAACGCCTTCTTCACCCAGATCGGCGTGACCCTTCCCACCTACATGGGCGCCATGATCGTGGGTCTGGTGATCCGCAACGTGTGCGACGTGGCCCATGTGGAGTTGCCCATGCGCGCCATTGACGTGAGCGGCAACGTCTCCCTGAACGTGTTCCTGGCGGTGGCCCTGATGACCCTGAAGCTGTGGGAGCTGGCCTCCCTGGCGGTGCCCATGATCATCATTCTGGCCATCCAGACCTTCATCATGTTCCTGTACGCCTCCTACGTGGTCTTCCCGGTCATGGGCCGCGACTATGAGGCCGCCGCCATGACGGCCGCCTTCTGCGGCTTCGGCATGGGCGCCACCCCCAACGCCATGGCCAACATGCTGGTGCTGACCAATAAGTTCGGCCCTGCACCCAAGGCGTTCTTCGTGGTCCCCATTGTGGGCGGCATGTTCATCGACTTTGTGAATACAGGCGTGCTGACGGTATTCCTTCAGTTCCTCAGTTAAGCAGCCCCGATTCGGTTTCCTCTCTGGGAAAAAGCAGCCGGACGACCCTTGGAGCAGGGCCGTCCGGCGTTTTTACCTTCAGATAAGCTATGGGCCCCGATGTGGAGCTGCGGGAGGCGGCGTCCGTATCGGGGCCCGTTTGTCATTTTCTTAGAAGTCGGCGTTGCCCCAGGTTCTCGGATGCAGCTCCACCCACAGGCGCGTCCCGCGCCTGTGGGGACCCGATTGAAAAACCG
>NZ_NFKI01000061.1 GCF_002160305.1 Pseudoflavonifractor sp. An184
CCTGGTTCAAGGGGTAACCCCCGTAAATGGGGTCCGGGGAAAGGCGAATATGAGCGCGGAGCGCTCATCCTGAGCCGTCCCCGGCGGCGTTTTGGTTCCTTTGCCGCCGCGGGCAAAGGAACTCGCCGCCCGCAGGCGGCGAAATCCCCCCTGCGAGGAACGAAACCGCTCTATCATCGCCCCCTCATCCGCCCCAGTGTGCGCACTGGGGCACCTTCCCCCCAGGGGGAAGGCTTAAGAACACTCTATATAGTAAAATTTTAAGCCGTAAAAATGCACTAACTTTTAAATAAAAATAACGGCTCTGTGTATGCTGAGAATATTCCGAAAAAAGGGCGGTTTGCTATGAAGAAACGAACCCATCTCAGCATACGAATGGACTCTGAACTGCACGATAAATTCAAGTCTGTTTCAGAATTTGAGGGCCGTTCCATGAGCCGGCAGATTTTATATTTGATCCGGAAGTGTGTCAGCGACTTTGAAAAAGAAAATGGCCCGATCCCGGTTGAGAAAGAGGACTCCCCACAATGAACCTGTGGGAATCCTTTCTGGACCTGCTGTTCCCGCCCAAGTGTCCCTTCTGCCGGAACATTCTGGACGACCCCAGGGCCCCGGTGTGCCCGGAGTGCCAGGGGAAGCTCCCGTGGCTTCTGG
Organism: Pseudoflavonifractor sp. An184; assembly: GCF_002160305.1. Classification (GTDB taxonomy): domain Bacteria; phylum Bacillota; class Clostridia; order Oscillospirales; family Oscillospiraceae; genus Lawsonibacter; species Lawsonibacter pullicola. The sequence continues at coordinate 655 of NZ_NFKI01000061.1, forward strand.
GGGAGGACGCCCTGCGGGCGGTGGAGGGGACGGCGGGGTGTCTCTCGCCCCTGGCCTACCGGGACGGGGTGCCCGAGGCGGTGCGCCGGTATAAATTCCCGGGAAATCCCAGCTATGGGAAGCCCTTCGGGCTTCTCATGGCTCAGTGCGCCCAGGACGGCCTGGCCGGAGCGGTGGATGTGGTGACCTGGACCCCGCTGAGCCGGAGGCGGAAGAAAAAGCGGGGCTTTGACCAGGCGGAGCTGCTGGCCCGGACGGCGGCCGGGGAGCTGGGCCTCCCGGCCCGGAGGCTGCTGGAGAAGGAAAAAGACAACGGTCCCCAGTCCCGCTTGGAGGACGAGGCGGCCCGGCGGGCCAACGTCCAGGGGGCGTACCGGCTGACCGGGGAGGACCTGTCCGGCCTGCGCGTCCTGCTGGTGGACGACGTGGTGACCACCGGCTCCACCATGGGGGAGTGCGCCCGTCTGCTCCTGGAAGGGGGCGCGTCGGAGGTCTGGGGGCTGACCCTGGCCCAGGCCCGGAAAAAATGAATTACAGACAGGCCGGAAAACCATGGAAAAATGGCGAAATAATAGTTGAAAACCGGCGTGGGACCCGCTATAATGAAAACTAGTTTGGATATAACCACAAACCGGCGCGGGTATACTAACGCCGGAAATGATCATCAATAAGGTGGAGCGATATGTTTAATTTATTCAGCAAGGACATTGGCATTGACCTGGGCACCGCGTCCGTTCTGGTATATATCAAGGGGAAGGGCGTGGTCCTGCGGGAGCCCTCCGTGGTGGCCATGGATAAGAATACCGGCAAGCTGTTGAAGGTGGGCACCGACGCCCAGGCCATGCTGGGCCGTACCCCCGGCAACATCGTGGCCATGCGCCCCCTGCGGGAGGGCGTCATCTCCGACTACGACATGACCGAGCGGATGCTCAAGGAGTTTATCAAGAAGGTGACCACCTTCTCCCTGTTCAAGCCCCGTCTGCTCATCTGCGTACCCTCCGGCATCACCGAGGTAGAGGAGCGCGCCGTGGTGGACGCCGGCATCCAGGCGGGCGCCCGCCGGGCCTACCTCATTGAGGAGCCGGTGGCCGCCGCCATCGGCGCGGGCATCGACATCACCAAGCCCGACGGCCACATGGTGGTGGACATCGGCGGCGGCACCGCCGACATCGCCGTCATCTCCCTGGGCGGCGTGGTGGAGTCCGCCTCCATCAAGATCGCCGGCGACAAGTTCGACGAGGCGGTGGTCAAGTATATCCGCAAGAAGCACAACGTGCTCATCGGCGACCGCACCGCCGAGGAGCTGAAAATGTCCATCGGCTGCGTCTTCCCCCGGCCCGAGGAGGTCACCATGGAGATCAAGGGCCGCTGCCTGATGACCGGACTGCCCCGGGTGTTCTCCGTCTCCTCCAGCGAGATGATCGAGGCCTTCGAGGAGGTCTCCAGCCGCATCCTGGAGGCCATCCACGGCGTTCTGGAGCGCACGCCCCCCGAGCTGGTGGCCGACATCTCCACCAACGGCATCGTGATGACCGGCGGCGGCTCCCTGCTGTGGGGCTTTGACAAGCTCATTGAGGCCCACACCGGCATCGAGACCCACGTGGCCGAGGACGCCATCTCCTGCGTGGCCGAGGGCACCGGCAAGAGCCTGGACAGCCTGGACCAGATGCAGGACGGCACCATGAACCTGTCCCGCCGCAAGCAGATGAATTATTAAGCGTATCACGGACGACAGCCCCGGCGTGTGCCGGGGCTGTTTTTGCAGGGGCGGCTTGCGGCCGCCTGTTCAATCAAAAGGAGGAATTTCAATGCTGTTTGTCTGTTATCCCAAGTGCACCACCTGTCAGAAGGCCAAGAAGTGGCTGGACGAGAAGAGAATCTCCTACACCCTCCGGGACATCAAGACGGAGAACCCCACCCAGGAGGAGCTGCGGACCTGGTGGCAGGAGAGCGGCCTGCCCCTGAAGCGGTTCTTCAACACCTCCGGACAGCTCTACAAGGCCATGGACCTGAAGAACAAGCTGCCCGCCATGAGCGAGGAGGAGCAGCTGGCTCTGCTGGCCACCGACGGGATGCTGGTGAAGCGCCCCATCCTGGTGGGAGAGCGGTTTGTCAAGGTTGGATTCCGGGAAAAAGAGTGGGAAGAAATCGGATAAGCTGGAACCTTATGCAGAAAACGAGCACGGACCATGCAAAATGTTTGGTCCGTGCTCGCTGTATTTTCAGGAGATATTTTGGTGCGGAAGCGAAAAATCCACCTGAGAAACAGGAAATTAAAAAGAAATCAGATAAAAATATAGCAAAACAAAGAGATTTTTACTCAAAATAGAAAGAAAGAAGGGAAAAGACTTCGGGCCGCTCCTTGAGAATCCAGGGGAAATTGAATAATAATGCATAAAATAGGACTACACATTCAGGAAAAATTTTTGAAATTTTCCCTTTCTTTTTGTGCAGGGTTGTGGTATGATTGTACCAAACGATGGGGGTGAAAGGAGAGAATTCTGTACGAAAGTTACAGAAGTCCCCGTCAGGTGATTTCTGCGGGGAGATGCTCCTGAGCCCACTGCTTGGCGTGGGCCACAAACAGCCGGGTGATGGTGGAGGGGGCCACGTCCTTCTTGACCGCGATGCCGATGTCCCGCACCTGGGGGATGTCGAAGTGTTTGGGCCGCACGCGGTAGCGGTTGGGGTGGAGCATAAGCTCATGGACCACGCTGATGCCCAGTCCGCACTCCACCATGGAGAGGATGGCGTAATCGTCGCTCACCTCATAGCGGATGTTGGGCTTCTGCTGGAGGTGGTCCAGAAATTTGGTGATTTCGTAGTCCTGCTCCTCCTTGAGGTTGATGAAGTCCTCGCTGGACAGGCGCTCCACCGGATACACCGGGGCGTCGGCCAGGGGATGGTTTTCCGGCAGAATGACCACCAGGTTGTCCTGGAGCAGGAAGGAGGCCTCCAGATCGTTGGGGGCGGGCAGGCTCACAAAGCCGCAGTCCACCAGACCCTTCCGCAGCCAGGTGGCAATTTGATTGTACTCCCCGTTGACCAGCTGAAAGTCGATGTGGGGATAGAGCTCGTGGAAGGACTTGATGATCTGGGGCAGCCGCCCGCTGGAGATGCTGGAGAAGGCCCCCAGGCGGATGGAGCCGGAGCTGAGGCCGTGGAGCTCAGAGATGGCGTAGTTCAGATCCTCGTAGTCCTTGCAGATGGCCTGGAGCTTGGGCAGGAGGGTGAGGCCCTCCGAGCTGATCTCAATGCCGGAGCGGTTGCGGGTGAGCAGCTTGACGCCCCAGGAGTCCTCCAGGTCGGCGATCATCCGGCTGATGGCCGACTGGGTGTAGCCCAGCTGGGCGGCGGCGTGGGTGATGCTCCCCGTCTCGATGGTTTTTAGATAGGCAATGTACTTACGGATACTCATAAATCAAATAACTCCTTAGCAGTATGGATAGGATTCCCAAAAACATTCCCCTTTGGAATGAACAGCAGAAAAAAGAATTTCTTGTATATACTGCCCAGTAATTATATAATAGGTGACAGGAAAATTCAACAGAATCTATACCGAATATTCGGGAAAGTTTTGAATATTTGGAATTGACTGCTGAAATGGAATCCTATAAAAGCGGCGCAAGCCGAAAAATTAAAAGGAGGAATCGTGTCATGATCCGTTTTTCCATCTGTGGTGCCGCCAGCTATGCCTGTGGTGAGTTGCTCCGTCTTATGGTGAACCACCCTGAAACTCAGGTGGCCCACCTGGCTGATAGCTTCGCCGCCGGCCGAAAGATCCAGGACGAGCACCCCGCTCTGGCTGGTTTCTATGACCAGGAGATTCTGCCCCTGAACGACGAGACCGTGGATATGATCGTCAAGGACAGCGACGTCGTGTTTACCGCAGTGGACGCGGGCACCGTGTGCGGCATTGCCGAGAAGGTGCTGGCGGGCGGCAAGAAGTTCATCGACTTCGGCGCCGACATCCGGTTCCGTGACGCGAAGGTTTGGGAGAAGTGGTACCACCTGGACCACCCCAACTATGAGATGACCAAGGAGGCCGTGTACTGCATCCCCGAGATTCAGCGGGATCTGGCCAAGGGCAAGAGCCTCATCTCCAACCCCGGCTGCTACCCCACCGCCACCACTCTGGGCCTGTACCCCGTCCTGAAGGAGGGCATGGTGGTGGACAACACCATCATCGTGGACGCCAAGAGCGGCTACACCGGCGCCGGCCGCCGTCCCGCCCCCAACAAGCTCCTGGCTGAGGCCAGCAACAGCTTCTGCGCCTACGCCCTGGGCGGCACTCACCGCCACACCCCCGAGATCGAGCAGAACATCGCCTACATCACCGGCAAGGACCTGATGAAGCCCGAGACCTGGCAGTTCATCAACTTCCAGCCCCACCTGACTCCCCAGATCCGCGGCATCGAGGTCACCATCTATGCCACTCTGAACAAGGACGTCACCAACGACGAGCTGTATGAGCTGTATCAGAAGTACTACAAGGACGAGTATTTCGTCCATGTGTACCCCGCCAGCAAGCCCGTTCAGACCAAGTGGACCGCCGGCACCAACCTGTGCTGCATCACCCCCACCTATGACGCCCGCACCAAGCGCCTGCTGGTGAGCTCCGTCATCGACAACATCGGCAAGGGCGCCGCCGGCCAGGCCATCCAGAACATGAACATCATCTTCGGCCTGGACGAGACCACCGGCCTGAAGATCGCCCCCATGTATCCCTGATCCATCCATCCAAACAGCGGAAAGGAAGTATGCAGTATGGCTTATAAACTGATCGAGGGCGGCGGCGTTACCACCCCCAAGGGATTCCTGGCAGGCGCCTGCTATGTGGGCGTGAAGAGCCGCAAGAGCGAGAAGCCCGACGTGGCCATCATCTACTCCGAACAGCCCGCCTCCTGCGCGGCCATGTTCACCACCAACAAGTTCTGCGCCGCTCCCGTCATCCTGGACCGGGAGATCCTGAAGAAGGGCAAGGCCCGCGCCGTGGTCATCAACAGCGGCAACGCCAACGCCGCCACCGGCGAGCAGGGCATCAAGGACGCTAAGACCGTGGAGACCGAGGCGGAGAAGCTGCTGGGCCTGGGGGAGGACGAGGTGTTCGTGTGCTCCACCGGCGTCATCGGCCAGAAGCTTCCCGTGGAGAAGGTGCTGGAGGGCGTGCGCCGCATCGTCCCCGACATGAGCGTGGAGAAGGGCACCGACGCAGCCTGGGCCATCATGACCACCGACCTGGTGAAGAAGGAAGTGGCCTATGAGCTGGAGCTGTCCGGCGGCACCATCCGCATCGGCGCCTGCGCCAAGGGCTCCGGCATGATCCACCCCAACATGGCCACCATGCTGGCCTACATCACCACCGACGCCAAGATCGACGCCGCCGTGGTGCAGCCCATGCTGAAGGCCAGCACCGACAAGAGCTTCAACATGATGACCGTAGACGGCGACACCAGCACCAACGACTCCCTGTTCCTGCTGGCCAACGGCGCCTCCGGCGTGGCCGTGGAGACTGAGGCGGACAAGGCCGCCTTCGCCGAGATCCTGGATATGATCTGCATGGATATGGCCCGCCGCATCGCCTCCGACGGCGAGGGCGCCACCCATCTGATGATCGTGGAGGCCTACGGCCTGCCCACTGAGAAGGACGCCAAGCTGGTGGCCCGGTCCATCGCCGGCTCCACCCTGTTCAAGGCCGCCCTGTTCGGCAAGGACGCCAACTGGGGCCGCATCATGGCCGCCGCCGGCTACTCCGGAGCGGACGTGGACCCCACCAAGGCCGACTGCATCCTGAAGAGCGCCGCCGGCGAGGTGGTGGTCATGGAGAACGGCTTCGGCACCGACTTCAGCGAGGAGCTGGCCAAGAAGGTGCTCACCGAGCACGACATCACCGTCATCGTGAACTTCCACAGCGGCGACGGACAGGCCACCGCCTTCGGCTGCGACCTGACCTATGACTATGTGAAGATCAACGGCGACTACCGGTCTTAAGAAGGAGGGCGTGCTGTGAACGACGTAGCGAGCAAGGTTGCCACCTTAATGGAGGCCATGCCCTATCTGAAGAAGTATGCCGGCAAAGTCATCGTCATCAAGTACGGCGGAAACGCCATGATCAATGAGGAGCTGAAGGCCGCCGTCCTCCAGGACGTGGTGATGCTCAAGCTGCTGGGGCTCAAGCCCGTCCTCAGCCACGGGGGCGGCCCCGGCATCAACAAGATGCTGGAACAGCTGAACATCCCCGTGCAGTTCATCAACGGCCTGCGCTACACCTCCGCGGACATCATCCATGTGGTGGAGGCGGTGCTCATCGGCCAGGTGAACAGCGAGCTGGTGGGCCGGATCAACGCCATCGGCGGCGAGGCCGTGGGCCTGTCCGGCATCAGCGCCAACATCTATAAGTGCGTCCAGCGCAGCGAGGAGCTGGGCTTCGTGGGCGACATCGTGGAGGTCAACGCCGCCCCGGTGCAGGCCCTGCTGGACGCGGGCTACATCCCCGTGGTGGCCCCCGTGGGTACCGACGGGAAGGGACAGAGCTTCAACATCAACGGCGACACCGCCGCCGGCAAGCTGGCCAGCGCCCTGGGCGCCGAGAAGCTCATGCTCCTCACCGACATCGAGGGGCTGTGCAACGATATCAAGCTCCGGGATGTGATCAGCTATCTGAACATCGCCGACGTGCAGGGCCTGAAGGATCAGGGCACCATCGCCGGCGGCATGATCCCCAAGGTGGACTGCTGTGTACAGGCCATTGAGGAGGGCGTCACCAACGTCCACATCATCGACGGAAGAAAACCCCACAGCATCCTGTACGAGGCCTTCACCGACGAGGGCATCGGCACCACCGTGGGCAAGGATGCACCCAGCGTGGGCATCAAGTGGAAATAATCCCCCAGCGCCATTGGGAGAGGTCCCGGGGCGGGGCTCCCGCCCCGGGCAGGAATAGACGTATCATGATTATAAAGGAGGACGATTCCCATGATTGAGAAGTTCAAGAGCAACGCCGAAGCCATCGCCGTCGCTGACAAGTATCTGTACGGCAACCATGCCCGTATGCCCATCGTGATGGATCACGGCGAGGGCGCCTGGGTCTGGGACCTGGACGGGAACAAGTTCCTGGACTTTGTGGGCGGCATCGCCGTCAACGGCCTGGGCCACAACCATCCCGCCATCGTGAAGGCGCTGGACCGGGCCAAGGGCCTGATGCACTGCTCCAACTACTACTACAACGAGCCCGCCATCCAGGTCTGTAAGCTGATCTGCGAGAACAGCTGCTTCGAGAAGGTGTTCTTCGCCAACTCCGGCGCCGAGGCCAACGAAGGTCAGATCAAGCTGGCCCGTAAGTACGCCGTGGACCACGGCCACCCCGAGCGCTATGTGGTCATCTCCATGCTGAAGTCCTTCCACGGCCGCACGCTGGCCACCGCCACCGCCACCGGCCAGGAGATCGTCCACAATCCCAAGTGGTTCTCCCCCCTGCCCGAGGGCTTCCGCTATGCTGAGTTCAACAATCTGGAGTCCGTGAAGGAGCAGATGGGCGACGACGTTTGCGCCATCCTCACCGAGCCCGTTCAGGGCGAGGGCGGCGTCCGTCCCGCCACCAAGGAGTTCCTCCAGGGCCTGCGCGATCTGTGCGATGAGAAGGGCATCCTGCTGATGTTCGACGAGGTGCAGGTTGGCTCCGGCCGTACCGGCAAGCTGTTCGCCCATCAGAACTACGGCGTGGAGCCCGACACCTGCTCCATGGCCAAGGAGCTGGGCTCCGGCGTGCCCGTCGGCGCGGTGTGCGCCCGGGGCGACGCGGCCTACACCCTGACCCCCGGCACCCACGGCTCCACCTTCGCCGGCGGCCCTCTGGCCTGCGGCCTGGCTGAGGCCACTCTGGACACCATGATCAACGGCGGCGTGATGGATCACGCGGCCAAGGTGGGCGAGTATTTCCGCGCCGAGCTGCGCAAGCTCCAGGAGAAGCACCCCACCTGCATCACTGAGGTCCGCGGCATGGGCATGATCAACGGTGCCGAGCTGGCCAACAACGAGGTCGGTCCCCAGATCGTGAACAAGTGCTTTGAGAAGAAGGTGCTCATCAACTGCACCGCCGGCAACGTGCTGCGCTTCATTCCGCCTCTGATCGTCACCGAGGAGGAAGTTGACATCGTAGTCAAGGCCATTGACGAGGCCATGACCGAGCTGGGCTATTGAGATCACATCCCGCATTGTCCTTTTAATGCCGGGTGAGATCCTGGGCCTCGGGGCGCGCCCCAAAAGCGCGCCCCGGGGCGTATCTGAGCGGTCCGGGGGACCGGACTGCTGAGATACGCCCCGGGGGCCCGGACTTGCACCAGCTGTGTGGGTTGTAAAACAGGAGGAGAGGAGGTATCAAACAGGGGATAGCCCAAATCCAGGAGTTCCAACGCTGAATCAAAAAATGCAGAAATGCAAAGCCAATGCAAAGTCATGCAAAGCTATGCAAAGTATTGAAAGAAAGGTTGGTAATGATCCATGAGTGAGGCAAAGAAATCCAGAGAGCCCCGAATGCCAAAGGTATGGGAGGCCCTGATCACCCTGGTGGCGCTGGTCGCCATTCTGGCGGTTGGTATTGTCATTTACGGTGCTGACGTACATGTGCCCATGTTTGTGGGCGTGTGTGTGGCGGCCATTATGGCCCTGTATCTGGGCCACAAGTGGGAAGATATTGAGAAGATGATGATGGACGGCATTTACAAGGCCCTCCAGTCCATCTGTATCCTGATTATCGTCGGCATCCTGATCGGCGTGTGGGTCAACGCGGGCGTGGTGCCCACCATGATCTACTACGGCCTGCAGCTGATGCATCCCACCATCTTCTTCATCGCCACCCTGCTGATCTGCTCCATCACCTCCCTGGCCACCGGTACCTCCTGGGGTACCATGGGCACCATGGGCGTGGCCCTGATGGGCATCGGCTTCGGCCTGGGCATGAACCCCGGCATGACCGCCGGCGCGATCCTCTCTGGCGCCTATTTCGGCGACAAGATGTCCCCCCTGTCTGACACCACCAACCTGGCCCCCGCCATGGCTGGTACCGACGTAATGAGCCACGTGAAGGCGATGATGCTGCCCACGGCCATTACCTATGTCATTTGTATTATCTTTTTCGGTGTGCTGGGCGTTACCCAGTATCACGGCGGCGACGCGGATATGAGCCGCGTGACCGAGTTCGCCAACGCTCTGAATATCGCTCAGGGCGGCGTGTTCCACATCAATCCCATCCTGCTGCTGCCCCCGGTGATCGTCATTGTGGCAGTGGCCATGAAGATGCCCGCCATCCCCGGCATCACCCTGGGCATCTTTGCCGGAGCCATTGTGGGCCTGATTTTCCAGCCCGGCAACTGCGACCCCGGTACCCTGTTCTCCTTCGGCATGAACGGCTTCTCCTTCTCCGACGACATGCACGCTCTGCTCCAGAGCTCTCTGAGCGCCGAGACCTATGAGACCATGACCACCCTGCTGGAGAGCGGCGGTATCCTGGGCATGATGTCCTCCGTGGCTATGACCATCATCGCCATGATGTTCGGCGGCATTATGGAGGGCACCCACCAGCTGGAGGTCGTGGTCAACCAGATCAAGAAGCTGGCCAAGAGCCCCGCTGCCCTGGTCACCGTCACCGAGGTCACCTGCGTGCTGTCCAACATGACCATGCCCGAGCAGTACATCTCCATCGTGGTCCCCGGCCGTATGTACGCCGAGGAGTACCGCAAGATGGGCCTGCACCCCTCCGTCCTGTCCTCTGCCCTTGAGGGCGCCGGCACCGTCACCTCCGCCCTGGTTCCCTGGAACACCTGCGGCGTGTACATTGAGAACACCCTGAGCATCACGGTTCCCGAGTACGCTATGTTCGCCATGTTCAACTGGCTGATGCCCGTGATCAACGCCGCCTGTGCCTGGTTCGGCTGGACCCTGAAGGACATGGACAACAAGCCCTACAAGAAGCGCAAGGCTGCTGTCTGATCCGGAGGAAGCACAGAATCGAATGTTATGAGAGAGAGACAAGAACAGTATCCACAGCTGGAAGTCGATCTCGGAAAGTTACAGGAAAACCTGGCAGCGCTCCGTGAGCGCTGCCAGGTTTCTGGTATCAAGCTCTCCGGGATCGTAAAGGGCTTCTGTGCCCTGCCGGAGGCGGCAAAGGTCTATGACCGGGCGGGGCTGGACAGCATCGGCTCCTCCCGCCTGGAGCAGCTGCGCACCCTGCGGCAGGCGGGCATCCGCACGCCGCTGATGATGATCCGCATCCCCATGCCCACCGAGGTGGACGAGCTGGTGGAGTGGGCGGATATCAGCCTGCAAAGTGAGATCTCGGTGCTCCGGGCCACCAACGAGGCCGCCGCCCGGGCGGGGGTGCGCCACAAGGTGATTCTCATGGTGGACCTGGGCGACCTGCGGGAGGGCTTCTGGGACCGGGAGGAGCTCATCTCCGCCGCCCTGGAGGTGGAGCAGAAGCTGGAGAACCTGGACCTGTTGGGGGTGGGCACCAACCTGGGCTGCTACGGCTCGGTCCAGGCCACCCCCGAGAAGATGGAGGAGCTCATCGCCGCCGCCGAGGCGGTGGAGGCGGCCATCGGCCGCCGGCTGGAGGTCATCTCCGGCGGGGCCTCCTCCTCGGTGCACATGGTGCTGGACGGCACCATGCCCAGCCGCATCAACCACCTGCGGGTGGGGGAGCTGCTCCTGCTGGGCCGGGTGTGGGGCTGCGACATGCCGGAGCTCCACAAGGACGTGTTCACCCTCCGGGCCGAGGTGATCGAGGTCAAGACAAAACCCTCCCACCCGGTGGGCGAGCTGTCGGTGGACGCCTTCGGGCGGACCCGCACCTATGTGGACCGGGGCCACCGCCGCCGGGCCCTCCTGGCCATGGGCCGGGTGGACTACGGGGAGTGTGAGGACCTGGTCTCCCGGGAGCCGGGACTCATCATGCTGGGGGCCTCCTCCGACCACACCCTGGTGGATGTGCAGAACACGGTCCGGGATATTCAGGTGGGCGACATTTTGGAGTTTGACTTGTGCTACGCCACGATGGTATACTTGACCCACAGCGAGAGCGTCCACCTGGTCTTCCGAGAGGAGACAACATCTGAATAAACTCTGTGGACGGCGCCTTGTGAAAAAACTTAGTTGAGTAAAATTAGCCTCAGCTTGGGTAGGGGAGCTCGAGGGGGCGGCAGCCCGCCTCGAGTGGAATCGAATGCCCTGAATGCCTTGCGCAGCAAGGCGTTCAGCGAGCGCAGCGAGGACTTTTCCGCCGCGCAGCGGCGGGAAAGTAACGACATTCTTGCAGGCTGTCGGAAAAGTCCTTGGACTTTTTTGACAGCCTGCAGCGCCGTCCGCCTTTGATTTTGGGAGGGAACTGCCATGCACAACGAACTGACCCGACAGGACTTGAAGATGATGCGGGAGGAGCTGGACTACCGGCGGATCACCCTGCGTCCCAAGCTGCTGGAGGCGGTGAAGGAGGCCCGGGCCTTCGGGGACCTGAGCGAGAACTTCGAGTACAAGGCCGCCAAGCAGGAGAAGAACCGGAACGAGAGCCGCATCCGCTTTCTGGAGAACATGATCAAGACCGCCAAGGTGTTTGACGACACCTCCGGGGCGGACCAGGTGGGCCTGTACGACAAGGTCACCGTGTACATGGAGGACGACGACGAGACCGAGGTGTACCAGATCGTCACCACCATGCGCCAGGATGTGCTCAAGGGGCTTATCAGCAAGGAGTCCCCGGTGGGCCGCTCCCTGCTGGGAAAGCGGGTGGGGGACCGGGTCCACATCCAGGTGAACGAGAACTACGGCTATGACGCGGTGATCCGCTCTATCGAGAAGGGGGAGGACACCGGGGAGATTCCTCTGAACCGGTACTAAGACAGGGCCGCACGCGCTTCCCCAGCCTTCCCCCTGGGGGGAAGGTGGCTGGCCGAAGGCCAGACGGATGAGGGGCGGCCGAAGGAGCAAATATGGTTAGAAGGATGCCGTAGGGCGGGGGCTTGCCCCCGCCGCCTTCTAGTTTTCTGTTTGCTCTGGGGACGCAAGGATTCGGTGCACCGCTTACCAGTTCTGCGCCAAGAAGATCAGGAGATTTTGAAGAAAGCGGGGCGCGCCGGAGGCGGCCTGGCGGATGGCCTCCGCCACCTGGGCCGGATCGGAGCCGGGAACAAAGGTGAGGGCCCCCTCCGCCACCCGGCCGATGGCCAGGGGGGCGTGGGCGGAGCCGCCGATGGCGATCTCCGAGGCGAAGGCCCCGCCCCCAGCGGCATAGACGCCGAAGGCCCCGCCTCCCATGGCGAACAGGCCCGCCGCCGCCCCGCCGATGGCCAGCAGGCCCACGGCAAAGCCGCCTACGGCGATTCCGCCGATGGCCCAACCTGCCAGGGAGAACAGCAGGCCCACGGACAGCCCGCCGATGCTCACCAGGCCCAGGGAGAAGCCGCCGATGGTGAAGATGCCCACCGCGTAGTTCCCGATGGCCAGAACGCCTTTGGCGACGCCGGTGCCCCGGTCCCCCAGGCGGATGTGGACCAGGGGCAGGCCGAACAGGGTGCGCTGGCTCTTGTACTCATAGCGCCACCGCTGGTAGTAGTTGTTGACGATGGTGGTCTGGGCCGCCGGGGCGGGGGGCTCCTCCCCGGTGACCAGGTAGTCCAGGGTGACATTGAAATAGCGGGCCAGGGCGGCCAGGTTGTCCATGTCGGGGCGGGAGGCGCCCGCCTCCCACTTCTGGACCGCCTGCCGGGTGACCCCCAGCAGATCGGCCAGACCCTCCTGGCTCAGCCCCGCCTTTTTGCGCAGGTCGTAGAGACGCTGTTGAAATTCCATGGGTGTGACCTCCAAAACAAGTGGTTGCAAAGGACCTTTGACGCCATTCAGGATAGCAAAGAGTTCCCGGTTTTGCAACCAAAAGTGGGATACAATTTGACAACCAGCGGTTGCAGAAGCTGTTTTTTCACAAAAAATGGACGGAAGATAATTTTCCGTCCCGCAGGCTGTCGAAAAAGTCCAAGGACTTTTCCGACAGCCTGAAAGAATGCCGTTACTTTCCCGCCGCTGTGCGGCGGGAAAGTCCTCGCTGCGCTCGCTGAACGCCTTGCCAAGCAAGGCATTCAGGGCATTCGATCCCACTCGAGGCGGGCTGCCGCCCCCTCGAGCTCCCCCGCCCCAATTTGAGCGGATTCATCTTTACAGAAGTTTTTCGACAAGCTGAAACGGGACGGAAGAGTATCTTCCGTCCCGTTTGTCTTGTAAGGACTTGTAAGGAGCTTATTGCTTGTGCATAGACCGCTGAACGGCCTTGACGCACTCCACAATGGGGATGACCAGGACCGCCAGGATCAGGGCCACGGCGTACTCCACAGGGTCGATGTGGGTGAAGCCGAAGGCGTCGGAGATGCCGGGCAGGTAGATCACCGCGGTGGTGAGCACCAGGCTCAGGAGCATAGCGCCCCAGAGGACCTTGTTGTGGCTGTGGAGCTTGAACACGCTGCCCCGCTGGGAGCGCATGTTGAAGCTGTGGAAGATCTCGGCCATGCCCATGGTCAGGAAGGCCATGGTCATGCCGTCGGCGCTCTGGGTGATCTCCCACACGCCGGACTCCATGAAGTGGCCGATGAAGTAGGCCGCCAGCACCAGGACGGTAACCATGGCGCCCTGATAGGCCACGTCGAAGCCCAGGCCGTTGGCAAAGATTCCGTCGCTGGCCTTCCGGGGGGGACGCTGCATCAGATCGGGCTCCCCCTTCTCCATGCCCAGGGCCAGAGCGGGGAAGCAGTCGGTAATCAGGTTGATCCACAGCAGGTGGACGGGCTCCAGGATGACAAAGCCCAGCAGGGTGGCGACAAAGACGCTGAGCACCTCGCTCATGTTGGAGCCCAGCAGGAACTGGATGGCCTTGCGGATGTTGTCGTAGATCCGGCGGCCCTCCTGGACGGCGCCCACGATGGTGGCGAAGTTGTCGTCGGCCAGCACCATGTCGGCCACGTTCTTGGTCACGTCGGTGCCGGTGATGCCCATGCCCACGCCGATGTCGGCGGACTTGATGGAGGGGGCGTCGTTGACGCCGTCGCCGGTCATGGCGGTGATGCAGCCCCGCTTCTTCCAGGCGTTGACGATGCGCACCTTGTGCTCGGGCTGCACCCGGGCGTAGACGCTGTAATGGTCGATGGTCTTGTCCAGCTCCTCATCGCTGATCTGGTTGAGCTGGGCGCCGGTGATGGCCTGGTCGTCGTGCTCCAGGATACCCAGCTGCTTGGCGATGGCCACGGCGGTGTCCCGGTGGTCGCCGGTGATCATCACGGCCCGGATGCCGGCGGTCTTGCACTCGGCGATGGCGGCCTTCACCTCGGGGCGGATGGGGTCGATCATGCCCGCCAGCCCCAGGAAGGTCAGGTCGTGCTCCAAGGCAGCCGGGGACTGATCCTGGGGCATCTCGTCATAGCGGCGCTCCGCGGCGGCCAGCACACGGAGGGCCTGATCGGCCATGGCCTTGTTCTGGGCCAGGATCTCCGCCTTGGCCTGCTCGTCCAGGGGGAGGATCTGGCCGTCCTTCTCATAGTGGGTGCAGCGCTTCAGCAGCTCGTCGGGAGCGCCCTTGGTGTACTGCACATAGCCCTTCTCCAGCTTGTGGATGGTGGACATCATCTTCCGGCCCGAGTCGAAGGGGGCCTCGCCTACCCGGGGGGTCTCCCGCTCCATGGCGGACTTGCCCAGCCCCTCCTTGGTGGCCCAGTTCACCAGGGCGCACTCGGTGGGCTCGCCCACCGCGTTCCCCGTCTCGTCGGGGGCGGCGTCGGAGCACAGGGACATGGCCCGGGCGGTTTTTAGGGGATTGCCGAAGTGGTCCACCACGGTCATCTTGTTCTGAGTCAGGGTGCCCGTCTTATCCGAGCAGATGACCTGGGCGCAGCCCAGGGTCTCCACGGCGGTGAGCCGCCGGATGACCGCGTTGCGCTTGGACATATTGGTGACGCCGATGGACAGCACGATGGTGACCACGGCGGCCAGCCCCTCGGGGATGGCGGCCACCGCCAGAGAGACGGCCACCATGAAGGTGCTGATGATGGTGTCCAGGTGGAAGTCGCCCGCCCGGAGCAGGCTGAACAGGAAAATAAATACGCAGATGCCCAGCACCAGCACGCTGAGGACCTTGCTCAGCTGGCCCAGCTTCCGCTGCAGGGGGGTCTCGCCCTCCTCCGCCTGGGCCAGGGCGTCGGCGATCTTGCCCATCTCAGTGTCCATACCGGTGGAGCAGACCACCGCCCGGCCGCGGCCGTAGACCACGGTGGAGCCCATGTACAGCATGCAGTGCCGGTCGCCCAGGGGGACCTCCTCGTCGGTGACGATGGCGTTTACGTCCTTCTCCACCGGGACGCTCTCGCCGGTGAGGGCGGCCTCCTCGGCCTTGATGCTGGCGCTCTCCAGAATGCGGCAGTCGGCGGGGACCGCGTCGCCCGCCTCCAGGATCACAATGTCGCCGGGCACCAGCACGTCGCTGCGCAGCAGGGACATTTTGCCGTCCCGGAGCACCTTGCTGGTGGCGGCGGTCATCTCCTGGAGGGCCTCAATGGCCTTTTCCGCCTTGCTCTCCTGGTACACGCCCAGGATCGCGTTGATGAGCACCACGATCAGAATAATGAATACGTCGGTGAAGCTCTCGCCGGAGTATGCGGCGGTGACGCCCGATACGGCGGCAGCCACCAGCAGAATGATGATCATGGGGTCGCACAGCTGTTGAATAAAGCGCTGGAGCAGGGTGACCTTTTTCCCCTCCGCCAGCTTGTTGGGGCCACATTTGGCCAGCCGGTCACCGGCTTCCTGGTGGGAGAGTCCGGACTCTGTGGTCCGCAGCTCCTCCAGGACCTTTTCTGGGGATTCCTGGTAGTAGTTCATGGCGTCGCGTCCTTTCCGGTTCGTGTGGAGGAAAAGGGGCCGGCCCGCCGCTCCGGGCTGTGCGCAGGTGCTGTTGTCGTTCTTCTCCCCCCGCAAAAGAACAGCCAATCCAAGGAGAACCTGACAGGTGGTCCTACCTAGAAAAGCTGCCATCCTAGTATATTACCTATGGCGGAAAAAAGCAAGATGATTCCGGCAAAAAGGATGTTAAGGAATTGCAAAGAAGAGAAAGAATCAGAAACTATTTGAAACATTTCCTGCAAAAGTTCCGACAAGCCGCAAGGCGCTTCGGAAATCCTTGCAAAAGCGTGCCGAAAAAAGACAGCGCCAAAGCCGTGGCTTTGGCGCTGTCTCAGGCTGTCGAAAAAGTCCAAAGACTTTTCCGGCAGCCTGAAAAATGCCAATACTTTCCCGCCGCTGCGCGGCGGAAAAGTCCTCGCTGCGCTCGCTGAACGCCTTGTCATACAAGGCATTCAGGGCATTCGATCCCACTCGAGGCGGG
>NZ_NFKI01000062.1 GCF_002160305.1 Pseudoflavonifractor sp. An184
AAGGCATTCAGGGCATTCGATCCCACTCGAGGCGGGCTGCCGCCCCCTCGAGCTCCCCCGCCAACACTCGGGCGGACTCGTCTGAACAGAAGTTTTTCGACAAGCTGAAAATGCCTCGGGCTCACGCCCGAGGCATTTTGTCTGTCATTTGATGGAAGGGAACGCTTACTTCACGCTCTCGCCGGCGGCCTTCTTGGCCTTGATCTCCTTGATGGCGTCCCGGTAGGACAGGTTGACCCGGCCCTTGTCGTCGATGTCGGTGACCTTGACCCAGATCATGTCGCCCACATTGACCACGTCCTCCACCTTCTCCACACGGTGGTCGGCCAGCTTGGAGATGTGGACCATGCCGTCCTTGCCGGGGGCCAGCTCCACGAAGGCGCCGAACTGGAGGATGCGCACCACCTTGCCGTAGTACAGCTCGCCCACCTGGGGAACGAAGACGATGGTGTCGATCATCTTCTTGGCGGCGTCGCAGGCCTCGGCGTTGGGAGAGGCAATGTGGATGGTGCCGTCGTCCTCGATATCCACGGTGGCGCCGGACTCGGCGGTGATCTTCTGGATGACGGAGCCGCCCTTGCCGATGACCTCCCGGATCTTGTCGGGGTCGATCTTCATGGTGATCATCTTGGGGGCGTACTTACTCACTTCGGGACGGGGGGCGGCGATGCAGGGCAGCATCACCTCGTCCAGGATGGCGTACCGGGCGTCCCGGGTGATATCCAGGGCCTCCTTGATGATCTCGTGGGTGAGGCCGTCGTTCTTCAGGTCCATCTGGATGGCGGTGATGCCCGCCTTGGTGCCGGCCACCTTGAAGTCCATCTCGCCGTGGAAGTCCTCCACGCCCTGGATGTCGATGAAGGTGGTGAAGCTGCCGTCGTCATCCTGGATCAGGCCGCAGGAGATGCCGGCCACAGGGGCCTTGATGGGCACGCCCGCATCCATGAGGGCCAGGGTGGAGCCGCAGATGGAGCCCTGAGAGGTGGAGCCGTTGGAGGACAGCACCTCAGAGACCACGCGGATGGCGTAGGGGAACTCGTCCACCGAGGGGAGCACCGGCACCAGGGCCCGCTCGGCCAGGGCGCCGTGGCCGTACTCCCGGCGGTTGGTGGACCGGGGCGCCTTGGCCTCGCCCACGGAGTAGGGCGGGAAGTTGTAGTGGTGCATATACCGCTTCTCGGTCTCCTCCCAGATGGTGTCCAGCTTCTGAGAGGCGGCCAGGGTGTTCAGGGTGCACACGGACAGGACCTGGGTCTGGCCGCGGGTGAACAGGCCGGAGCCGTGGACCCGGGGCAGCACGCCCACTTCGGCGGCCAGGGGACGGATCTCGTTCTTGGCGCGGCCGTCCACACGGTGGCCCTCCAGCAGCCAGGCCTTGACAATCTTCTTCTGGAACTTGTAGGTGAACTCCTCCAGGTACTGGTCCATATCCGGATACTCCTCCAGATACTTCTCGTGCCAGTGGTCGATCATGGCGTTCCAGCGCTCCTCGCGCACGTTCTTGTCGTCGGTGTCCATGGCGGCCTTGGCCTCGTCCATGAAGTCAGCCACGATCTTGTCGAAGAGCTCCTGGTTGAACTGGGCGTGCTCGTACTCCATTTTGGGCTTGCCGATTTCGGCGACAATCTGGTCGATGAAGTCGATCTGCTTCTTGATCTCCTCGTGGGCCTTCACGATGCCGGCGTACATGATCTCGTCGGGGATCTCGTCGGCCCCGGCCTCGATCATCACCACCTTCTCCCGGGTGGCGGCCACGGTCACGTCCATGCGGCTGGTCTTGCGCTGCTCCTGGTTGGGATTCAGCACGATCTGGCCGTCGCAGTAGCCCACCTCCAGGCAGCCGATGGGACCGGCGAAGGGGATCTCAGAGTAGCTCACGCAGGCGGAGGCGCCGATCATGGCGGCCACCTCGGGGGAGCAGTCGTAGTCCACGCTCATAACGGTGCAGGTGATGCACACGTCGTTGCGGAAGTCGCTGGGGAACAGGGGGCGCATGGGCCGGTCGATCAGGCGGCTGGCCAACACGGCGGGCAGAGAGGGGCGGCCCTCCCGGCGCATGAAGGAGCCGGGGATGCGGCCCACGGCGTACAGCTTCTCCTCAAAGTCCACGGACAGGGGGAAGAAGTCCACACCGTCCCGGGGGCGGGGGGCCACGGTGACGGCCACCAGGACGGTGGTGTCGCCGTACTTGACCATGGCGCTGGCATTGGCCAGCTCGGCCACCTTGCCCACCTCGATGGTCAGGGGACGGCCGCACAGGTCCATGGTCCAGCTCTTGAACTTGGGGAATTCCTTGTGCTTGATGATGGTTGACATGGGTTGTCCTCCTTTTTGAGAATTTTTTCGTCTCCCGGAACACAACAACCCTTTTTAGCACTTGAATATAGGTCCGGGTGTATGCCTTCCCCCCTGCCAGGGGGAAGGTGGCACGGCCAAAGGCCGTGACGGATGAGGGTGAGTCCGTACCGTGCACCCACGCCCCCTCATCCGCCTCAGTGTGCGCACTGGGGCGCCTTCCCCCCCTGAGGGGGGAAGGCTTGGGACTACGGATCACCGTGCCAGGCCCATATTCAACTGCTAAAAAAGCGCTGGTGCTCCAGAATTTTGGTTGGTTTCAGATGCGAACATAGGGCAGCACGATATGCGCGCTGCCCTATGAAACACAATTGTCACGCTGCGGACTGGACACGCGGCCAGGGCACTAAGCCGCTCGACTCCGCCGCCAAACAGCGAGGCCGCCGGCCTCGCTTGGTTTGCCGGCTGCGCTCGACTGCTTAGCACCCTTGCGTGTCTGTCCTCCGCGCTTCTTCTTACTTACGGATGCCCAGCTTGGCGATGATGGCGCGGTAACGCTCGATGTCCTTGGCCATCAGATAGTCCAGCATCTTGCGGCGCTTACCGACCATCTTCAGCAGGCCGCGGCGGGAGTGGTTGTCCTGCTTGTGGACCTTCAGGTGCTCGGTGAGCTCGTTGATGCGGGCGGTGAGAATGGCGATCTGCACCTCGGGAGAACCGGTGTCGGTCTCATGGATGCGGTTGGCCTCGATAACGGCCGTCTTTTCGTCCTTGCGGATCATGGAAAATTCCACCTTTCTGAAATTCGATGCCCACGAGGCTGCGTAACAGGCGGGTGAAGCCCCGAACTCTTGCCGGGCGTTCTCCTGAAACGAAGCCAGAGGGGTGCGATTGACGCTGGGATACTATATCACAATTTTCCCCGATTGTAAAGAAAAAACTCCTATTTTTTCTGAATCTTTTGGGATTGTTCCGGGGTCAGGACAGCTCACCGGGCCAGCAGCTTTTTCATGCCGTCCTCCAGCCCCTGCACCGTCAGGGGGAACATGGGGAAGACAGCGGCGATCTGGTCATAGGTCTCGCACCAGTACTGGCCCCAGCCGGGCCGGTCGCTGGGATTGAGCCAGATGGCATTCTGGTACTTGTCCCGGAAGCGCAGCAGCCAGTCCATACCGCACTTGGGGGCGCTGGGGTCCCGGTCCCGGTTGTAGTACCAGCCGCCGGTGAGTTCATAGGGGGCCATCTGGGCGTCCCCCACAAAGATCACCTTGTACTCCGAGGACAGGTTGGACAGCAGCCAGTCGGTCTGGAGTGCTCCGCTGGGGAGCAGGCTGGGGTTGTCGTACACCCGGCCGTAGACGCAGTTGTGAAAGTAGTAGACCTTCAAATCCTTGAAGTGGCCCACCTTGCTCACCGCCTGGAACAGGGCGGAGCACAGCTGGGCGTAGTAGTCCATGGACCCGCCCGAGTCCATGAGCAGCAGCACCTTCACCGTGTTCTGCCGGGGGCGCTTATAGCGCACCGTGAGCATGCCGCCCTTCTCCGCCGTGTCCTGGATGGTGTTGTCCACGTCGAACTCGGTGGGGGGCAGCTCCACCAGGCCGGAGTACTGGCGCAGCCGCTTCAGGGCCACCTGGAACTGGCGGGTGTCCAGGGTGTTGTCCTTCCGGAAGTCCCGGAATTTCCGCTCGCCGGCCACCCGGAAGGCCCGGCGGTGCATCCCCTGCCCCCCCACCCGGATGCCCTTGGGGGACAGGCCGGAGTTGCCGAAGGTGGACATGCCGTGGGTGCCCACCCAGTAGTTGCCGCCGTTGTGCTCCTCGTTCTGCTCCCGCATCCGCTCCTGGAGCATCTTTTCGATCTCCTCCTCAGAGAGCAGCTCGTTGAGCCGGGCCTGCTCCTCGTCCCAGTTGGCGTAGCCGCTCAAAACGTCGGGACGGTCCAGCCAGTCCAGCAGCTCCTGGGACACCTCCCCCTCGAAGGGGACGTCCCGGAAGTACTGGAGAAAGCACCGGTCGAAGCGGTCAAAGTCCGCCTCGCTCTTCACCAGCAGGCACCGGCACAGGTAGTAAAAGCCGGTGAAGCTGGACCGGTGCAGCCCCTTGTCCAGGGCCTCCATCAGGCTCATCCACTCGGTGAGAGAGACCTTCAGGCCGCCCCGGCGCAGGGTGTAGAGAAATTCCTCAAACATTGGATCACTCCTTTGTTGACGCGGGATCGTTGGAAAACGGGGCGTTTGCAGGGCCGCGATACATCGCGGCTGCGGGCGCACAATGTGCGCCCCTACGAAAGGTTACATCGTAGGGGCGGCACACCCGGGCCGCCCTGGAGCCTTCCCCCTTATAGGGGGAAGGTGCTCCAGTGCGCACACTGGGGCGGATGAGGGTGACTTCCGGGGGGCGGGGCACCCAGGGCTGGCCGCCCGCCGGTCACGGGAAATCTGGCGGGCCGGTGAGGACACCGGCCCCTACGGGATATGCGGAAGCCTTTTCAAGCGCCGCAGGGGCGACCCTCGCGACCGCCCGCGGGCCGTATTTATCTCCAGGCCCGGCGCAGGGCGTCCATATCCTCGTTCTTTTTCAGCAGCACCCCCAGGTAGGGCACCTCCTTCACCACCCGCTTGGGGTCCACACCCTCGTGGACCAGGGCCCGCAGCCAGTCGATGATCTCGCTGGTGGAGGGTTTCTTCTTGATCTGGGGCATCTGCCGGATGCGGTAGAAGGCCTCCAGGGCCTGGGTGAGCAGCTTGTCGTCCAGGTCGGGGAAGTGCACCCGGACGATCTCCGCCATCAGCTCCTTGTCCGGGAACTCGATGTAGTGGAACACGCACCGGCGCAGGAAGGCGTCGGGCAGCTCCTTCTCCGCGTTGGAGGTGATGATGACCACCGGCCGGTGCCTGGCGGTGACCGTCTCCCCCGTCTCCGGGATGTGGAACTCCATCCGGTCCAGCTCCCACAGCAGGTCGTTGGGGAACTCCAAATCCGCCTTGTCGATCTCGTCAATGAGCAGGATCACCTGCTCCTCCGCGGTGAACGCCTCCCCCAGCTTCCCCAGCCGGACGTACTTGGCGATGTCGTCCACCCCCTCGCCCCCGAACTGGCTGTCGTACAGACGCTGCACCACGTCGTACACATACAGCCCGTCCTGGGCCTTGGTGGTGGACTTGATGTTCCAGATGATCAATTTCTTGCCCAGGGCCTGGGAGATGGCCTCGGCCAGCATGGTCTTGCCGGTGCCCGGCTCCCCCTTGATGAGCAGGGGCTTCTGGAGCACCATGGCGATGTTTACCGCCCGCATCAGCTCCTCCGAGGCCACATAGTTCTGACTTCCGCGAAACTCGCTCATATTCCATTCCTTTCCGGGGCGCCGCGCCCACATCCATACCAGAATAACCGTTGCCATTTTACCCAGTTCCCACACAAAATGCAAGAGTTTTGCGCAAAATGCGGCCTCTTTGGCCATTTTGGAAAAAACAGCAGGAGCGCGCGGGTATACGCACTCCTGCCGTTTTTCAGTTCTGTTTTCAAATCTGCCGCTTACAGGTCCGGCCCACTGTACGGCCCGTCATAGGGGGCGTCCCACACGGGGGGAGGGGCGGCGGCCTGCTGGACCCGGGCCTGATAGAATCCGGCGTGGGCGATGGCCACATAGGGGTCCAGCCACAGGGAGAGGGGCACCTGGATCAGGGTGGACAGCAGCGCGGCGGTCCAGGGCAGCTCCAGCCCGTTGATCAGAAGGGCGGGGTCCACCTCCGTGGCCTGGAGCAGCTCCAGCACGGCGGGGAGGATAAACGCCAGCTCCACCCCCAGAGACAGGAGGGCATTCAGCAGGTACCAGCCGAAGAAGGAGAAGTCCAGCTTGAAATACTCCCACTTCCACCCCTGCATCATGGCCACGCTCTCCCGCACCGGGGCGATGGCCCCCGCCTCCGGCCGGTCCATGAGCAGAAAGGGGGCCATGGCGTACCGATAGGAGATCCACAGGGCGATGCCAAATCCCGCCCCATAGATCAGCAGCACCAGCAGAACCGGCGGGAGCCAATTCAGCAGAAGCAGCGCCAGACCGCCCGCAGTCCCAAACGCCAGCGCCCAGCACAGCGTGCAGCCGAATATGTACAGCTCCATCAGCAGCACCTGCCCCGCCATGGAGAAGCCGTCGATGAGGGTGCCGTAACCCGCCTCCTGCCGGCGATAGACCCGCAGGGCCCAGATCTGGTACCCGAAGTTCATCACCGTGGTGTACAGCAGAATCAGCAGATACAGAAACAGGGGCAGCGTGTCCCCGCTCGACGGTGGGAAGGTAAACTGGGCGGCCCCGGTCAGATCGGCCAGCGTGGACACCCCGGTGGTCAGAAGGAGGTAGACCAGTGTGAGCAGCCAGAAGGGCGGTCGGGTCTCCCGCATCCGCTCCCGGGCCTGGGCCTTCAGCTCCCGGCGGTTGAGTTCCATAGGCATAGCATGTTTCTCCCTGTTGTTTTAAGTCTTAAGCCGCGGTCAGTTCTCCCAGTTCTCCATGACCTGTTTGATCTGGTCGGCCAGACGGGCCAGGTCCTTGTTGGGGCGGCCCCGGCTGCGGCTGATGAGGGCCTCCAGCTGTTTGGACACGTCCTGGAGCCGGACAAAGGCGGGGGAGCCGGCGGCCGCGCCGCCGGTGGTCTTCTTGGGCTCCAGCACCACGCCCTTGGCCAGCATGGCGTTGGCGGACAGGTCGTAGACCTCCTCATAGAGGGGGGCGTGGGCGGGGATGTTCCGCCCGTTCAGATCCTTGGCAAAGAGGTCGGTCACCTCGCTGTCCCCGTGGACCACAAAGACCTGCTGTGGGGTGGGGGCGAAGTGCTCGATCCAGGCGAGCAGGTGGTCCCGGTCCGCGTGGGAGGAGAGCCCCTTGAAGTTGACGATGCGGGCGTTGACGGCGATCTCCTCGCCGAACAGCTTCACCGACTTGGCCCCCTCCAGCAGCCGCCGGCCCAGGGAGCCCTCCGCCTGATAGCCCACGAACACCACGGCGCACTCGGGGCGCCACAGGTTGTGCTTCAGATGGTGGCGGATGCGCCCGGCGTCGCACATGCCGGAGGCGGAGATAATGATCTTGGAGCTGCGGTCCATGTTCAGAGCCTTGGACTCCTCGGTGGACTGGACCAGGGTGAGGCCGGGGAAGGTGAACAGGTCGTCGCCCCCCTGGAGGACCTCAATGGCCTCCTCGTCCAGATAGCCCCGTAAATCCCCGGAGTAGATGCGGGTGGCCTCGGCGGCCAGGGGGCTGTCCACGCACACCTGGAAGTTGGGGGCGCTCTTCACCAGCCCCTCGTCCTTGATCTCCCGCAGGAAGTACAGCAGCTCCTGGGTGCGGCCCACGGCGAAGGAGGGGATGATCACGTTGCCCCCCTGGGCGAAGGTCTCGTCGATGAGCTGGGCCAGGGCCTCGGTGTAGCTCTCCGGCGGCTCGTGGTTCCGGTCGCCGTAGGTGGACTCCATCACCACATAGTCCGCCGTGTCCAGATACTCCGGGTCCCGGATGATGGGCTGGTCTATGTTGCCCAGGTCCCCGGAGAACACCAGCTTCTTGGTGACTCCGTTCTCGGTGGCCCAGATCTCCACCATGGAGGAGCCCAGCAGGTGCCCCGCGTCCCGGAAGCGGATCTGCACCCCCTCGCACAGGTCCACCATCTGGCCGTACTCGGCGGTGACCACCTGCTGCATGGCGGCCTCCGCGTCGGCCACGGTGTACAGGGGCTCCACCTCGGGCCGGCCGGCACGCCTGCCCTTCTGGTTCTGCCACTGGGCGTCGCTCTCCTGGATGAAGGCGGAGTCCCGCAGCATAATGGACAGCAGCTGAGCCGTCAGGCGGGTGGCGTAAATTTCTCCCCCAAACCCCTCCTTCACCAGCAGGGGGATGCGCCCCGAGTGGTCGATGTGGGCGTGGGTGACGATGACATAGTCAATGTAGCTGGGGGCAAAGTCCAGGGCGTTGCCGTCGTGCTCGTCCCGGCCCTGCTGCAGTCCACAGTCGATGAGGATCTTTTTGCCGCCCACTTCCAGACAGTGACAACTGCCGGTGACCGCGTGGGCCGCGCCGAAGAATGTCAGCTTCATATGGATGCCCTCCTAAATGTAGTAGCTGGGTTCTTATCCACATTGTACCTCATAGGCGGGGGAAATTCCAGAACTATTTGTGAATTTCGACGGCTCTCCTCTCACAGCAGGCCGAAGTGCTCCAGGGCCCGTGCCACCCCGTCCTCGTCCACCGAGGGGGCGGCGTAGTCCGCCCGGGCCTTCACCTCATCGCTGGCGGTGCCCATGGCCACGCCGATACCCGCGTGGACCAGCATGGACAGGTCGTTCTCCCCGTCGCCGAAGGCCATGGACTCCTCCAGGGGGATGCCGAAGTGGTCCAGGATGGCGTCCAGGCCCCGGTCCTTGCCCCCGGTGGGGGGGATCACATCCAGGAAGTTGGGGTGCCACCGGGTGGTCTTCAGGTGGGGAGCCCGGTCCAGCAGCAGGCGCTCATGCTCCTTGTCCAAAAAGGTCACCGCCTGATACACCGTCCGCCCCAGGGCATACCGGGCCGGGCGGACAGGGGGCATGTCGATGGACAGGTCGGAAATGAACCGGCGGGTGTAGTCGTTGATGCAGTTCACATAGATGTCCTCCCCCTCCAGAAAGATGCAGGAGAAGGCGTCGTCCCCGGCGGCCTCCACCAGCTCCTCCACCGCCTCTGGGGGCATGGGGTTGCTGCGGAGCACCTGTCCCCCCGCCGTACAGTACTGGCCGCTGAGGGTGACCGCCCCGTCGAAGGAGAACAGTCCCTCCACACTCCGGAGCATGACCGGGTGCCGCCCGGTGGACAGAAAGAGCTTGATCCCCTTGGCGCGCAGGGTGTGGAGGGCCTCCAGGGCGGAGGCGGGGATGGTGTGGGTGCGGAAGCTCACCAGAGTTCCGTCCACGTCGAAGAAAATGGCCTTGACCATAGCAGAAAACACTCCTTCTTTCCCACCCTCTCTGTCTCTGAGCGGGAAATACTGTGCAAATCAGGATACCATAAATTATTCTTTGGGGCAAGTGCAGAGGGGATTTCGCCGCTTGCGGGCTTCTGATGGCCGCCCCCGCGAAATGCGGGGGAACTCTCCGGGCTTTCCGTAGGGGCCGGACACTGGCCGGCCCGCATTTTGGGCGGCCCGGTGTGCCGCCCCCTACGGAGACATCCGAATGTCCCAGGCGGGCGGGTCTGGGACCCGCCCCTACGGCATATTCGGATGCCATTCTCTCATGGCTTGGGTAGGGGAGGCCCTTAGGCCTCCCGTCAGCAACAGACCATGTCCCGTTGGCTCGGCAAAGCCAGGCGCAGCATTGGAAATGCACAATTTGAAATTTTCGTCCAAGCCAGCCCCCAGTGGGGCGGGAGAAATCGCATAACACCACTCAGATTTTGCGCGCCGGAAATATTTTGTCTGCCTCAAGGGATAACCCCCGTAATGGGGTCCGGGGCCGACTCCCCCTATCAGGGGGAGATGGCCCGAAGGGCCAGAGGGGGTAGGGTGGCAGTCCTATGGACCTAGGCGAAGCGAAGCGGAGCCGTAGTCCATCGGCTGCGTCCCCGGCGGCGTTTTGGTGACTTTGCCGCCGCGGGCAAAGTCACTCGCCGTCCGCAGACGGCGAACCCCCCTGCAAAATTCCCACAAAAAATCCCATCTCCCACAGACATTTCCCCTCGATTGTAGTATAATCAACCCAAACACGCCGGTGAGGCAAAGGAGAGAGGACCATGACGCTGGACCAAAACCAGGTCCGCAAGGTTTTCCTGGAGGGGCTGCGCTTCTGCAAGTGGCTGCTGTACTCCGGGGCCACGGGCCTGCTGGTGGGGGCGGTGGCGGCCGCCTTCCACCTGGGCATCGACTGGGGGGCGGAGCTGCGGGGAGAGCACCCCTGGATCTTGTATTTTCTCCCTCTGGGCGGCATCGCCATTGTGCTGCTGTACCGCCTGAGCGGGATGGAGAAGGACCAGGGCACCAATCTGGTGCTCATCGCGGTGCGGGAGGCCGAGCCCATGCGCCTGCGCACCGCCCCACTGATCTTTGTGGCCACCATCCTCACCCACCTGGTGGGGGGCTCCGCCGGGCGGGAGGGGGCGGCCCTCCAGCTGGGGGGCTCCCTGGGGGCCTGGCTGGGCCGGGTGGTGCATCTGGACGCCAAGGACCGGCGGGTGATGGTCATGTGCGGCATGTCCGCCGCCTTCTCCGCCCTGTTCGGCACCCCCCTCACCGCCATGCTGTTCTCCATGGAGGTGGTCAGCGTGGGGGTGATGTACTACGCGGCTCTGGTGCCCTGCACCGTGTCCGCCCTCGCCGCCTTCCAGGTGGCCCAGGCCATGGGCCTCCACCAGTCCCCCGGGTATGAGATCGGCCTGGAGGCGGCCCTGGGCCCTGTCACCATGGTTCAGGCGGCCGCTCTGGGGATTTTGTGCGCCCTGGTGTCCATTTTGTTCTGCCAGGCGGTACACACCGCCCCCAAGCTGTACGCCCGCTTCCTGCCCAATCCCCTCCTTCGGGCGGCGGCGGGGGGCGCTCTGGTGCTGGTCCTCACCCTGGTGGTGGGCAGCCAGGACTACAACGGGGCGGGGGACGCGGTCATCCGCCGCATGCTGGCGGGGGAGACCATCCCGGCGGCCTTTCTGCTGAAAATCCTGTTCACCGCCCTCACTCTGGGGGCCGGGTTCCGGGGGGGCGAGATCGTCCCCGCCCTGTTCACCGGGGCGGCCTTCGGCACCCTGGCGGGCCCCCTGCTGGGCCTGCCCCACGGCTTCGGCGGGGCGCTGGGGATGGCTGCGGTGTTCTGCGGGGCCACCAACTGCCCCCTCACCTCCCTGATGCTGGCCTTCGAGCTCTTCGGCGGCGGGAGCCTTCCCCTGTGCGCCCTGTGCTGCGGGGTGTCCTACATGCTCTCGGGCTACTACGGGCTGTACAGCGAACAGAAGATCGTCTATTCCAAATTCCGCACCCGGTGGATCGACCGGAAGGTGGAGTAACAAGGGAACTCCCCTCCGCAGGCACGCTGCGGAGGGGAGTTCTTGTTTGGGGATAGCGGGATCAGCCGTCCAGCTGGGCGGCCACGCCCTCCAGATAGTTCACAGGCAGGTTCTCCGCCTGGCCCGCGTCGATGGCGGCGGCCACGGCGGGGTCGATGGGCAGCTGGGCCAGCAGGGGGAGCCCCAGCTGCATGGCCTCCTGCTCCAGGTGGCTCTTGCCGAAGATGGCGTGCTTGGCGCCGCAGTCGGGGCACTGGAAGTAGCTGTAATTCTCAATGAGGCCCAGCACGGGGATGGACATCATCTGGGCCATGTGCACCGCCTTGGTGACGATCATGGACACCAGGTCCTGGGGGGAGGTGACCACCAGCAGGCCGTTCACCGGCAGGGACTGGAACACGGTGAGGGGCACGTCCCCGGTTCCGGGAGGCATGTCCACGAACATATAGTCCACCTCGCCCCACTCCACGTCGGTCCAGAACTGCTTCACCACGCCGGCGATGACGGGGCCCCGCCAGATGACCGGGTCGGTCTCGTTGTTGGTCAGCAGGTTCAGGGACATGATCTTGATGCCGCCGGGGGTGACGGCGGGCTGGATGCCGTCGTCGGTGGCCATGGCGTGCTCATGGACGCCGAAGGCTGCGGGGATGGAGGGGCCGGTGATGTCCGCGTCCAGCACGGCCACCTTGTGGCCCCGCTTGGCCATGGCGGCCGCCAGGGAGGCGGTGACGGTGCTCTTGCCCACGCCGCCCTTGCCGCTGATGACGGCGATGACCCGCTTGATGCTGGACTTGGCGTTGGCCGGGGCCATCAGGTCCCGGGAGGCGCAGTCCGCGCTGCAGGAGGAACAATCGTGCGTACAATCTGACATGGTTAGGAAACTCCTTTCTGCCCACACACAAAAAAGGAGGGCATCAAACTCAAGGCTCCGGCGGACGCGCTGTCAGGGCGCGTCCGCCGGGCGCAGGGGGACAGTATAACCATTATACCGAGATTGGGAACATTTTCAAGGCGCAGAGGGGATGAACTTGAGAGAAAATTACGGCACCAGGGTATTTTCGGTGACCACGTCGCTCTGGCTGTCGGGGGTGGTGAAGTAGTAGGCCAGGATCTCCGCCGCCAGGGAGGCCAGCACCGAGCCGCTGCCGCCGTGCTCCACCACCAGGGAGATGGCGATCTCCGGGTCGTCATAGGGGGCGTAGCACACAAAGACGGCGTTGGAGTCGCTGGTGGAGCTCACCTGAGCGGAGCCCGTCTTGGCGCCCACCTCAAAGGGCAGGTTTTGGAAGGCGCTGGCCAGGGAGCCGGTCCCGGTGGTCAGGTCCCGCATGCCCTCGGTCACCGCATCCAGATTCTCCTGGGCGATGTTGATCTCGGCCTGCACCTGGGGCTCGTACTCATAGATCACCTGGGAGAAGTCGCTGGACTTCACTGTCTTGAGCAGGTGGGTGGAATACCGGGTGCCCCCGTTCACCAGGGTGGAGATATAGTTGGTGAGCTGGATGGGGGTGACCTGGGTGCTCTCCTGGCCGATGGCCACCGACAGCACATTACCCTCGTACCAAGTACCCCCCAAAGACTCAGTGAACGCCGGGCTGGCCACTACGCCGGACTCCTCATAGAGCTCCACACCGGTCTTTTGTCCCAATCCGAACATGGCGGCGTACTCATCAAGCTTGTCGATGCCTAGGCGGCGCCCTACATCATACATAAAGTAGTTGCAGGACACCTCAATCGCCCTTGTCACGTTTACCGGACCGTGGGTGCCGCCGCCCTGTCGATAAATCCAGCACATGGGTTGGGGAGTAGACCAGTGAGTGTACCGGCCCAGATCCCGGATAATGGTGCTGGGCTCAATAATCCCCTCCTCCAGTCCGGCGATGGCGGTGATCATCTTGAAGGTGGAACCGGGGGGATACAGTCCTTGAAACGCCCGGTTCATCAAGGGTTTCAGAGAATCAGTGCTGTTTTCTGCATAGTCCTCCACATAGGTATCCAGATGAAAGGTTGGATAGGAGGCGGCAGCCAGGATTTCTCCCGTGTCCACCAGCTGCACGGTGCAGGCGGCCCCCTCCACCTCGTCGCTGAGGCCGGGTACCCGCTCCGCCAGCAGCTCCTCCACCATCTGCTGCAATTCGATGTCGATGGTGAGGAACACGTTGTCTCCCGGCTCCGGGACTTTGGCCTCCCCGGTCTCCTCGTCGGTCAGCCACACGGAGGAGGTGATCTTTCCGTCCTCGTTGCGCTCCACCGCCCGCTCTCCCGGGGTGCCGTGGAGATAGCTCTCAAAGGCCAGCTCGGCCCCCTCCCGGCCCACATAGTCGTTCTGGGTGTAGCCCTCGTCCAGCCCCAGGTAGTAGTCCACCTCATCGGCATTCATGGCGGCCACCCGGCCCAGCAGATGGGCGGCGAACTCGGTCTCATATTTGCGCACGGAGGAGGTCTCGATCTCCACCCCTTTGATCCCCAGCTCCTTCACCCGGGTGATAAAGTCCACGTCCACATCCTCGGCGAAGTAATAGGGGGGCCAGTTGGTGATCCGGCTGCGGTAGTAGAGCTCATAGAGCACCCCCGCCACCGCCCGGGCGTCGGTCTCCGACATGTCCCCGATGTTCAGGGTGGGCACCGTCTCGCCGCTCTCCTTCGCCGCCGCCTCGTCCACCGCGCCCTCGCCTTTCACGCCGAAGCTCTTGCACATCATCCCCAGCAGCTCCTCGGCGGTGGGCAGACGGTAGGGCTCCGGCTCCTCCTGGGGGGCCTCCTCTTGCTGCCCCATACCGAAGAAGTTCATGATCCGGTCCCACAGCCCGGGGTCCGCCCCGCCGGAGGCGTCCGACTGGGGGATCTCCCCCTCCGCCAGCTCTGTGGGGTCCTCGATCCACCCCATATACACCGCCAGCCGGCCCAGCCGGGTCATGTCATAGACCAGCTCGCCGTCCTCGCCGTACTCCGGATTTCCGTTCTCATCGGTGCTCACCGAATAGAAGGGGTCCTCGGTGGTATAGGCGAAGGGCGCCGTGGCGGTGATGGGCAGGGTGTCCGCCCAGGTCACCCCCTCCTCCCGGCACACCTGGATGAGGGTGAGCAGGTTGGCGCACCGCTCCTCCGCCGTCTCCCCCATGAGGGAGAGGCTCAGGGTCACCTGATAGGAGATCTGGTTGGACACCAGCACCTTGCCGTTCCGGTCCAGAATCGGCCCCCGGCTGGCGGGAACGGTCTGGGTCTCATAGGACCGGGCCACCGACTGGTTGGCGTAGTCCTCTCCGTTCACATACTGGATGCTGTACAGGTTGGAGCACAGGAAGGTCATCAAAATGGCCAGGATCAGGATTACCCCGATCAGGCGGCGGTGAAACTGTTTGGGATTCATGGAAAACCTCCTTTCCAGAGGGACAGGCGGGGGAGGGGCCGGTCAGGCCAGCCGGGTCCCTCCCACCCGCCGGAAGATAAAGCGGAAAATCAGATAGACCAGCGGAGTCCAGCACAGGGAGAGCAGCACCTCAGGCACCGCCACCCGGAGCAGCACGTCCAGGGTGTCCAGGCGGATGAACAGGGCCCGGAGCACCCGCAGCCCGTCCAGCGCCCCCAGCACCACCGCGGAGCACAGCAGGCAGCTGAAAAAGTTCTGGCTGAGCACATACTGAGAAGCCGCGCCCACCGCCATTCCCGCCAGGGCCATGCCGAACACCAGCCCGCCGAAGCCCCCGGCGTAGGACAGCTCCCACAGCAGGCCCACCGCCAGTCCGAAGCCCGTCCCGGCGTAGGCCCCCTCCAGCACCGCCACCGCCGCCACCGCCAGGGGCAGCAGCATGGGGATCACCCCGAAGGGGGCGATGCGGTTGAGGACAAAGGCGTCCAGCACCCAGATGGGGATCAGCCCCAGGGCGTAGAAAAACCACTTGTGCACTTGATCCCGGGTGGTCACGGTATCACCTCTTTTTCCCTTCCGGGCGCGATGCGCCCGGAACCTGTCTTATTCCACAATGTCAAACTCCTTGATGACAAAGACCTCCACCAGGGTGTCCAGGTTCACCTCCGGGACGACCACCGCGTAGCGGTTCATGCCGGACACGTCGTTGAACACGCCCTCCACCTGGCCCACCACCAGGCCGGAGGGGTACACGTCCCCCCGTCCGGAGGTGAGCACCTCGTCCCCGGCCACCAGCTGTGCCTCGTCGGGGAGATAGGCCAGTCGGAGCTTTCCCTCCTGCATCAGGCTGAAATCCCCCTCCAGCACGCCCACGGCGTTGGTGCGGGTGATGATCCCCCCCATCTCCATGCCGGGGTCAATGACGGTGTCCAGCTCGCAGTAGTGGCTGCCCACTGTGGACACCACGCCCACCAGCACGCCGGTGGAGGTGACCACGCAGTTCCCCTCCTGGATGCCCGACTCGCTGCCCTTGCTCAGGGTGAGGGTGGAGCGCCAGTTGTCATTGGAACGGGCGGTGACCTTGGCGGATTCAAACACGAAGTCCCGCCGCCGCTCCCGCAGGTCCAGCAGGTTCCGGAGCAGCTCGTTCTCCTGCAGCGCCTCCTGGCTCTCCCGGATCTGCTGCTGCAGTTGGGCGTTCTCCTCCTCCAGGTCGCTGATCTGCTGCTCCATCTCCCCATAGCGGAAGACGTAGCGGGACACCCCCTGGAAGAAGTCCCCCACCGCCGCAACCCCATTGCGCACAGGGGTGGTAATGGTGGTCACCAGGTTGGACAGGGGGTCGGCGTTGCCCCCCATAAAGGCTGAGGAGACGCCGATGAGGATGCTGAGCAGCAGGGCAATCACCAAAAGCCAGATGCCGTTCCGGCGCAGAAACTCCTTCACGCTCTCCGCTCCTTCTCCGCGGCCAGGCGCAGGGGATTCACCCCAAACCGGGCCAGAATTTTGCCCAGCCGGCACACCGGCAGGCCAACCACGTTGAAATAATCCCCGGAGATCCCCTCCACCAGCAGGCAGCCGTAGCCCTGGATGCCGTAGGCCCCGGCCTTGTCCATGGGCTCCCCGGTGGCCACATAGTCCGCGATCTCCTCCCCGGTGAGGGGGCGGAACCGGACGGCGGTGGCCTCGTGCTCGGTGACGGTCTCCCCGCCCCGGCGCACCGTCACCCCGGTGTACACCGTGTGCTCCCGGCCGGACAGGGCGGCGAGCATCTCGGCGGCCTCCGCCTCGTCCCCGGGCTTGCCCAGCACCCGGCCGTCCACGGACACCACCGTGTCCGCCGCGATGACGACGTCCTCCGGCCCGGCGCCGGCGGAAATTTCCTCCGCCTTCTGGCGGGAGAGGGTCTCCACCAGCTGTGCCGGCGTGAGGGACGGGTCAAAGATCTCCTCCCCCTGGGCGGGGCGGATCAAAAAGTCTGAGATCCCCATCCGCTCCAGCAGCTCCCGCCGCCGGGGGGATTGGGATGCTAAAATTACGGCCATGGAGCCGCCTCCTTTCAGTTATATCCTCTGCTTACATTCCAATTCGTAGTCATATTCTTGGGTTTTTATGGAGTTTCGCCGCCTGCCATCATAAGCCTTCCCCCTGGGGGGAAGGTGCCCCCGAAGGGGGCGGATGAGGGGGCAGGTCTCGCTGCCTTTTACAGGGTTTCGCCCTGCGGGGCGAGTTTCTTTCCCAGCGATGGGAAAGAAACCAATGGCCCAGGCCACCCTCTCTTGCCCCTTCGGGGCAATTCACCTTGAGGATCGCCGGGGGACGGCTCAGGATGG
>NZ_NFKI01000063.1 GCF_002160305.1 Pseudoflavonifractor sp. An184
GTCAGGGGGAATCGGCCTTCCCCTAAAGGGGAAGGCTTGCGGGCGACCGCGAGGGTCGCCCCTACACAAGAAACAAACCGGGAGCGTTGGTTCGGCAAACCCAGGCGCAAAAGCGGAACCGCACCAACTCCAATTTTCCACAAACCCAGGGCCCAGTGGCCCGGAAGGAACCGCGCTCAAGCACTCCTGATTTTGCGCGCCGGAAATGTCCTGCCCACTTCAAGGGGTAACCTCCGTAAAATGGGGTCCAGGGGCGGCGAATATGAGCGCGAAGCGCTCATCCTGAGCCGCGCCCTGGCGCCTCTTTGGTTTCTTTCTGGGCGTCCAGAAAGAAACCCGCCCCGCAGGGCGGAACTCCCCCTGCCGCCCGCAGGCGGCGAAATCCCCCCTGCAAGAAACGAAACCGCTCTGTCATCGCCCCCTCATCCGTCACGGCTTCGCCGTGCCACCTTTCCCTATCCCCTCTGTCGCTTCGCGACATCTCCCCTTGATAAGGGGAGTCGGCCCCCGAGGGGAAGGCTTTTTTGGGGGGCCCTCATCCGGCCCCTTCGGGGCCGCCTTCGCCCAGGGAGAAGGCTTGGGCGGACGGCTGCCCCCGCGGCGGAAACCGACCTCCTGGAGAGGAATAGGGAAACAGCCTCTCCCCTCTTTTCCCGCTTTTCAATTTCCAGCTTTTGTGCTAGACTAAACGTGAGATTTTGTTTCAGCGCGACAAGAAAGGCGGGACCGAGCCATGCATGAAAAGCAGATCCGAACCATCACCGCTCTGGTGGCCGACGCCCTGGCGGAGCAGAAGCTCCCCTTCGCCAAGGACAAAAAGGCCGCCCTGGAGCTGCTGCGCACCCCCGGCTGGGCGGAGGAGCTCTCCCAGCTGCTGCCCATCCGCCGCCGTCTGGAGTGCGGGGAGGTGCTGGAGGTGTGCACCCCCATCCTGCCCAAGCTCTCCCCGGTGCCCGAGGACGGCTGGCTGGCCTTCTGCTACCGGTATGTGCGCTCCATCTTATATCCGGAGGGGAACTTTGCCCCCGACGCGGCGGAGTACGAGGACGGGGCCCGGTTCTACCTCACCGTCCTCCAGGTGCTCCTGGACCAGGAGCGGGCGGTCATGCCCTTCGACCCCCTGGTGGACTTCCAGTTCCTCACCCCCCAGGAGTACGAGAGCTGCGACTGCGGCCGGGAGTATGAGCGCTTCCTCCGCCACTTCCGCACCGAGTATGTCTACGAGCTCATGCGCCTGGGCCAGGAGGTCACCCCCTTCCGGACGCTGGGCCACATCGCCGGGGTCCACTACATCGCCATGACCGCCGCCCGGGGGCTCCAGGCCGCCGGGGTGGACATCGACCTGGCCCTCATCTCGGGGGCCGCCGCTTCCCACGACATCGGCAAGTACGGCTGCCGCCCCGGGGAGCGGGTGCCCTATCTCCACTACTACTACACCGACCAGTGGCTGCTGGAGCGGAACATGGGCAATATCAGCCATATCGCGGCCAACCACTCCACCTGGGACCTGGAGCTGGAGTCCCTGTCGGTGGAGTCCCTGTGCCTCATCTACGCCGACTTCCGCTCCAAGCAGGACCGGGACGAGAAGGGGCAGGAGATCACCGTCCTCTACCCCCTGGACCAGTCCTTCCAGGTCATCCTGTCCAAGCTGGACAACGTGGACAGCAGCAAGCGCCGCCGGTACGAGTTCGTCTACGGCAAGCTCCATGACTTCGAGGACTACATGCGCTCTCTGGGGGTGGACGTGGACCTGACCGGCCGGCCGGGCACCCCCGCTCCCCACAAGGACCCCGCCCTCATGGGCCCCGACGAGACGGTGGAGGGCCTGGTCCTCCTGTCGGTGGGACACAACATCCGCATGATGCACATGCTCTCCAACGAGCGCAAGTTCGGCAACATCATCGAGGCCGCCCGCTCCACCAAGGACTGGAAGCAGCTGCGGGCCTATCTGAACGTCTTTCAGGAGTACTTCACCTACCTGTCGGTGCGCCAGAAGACCCAGGCCCTCTCCTTCCTCTATGAGCTGCTGGTCCACCGGGAGGGCGACATCCGCCGCCAGGCGGCCTACCTCATCGGCCGGATCATCGCCCTGTTCCACCTGGTCTACCGCAAGGAGCTCCCCGACGACGTGAAGAGCGACCCGGCGGCGGAGGTGCCCTTCACCCTGTGGGAGCAGTACCTGGACATGATCATCTACCCCGACCACAAGACCACCCAGCAGCAGCGCAGCCACATCAGCTACACCCTGAAGCTGGTGGTGGACGCCATGCTGGAGAACGCCCGGCCGGCGGACATTCCCCGCTTTGTGGGGGCCTTCCTGCGCTATTTCGACCGGCCGGAGGACAAGGACGAGGACACCGCCTTCACCCTGCTGGACGCGGCCCGGTACCTGCCCGCCCAGTACTTCACGCCGGAGATGCGGGGCCGGGTCATCGAGTTTGCCGGCCACTGGACCCAGTCCCGGAACCCCCGGATGGAGACCGCCGCCCTCCAGTTCCTGCGCTCGGCGGAGCGCTCCCTCCGGCGGGACGACCCCCAGCTCAAGCGGATTGTGGAGCTGGCCCGGTCCGTCCCCCCCAGCAGCCTGACCATCACCTTCCTCCAGTACCGCATCCTCCTCCGGGCCGGGGAGGACGTGAGCTACCACAAGCACGTCCTCTACGACCAGGACATCACCAGCGAGGTGTTTCTGGACAACCTGAAAAACGCCACCCACTGGGGGGTGAAGTCGGTGGGCGTGGAGCTCCTCCGGGACCAGGTGGAGCACGGCATGATGGAGCACATCCTCCACATCTGCACCCACTTCTCCAACCTCATCAAGGTGTCCGAGCGGGTGGTGGTCCGCCACGACGCCGGCGCCGCCCTGGTGCGCATTCTGCCCCTGCTGCGCCGGGACCAGCGCAACGAGGTGGTGGTGGAGCTGGGCAAGGGCCTGGAGATGGGCCAGTACGAGATCTCCAAGTACATCCCCCAGTACCTGGGCCAGGCCGCCCTGTACCTGTACCCCAGCGAGCTGGACGAGCAGGTGCTGTGGCTGAAGACCCTGCTGGGCTCCCCCAACGACTCGGCGGTGTCCGGGGCGCTGAACACCATCGGCGTGCTCCTCCAGCACTACCCCGCCTACCGGGAGCGGTTCTCCCAGTCCAGCCAGAGCTATGAGGACCGGCGGCAGGAGCTGCTGGGCCTCCTCCTCCAGGGTCTGGCCCACTACCGCCCCGCCGTGCGCCAGGAGGCCCTGCTGGTCACCGGCAACCTGCTCTTTGAGAGCAACATCCTCCCCATGGAGGAGAAGGCCCACCTGTTCGCCCTGAGCTACCGCAAGCTCCTGTTCCTGGTGGAGGAGGCCGCCGTCCAGGACGACACCATGACCTTCTTCTACCGGGCGGCCGCCCTGGCCGACATCAACCGGTTCATCTCCCTGTGGCGGCTGGACCACGGCCCCTTCTCCTTCCTGCGGCCCCAGAAGATCGCCTTCTTCCCCGGCACCTTCGACCCCTTCACACTGTCCCACAAGGGCATCGTCCACGCCATCCGGGACCTGGGCTTCGAGGTCTATCTGGCGGTGGACGAGTTCTCCTGGTCCAAGAAGGCCCAGCCCCACCTGGTCCGCCGGCAGATCGTCAACCTGTCCATCGCCGGGGACTTCCACGTGCACCTGTTCCCCGACGAGATCCCGGTGAACATCGCCAACCCCGCAGACCTCAAGCGCCTGCGGGAGCTGTTCCCCTATCAGGAGGTGTATCTGGTGGCGGGCAGCGACGTGGTGGCCCACGCCTCCTCCTACCAGGACCCGCCCCGGGACTGGTCCATCCACTCCATGAACCACATCATCTTCCGCCGGGCGGGGGAGGCCCCCCTCCCCGACGACCTGCCCATCACCGGCAAGGTCATCCAGCTCCAGCTGCCCCCCCATCTGGAGGACATCAGCTCCACCCGCATCCGGGAGAATGTGGACCTGAACCGGGACATCTCCAACCTGATCGACCCGGTGATCCAGGACTTTATCTATCAGAACGGCCTGTACCTCCGGGACAGCCAGGACAAGCCCATGGTCAACCCCACCACCCTCACCTTCCAGTGGATCGACCAGCCCGACCAGCGGCTGGTGGAGGACCTGACCGCCGGCCGCCCCGACCGGGAGGCCATCCGCACCGGCATCCGCCAGGGCCGGGACCGGATCGTGCTGCTGCGCTCCAGCCAGGAGGGCAAGCTGCTGGGCTATGTGAGCTTCCGGTACCTGTCCGCCACCCAGCTCTTCGGCGCCCTGCGGGACACCGGCCTGGCCAACCGCATCCGCCTGCGCTCGGCGGGGACCACCCTGCTCATCACCGCGGCGGCGGCGGACACCTCCGACCCCCTGCGGGACTACCTGCATCTGCTGTTCACCGAGGTGCTGGCCCAGGCCCTCACCGACGACTGCATCTACGGGGTGTACCGCCCCTACGGCGCGCCCCCGGACGAGGCCCTCTCCGATGTGCTCACCCGCCAGGGCTTCCTCCACCGGGAGACGGACTTCAACCTGTGGGAGGTGGACATGAGCGCCCCCACCGTGCTCATCCAGAACCTGGAGACCACCATTCAGGAGCCCCTGTGCCGCAACCCCAAGGTGCTCGCCGCCATTCAGCGGGGCCACAAGCGGCTCCAGCTGGCCCTCACCAAGCTGTACCCCCGGTTCCTGGTGCTCACCCTGTCCTCGGACATCATCCACCAGCGGCTGCTGGAGATGATTACCTCCTACAACGAGGTGCCCTCCGTCCCCACCACCCCCCGGAAATTGGGGAAGAATATGTGCGTCCCCTACGGAAAGATGCTCCGGGGCAAGATCGTCCCCAACACGGTGACCAAGACCATCCACACCGACAAGGTGTTCACCCCCGACCTGTCCGAGAGCTCCATGGAGGCCTTCCCCAACTACTCCCCCATCCCCAGCCAGATCCGGATGATCAAGTCCTTCAACCGTCCGGTCATCCTGGTGGACGACATCATGCACCCCGGCTTCCGCATCCAGGCTCTGGACCCCATCCTCCGGGAGGAGAATGTGGACATCCGCATGGTGCTGGTGGGCCTGCTGTCCGGCCACGGCCGGGACCTGATGGACGCCCAGGGGCGGCCGGTGGACGCGGTGTACTACCTGCCCCGGCTGAGGGAGTGGTTCGTGGAGTCCACCCTCTACCCCTTTATCGGCGGCAACACCGTCCGGCGGTCCGCGCCGCCGGTGCCCGGCCTGCTGCCCGGCATCAACCACATCCTCCCCTACGCCTCCCCCTCCTTCCGGGGCGAGTGCAGCGAGGAGGCGGTGTTCGAGCTCTCCCGGGTCTGCCTGGAGTCCGCCCGGGACGTGATCTTCACTCTGGAGCAGGAGTACCGGGCCCTGTACGGCCGGAACCTGACCCTCAGCCGCCTGCCCGAGGCCATTATCCTGCCCCTGTGCCCCGACAAGGGCACCTGCCTGGCCTATGATCCCACCCTGGCCGCGTCGGTATACCTGGAGAACGACCTGGAGCAGCTGATGCGGACCCATTCCTCCCTTTAAGACTGCGGGGTTTCGCCGCTGCGGCGGCGAGTGACTTTCTCAACGATGAGAAAGTCACCAAAGAATCGCCGGGGGACGCGGCCGACGGGCACTTCGTGCCCATAGGACCGCTTTCCCCCGGTCCCCCATTACGGGGTTACCCCTTGAAGTGAGTACAACCCTTCCGGCGCGCAAAATCTGAGTGGCATTCCGCGATTTCTTCCGGCCCACAGGGGCCTGAATTTGAGGAAAATTAAGGCCGGTGCGGTTTTACATCTGCGCCTGGCTTTGCCGAGCCAACGCTCCCGGTCCTGTTCCCGCCGTAGGGGCGGCCCTTGCGGCCGCCCGCAAGCCTTCCCCCTATAAGGGGGAAGGTGCCGAGCGCATGCGAGGCGGATGAGGGTGAGCTCTGGAATCGCAGAGGCCCCTTAGCGGGCCGCCGAGGTCGTCGGCCCCTACGGCAAAACCGGAAGATTCCCCCATCTCGTAGGGGTGGGTGTCCTCACCCGCCCGCTGATTCCCTGAGCCAAACTTGAGCCCCACCCGCCCAAAAGGCGCGCTCTCCACCGATAGAAGAAACATCCAAAGTTTACCGGACGCCCAGCGGCAGCGGTGATAGACCGGAAACCAATCCCCTGTCCACCCGCGCCTTTGCGTTGACTGCCAAGGCAGCCTAATTGGCGGCCCTCGTAAAATGGGGTCCAGGGGTAAGCGTCATGGAGGCAGGGGCGGCGCAGACGCGCCTGCCGATTGCGCTTATCCCTGGTGCCTCTTTGGCTTCTTTCTGGGCATCCAGAAAGAAGCTCGCCGCCGGGGCGGCGAAATCCCCTCCTCCGTGAACGAACCCAATCTCCGGATGATTCGGCAATGAAAACACAGCGAGGTGTTATGATATGTTCTATTATTACGAAAAGGACCAAAAAATCCTGGCATCTGAGCGGAACGATCTGCCCTACGCCCAGGGAAAGCCCATCCCCGGCGCCCCCATCTATTACCTGGTGGAGGGCGACCCGGTACTGGGCCGGGGTTCCTTCAAGGTGAACCATCCGGGCCAGCTGAAGGCCCCCCACGGCCTGGAGGTGCTGGACGCCTCCCGCCTGCCGGAGTTCCCTCTGGACGCCACCCTGTCCGCCGCCCTGGAGGCGGGACAGCTCACCGCCGTGAACACCGGCCAGGTGGGCTGGGAGTCCGTCCTGTCCGCCGCCCCCAGCGCCGGGAAAAAGCGGCTGAACATCCTGGCCATCGGGGATGTGGGCTCCACTCTGCTCACCGGGCTCAAGCTGCTGGGGGGCGGCGTGCTCTCCTCCATCGGCATCTGTGACGTGAGCGATCAGGTCACTGCCCGGTGGGAGTTTGAGATGGGGCAGATCAACCTGCCCTGGGACTACAACGCCTTCCCGGACGTGGAGGTGGTCCCGGTGGAAAAACTCTTTGACTGCGACGTGTTCGTGTTCGTGGCCTCCCGGGGCATCCCCCCGGTGGGCTCCAAGGTGAAGGACGTGCGCATGGCCCAGTTTGAGACCAACGCCGCCATCGTGAAGCAGTACGCCAAAATGGCCCGGGCGGCCAACTTCCAGGGCCTGTGGTGCGCCGTGTCCGACCCGGTGGACCCTCTGGCCAAGACCGCCTATCTGGAGAGCAACAAGGACGAGAACGGAAATTGGGACGGCAGGGGCCTGCGGCCCGAGCAAGTCCAGGGCTTCGGCCTGGGGGTGATGAACGCCCGGGCGGCCTACTACGCCAAGCGGGACGAGAAGCTCTCTTCCTTCCTCACCGAGGGGCGCTCCTTCGGCCCCCACGGCACCGGCCTGTGGATCGCCAACTCCATCGACTGCTACGACGAGGAGATCTCCCGGGAGCTGACCCAAAAGACCGTCACCGCCAATCTGTGGATGCGGGAGCTGGGCTTCAAGCCCTACGTGGCCCCCGCCCTGTCCTCCGGGGCCCTGTCCATCCTGCTCACCCTCCGGGGGGAGTGGCACTGCGGGTCGGTGTTCCTGGACGGCGTCTTTATGGGGGTCAAGAACCGCTATACCCCCGCCGGGGTGGAGACCGAGCTGCTGCCCCGTATCCCCGACCAGCTCTTTGGGCATATTCAAGAGGCGGCGGAGGAATTGAAGCGCGTTTTGTGAGCGGAGCGCCGGATACGTTCACGGCCTGTTGAGAATTTTTGTGGTTTCTGGGCCCGCCCTCATCCGTCTGGCCTTCGGCCGTCTTTTCCCGACGGGGAGAAGGCTTGCGGGCGGCCAAAGGCCGCCCCTACGGCGGAAAACGGACCGGGCACGTTGGTTCGGAGGCGGCAGGCGCAGAAGCGGAACCGCACCAGCTCCAATTTTCCTCCCGCTCAGGCCCCCAGTGGGGCCGGACGGAACCGCGCTCAAGCACTCCTGATTTTGCGCGCCGGAAATGTTCTGCCCACTTCAAGGGGTAACCCCCGTAATGGGGGACCGGGGGCCGACTCCCCCTGTCAGGGGGAGATGTCGTGAAGCGACAGAGGGGGTAGGGTGGCGGTCCTATGGGCACAAAGTGCCCGTCGGCCGCGTCCCCCCGGCGATCCTCAAGGTGAATTGCCCCGAAGGGGCAAGAGAGGGTGGCCTGGGCCATTGGTTTCTTTCCCATCGCTGGGAAAGAAACTCGCCCCGCAGGGCGAAATCCTGCTGAACGGCGCGCCGAGTCGTCGCGCCCTACAAAAGAGAGGAAACAGCGCGCGCCGCCGAGCGGCCCCCTCTGTCAAAAAAGAAACGAAGGTGTCACCCATGTCCCTGACTGTATACTACCCCTCCCTGGACGGCCCGGCTCGGCAGGCCCGCCTGGACCGGGTGCTCTCCCGGGCCCTGGCGGGCCGGGAGGTCCAGGTGATCCGCCGGGCGGAGGACCTGGACCGGCGCAGATATCCCCGGATTTTATTCGCCCTGCCCCTGGATGAGGCGGGGCAGAACTTCGAATATTTCCGCATGCTGGCCCGCCTGCGCCGGGAGACAAATCTGCTGGAGGGCTGCACCGGCGGCCTGATCGTGGACGGGCCCGGGGAGCTCTACACCAAGTCCACGGCGGCCGAGCTGGCCCTGGCCATGAACCAGGCGGGATGCGCCCTGGTGGGCCGTCCCCTGGTGGAGGCCACCGGCTCCCTGGCCAACTTCCGCATCCAGGCCAAAAACCTGGGCGCCGACCTGGCGGGGGCCTATGAGGCGGCTGCCCGGGAACTGGCCGGCCAGGCGGAGACCTTCGTGTTCCCCGCCCGGGAGCGGCCCAATCTGCTGGCCCTCCACGCCTCCAGCCACCACACCTCCAACACCATGGCCCTGTGGGGGGAGCTCCAGAAGCGCCTGTCCCCCCGGTGGCAGGTGGAGGAGATCGGCCTGCGCAACGGCACCCTGTCCGACTGCTCCGGCTGCCCCTACACCATGTGCCTCCACTTCGGCGAGCGTGGGGGCTGCTTCTACGGCGGCGTTATGTCGGAGGAGGTCTACCCAGCCGTGCGAAAGGCGGACGCCCTCATCCTCATGTGCCCCAACTACAACGACGCCCTGTCCGCCAATCTCACCGCCTTTATCAACCGCCTCACCGCCCTGTTCCGGCAGACCCGGTTTTACGACAAGGCGGTGTTCGCCCTGGTGGTGTCCGGCTACTCGGGCAGCGACACCGTGGCCCGGCAGCTGATCTCCGCCCTGAACATGAACAAGTCCTTCTACCTCCCGCCCCGGTTCGCCCTGCTGGAGACCGCCAACGCCCCCGGCGAGGCCCTCTCCGCCCCCGGCATCCAGGACCGCCTGGACCGGTTCGCCGCCGGAATGGAGGGTCTGTTTGCAGAGGACGGAAATTGACAAAAAACCGGGCCCTCCCCAGCGGGGAGGGCCCACAGGCTGTCAAAAAAGTCCAAGGACTTTTCCGACAGCCTGCAAAAATGCCGTTACTTTTCCGCCGCTGCGCGGCGGAAAAGTTCTCGCTGCGCTCGCCGAACGCCTTGCCGTGCAAGGCATTCGGGGCATTCGATCCCGCTCGAGGCGGGCTGCCGCCCCCTCGAGCTCCCCCGCCAAAACTGAGGCGAGTTCTACTCAACAGCGGTTTTTTGACAAGCTGCGGGCCCTCCCCAGCGGGGAGGGCCCAGTCTTTTTCATCATCCATAAAAACGTGCTGACCGCTCGGCTGGTACCCAAGCGGTCAGCATGATTTTTGTGCTCACTTGCATTGAGGGCTAACCGTCACAGCGGCGCTCTTCATTTTCATTATACCACCCCTCCCAGGTTTGTCAACCGCCGGGAGGGCGTTTTGTTTTTCTCAGTCCTGCTCCCAGTGGCGGGTGCTGTGCACCCCCAGCCGCCGGTGGTACACCGTCACAATGGCCTCAATCTTCTGCATACACGCCGGGTCGTCCAGCTCCGGGTCCTCCAGGATGTCGAAAATCTCCGCCAGCGCCTCCTCCGCCTGGGCGTGCGCCTCCGCCTGGAGCCGCTCCGGCGGCAGGGCGGACAGGTACTCCTCCACCAGCTTCCCCAGGGCGGCGTGGCGGAGGGCTGTGGGGATAGGGTTTTGTTCACAGTGGTACAAGGTCCTCGCTCCTTTCCAAGCGGCAGTGTTCCAGTGCATAGTCCAAAAAAATACCGATCAACTCATTTCGGCTGTGCCCAGTCTCCTGGGCGATCTCATCCATGCGGTCCACCATTTCATTCCGGAGGCGCACCGAAAATGTCCGGTATCCGTCGTCTCCCTTAGGCCGTTTGGGTCGGATCACCAATTCGTTGTCAAGCCGCATGGAATCACCTCCTGGTTAACCATAGTTTAAAACCGTAGGATGGTAAGAAGCTATGCTCACATTCCTGTTATTTTTTCTGTGCATCCTGTGGTGATGATATCACGGGGGACCGCATTTATTGACATTCAGTAAAGGTCATTCCAAATAAAACGCAGGCAAAGCGGGCGGGTCTGGGTCCCTACGTATATTTGCGTTTATTTCGTAGGGGCGGCTATCAGCCGCCCGTAAGCCTTCCCCCTGGGGGGAAGGTGCCCCAGTGCGCACACTGGGGCGGATGAGGGGGCAATGTATAGAGCGGTTCCGTTTCTTGCAGGGGGATTTCGCCGCCCGCGGGCGGCGACCTACTTTGCCCATGGCGGCAAAGTAGGCAAAACGCCCCCGGGGACGGCTCCAGATGAGCACTTCGTGCTCATATTCGCCTTTCCCCGGACCCCATTTACGGGGGTTACCCCTTTGGTCAGGCA
This sequence comes from Pseudoflavonifractor sp. An184, assembly GCF_002160305.1. Taxonomy (GTDB): domain Bacteria; phylum Bacillota; class Clostridia; order Oscillospirales; family Oscillospiraceae; genus Lawsonibacter; species Lawsonibacter pullicola. The sequence continues at coordinate 10,730 of NZ_NFKI01000063.1, forward strand.
GAAAAGTTCCGGCGCGCAAAATCTGAGTGGCCTCTGCGATTCCTTCCGGGCCACTGGGCCCTGGCTGTGTGGAAAATTGAGGCCGGTGCGGTTCCACATCTGCGCCTAGCTTTGCCGAACCAACGGTACCGGTTTAGGAATACGGGATACCTCATCCGCCCCCTTCGGGGGCACCTTCCCCTAAAGGGGAAGGCTTTGAAGGCCTATCTCCCTGCCTTCCCCTTTAGGGGAAGGTGGCTGGCCGTTAGGCCAGACGGATGAGGCAGGCGGCCAAAGGCCGCCCGAAAGCCTCCCCCCTTCCAGGGGGAAGGCCGATTGTCCATCCCGCCAAATTCTACTTGTAATTCCCAGGGAAATCGACTACAATAAGACCATAGAATACAAAGACCCCAGCGAAAGGAAGGTAACGGCTTATGAAACTGCAAAACGACTTAGGGGAGATCCGCATCAGCAGCGAGGTCTTCACCGCCGTCACCGGCAGCGCCGCCACCAACTGCTACGGCGTCAAGGGCATGGCCGTCCGGTCCAAGACGGACGGGCTGGTCCACCTGCTCAAGCGGGAGTCCATGGCCAAGGGCGTGAAGGTATATTACAATGAGGACGGCACCGTCTCCATCGAGCTGCACATCATCGTGGAAAACGGGGTCAATCTGATGGCGGTATGCCGGTCCATCATGAGCGAAGTGCGCTATGTGGTCAGCAAGACCACCGGCGTGGAAGTAAAATCTGTGGACGTCTGCGTGGACTCCATGCGGTTTTGACGGACAATGTAGAAAGGAACTGGGCCGATATGAGACAAACCATTGACGCGGCGGCCTTTCAGCAGATGGTCATCCACGCCGCCGCCGCTATCTCTGTGGAAAAGCAGCAGGTCAACGACCTGAACGTGTTCCCCGTCCCGGACGGCGACACGGGCACCAACATGAGCCTGACCATCGCCGCCGCCGCGGGAGAGATGAAAAAGAAATCCTACGACACCGTGGGGCAGGCCGCCCAGGCCACCGCCTCCGCTCTGCTGCGGGGGGCCCGGGGGAACTCGGGCGTTATTTTGTCCCTGCTGTTCCGGGGCTTCGCCAAGGCCATCAAGGACCGGGAGACCATGGACGGCCGGGACCTGGCCATCGCCCTGGACTTCGGCGTGGCCGCCGCCTACAAGGCGGTGATGAAGCCCGCCGAGGGCACCATCCTCACCGTCTCCCGCATGGCGGCCGCCCGGGCCGCCGGCGCCGCCCGGGAGGACAACTGCGCGGAGGCGGTCCTCGCCGCCGCCATCGAGGAGGGCCAGACCGCTTTGGCGGACACGGTGAACCAGAACCCGGTGCTGAAAAAGGCCGGGGTGGTGGACGCCGGCGGCAAGGGCTTCCTCATCATCCTCCAGGGCATGCTGGACCAGCTCCAGGGCAGGCCCATGCCCGAGCTGAGCGAGGAGGAGCCCGAGGAGGAGAAGGCCGACTTCGGCGCCCTGTCCGCCGAGGAGATCACCTTCGCCTTCGACACGGTGTTCATCGTCCGGAAGCCCTCCCCCCATGTGAATCTGGAGCCCTTCCGCACCTACCTCAACGGCATCGGCGACAGCCTGGTGATCGGCGAGGACGACGAGGCCTTCAAGGTCCACGTCCACACCAACATCCCCGGGGCAGCCCTCACCGAGGCCCAGAAGTACGGCACCCTGGAGCTGGCCAAGATCGAGAACATGCGCACCCAGGCGGAGGATCTGGCCGCCGGGCGGCATGTCCAGAGCACCGACGACCTGGAGGCCGTGGAGGAGGAGCTGGAGAACCAGGGCTGCGCCCCGGCCGAGCCGGTGAAGGCCGCCCCCGAGAAGGAGTACGGCTATGTGGCCGTGTGCGCCGGCGCGGGTCTGGAGGCCGTGTTCCGGGACCTGGGCGTGGACGGGATCATCTCCGGGGGACAGACCATGAACCCCTCCACCGAGGACATTTTAAGGGAGATCGACCGCACCCCCGCCCACGTGGTCTATGTGCTCCCCAACAATAAGAACATCATCATGGCGGCCGAGCAGTGCGTCCGCCTGTGCGAGGACAAGACCGTGGTGGTCCTTCCCACCAAGACGGTGCCCCAGGGCATCGCCGCCATGCTGGCGGTGGACCCGGACGCCGGGCGGGAGGAGCTCACCCAGATCATGACCGAGGCGGCACAGCGGGTGCGCACCGCCGAGATCACCTACGCCGCCCGGGACTCCGACTTTGACGGCTTCGCCATCAAGGAGGGGGACTACCTGGCCCTGATGGAGCACCAGCTCTTCGGCACCGACCGGGACCTGGACGCCCTGCTGGACCGCTTGGCCCGTTCGGAGGACATCCAGAGCGCCGAGTTCCTCTCCATCTTCTACGGGGAGGATGTGACCGAGGAACAGGCCCAGGAGGCCGCCCAGAAGTTCACTGCCGCCTGCCCCAACGCCGAGGTCAACCTGCTGCCCGGAGGACAGCCGGTGTACTACTATATGATCTCCGCTGAATAACGCAAAACAGCCGCCGGATGGCGGCTGTTTTTTATTGGAGCCAAAAGAAATCATGCAGATAGGTTCACGGGCGGCCAAAGACCGCCGGCGGGCCGGTCTGGGACCAGGCCCTGCGAGGGAGATGAGGCCGTCCGCGGCAAGGCAGGCGTCCCCACCCGCCTTGCCGCGGACGGCGGTCCCAAAATCCTTACGACTCCTTCTTCTTCCGCTTGTGCTTCTTCTCCAGCTTCTCCACCAGGGCGGCGGTGCGGGTGCGGTAGTCGTCCAGCTCGGTGACGATGCCCATGAAGGAGGACACCATGTCCAGGGAGGCCCGCAGGGTGCTCTGCTCGCTCTCGTGGATGGCCCGCTTGGTCAGGCGCATGGCCTGCTGGGGGGCCTCCAGCAGCTTCTGCATGTACTCCTCCACAAACTGGTCCAGCTCCTCGTCGGGGACCACCCGGGTGACCAGGCCCATCCGCTCGGCCTCTTCGCCCTTTACAGTGCGGGCGGTCCAGAACATGTCCAGGGCCCTGTCCCGGCCCACCAGCCGGGGCAGGAAGTAGGCCCCTCCGTCCCCGGGGACGATGCCGGCGTTGAAGTAGCTCTCGGACATGGAGGCGCTCTCGGCGGCGATGCGCACGTCGCACATGAGGGCCATATCCAGCCCCGCGCCCACGGCGGGGCCGTGGATCTTGGCCACCACTGGCCGGTCGATCTCCTCCAGAATCAGGGGGATGCGCTGGATGCCCTTCCACAGGGAGTTTTTCCGGGCCAGGGCGGTGGAGGTGATGTCGTCGTGGCTCTCAAAGAAGCCGTCCCCGGCGGCCATGGCCTTCACGTCGCCGCCGGCGCAGAAGGCCTTGCCGTTGCCGGACAGGAGCACCGCGTAGATGTCGTCCCGGTCCCGGATGTCCTCCAGGGCGGCGGTCCACAGGTGGATCATCTCCTCGCTGAAGCAGTTCAGATGCTCCGGGCGGTTCATGGTGAGGCGGGCCAGGTGGCCGTCCACCTCGTACAGAAAATCGGACATAGCAGGTAACCTCGCTTTCCCCGCCCCGGGCTCCTTCTCACAGTACCCGGGGCGGAACATTCCTTCCAAAACTTCCGCCCCTATTGTACTGGGTCTTTGAGGAGATTGTCAATCAGAAAGCGCGGCGGTGAACCGCAGGACCAGCACCCCGTTTCCAGGGTCCTCCTGAAGAAGCCGCCCCGTCTCGATGGTGGACTGGTAGCCCTGGCTGTCCAGCACCTCCACCGTCCCGGTGAGGCCGCCCAGGTCCTCCCGCTGGCTGGACAGGCGGCTGCCCGTCTGGGAGAAGTCCACCTGGTCCAGCGCCAGGGCCAAGCCCACGGCGTCCACCCGCTTGTCAGAGAACGTCTTTTGCCAGGGGAAGGACCAGTCCTCCGCCCCCGGGGAGAGAGCCAGAAACAGGTTGGGCAGAAACTCGGTAGTGGGCCACCAGAGATCTAATTTCTCCCCGTAGGAGCTCCCGCGGGGGGACCAGGTGACGGAGAATCCAGTGACATAGCCATCCTCGTCTGTGGAAAATTCCACCGGGCCCCACTCGCTGTCCTCCAGTTCCAGCCACATCCAGCCTTCCTGGAGATCCTGATAGACGGGAGGCGCCTCCCGCCAGCGGCCGTCCGGCTCCAGGGACAGCTGGGGCCGCTCTCCCCATAGGCTCTCCACCCGCCGCTCCAGAAAGTTATAATTTTCCACCACCTGTTCGGGGGTGAGGGGGCCGTCGGGGTTGGGCAGACGCCAGCTCTCGCTCACAATGGCCATGCTCGGAAGCGGGAACAGCAGGGAAATGGCCACGTAGGCCGCCACCCGCTTCTTCCCGGCGGGCCGGACGGTGTACCGCAGTCCCTGGTCCCAGGGCATCACCTGGTCTTTGATGCACCTGTCGTAGCAGGTGCCCAGACACAGGATATTCAGGAGGGGAACGCCCAGGGCAAAGCCCCGGAGAAAGATCCAGGCGGTCCGGATGACGGCCCGCTCCAAGTCCAGCTTGCTCCCGTCCTCCCGGCGCACCTTCAGCCGCAGCAGCCGCTTGCCGGGGGTGTACCCCCAGGTGCACAGCAGAATGGGCTCCAGAACCAGGAGGAACAGCCAGGCCCCCCAGGCGGAGACGAGGGTGTCCGCAAAGCCCATCAGCCCAAACTCCGGCCAGTACCAGTGCAGGACCAGGTACTGCAGGGCGGACCAGAGAATGCCCGCCAGGCTCAGATCCAGCGCCCGGGCGAAGTACCGCCGCCAGGGGTAGGGGGCGGCGGCGATGGAGTCCTGTTCCGCCGGGTCCACCCGCCGGGACAGGGGGAGGCTTTTCTCCTCCAGGGCGGCCAGCCAGGGCTCCGGGTCCAGGTCGTCGTAGGAGGTCTCCGTCCGGCTCAGCTCCTCACACACCTGGGCGTACCGCTCCAGGTCGTCCCGGTCCCCCTCCAGGGCCAGGGCCTGCCCGGCGAGGGCCCGGCTCAGGGAGAGCTCCCCCGCCTGGAGGCGGCGGATGGCCTCCAGGTCCAGGCTCAGCCGCCGCAGCAGCTTGATCTTCTCCAGGGTGCGCACGTTGTCCTCGGAGTAGTCCCGGTAGTTGTTCTCCCGCCGCTCCGGGGTGAGCAGCCCCTCTTGTTCGTAGAACCGGATGCTGGTCCTGGGCAGGCCGGTGCGCCGCTCCAATTCCTTGATGGTCATGGTTTCCCCCTCCTTACACCCCCAGTGTAGGGTATCCACCTGGTATATAGTCAAGAATTTTTTTCAAACTGGGTGGATTTTTCTTGAAAAGCCGCCTGCCGCGCTGGGCGGAGCGCAAAAAAGCGGGCCCCCAATGGGGGCCCGCCAAGAAAGTTTGCGGTAAAAGCTCAGTTCCCGGCCAGAGCAGCGGTGATGATGGCCATGGAATAGGTCCCACAAAATGTTCCATTTTGCGGGGACCCGTAGGGATTGAAATGCTCAGGGCGGCAAAGCCGCCCTTCCGCCAAGGTTTTGTCCTGGGGACAAAACGCTTGTACGGCGCTTTAGCGCCGCCCCATCTGCGATGGGGCCCCGAGGTCTATTCCATGGCCGCGAAGCCAAAGCGAAGCGGGCCCCCAATGGGGGCCCGCCAAGAAAGTTTGCGGTAAAAGCTCAGTTCCCGGCCAGAGCGGCGGTGATGATGGCCATGGAATAGGTCCCACAAAATGTTCCATTTTGCGGGGCCCCGCTGGGATTCAAATGCTCAGGGCGGCAAAGCCGCCCTTCCGCCAAGGTTTTGTCCTGGGGACAAAACGCTTGTACGCGCCATTCGGCGCCGCCCCATCGTCGTCGCAAAGTCCGCTTGTCTCCGTTTCCGCCTGACGGCGAAAACTGCGCCCGCTCCCTTGCTCCTCCTCTCCCCACCCGACCCGCTGCCGCTGGGCTCGGGCGGGGAACCCCTTTATTGGGGCCCCGAGGTCTATTCCATGGCCGCGAAGCCAAAGCGAAGCGGGCCCCCAATGGGGGCCCGCCAAGAAAGTTTGCGGTAAAAGCTCAGTTCCCGGCCAGAGCAGC